>CAVZKI010000006.1:0-375340 GCA_963775905.1 Nitrospirota bacterium | reverse complement strand
ATGTTCCGCGTGCTGAAATCTTAACCCGGACTATTGATGAATACCTGCTACGTCGTCCGATCCTCTCGCCTGGCGGGGTTTTTCTCGTTCGGCCTCCTCGACGGACTGCATGTACGCCTCCGTCGGCCTTACTTGCGAGAAGCCCCGGCGGGCTTCGGTCTCGAACGACTCGCGACGGCATTCATGAATAGTCCGGGTTAATGCGTTTTCCTCTTCCATTCCTGGCTCGCCCCTCTTACGATACGGCCAGCAGTGAGGAGTCTCCATTCATGTCAGGCTTGCCGCTCGATCAACTCGAACAGCTCGTCCAGGGTCAACACTGGGACCCCCTCGCAATTCTTGGTGCCCATCCGATGGCCCAGGGCAGTTCCCCTACCGTTACGATTCGCTGTTTCTTGCCGGAAGCCAACGACGTTGCCCTACTCCTCGGTGAGCGAGGTCGACAGCCCATACCCATGACGCGCCTCCATGAGGCCGGTCTGTTCGAAGCGATCGTTCCGGGGCCACTCGGAACCATCCCCTATCGTCTCCGCATAACCAACCATGCAGGACAGGTATCGGAGCGGTACGATCCCTATGCATTTTCACCTCTCCTCACCGACTTTGAGCTGCATCTCTTCGCCGAGGGAACCTTCTTCAAAGCCTATGAAACGATGGGCGCCCATCTCCGGACGGTGCAGAGTATCGCCGGAGTCCATTTTGTCGTCTGGGCGCCGAACGCCGCGCGGGTAAGTGTCGTGGGCGACTTCAATGAATGGGATGGACGCCGCCATCCCATGACAAACCGAGGAGCAACCGGCCTCTGGGAACTCTTCATTCCCGAACTTACAGACGGCACGCTCTACAAATATGAAATTCGGTCGCGCCATCATGACGCACCGCTCCTGAAAGCCGATCCCTATGCGGTCGCATCGGAGCTGCGCCCCAAGACCGCCTCGATCGTCCGCGCACTCTCTCCCTATCGCTGGAAGGACCAGTCCTGGATGACGGCGCGGGCACAGCAAGACCCGCTCGCCACGCCGCTCTCAATTTACGAGGTTCATCTCGGCTCCTGGATGCGTATCCCTGAGGAAGGGAATCGCTGGCTGACCTATCCAGAGCTTGCAGAAAAGCTCATCCCATACGTGAAGAATATGGGCTATACCCATGTCGAACTGCTACCGGTTACCGAGCATCCGTTCGACGGATCCTGGGGCTATCAGACCACCGGCTATTTCGCCGTCACCAGCCGGCACGGATCTCCCGAAGACTTCATGGCCTTCGTCGATGCGGCACATCAGGCTGGAATCGGTGTGCTCATGGACTGGACCCCCGCGCACTTCCCAGACGATCCGCATGGGCTCGCCCAGTTTGACGGCACGCATCTCTACGACCATGCCGACCCAAGGCTCGGGTACCATCCGGACTGGCACAGCCGCATCTTCAACTACGATCGCGTCGAGGTCCGGAACTTCCTTCTGAACAGCGGGCTCTTTTGGCTGGATCGCTACCATATCGACGGCTTGCGCGTGGATGCCGTCGCCTCGATGCTCTATCTCGACTACGGCCGGAAGGAGGGAGAATGGATTCCCAATCAGTTCGGCGGGCACGAAAACATCGGAGCCGTCACGCTGCTGAAGGACTTGAATGTCCTGGTCCACCGTGACTTCCCTGGCGCGATGACCATCGCCGAGGAATCCACGTCCTGGTCGGGAGTCTCACGCCCCACCTATGCCGGAGGACTGGGCTTCACGTTCAAGTGGAACATGGGCTGGATGCACGACATGCTGGAATACTTCGGCCATGATCCCGTCCACCGCCTCTTTCACCAGAATCAGATTACGTTTGGGCTCCTCTATGCCTTCAATGAAAACTTCGTCCTGGTGCTTTCGCACGATGAAGTGGTGCACGGAAAGCGGGCGCTGCTCGACAAAATGCCCGGCGACGAGTGGCAACGCTTTGCCAACCTCCGTTCCCTCTATGGCTTCATGTATGGGCATCCCGGCAAGAAAATGCTGTTCATGGGCGGAGAGTTCGGACAGTGGTGTGAGTGGAACCATGACACCAGCCTGGAATGGCATCTCTGCGATTTCGAGCCACACGTGGGGCTCCAGCGGTTCGTACGAGACCTCAACTGGCTCTACCGCCAGGAGCCGGCGCTGCACGAACTCGATCACGACTGGACCGGTTTCCAGTGGATCGACTTTTCCGATGCGGCCCATTCCGTGATCGCCTTCCTCCGAAAAGCCAAGGACCAGGATAATCAGATATTGTGCTTGTGTAACTTCACCCCTGTTCCCCGCTACAACTATCGAGTCGGCGTGCCTGGCGAAGGCTACTATCGTGAACTGTTGAACAGCGATGCCTCGGCCTACGGGGGAAGCAACGTGGGAAATGCGGGAGGGCTCCAGACAAGCGCCCTACCCTCTCATGGCATGCCCCATTCGCTCGCAGTCACACTCCCACCTTTGTCGGTGCTATTCCTCAAGCGGATCTGATTTAGCAGGATGCTGAAAAACGATTTTGCACGCTGAACTGCGTTAGTCAGCATGTTCAGACACTAACAGGACCCAAATTCTACGCCTAGGCTTACTCAAGATGGCGGCCTGCTGAACGGCCACAGTCTATGAAGCATCCTCGGAGGGTTGCTCTCGTTGGGCATACGTTGAGGATGCTTTCGAGCGAGATTCGACGCCTGACTGACTGTTTTCAGCAGCCTGCGAGGAGGGAACTACCAGATTCGGAATGGACCGCAATCGAGATGGATGAACTTCCCGCGTGGATAAAATCCTACCCCGCCGTACCGCAGCCGCAACGCGGCATGGCGAAGCTCGCGAAGCTTGACACCGGGAACATAGAAGTCGAGCGCCTGCCCCTGAACATGTAGGCTGTGCCGCGCGGCTCGCCGGCTCCGCTTCACGAGCAGCGCATTGTACTCGGGCGACCGATATCCAGAAATCACGTGGATCTCGCCGGTACCATGGACCGCTTTGTGCACGAGATTTACGTGCTCCAGCAATTGCACATCGATGGCGGCGACTTCTCGTGTGTGATGGCAACGCAGAATATGATTGACCTCATCCAGCGCCGTCAGGTCATAGTTCCCTGCGTCATCACGATAGCGGACTCGCAGTCGTTCGTTCGTGTGCACGTTGAAGAAGGTGAGTTCGCCGTCAGGAAGCTCGTTCGCGCGCGCGACCGAGGGACAGCAGCAGCTTGCTGCCGAGCAACAGAAGCCCGACAACAGACGTTTTCAAGAAAGATCGACGAGTCCAAGACCAGGAATCTGGATGCTGCAAGGAACCGCTCCGGAAGAAGGTGCACTGCAGTCTGTCAGGACAACCCGGGCCCTTGTATCAAAAGCGCCAGGGTCAGTCAACCCCTTCCAATAGGAGCTAGTCCGGCATTGATCTTTCTACTGCGGCGAATGATCCGCGGGTCGATGTGCGGCATACCGCTGGCGCAGTTGACAGTGGAGGGACTCCGGGGATACACAACCTGCATGGGCATGCATCCCCTCGCAGGTCAGCCAGCGCCGACATCGGTCCTCGTCGATGCCTCGAAGCTCATCGCGGCCTATTCTTCGGAGAAGCCTGATGCAATGGTTCGTGAGCAACGAGTGGCCTTTGGCACGTCAGGACATCGGGGGTCTGCCTTCAAGAAAAGCTTTAACGAATGGCATGTCCTGGCCATCACGCAGGCGATCTGTGAATATCGAGCCGGCCAGGGCACAATCGGGCCACTCACCAAGGCTCTGTCGTTAAACAAGTAAGAGAAATACGTGTCCGTCTATAATTTGCATGAGCTCAATACATGTTTGAGTTAGGCAGCGTGGCGGTCCTGATCTGGGGAATGCTCTTCGGGGCCATCGGCATTGGCTACTTTCTGTATGGGAAAAAGCAAAAGGCCATCGTCCCACTCTGCGTCGGAATTGTCCTCTGCGCTTTCCCCTACTTCATTGCCAACGTGTATGTTTTAGTCGGTGTCGGCGTGATCCTGGTTGCAATTCCATATTTTGTGCGAGTGTGAAGTGAACTGAAAGTTGCCACCGAGCAATCGGTTGCTCAGCGTGGTAGGAGTTACGGACTAGCGGGCCGGATTCGACGTGGGTGACGCCGAGGGTGAGGCGCTTGACTGTGAAATAGACAAATAAAAAAACCGAGCGACATCTGTCGAAGGAACCACAGAGTGCGGAGGGCCATGAAGCAGGACAGCGTAATCAGGTCCGATTACACACCATTCCTTGAGGAGGCCCGATGAGCACGCAGCACCACTCCGCTCCGAATTCGCGTCTGTTACTTCGGCGTCTGCTCCTTCACCTGGCGTTCTCAGTTGCTCTTCTGGCGGCGTCTCTGGGGGTTGGCATGTGGGGCTACAGCCACTATGAGCACCTGCCTTGGCGGGATGCCTTCTTGAATGCGGCCATGCTCCTAGGCGGAATGGGGCCGGTGAAGGTAGATTTGTCAGAGCCGGGGAAAGTCTTCGCAGGGCTTTTCGCACTCTACTCGGGCTTGGTCGTGATCGCCGTCACCGCACTACTCCTCGCGCCGGGCATTCACCACATCATGAAACGGGTGCACTGGGAGGATCGATCAGATATCAAGTGACCGGGACAAGGTTGTCCTTCGCCACGTGCGTCATTCTCCCCTGCCCATCCCCATGAGGATCACGTCTCGTTCCCTACCCAGAATTGTCCCCTTCTGATGAAACCCGCCGCTCGCCGATTCCGAGTTGAAGCGCCTCCACATCTAACTCGTGCTCTAGACGATGCAGCACGTCATCACTAATGACACCGTCGTTTCGCAGGCCGATCACCGCAAGGCGTTCTGCCGTCAACGTCTCATGTCGCAAGCGCCGGAATATCTCGATGGCTTCTGCCGTACACTCAGGAGCAGTTCCATCCTTGGCATAGCGCTGTACACGGTCGCCATAGTGAACACGCATTTGATCGAGGTGTTCGGGAATCGTCCACCCTTCGTTCGCGACTTCATCCAGGCGTACAAGAGCGGCCGTCGCTGCATGTTCGCGCGCCTGCATCTCCTCACGTTCCAGAGTTCCGTCTTCCTTTAAATTCAGGGCGCGGATCAGAGGCGCCAGTGATAAGCCCTGTACAACCAATGTGGCGAGAATCACTGAGAATGTGATCAGTATGATCTCCGCTCGAAAGGGAAACGGCGCTCCGGCTGCAGTTGTCAGCGGCAGCGCTAACGCCGCCGCAAGAGACACAATCCCGCGCATGCCGGTCCACCCGATAATAAACAGAACAGACCAATGCGGCATCGGATCGCGCGCCCGCAGTGCGGGGCTGAACAGTCTCGGTATCCACGCGGCCAGCGGCACCCATATCATGCGTACCGAGATCGCGGTGACACTCACGAGTACCCCGCTGAGAATGAGCGGTAGAAACATTCCGGACGGGATGGCCTCACGGAGGGCGCCGAGTTGCAGGCCGATCAGAATAAAAATGAGTCCATTGAGCACGAACACAAGAAAGTCCCACACGGCCCTCGCTTGAATCCTTGTCGTGGGCGCAACGGCCGCACTGAAATGTTGGCGAAGATAGAGACCTCCGGCCACGCAGGCCAGTACGCCAGAAGCGTAAGCCTGTTCGGCCAAGACCCAGGCAATATACGGGGATAAGAGCGTGACCGCGATCTCACTGAAACTGTCCTTCATCAATTTCAGCGCCCACCGGGCCACTACGCCGACCGAGAGTCCGACCACGACACCCCCTCCCGCCGCAATGAAGAAGTCCAGCACTGTGTCGCTTACGATGAAGGTGCCACTGACCGCCGCCATGACCGCGGCGCGATACAGAATGAGCGTCGTCGCATCGTTCACGAGACTCTCCCCTTCCAGGATCGTGACAACACGATGTGGAAGGCCTAATCGCTTTGCGACCGCAGTGGCCGACACGGCGTCGGGCGGTGAAACAATTGCCCCCAACGCAATGGCTCCAGCCCAACCCAATCCCGGAAGCCAGATGTGCGCGACCACTGCTACGGCGGCGGTTGTCGCTAACACGAGTCCTACAGCCAACAGGGTAATCGGGCGAAGGTTTGAACGAAAATCACGCCAGGAGGTGAAGTAGGCCGCTGACCAGAGAATAGGGGGAAGGAAGACCAGGAACACGACGTCAGGATCGAGTCGCAGCGTCGGCACGCCGGGAATGAGGCCTAAGACCAACCCTCCGATCACCAGCAAGATGGGGTAAGGGATCACGAGTTTGCGTGCGAACGCCGCAAGGGCGAGTACGGCTATCAACAGCAAAATAACCGTTTCGAGTTGATGAAGGCTTTCCATATCGAGTCAATGGTACGCGAATCGCACGTGCAAAGAACAGGGACATTCTGAATCCTTGATCTCGACCTTTTCATGAGTACGCCTGGTTAATCCCCCCTCTGCGCGCATTGAAGGTGATTAATATCAGAATCGCCCAGAAGGATGTTCAGAAAGGCGGCCCAAGGCGGTCGCAGCGAGCGAAGGGGTACGTCACACTGTCGTTAGCACGTCGAATCTGTGAGCGACGCGAGAACATAGCCTGGGCAAGGCGCGTCCTTGGGTGAAGAGGCTGTCTTGGCAGACTCAGGGTGGGCGGGTGAAGTAGCCGCCAGGGTTGGGCGGGTGAGAAGTCTGGCCTTTTTGAGCATCCTGCGGAAGTATTCTCCTGTTATGCCAGACATGCAGACCAGTGAAATTCTGGCATGCCTACAGAGTTTTCCACATCCTGCTAAGCGTGGGACGGGCATGGCAACCCACCCAGCGGGGTACTGGTAAAGTTTGAATCGTGAGGAGGCCAACTGATAATCGGACCACTTACTATCCGATCATCAATAATGAATCTGGTTAGAGCGTATTTTACTATGGACGCCAGAATGCCTCCCAATCCTCTTGCCGAATTTGCAGCGCTCGAAGCACATCGACCGGAAGGCCAGTGGACATCTGAGCTTGTGCTTCATACCCCACTATTTGTTTATGCAAGATGAACGCCATTGCTTTTAGATGCTGCAGGCTCAACCGAATAGTGGCAACACGTTCAATCGGCGGCGGAGAACCTGGAGCCACCGGATTTGCTCCAGAGACTTGAAAATTAAGAGTGCACCCAAGTGGCCCAAGGTTGAGCTGAAATTGGTCGGCATAGACATCAGTGGCTTCAGCCATACTTCCCCCTTTGAAATGGGTTGATTGCAGGATGCTGAAAAAGTTCGCCAGCGTTACTTGGAAGGCTAAGGTTCAGGTTAAGGCTGAGATGAGACAAGTCGAATCTTTGCTCAACCTTGACCTTGACCTCAGCCTACCTCACTCGCTGCGGTCTTACTGGACAGCCTTTTTGAGCATCCTGCATGATGTTCTCCTGTTGTCACAGACGTGTGGACCAGTGAAGTTCTGCTGTGCCAAAATGGTTTTTCCTCAGCCTGTTAGCGGAGCGATATTACCCCCATTTCTAGGATTGGTCAATGGAGTCAACCTTTACCAGTACCAAGAAACGGAGCTTATTTGTCAAAGAGGAGAGGGCGTGATCCGTCGAAAGACTTCCGCATACACACCTGCCGGGGCGCTGGCCTTGGGATCGGCGAACACGGCTCGCCAGCGGTTCAATCCAAGAACCCCTTCCCCATAGGGTATCGTTGCCACCTGACTTTGATGCTCCGCAATGGCGGCCATCTTCTTGGCCACATAGCGGTCAATGTATTCAAGGCGGTCCCAGGTAGCGAAGGGCCCCCAGATTTCGTAAGCCCAGATGCCACCGCTTAAAACGATGCCCGCTTCAAGGACGCTCTCCCTCGCCAGCTTACCGGCAAGGCGATGGGCGGGATGTCGGTCATGTTCCTCATCCAGCGTATAGACCTCGGTCGGTCGGAGGCGAGCGAGCATCTCGACCAGTCTCTGTTTGACAGCCGTAGTATTGACCTCGTCCGCCGCGTCCGGTTCGTCACAAAAGATCACGTCTCTTACTCCCAAGACGCTGGCGGCACGGAGGGCCTCCTCTCTTCTCAATTCGGCCATCCGCTGCTCCGTCAACGCAAATGGATTCGATGACCGGCCGCCGTTCGTCACAACGACGGAAGTAATCACAGCCAAGGATTCCGCCAGCTTGGCGACCGTCCCGCCCATGCCGATTTCCATGTCATCCGGATGAGCGCTGATGATGACGACGTTGTGGTGGCTCATGGCCGAGGCATATCCCTTACGCTTCGCGGGCTACTTGCTGTTCTGCGTGGTAGGAACTGCGGACGAGGGGACCGGATTCGACGTGGGTGAAGCCAAGGGCCATCCCCTCCTCTTTGAACATGGCAAACTCGCTGGGATTGTAGAAGCGCGCAACAGGCAGATGCTGTCTTGTGGGTTGGAGATATTGGCCGATGGTCATAATGTCGCAGCCGATGGAGCGGAGGTCGCGCATGACTTCGCGGGCCTCGTCCATGGTTTCTCCCATCCCGAGGATCAACCCGGACTTAGTGCGCATGCCCAATTGCTTCGCCTTGCCGAGTAACTCGATCGATCGCTGATACTTCCCCTGTGGTCTGATTGCCGGAAACAGCCGCCGCACGGTTTCGATGTTGTGATTCAGAATCTCCGGCATCTCGGCACAGACCATCGCGAGGGATGTATCATTCCCTTCGAAATCTGGAATCAAGACTTCAATCGTGCAGCCTGGGCTGAGTTGTCTGGTCTGCCGGATCGTTTCGGCAAAGATCGCGGCGCCGCCATCTTCCAGTTCATCCCGGTTCACCGATGTGATCACGGCATGTCTAAGGCCCAACACCTGGACCGCTTCTGCGACGCGACGCGGTTCTTCTTGATCGATCGCCTGCGGTCGGCCTGTCTCGACTGAGCAGTAGTGGCAACGTCTGGTGCAGATGTCGCCCAGGATGAGGAATGTCGCGGTGCGTGCGTTCCAACATTCCCATCGGTTCGGGCAACGCGCTTCTTCGCAAATGGTATGGAGCTTGAGCCGGTCCATCGTCTGCTTGATGTCGAGGTAGTCTGGACCGGTTTTCGCTTCGATTTTGAACCAGGGCGGAAGGCGCCTGGAAGAGCTGAAGGCTGAAGGCTGAAGGCTGATAGCCGGAGACAAGTCAGTACAAGATGATCGAAGTTGGTCGAGTGGGATAAAGCTCATGGCGTTTCCTTGGGCGAGAGTAACTCCGAGGGATGTTCAAGGATACGTTTAAACTCTTTCAGGAAGCCGGCTCCCTGCACACCATCCAGGGCCCGGTGGTCGCAGGATAGCGTCACCTTCATGCGCCGGCCCGCCTTGACCGTGCCGTCCTTGACGACAGGTGCGTCGCAGATGGCACCCACAGCGATGCATGCTGCTTGAGGGGGGATGAGGACCGCAATGAAGTTTTCCACGTCGAACATTCCCAAGTTTGAGATCGAGAAGGTGGCGCCGGTGTACTCCTGCGGCTGCAAGCGTTTGTCCCTGGCCCGGTCGATCAGCGTCCGCGACTCGGTCGAGATATCGTCCAGCGACTTCGCGCCGCAATTGCGAATGACCGGCGTGATTAAGCCGTCCTCGATGCCGACGGCGATGCCGATATCAATGCGCGCATGCCGCCTGATGGCATGGCCGGTGAATGACACATTGATTTCCGGATGGCGGGTGAGCGCGATCGCTGCAGCTTTGATCAGCAAGTCGGTGACCGAGGGATGCGTTGTACGGTTCTGTTTGAACTGATCACGGAACCGCTCTGCCTGCTCCATATCTATCTCGCTCGTCAGATAAAAGTGAGGCACCGGCGCTTTGCTTTGTGTCGTCGCTCGCGCAATGGCTTTCCGCATCTGGCTCAGCGGTTGGTCTGTTCCAGCCGGCAGCATCTGCGTTGGCGGCGCCGTGGCATTCACGACATCCTCTTCCACGATTCGCCCGCCAGGACCGGTTCCGGTGATGGCAGAGAGATCGATTCCCCGGTCGGCAGCAAGCGCTTTCGCGCGGGGCGAGACGATGAAACGAGTTCCCGGTAGACTCTCTGGTGACGCGGGTGTCGGACTGGCAGCAGAAGGCGCACTTGTTTTCGTTCCGCCGCCGGTCGATGGTGCGGCAGTGATCCGGTCGGTCAATGCCGAGGTGATATCCTCATCCGCTCCGCCGATGACGCCGATCAACGTTCCGGACATCACGGTTGCGCCGTCCTGTACCAGGATCTTGCGTAGGATGCCGGAGGCGAAGGCCTCGAGATCCATGATGGCCTTGTCGGTTTCGATTTCAGCGAGCGCCTCCCCTGCCTGTACCTGATCCCCTTCGCGTTTCTTCCACGCAAGGAGGACGCCCTCTTCCATTGTGTCGGTTAATTTTGGCATTACAACGCGACTAGCCATGTGTGTCCTCACTTTGTCGCAGGAAAGAGCGACACAATCGTTTCAGCCACCCGCCCTCTTGTTCCGTACCGTGCGGAGGGTCCGGATACTCAATCCAAGGTTCCTGTGAACCCAAGTAGGTGCCCTCCCGGACGCTCAGTTGGCTACGGAGTTGCGAGTAGCCCTGTGCTTGGAGCGTACGAATTAATTCTTCCAGCGCGGCCCCCGGAGTGTCTTGTGCGGCGGTCACCACGCGCGTCGTCTCATATCGCAGAATGGCCTGATACCCTCCGTCGGCTTGCTCAAACACGACCGGCCTACTGAAGCCTCGTTCGCGTGTATCCAAGCCGGCCAATTGATGTTTCTCCTGTATATGGTCTGACATGAGCAGATCCTGAAAGGATGCTGAAAAAGTCGCCCGTCTCACCCGCCCGACCCTCGCGCGCCGAGACGCGCCTCTTCCCATGCTTCGTTCTCACCTCGAAAGCATCCTCAACGTAGCCGGAGAGGCTACGCCTCCGGTGCTTCCATCGGCTGCGGCCTTGCTGGGCAGGCTTTTTGAGCATCCTGTGAGAGTGCACTCCTCCTGAGTATTCTTTCAGAGAGCCCGGAATACTGCCAAAAGATCGCTCAATGCAATGGTCTTGTTCCGCAGGATGGCGTGCTGCGTCTTCATCGGCTCCATCACCGAGGCTCGCTCATGGCCGCCTTTCAAGATCGCGGCTCCGAGGGCGAGCACGTCCTTGCATTCCTTCTCGACTTTGCTCTTGACCACGGGATTCACAGCGAGGATGTCCGCCATCGTCGCGCGCGTCGTGGAGAGATGCGCGTGCAGTTCCTCATCCGGGTATGTCTTCCTGGCTGCCTCATCGAGGCAGCGATCCAGATACTGCGTCAGGAACACATAGAGCCGAACGAGCGTCTCCGTGATTTCGATATGACCAGGAGCTTGAGCTTGTGACGACATGGGTAATCGCGCCTCCTTCCTTCGTTTACTGTGCGCCGCATAGTGCTTTGACGGCTTTGATGACGCGCTCCTTGTCCGGGATGGCGGCATCTTCCAATGGGCGACTATAGGGCATCGGCACATCTTCGCCGGTGACGCGCTGGATGGGGGCGTCCAGGTAGTCGAACGCCGCCGCGTACACGCTCTCGGCAATCTGCGCGCCCAGCCCGCAAAAACGCCAGCCCTCTTCGACGATCACGAGACGTCCGGTCTTCTTGACCGAAGCCACGATAGTTGAGAGGTCCAAGGGTTTGAGGGTGCGGGGATCGATGACCTCGACCTCGATGCCCTCTCGACTCAGTTGATCGGCTACCTCCAGCGCCAGCAGGAGCATCTTCGAGTAGGCAACGATCGTCGCGTCGCGCCCGGCACGCTTCACCTCGGCGACACCGATGGGGATCGTGTACTCACCGTCTCCGACATCCCCCTTCGTTCCGTACAGCAATTGCGCTTCGATGAAGATGACAGGATTGTTGTCGCGGAGCGCCCTCTTCAGCAGGCCTTTCGCATCGTGCGGCGTGGCAGGCGCGATCACTTTCAATCCTGGCACGTGACAGAACCAGGCTTCCAGACTTTGCGAATGCTGCGCACCTAACTGGTGAGCGGCGCTGCCCGGTCCGCGAATCACCAGTGGCACCGACAGCTGGCCCCCCGTCATGTAATGAATTTTAGCGGCATTGTTGACGATCTGATCTAATGCAAGAATGCCGAAATTCATGGTCATGAGCTCGACGATGGGATGCAACCCCGCCATGGCGGCGCCGATTGCCAGGCCCGTGAAGCCGGCTTCCGTGATCGGAGTATCCACCACCCGTTGCGGGCCGAATTCTTCCACGAAACCCTTGCTGACCTTGAAGGCGCCCTGGTAGTAGCCCACTTCCTCGCCGATCAAAAAAATGCGCGAGTCTCGACGCATCTCCTCCCGCATGGCCTGATTGAGAGCTTCCCGATAGGACAGCATCATGGATTGTCTTACTCCTCTTGCATCACGTGGGAGTACAAGGCCGATGGGGCGGGGAACGGGCTCTCATCCGCGAACCTGACGGCAGCCGTTACGACGTCGCCGACTTCGCGCTCAAGCTGTGTGAAATCGGCTTCGGCGCCTAGGTTGTTGCTCAGGATCGTCTGCTTTAGCAATAGAAGAGGGTCGCGTTTGCGGTGCTCCTCCACTTCTACTTTGGTTCGGTAATGTCCGTGTGCCGGGTCAGACATTGAGTGGCCCATGAACCGGTAGGTCATCGCCTCGATGAAAAATGGTCCCTGCCCCGCGCGCACCTGCGCGACGACCTTGCGCATCACATCGCGCACGGCCAGTACATCCATGCCATCCACGCGTTCAGCCATGATGCCATAGGAGCGGGCCGTTTCTGCCACGTCTGCATAGAGTGCGATGGCCCGTTCAGCCGGCGTCCCCATACCGTAGCGGTTGTTCTCGCAGACGAAGATCACAGGAAGTTTCCACAAGGCCGCCAAATTGAGCGCTTCGTGTGCCTGCCCACTCGGGATCGCCCCTTCACCGAAGAAGCAGACGGTCACGAGGTCGAGTGTTTGATACTTGGTCGCGAAAGCGAGGCCTGTGGCAAGGGGAATATGGCCTCCGACAATGGCATAGCCGCCCATGAACCGGCGCGGGGCATCCACCAGGTGCATGGAACCGCCTTTGCCCTGGCACAGGCCCGTCGCTTTGCCGAACAGCTCGGCCATCACGTGGCCGGGGTCGGAGCCTCGGGCGAGACAGTGCCCGTGATCGCGGTACGCGCTGATCGCGTAGTCATCCGGTCGAAGCGCGGCAATGGCCCCGACCGCAATGGCCTCTTCGCCGATATAAAGATGTAGGAAACCGGCAATTTTTGCGAGGGCGTACATCTCCGCCGATTTTTCTTCGAACCGGCGGATCAGCAGCATTTGACGATAGAGGAACAGCACATCACTCCGGTCCATACTTGGCATCATGAAGAGCCTAGATACCGGACTCAACCCCGACCATCTGAGGTCAGACCAGCACCTTCACGTCGGTGCCGTCGATCTGTACTTCATACCGCTCGACTTTCGCCGCGGGATTCGCCACGCAGGCGCCCGTGGTGACATCGTATTGCCAGCCGTGCCAGGGACAGGTCACGACGGACCCTTCGAGTTCCCCCTCCCCGAGCGGGCCGCCCCGATGGACACAGGTGTTGTCGATTGCGTGGAACGTCCCGTCCACATTAAAAACCGCGAGGGTCTTGCCGTTCACTTCTGCGACGATCCCGTGGCCCGGTTTCACATCGTCTGTGCCTGTCACCCGCACGAACTCCCCCATCGCCTGTCCTGTCCTTTCAGTCTGTCGGTTATGTTGTCGTAAATGGTTTTTTGATTTTGCTCAGCAGGCTTTCAATCGGCGGAACTCCCTTTGCGGCGCCGGTGACTTCCGCGATAATTTTCTGTGCGATCTCCCGGAACGCCGCCGATTGCGGAGACGCCGGATCGGCCACGACGATCGGGGTGCCCGAGTCGCCGCCATCGCGAATCGCCGGGTCGATCGGCACTCGACCGAGGAACGGGATCCCGAGTGTGGCGGCGGCCCGCTCCCCTCCCCCGTGCGAAAATATTTCGGTCCGCTCGCCGCAGTGGCCGCAGAGAAAGTAACTCATGTTCTCCACAATGCCGAGGAGCGGCACATTCACCTTTTGGAACATCATCATGCCTTTGCGAACATCGTGCAGGGCGACTTCTTGTGGCGTCGTGACGGTGACGGCACCGGTCAGCGGGACCAACTGGGTGAGGGTGAGCTGCGCGTCTCCGGTGCCGGGCGGCAGATCGATGAGCAAGTAATCCAGTTCGCCCCACAGCACATCGCGAAAAAGCTGTTGAATGGCGGTATGGACCATCGGACCTCGCCAGACCACGGCGGTGTCTTCCGGGACGAAAAATCCCATGGAGATGAGTTTGACCCCGTGACTTTCGGCGGGAACGATCTTGCCGTCTTTCTGTTCCGGGGGCTTGGCCACGCCCATCATCATGGGAATGTTCGGACCATAGATATCCGCATCGAGCAGACCGACCTTGGCGCCGGTCAAGGCGAGGGCCACGGCGAGATTGACGGAGACCGTGGATTTGCCGACCCCGCCTTTGCCGCTGCTGACGGCGATGACATATTTGACGCCGGGAATGAGGTTGTCTTTCCCGTGACCAGCCTGGGGCCCAGCGGGATGTTCATCAGCCATGGAGCGCTCCTCCTCTAGCAGGATGCTGAAAAAGTCCTCTAGCGGCGTTCTCGCATCGTTCAGACCCTCTCAACGTACCCCAGCGGGTACGCCTCGGCCCTTCACTCGCTGCGGCCTTGCTGGAACGGCCTTTTTGAGCATCCTGCTTGCGTATTCTCCTGTAGTCCAAGATGTACGGACCATTGAATTTCCACCGTGCCACAATGTTTTTCCGCAGACTCCTAGGTACATAATCGAATAGGACTGGCTCTCTGGCCAGCCACTCCATCATAAGCGAAAGACAGGCTGAAAGAAAATGGGGCTAATGCGACATAGGCGATTGCGCAATGGGGGAATGTATAGCAGATAGATGAAACAGTCCGTCGGGAGAGTTTTTCGCGAACTGATTACCCGACGGTGGGGTCGTTGCGGCGAAGATTGGTCGCGAGCCCGATCAACGAGAAGGTGTAAATGATCCATTTCGAGGGGTCGAAATTGTACCACTTCGGTCCGTTGCGAAAATCGCGCGCGTAGGCGTGATGAAAATTGTGATAACCCTCGCCAAAACTGACGAAGGAGACCAGCCAGCTATCGCGGCTGCTGTCCTGCGTGCTGTGGGGCTGTGTCCCCACCATGTGACAGAGTGAATTGATCGTAAAGGTGGAATTCAGCACCATGAACATCCGGAAGAGACCGCCCAATAGGAAGGCGCTAATGCCGCCCTGCCAGCCGCCGTGCCAGACACCAAGGGCAAAGGGCAGGAGAAGCCCTGTGACCACGATCGGCCAGTAGTAGCGATCTTGCCACATCACGACAGGGTCGCGGCGAAGACGGATCTCGTACTTCTCCGTGCGATAGGGGGTATCGTAAAAGAGCCAGCCGCAGTGGCTGTGCCAGAATCCCTTGGTGGCGTTGTAGGGATCTTCTTCTTCATCAGTCTTGGCGTGATGGCGAATATGGTCGCCGCCCCATGTGAGGGCAGAGTTTTGCATCGCCCAGCCACCGGCGACGAGAATACAGGCCTTTACCCAGTTCGGGCATTCAAAACTCTGGTGTGACACCAACCGGTGATAGCCGACGGTGATGCCCATACCCGTGACGATGTACATCACCAAGGACAGGACCCAGTCGAAGAGGCTGAACCCGAAGTAATATCCATAGAGTGGGATGCCGATCATCGTGGCGGCCACGATGGCGCAGAATAGAGCCAAGTTTAACGGCACAAACACGTCTTCGTTCGGTGTGGCTTCAGTCGTTGTAGCGAGCATTACTTCTCCTTGGGAGCACTCATCCATCGCTTCACCGGAGTATCTGACGGGGAGGACGAAGCAGTGAACACAGTATACCAAATTTGTGCAAACGTTTCAACAGAATGCTCGCAGTGTATACTGATGGTGTTCTTTCGTCTCACTGCCAGTGGGGGTGCAGATGCCGACAATTTCTTCCCCTCTCGAACCCGTGGTTTACCGTATCGGTGAACAGCTCGCTCGTCTCTCTGCCGGTCGAACTCCGACTCTTTTTGAGGGCCGTTGGTGGTCGCAAACGGCCCTCAATCTGGCCATGCAGGACAGCCGCTTCAAGACACAGCTGTTTCGATTCATTGATGTCCTGCCCTCGGTCACAGACGACGAGCAGGTGGTCGCGCTGGCGCGCGAGTATTTGGGCGATGGAGACACAGCACTCTTCGGCGCCCAATGGGGGCTCAAAGCCCTTTCCGCCACCAGTTTGGGGGCTCGGCTCAGCGGCAAGGCGATCAGAAGCCAGGTCGAGCACATGGCGCGCACCTTTATTGCCGGAGCGACAGTCGAGGAAGCGGCGCCGCGGTTGACCGATCTTTGGCAGCAGGGGCGAGCCTGGTCGATCGACTTGTTGGGTGAGGCCACCATCAGCGATCGTGAGGCTGATCGGTACCGCGATCGCTGTGTGGAAGCCCTGACCCTGCTCGCGCGCGAGTCAGCCTTATGGCCGTCCCTTCCCTTACTGGAGCGCGACCATCTCGGACCGATACCGAGGGTCCAGCTCTCCATCAAAATCTCCGCTCTCTCTCCGCATCTCGACCCGATTGATCCAGAAGGAAGCTACCATTCGGTGTCGACGCGGCTTCGAACTATCCTCGATCTGGCGATGCGTCTCCCCGCTTCGTTGATCTTCGATATGGAACAAGCTGATACGAAAGCATTGCTGGTGGAGATCTTCACTAGGCTCTTCGCGGAGCCTTCTTACAAGGACTATCCATATGCGGGTCTCGCGTTGCAGGCCTACCATCGGGAAACGGAACGAGATATCGAAGGGCTCCTGTCCTGGGTTCGCCGGCGTGGGGTGCCCATCACGATTCGACTCGTGAAAGGGGCCTACTGGGATTCGGATATGATCCGCTATCGGCAACGAGGCTGGGCTGTTCCTCTCTTTGAACAAAAAGTATGTAGACGGATGCCAACTATGAAGTCGCTCACGCATCTTATTTTATCTCAGACATCCCTGATTCGACCGGCCTTCGGGACACATAATCTCCGTACGTTGGCCTACATCGAGGCGGTTGCGGAGTCGCTCGGGCTCCCTCCAGAGGCCTGGGAATATCAGATGATCTTCGGCATGGCCGAGCCCTTTCAGCAGGCGGTCACGCAGTATGGGCGTCGATTGCGGCTCTATACCCCAGTGGGTGATCTGCTTCCAGGCATGGCCTATCTCGTACGGCGATTGCTGGAAAACACCTCGAATGAATCGTTCCTGCGAAAAGAGTATGTGGAATCCCAGCCTTTGAGCACGTTGTTGGCTCCGCCTGATCTTGCGCGACTGAGTCAGAATCAGCCGTCTCATCGAGTCGGTATCCAGGAGTTTCGAAATGAACCGCAGCGGGATTTTGCGCAGGCAGACAGCCGAGTGGCGATGCAGCAGGCCCTGGTGACCGTGCGGTCGCAACTGGGCCGACAGTGGACTGCGTCGTCCGAAGGACTGCGCCTGACGGGGCCTTTCATCGAGTCTCGCAACCCCGGACGTCCGGATGAAGTCGTGGGCCGGTTGTCCGGCGCGAGTCCGGAGGATGTTGAACAGGCGGTGCGCCGAGCTGTTCAGGCTTGGGAATCCTGGCGCGATACCACAGCCGAACGACGAGCGGACATCATGTGTGCCGCAGCTGCGCTTATGCGGACGCGGCGTGATGAATTGGCAGCATGGGAGATATTGGAATGCGGGAAGCCATGGCGGGAAGCGGATGCAGATCTCGCGGAAGCGATCGACTTTCTGGAATTTTATGCGGCAGACTGGCGCAGGCTCGCTCCCCCAAGACGGTTAGGACAGGCGCCGGGTGAACTGAACCAGCGACTCTATAGCCCTCGCGGGGTGACGGCCGTCATCGCCCCGTGGAATTTTCCGCTGGCGATTCCCGCCGGCATGGTGTCGGCGGCGCTCGTGACCGGGAATCCCGTGATCTTCAAACCCTCAGAGCGCTCGCCAATGATGGGGCACTGGCTCACGGAGATCATGCGGGAGGCTGGTGTGCCTGAGGAGGTACTCTGTTGTTTGCCGGGTGGGCCCGACATCGGACGGGCGTTGGTGCTTCATCCTGAGATCACGACCATCGCATTTACCGGTTCGAAGGACGTGGGACTCGGCATCCTGAAAGACGCCGGTACCTTTACGCCGGGGCAACAAATGGTCAAACGGGTGCTGGCCGAGATGGGAGGGAAAAACGCGATCATTGTGGATGAGACTGCGGATCTCGATGATGCGATCACCGGAGTAGTCTCATCGTTCACCGGCTATGCGGGTCAGAAATGCTCCGCCTGCTCGCGGGCGATCGTGCATGCCGCGATCTACGATAGTTTTCTAGATCGCCTCAAAGAGGCGGTGCTGAGCCTGAGGGTCGGAAATCCTGAAGAGCCGGGCACGCAGGTCGGGCCGGTGATTGATCGTCGAGCGCAGGCAAAGATTCAGGAATACATTGAGATTGGGAAGAAGGAAGCCCGCCTGCTGGTGGAAGGGATTGTGACGGGACCAGGGTGGTATGTCGGGCCGACGGTCTTCGCGGATGTGGCGCCGACACATCGAGTAGCCCAAGAGGAAATCTTTGGGCCGATCCTCGCGGTGATGAAGGCCGCTTCCTTTCAAGAAGCGCTGACCCTGGCGAATTCAACGGCCTATGCACTCACCGGCGGAGTCTATTCACGAAGCCCTGCCAATCTGGAACTGGCACGGCAACGGTTCGATGTCGGGAATCTCTATCTGAATCGTCCGATCACGGGTGCGTTAGTCGGACGCCAGCCGTTTGGGGGCCATCGGCTCTCCGGAGTCGGAGCGAAAGCCGGAGGTGAAGAGTACCTGACGCAATTCGTGGTCACCCGCGTCGTCAGCGAGCAGACCCTCCGTCGAGGATTCGCGCCGCCCGAGTGAGGCCTTCGGCGGCTTGATCTCGTAAGATTCCAGTTCTTCCATGATATCCGTGACCACCCCCCGGTCGTCCAACGGCGAGAGTTCCTGCCGCTCGGCATACTTGACCAACCCCACACCCTTCACAAACCAGGCGGTCATCACATCAGTTCCCTGGACCGTCCTCTTCGCGCCGGAGAGATGAATCTGCATGTGCATGCGCGCTTCCACCTTCACGGCATCCTTGAACGTGCCGGCCGGCACGGTGACCGATTCCTGTCCCAGCACTGTGGCATCGCCTTGTGCATCGGCCTTTTCGTCGATGCCGTCCCGATCCAGGTCGGTGTCAAAATCCAGCTCCTTGCGGTTGAATTGCGGGAAAGACGACGAGACCTTCATAGGGAAGCGCACGATCTGATAGGGCACGAGCTGTTTTTCAAAGGGTGTGCCCGGGTCTGAGCCGTAATAGACGATGCCGACGCTATCACGGCGATAGAAACTATCCATTGGGCCATGGTTGCCCGGATTGGTATCGTGGAACACGGTGACCGTCATGCCCTTGATGTCTTTCGTGCCGGTGACCGAGGACACATTGGAGAAGAATTTATGCTCAATCGTTTGCAGAGGCCCTTCAGTAGCCTGGCCACGATAGTGCCATTCGTTCCCGATCTGATCGGGGAAATAGTCGGCGGACTGGGCAATGATATCGGCGTTTTCCGCTGCAAGAGGCGCTGACCAGGTACTCCAGACGAGCAGCAAAGCTGTTCCCAGCATGAGGGCCCTTCGATATCCCGGCGTCTTCAGCGGCATGCGCGAAATCCTCCAGTGGTTGAACGCTAGGAACCTGTCCGACATAGACCATTCTACTGCGGCGAACGATCCACAACCATCTGCGTCGTTCTCGGCCCTGAAAAATCCTCAACGTATTCCAGTGAATACGCCTCCGGTTTTTCCGGGCCTGCGGCCTTGCATCTGGCCGCATCTCCTTCGCCTCGTCACGAAGGCAATGTCGGACAGGCTCCTGGGTGACCGTACCATAGGAATCCTGGAGGCGGCAAGGGAAGGAGATCGGGCTAGTCCATGTCTCGACCGCAGGCTTGCCTTCATACGATATCCCACCCATAATCCTTAGCAGGATGTTGAAAAAGTCCTCCGGCGTCGTTCTCGCATCGTTCAGACCCTCAACGTACCCAAAGGGTACGCCTCGGGCCTTCACTCGCTGCGGCCTTGCTGGAGGAGCTTTTTGAACATCCTGCAGAACGGTTATCATTTCGTCTAGCCGTACACTCAGTGGCATCAGGACATGAGGTTTCTCCAATCGCCTGCTAAGCGACGAGCCACCGAGATGACACGACTAGCTAGTGAATTCACACATGCGGTGCTTGTGACCGGTGCGTCCGGAGGGATTGGTCGAGCGATCAGCCTGGCCTTTGCGGCGGCCGGCTGGTCTGTCGGGGTACATTACCATCGAAACAAGGCAAGGGCCGAGGACACGCTCACGCAAATGGTAGCCGCCGGTGGAGCCGGGGCGCTCTACGAAGCCGATATTCGCGAGTCGCATGCGGTGCAACAGATGGTGGAAGCCTCCTGCCGCCAGGCACCTGTGCCGTCGGTGTTTGTCTGCAATGCCGGAATCGGAGGGAGCCATCTCCTTCTTCGACAAGATGAAGAAGATTGGGCCGAGGTGTTGGCCACGAATCTGACGGGAACATTTCACTGCCTCCGCGCCATGGCCCCTCCCCTCCTCGCTCGTGGCGGCGGGTCGATCGTCGTAATTGGATCGCATGCCGGGTTCCACGGCTCAACGGGACAAGCAGCCTACGCGGCGTCAAAAGCCGGTCTCACCGGTCTGGTGCGCACTGCAGCCCAAGAGTGGGGAGCGGGTAACGTCCGTGTGAATCTTCTCTTACCTGGCTGGCAGAGGACGGGACTGTCTAAAGTGGCCATGCCGGCAGGCGATAGTTGGAACGGCCATGCGTTGGGCCGGCCGCCGTCACGAGAGGAAGTTGCCAAGACTGTCTTTCATCTGGCGCAACTTAGCGATGTGTCGGGACAGGTATGGAACTGTGACAGCCGAACCCTTTAGCAGGATGTCCCAAAAACCCGCCAGCTTCGTTCTCACCTCGAAAGCATCCTCAACGTACCCCAGAGGGTACGCCTGCGGTGCTTTCTTCGGCTGCGGCCTTGCTGACGGCCTTTTGGATCATCCTGCATGAGCAGGTCAACAGGTGTTCCGATTTCCTGCTAGAACTCAACTATGCGACGGGCCAAACGACTATGCTCACGATTCTCAGCCCGCGAGGGATATTTATCACTGGAACCGATACGGGGGTTGGGAAAACACTCGTCACGTCTGCGCTCGTGCGGTGTCTGAGTCAACGGGGGATCGATGTGGGCGTCATGAAACCGATTGAGACAGGGGTCTCGCGATCGGCCAAGGCTCAGTCTGATGGAGCACGGTTGCGAAGAGCGGCTGGAGGCCATGATTCGATGGCAGAAGTTTGTCCCTATGTCTTTCGACTCCCCGTGGCGCCGCTCTCAGCCGCACGAGCGGAGGGAACGACCGTGCGAGTGGCGACCATCATACGAGCCTTCCGTGCCCTGCGTCAGAAGCATGCGCTTGTGGTGGTGGAAGGTGTGGGCGGCGTGCATGTGCCTATCATGTCGTCACTTAACGTATCAGACCTAATCTATCGAATGAAGTTGCCTGCCATTGTGGTCGGACAGTCGGGCTTGGGGGGAATCAATCACGCGTTGTTGACGCTTCAGGCGCTCCGCCGGCGAAAGATTCCCATCGTGGCGTTGGTCTTGATATCAACATCGACCGCTACATACAAAGACCGCTCGCGTGCAAGAACAGTCGACCGTGAGTCTCCTTCGACGGCTTGCCGGGGTTCCGGTGGTAGGCCCTCTCCCCTACAGCCCGAGCGTGAATCAAAATTGGAACGAAGGTGTGGTCTGCCTCGCGGGGACCGCTCCGATCACGAAGCTGGCCAGGTTGGTCCTAGCCCGCATTATTCATGAAGGTTCGTCGCGAAAGCGTGCAGACGCGAAGCGAGACGGGCACTCGGAGGCGTGAAGCCCTGAGGCATACTCGTGCAGTATGTCGAAGGGCTGAACGGCGAGACTGCCAGTCACAGCCGCGTATCCGCGCTTGCAGCAGAAGCGTCATGAATAATGCGGGCTCACATCTTGGCGAGGAACGTTTTCACGGCGAGGCTGATATCCGGGGCCTTGAGGATCGCTGCAATGATCGCAACGCCATGCGCGCCAGCGCGCATCACCTCCCCTGCCTGGTCGATCTGAATGCCACCAATCGCAAAGACGGGCAACGATGTGAGCCAGCGCATCGCACGTAACCCCTCAAGCCCGACCACCGGGTCGTGGTCCTGTTTGGAACCGGGTTTGAAAATGGGACCAAAGCCCAGATAATCCGGTTTCCCGGCGGTGGCCTCCTGCACCTGGTCGGGATTGTGCGTGGAGATCCCGATCAGCTTATCCGGGCCCATCACCTTCCTCGCCAAGTCGAGCGGCAAGTCTCCCTGCCCCAGATGCACTCCATCGGCATCCACGGCCAGCGCCAAGTCGCAGCGATCGTTGACGATGAAGAGTACGCCTGCCTTCGCAGCAGCTTGTCGGAGTGCCAAAGCTTCCACGTAGGCGTCCTTCATCGATGCGGTCTTGTTGCGATATTGGAAGAGGGAGGCGCCTGCCTCAGCCGCGGCCGTCAGCACTTCGACCAAGGGACGCGCAGGGCAGACCGACGGATCGAGAATGATATAGAGGCCTGAGAGGGAGTAAGGGCGCGCGGCATTCATGAGGAAGACATTCTAGCTCGAAGGAGCAATCAGTCGCTAGCGGGATGCTGAAAAAGCCCGCCCGCTTGGCCGTGCAAAAGCCACGGCCAGGTGCGTCGCCCCCGCGCTTGCGAGGTCGAGCGCCCTTCGCATGATCTTGGCGCGAAGAGTGACCCCCACATCGGATTCTGATTCCCGTATTCGCAGTTGTAATAGAAGTCTTCATGAATAATACGGGTTAGGGGCGGGACTGGAGAGAATCGCAAAACCGGTGATAGGGAGAATCTGAGTGGCTGTCAGACGGCGTTGCGGGATGCATTAGCCGGCGAGGAAGCGCTCGAGGAAGGTGGTGGAGACGTGGCCCTTTTGGAAGTCGGGGTCGTTGAGGATACGTTTGTGCAGCGGGATGGTCGTCTTGATGCCTTCGATCACGTACTCGTCGAGGGCTCGGCGCATGCGGGCGATGGATTCCTGCCGGTCCCGTCCGTGCGTGATGACTTTGGCGATCATCGAATCGTAGAATGGGACGACCATCATGTTCGGTTCCATCGCCGAGTCGACGCGTACGCCGAATCCGCCTGGCGCGCTGTACTTCGTGACCATTCCGGGACAGGGGGTAAACTTTTCCGGGTCTTCGGCGTTGATGCGACATTCGAGACTGTGCCCGCTGAGCTTGATGTCTTGTTGCTTGAATGAGAGGGATTGGCCGTCGGCGAGCCTGATCTGCTCCTTGATGAGATCGATGCCGGTCACCATTTCGGTAATCGCATGTTCCACCTGGATGCGGGTGTTCACTTCCATGAAGAAGAAGTTGTGATCCTTGTCGAGCAGAAACTCGACGGTGCCGACATTCCGGTAGTGCACGGCTTTGACGGCTTCGACGGCGACGCGGCAGATTTCCCGGCGGAGTTTCTCGTCGAAGGCGGGCGACGGCGTTTCTTCGAGAAGCTTCTGATGGCGGCGTTGGATCGAGCAGTCGCGCTCGCCGAGATGCACGATATGCCCACGATGGTCGGCGGCAATCTGCACTTCAATATGGCGAGGCTCGAGAAAATATCGTTCGAGGTAGACTGCATCGTTGCCGAATGTAGTCTTCGCCTCGGCCTGCGCGGCTTGAAACGCGCGCGTGAGGTCCTCGGCCTTGTTCACGACGCGCATGCCGCGTCCGCCTCCACCGGCTGAGGCTTTGATGATGACGGGATAGCCGATCTTGGTGGCGGCTTCGAGGGCTCCCTGTTCGCTCTTCAGCTCACCGGGACTGCCCGGTGTGACGGGTAAGCCTCGGCGGGCAACGATATCGCGCGCTTTGGCTTTGTCGCCTAGGAGGGCGATGTGTTCGGACGTGGGGCCGATGAATTTGACGCCGATGGACTCGCAGACTTCGGCGAAGTGGGCGTTCTCGGAGAGGAATCCATAGCCGGGATGGACGGCGTCCGCACCGGTGATCTCGGCCGCGCTCAGGACGTTGGGAATATTTCGGTAGCTGAGAGCGGCGTCGGGAGGCCCGACGCAGATCTTCTCATCGGCTGCACGTACATGAAGGCTCGCCGCATCGGCCTCAGAAAAGATCGCCACGGTCTTAATGCCGAGTTCCTTACAGGCCCGAATCACCCGGAGCGCGATCTCACCGCGATTGGCTATCAACACTTTTTTGAACACGTGAGTACTCCGATGTGGGTCGAGGGAAGAGGGACAGGCTCCTAGGGGGTGGCTGTCGGGTCGACGAGGAAGAGCGCCTGGCCATACTCCACTGGCTTAGTGCTTTCGGCCAGAATTTTCGTGACCCGCCCATTTACCTCCGACTCGATTTCGTTCATCAACTTCATCGCTTCGACGATGCACAGGACCTGTCCCTTTTTCACGTAATCGCCCTCTTCGACATAGGGGTCGGCATCCGGCGAGGGAGACCGATAGAAGGTTCCGACGATTGGAGACACGATGGTGATCATGCCCGTCGTGTCTTCAGTCTGTGTGCCGGCCGCGGCGGGCGGCTGAGAGACTGAGGTCGAGCCGGCCGTCCCCTGGTCGGCGACGGTGGTCGTGATCGTTTTAACCCCGATTTCGTATCGCACGCGGATTCTGAGGCCTTCGCGCTCCAATTCCAGTTCAGTCAGGTTGTTCTTCTTGAGCAGATCGATCAATTCTTGGATGTGCTTGGTCTGTTGTCCGGACAGCGAGCGTGTGCCCTGCCCGCTCTGGGTCGCGGCAAAGGCCTGAGGCAGAATGATCGAGTGTCCACCCTTCTTCGACTTGCTCGACTTCTGCTTACTCACCGTACACGCTCCACGTAGGCTCTCGTACGCGTATCGATCTTGATCACGGTCCCGGCTTCCAAATAGAGCGGCACCTTGATGATGGCGCCGGTTTCGAGGGTGGCTGGCTTCGTGCCGCCCGTGGCTGTATCACCCCGAAAACCCGGTTCGGCACCGATGACTTTTAGTTCGACAAAGTTGGGCAGTTCGACGTCGATCGGGCGATGTTCGTACACGAGAATCTTTACCGTCATGTTTTCTTTCAAGAGATCCGCATTTTCGCCGAGCTTGCCCTTCTCGAACGTCAGTTGCTCGAAGGTATCCGTGTCCATAAAGGTATAGGCGTCGTCGGTCGCATAGAGGAATTGCATGGTCCGTTCTTCGAGATTCGGCTCTTCGAACCGTTCTCCGGATCGGAAGGTACGATCCAGGACATTGCCGGAAAGATAGCTCTTGAGCTTGGTGCGCACGAAGGCTCCGCCCTTGCCCGGTTTTACATGTTGAAACTCAACGATATAAAAGGGCTGATTATCTACCATGAGCCGCACGCCACCGCGAAAATCGGTCGTGGAAATCACTCGGTACTCCCTTCAGGCGGTAAGCGGCCGCTCGGCCGGCTCCGCAATTATCTCGTTCCTTTTACCGTCCGTCGCGATGTCGCTGGTGCGGCCGTCTTCTTCTGGCGTCGGGATGCGGTCAGATGGTCGTGCAGCCCCCGGAGTGCGAGGAGATAGCCGGTTGGGCCCAAACCGGAAATTTGCCCGATTGCGACTCCCGCGATATAGGACCGATGGCGAAATTCTTCCCGCTGATGAATATTGGACAGATGCACCTCAACCGTCGGCAGGCCGACCGACGCAATGGCGTCCCGGATTGCGACGCTGGTGTGGGTATAGGCGGCAGGGTTAATAATGATCCCATCGTAACCCGTCCGAGCCTCTTGAATCCAGGTGACCAGTTCACTCTCGCTGTTTGACTGGCGGAGGTCCACTTTCACTGCCAACTCCTTCGCCAGCTTCGTGATGGTTGAGTCCAGGGCATCGAGAGACAGGGTGCCGTAAATCGACTGCTCCCTGGTCCCGAGGAGATTCAGATTTGGGCCGTGCAAGACTCGTATTCGTAGCATGTCTTTGTGTTCACATACCGGAAACGTAGGATGATCCCTCATGACAGGGTCCAGCAGGGTGGCATTGTATCAGTCCACCCCAGACCGGTCAAACGCGCGAAAAATTTTAGGAAGTTTTTGGGTGTGGCTCGTTCGTTGCGTCACGATCGTGACGACGTGATTCGATGGTGTGAAGCCAGGCTTCCAGCTGGGCCACGGCTCCCGCGTGAGGCGAAGGAGGAGGCATCACCTCAGTATCGGCGGCTTGGGGATCCAGCTCCGGCAACGCGAGCTGCTCCCCTGTCTGATCCTGTGTGCGGAGGGCTGTCTCCATCGGCTTCGTTGCCACAATATGTGGGTCGGTAGAAGCGATCTCTGGTTCGAGCGGAGTTGAGACTGGCATGGTTTCTGGTAGCGTACTCGCCTCCGGGGCGGAGAGTTTAGGCGTGACTGGAGCCGCCGGTTTGGGCCGTTCCGATTCCTTCTTTAGTTTCAGCGGTCCTCCTAGAGCAGATTGGACTGAGAGCGCTTCTTCATCACGCGGGTTGACTGCCAGGATGACGGCGCAGGATTGCAGCGCCGATTCGTTCAGCCCCTGGCTCTGGTAGATCTTGATCAAGGTCCGGTGCGCGCGCAGGTTTTCAGGGCTCAACTTGACGGATTCTTCCAGAATTGCCTTGGCCTTCGTGGCCTCACCCATGCGGTCGTAAGCACGTCCGAGCGCGACCATGGCGGTAATGAAGCCGGGATAAAATTTCAGGCCGTCTTCGAGGACGCCCGCAGCTTCCTGCCACATGCCGACTTTTCCGTACTCTTCGGCCAGTGGCATGAAAACTTTGGAATGTGGATCCTTGGCTAACTGGGTGGCCATTCGATCGATTTCCAAGGCGCTCTCGGGGGCATTCTGATTCTGAGCCATGGGCTGTTAGCGTCCTCCTGCCACTGGCTTGGGTGCCTGCCTGGATTGTCTGGTGCGGAGCAGTTCTTTCGCCCGGTTCAGGATCGCGTCGGCGAGTGCTCGTTTTGGCATCAGCGGCAATTCTGTCATGGCCCCCTGCCGGTCGATCAAAGTGGCTGCGTTCTGATCGCTGCCGAATCCCCCTCCCAATGTCGTGACATCGTTTGCGACAATGAGGTCGAGCCCCTTCGCCGTCAGCTTGTTTTTCGCGTGGGTGATCAGGTCGCTGGTCTCAGCGGCAAAGCCAACCATGAGTTGCGTAGTCCGTTGGGCAGATAAGGAGGCCAGGATGTCAGTGGTCCGTTCCAGATCTAGCGTCTGGTCGGTTCGCCCTTGCTTGTGTATTTTTTGCGAGGCAGGGTGCTTGGGACGAAAATCCGCCACAGCGGCGGCCATGATCACAGCCGTGGACCATGCAAGGTGCGCGGACAGGGCCTTCGTCATTTCCTCAGCCGTGGCGACTGCGACGACCTCGACGCCTCTCGGAGTTGGTAAGGCTGTCGGACCAGTGACGAGGACCACCTGGGCTCCCCTTGCCTGGGCGGCTTCGGCGATGGCATAGCCCATCTTGCCGGAGGAGCGGTTTGAAATGAAGCGCACCGGATCGATCGGCTCTTGCGTCGGGCCTGCCGAAACCAGAATACGGTGCCCTTGCCAATCGCGCCGTGGAGCCAGCGCTGCCTGAATAGCCTCCAGAATTGTGCCTTCCTCTGCCAAGCGGCCTTGGCCGATCCGTCCGGAAGCGAGCGGGCCGATTTCTGGATTCACCACGATGGTTCCCCTCGCACGCAACGTCGCTACGTGTGCAGTGACGGATGGATGGGTCCACATCCCTCCGTCCATGGCGGGGGCCACAATCAACGGGCACTGTGCCGTGAGGAGCATGGTCGAGAGCAGATCGTCGCCCAGCCCCAGCGCTGATTTTGCAAGACAATTGGCCGTAGCCGGCGCAATGACGATGGCATCTGCCTGTTCGGGCAATGACAAGTGTTTCATCTCCTGATGCGCCTCGAACATATCCGTCGAGACGGGATGGCCGGAAAGCACTTCAAACGTCAGCGGTGTGACGAACTTCGTGGCCGATTGCGTCATCACGACGTGCACGACCGCTCCTTCACGGAGCAAGGTCCGGAGCAACGCGACAGCCTTATAGGCCGCGATGCTGCCGGTCACGCCGAGCACGATCTGCTTCCCAATCAACGTCGGCCCTATTGAGCCGGAGATCTTCACCACTTACTCCTCGCTCTCACCCACCGCGGGCTTCGGGGTATCGTCGACATAGACGCTCAGCTCTTTCTTGATCTCCTTCGCATCGTCGCCGGTCATCACGGCGATACGCTCCATTTCGCCTTCCTTGCCGCGCTTCGCTTCCTTCGTTGCATCCCGCGCTTCTTGACCGACGAGGTATTTGATTTGTCCCCGGAGAACTTCATCGAGGGCGATGGTCGTTTCTTTGGTGAAGCGTGAAGCGGCGTGACGTGATCCCTGCACAATGTGTTTCGCCCGTTGGGCTGCGATGATCGTCAGCCGGTGGCGTGAGTCAAATTCGTCTGCGGTGTATTGGGGCAAGAGTCTCAACATGTCGATCATGAATGCATACTCCTTTGGGTTAGGGAAGATCTTTGCGATCTCCCGTTTTCTGTTCATCGTCAAGAATGAAATTGTTCTCGAGCCACGTCATGTTCAATCGTTTCGTCTTCAAGCGTTCTGACCAGAAGATGCTTTCGAGATCACGAAGCGACTGGCCAAGGTCTTCGTTTCGGACGATATAGGCATATTCGCGGTAGCTCCACACCTCTTCTTTCACTTTATGCAGTCGCCGTTGAATCTCTTCCGCGGTATCGGAGGCCCTGGTTTGGAGCCGGGCCCGGAGCTCGGTCATCGAGGGAGGAAGGATAAAGATCGACACTGAATCCTCGAATCGTTTCTTGACCTGCATAGCCCCTTGTACATCGATCTCCAGCAACACATCGATCCCCTGATCGATCTTTTCGGTCAGCGATTTCCACGGCGTCCCGTAGAGATGTCCATACACGTGGGCCCACTCGACGAACTCATTTCGCGCGACCATCTCTTGGAATGTTTGCTCTCCGACGAAGTAATATGCGCGCCCATGCTCTTCGCCTGGCCGCGGCTTCCTCGTTGTATAGGAAATTGAATGCCACAGTCCGGGGAGGTTCGTCGCGAGTTGCTTGCAGAGCGTGGTTTTCCCCGTCCCGGAGGGCGCGGAGATAATGAAAAGAATGCCCCGCCGATCCGTTGAGGACCGGGGTTGGTCTGACGCCGGTGCCGTGGAGCTGGTAGTGCTGGCTGAGTTCATTCGACGTTCTGCACCTGTTCACGAATGCGTTCCAGTTCGGCCTTCATCTGGACCACATGACCGGCGATTTCCGCGTCGTTGGCTTTCGAGCCGATCGTGTTGACTTCCCGCCCGATTTCCTGGAGCAGGAAGTCGAGTGTTTTGCCCACGGATTCTGTACGCTTGAGCGTCTGCTCAAACTGTATCATATGCGAGTCCAATCTGACTATTTCTTCCGTAATGTCGCCACGGTCCGCGTACACCGCCAATTCCTGATAGAGCCGGGGGGGATCGGGGATTTCAGATCCCAGCAGCTTCTCTACACGGGTCTTCATTCTGTCAAAGGTCTCCTGGGCCAGCAGAGGGGTCCGTGCGGCGACGAGCGTTTGGTGCCTCCGGATCGTCTGAATCCGCACGCTCATATCCTCTGCCAGGGCCTTCCCTTCGCGCGTTCGCATGCCCTCAAGATCCGTCAGTGCCTGGGTCGTCAGTTGCTGAACTATCTTCGCCAGTTTCGGGTCTTCCGTCGGTTGATCAGATACTGACACCACGTCACGGAGCCCAGCCATGAGCGCCAGATCGATGGAACCGCTCAGCTTCAGGGATTTCTTGAGGGTGCGGAGGGCCTGATGGTACTGCTTTGCGAGTGCTTGGTCAAGATTGACGCTTCCGGCGCGGCCTTTGCCCCCTTGGACCGTCACTGTGATGTCGATGCGTCCACGGGTACAGCGGTGCTGGATGGCTTTCTTGAAGGAGTCTTCCAGGTGGCTCAATGGCCGGGGAAGGCGGCAGGCGATTTCGAGAAAGCGATGGTTGACGGAGCGCATTTCCACCGTCACGGACCCATCCTGCCAGGGGGTCTGTTGTCGGCCAAAACCGGTCATGCTACGAATCATTGGGGACCTTTCTCTTTCCATGGGCAGTGCCGGTAGAGTGGACAGGTGCGGCACTGGGGGTTTCTCGCGAGGCAGATGTAGCGGCCATGCAGTAACAGGCGTTGTGAGACAGCCGTCCACTGGGACTTCGGCACGAGCTGTTGCAGGTCCTGTTCGACCAGGTCTGGATTGTCGGATCTGGTCAGACCGAGTCTCTTCGCCACGCGCTTCACATGGGTATCGACGACGATACTGGGCTGGCCGAAGGCATTCCCGAGAATGACATTCGCGGTCTTTCTGCCGACGCCCGGCAAGGTGATCAATTCCTCCATCGTGTGCGGGACCTGTTCGCCGAAGCGTTCGGTCACGGCTTTGCCGCAGGCGACGAGATGTTTCGCTTTGTTCTTAAAGAAACCGGTAGAACGAATGAGCTGTTCGAGTTCAGGAAGATTAGCCGCAGCCAGCTCTGCCGGTTGCCGATACCGCCGAAAGAGCGATGGAGTGATCTGGTTGACTCGCTGGTCGGTACATTGGGCGGAGAGGATTGTGGCCACGAGCAACTCCCAAGGGGAACGATGGTCGAGTTCCATCTTCGGGCTTGGCATTGTGCGCTGGAGCGTCTTCGCAATCTCTCGGAGACGCTTCCGATAATCCGATGATGGCAGCGATTTCATTGTCATGGCGGGTACCAGCGAGGGTCGATTGTGCAGCGGGTTAAGGACGAGATGCAAGGGTGATTGCCGGGGCTGCCGATTTTTGGGAAGAGCCGTCCACCGGGACAAGCGCGTCCAGTCGTTCTTCGAGGTGCTGGATCAGTGAGGGCAAGGTCTCCTGATGCAGAGCCGAAATTCCGATCGCGCTGTAGCGCCGACACAGGGCCTCCGCTTGCCCGATCGGAAGCTGATCGCACTTGTTGAATACCAGAACCCGTGGAAGCTGATCGAGGGTGAGGCTTTGCAGCACGGTGTCGACCGCTGTGATATGAGCGTCCAGATCTTTTGCCCCTGCATCGACCACATGCAGGAGGAGGTCGGCATCACGCAATTCGTCCAATGTCGTTCTGAAGGCGGCGAGGAGATCTTTGGGCAGATCGCGAATAAACCCCACCGTGTCGGTGATGATGACTTCCCGGCCATGCGGAAAATGTAGTCTGCGGCTCGTGGTGTCGAGCGTTTCAAAGACGCGCGGGGCTGTGCTCACCTGACTGTTCGTTAAGACATTGAGCAATGTCGACTTGCCGGCGTTCGTGTAGCCCACGATGGACAGGACTGGGAATTCTTGCCGGACGCGGCGAGATCGCCGTTGGTCTTGGTGACGGGCAAAGCCCTCGATCTCCCGCTCCAAATGGTCGATGCGCTCTCTGATTCGACGGCGGTCCGTTTCGAGCTTCGTTTCACCGGGACCTCTGCTGCCGATGCCGCCGCCCAAGCGCGAGAGGCTCGTTCCTTGACCGGAGAGACGGGGGAGCAGATAACGAAGTTGCGCCAACTCGACTTGCACCTTGCCTTCTCGGCTATGCGCCCGCTGCGCAAAGATGTCGAGAATTAGTTGGGTCCGATCGATGACCGTGAGGTCGGTGATCTCCTCAATAGTGCGCAGCTGGGCGGGAGCCAAATCTTGATCGAAGATCAATAGATCTGCTCCCTTTTGCATGGCGTGCATTAGCACGTCCTTGAGTTTACCGCTTCCCAATTGGAACCGATGATGGCCGCTCTGTGTGCGTTGCACTAAACGGTCGATCACGGTGAGATCTGCCGAGGAGGCCAGTTCTGCCAGCTCGGTGAGACGTTCTTCTTGGTCGGCCTTACTCTTGGGCGAGGCGCTCACGAGGATGGCGGTCTGCCCCTGAGCCATTGTGTGAGACCCGCTCTGACGTTGGAGGTCTGACTCCAGTTCACGAATGAATGTCTCGAAACTCACCGGGCATTGATGCACCAGAGTGGGCTTCAGGAGCGTATACAATGGCCCCTGCGGACTGGGTGGATTCAGATGGGCCAGGGAGAGCAACCCTGGATCGCCCTTGGGTGTGACAGTCACCGTTCCGATCATGTCGAGTCGGAGCAGGCCCAATATGGTGAGGTCTTCTTGAGTGAGGGGCTGCTCTTTCAGAGATGAGCGGATCAGCCGAAGGCCCCGTAGCGATCGCGGGCTTGCACGAAAGGTGGCCAGAGTTGTTGGCGAGGGCTCGGTGCCGGCGCCGACCAGGACGTCCTGAACAGCTCCACGCCTGGTGACGACCAGTCCGATGGGACGCCGAATCTCATGCGTGAACTGTGCGAGGATTTTTGCCGCTTCAGCTGAGAGGACTTCATCCACTGGCATACGTCGGCGGTACAGCCGTTCAAGCATTGCGAGCTGGCCAGCACGGAGACCAAGGACCTGTCCGTGAATTTCTGGAATGGGCGTCGTTTCCTTATCGTCGTCGGTTAGCAGGCTACGGAGAAACCATTTCGGCACAGCAGAACTTCAAGGGCCTGCACGTGTGACATAACAGAAGAATACTCCCGCAGGATGCTCAAAAAGACATCCAACTAGGCCGCAGGCGAGTCAAAACCGGAAGCGTACCCTCTGGGGTACGTTGAGGATTTTGACGAACCGAGAACGACGTTGGATGGTTTTTTCAGCATCCTGCTATATCGCATGTGTAAATGGTGAATTCAGCGAAGCTTGGGCATCGATGTCCAGGGGTGCACGAAGCCCTGTACGAAGAGCCTGCCTCCCCGCTGCCGCGATCATCGCGGCATTATCCGTACAGTAGGTCAGCGGGGGAAGACTCAGGGGCAGGCTCTCGGAAGCAGCTCGTTGCTGGAGCAGCGCGCGTAATCGAGAATTGGCGGATACGCCTCCGACAACGGCCAACGCGCGAGCACCGGATGACCGGACTGCGGCAAAGGCTTTGTCGACCAAGACGGCCACGATGGCCTCCTGATAGCCGGCAGCGAAGTCCGCAGCTTGCGCCGCGACAGATTGCTCAGGTATTGCTTGAAGTGTATAGAGCAAAGCCGTCTTTAACCCGCTAAAACTAAAATCAAGACTTCCCTTTTTGAGATAAGAACGGGGAAATGCAATGGTGTCTGGGTTTCCATGCCGAGCCAAGTGATCGATGGCTGGTCCACCCGGGTATTCCAGCCCAAGCAGCTGAGCGCCTTTGTCAAAGGCCTCCCCTGCCGCATCGTCTCTGGTAGCGCCAAGGAGCTGGCAGTGACCGCTGGGTTCCTTATAATAGAGATGGGTATGTCCACCCGAGACAACCAGAACCACACAGGGTAGCGGAAACGCTGGGTCCTGTAACCAGGCGGAGGCTATGTGGCCTTCAAGATGGCTCACGCCGACCACCGGAATATTCAAGGCATATGCAAGTGCTTTTGCATAGTTGACCCCGACGAGTAGAGCACCGGCCAGGCCGGGGCCTTGGGTGACGGCGATTCCAGTGAGATCCGTCCATGCGAGACCGGCTTGTTGCAGCGCCTCAGCGGAGACATCTTCAATCGATTCAATGTGGGCACGGGAGGCAAGTTCGGGGACGACGCCACCGAATCGCTGATGAACGGCATGCTGCGACGCAATAATGTTCGAGAGAACGGCGCCGTCTGCGGCAAGCACCGATGCGGCGGTTTCATCACATGACGTCTCGATACCAAGGATGGGCCCTGGTATCCAGGCCGAGGTGGGCTGTTCAACGGTCGTAATCATGCGTTTTTTTCGATCATGCGAACTGGAACGATGGAAAATACGTTAATCGGTAGAGGGGCTAAATAACACGGCCCTTGTGGCCGCTGGCGCCACAAGGGCCGTATCGAACTGTATGCGATGGCGTCGCGCAGTTACATGGCTGGGACATTAGACGCCAGCCATCGCCTCCTGCTCGATGAATGCCGGAGCGCCGTCGCGAAGCACCACGCGGATCTTTCGGCATTCCTTGAATCGTCCTCTAATCATCTCTTCGGACAGTGGATCGCCGATCGCGCGCTGAATCGTCCGGCGCATCGGTCTGGCTCCGTAGAGCGGTTCGTAGCCTTCTTTAATCAACCACTGCTTGACGTCGTCCTCGACCTCGATCTCCACCCCCTTATCGAGGAGACGAAGGTTGAGTTCACCCAAGAGGATGTCGAGAATATTGTAGAGATGCGTTTTGTCTAATTGATGGAAGACCACGATCTCGTCGACCCGGTTTAGAAACTCCGGGCTGAACGAGCGGCGCAATTCTCCCAACACTTCTTCCTTCTTGTGGCGCTCCTGATCGCCTTCCGTGCTCTGGAATCCGAGCGAGACCCCCTTTTGGATCAACTTGGTCCCGATATTGGAGGTCATGATGATGACGCAATTCTTGAAGTCGACTTTTCGTCCGAGGCTGTCGGTCAGTACCCCGTCGTCCAATACTTGTAGCAGGATATTGAACACATCAGGATGGGCCTTTTCGATTTCGTCGAACAGGACCACTGAATAGGGCCGACGCCGGACCCGTTCGGTCAATTGGCCGCCTTCTTCGTATCCCACGTACCCCGGAGGGGCTCCGAAGAGTCGTGAACTGGTGAATTTTTCCTGATATTCGGACATGTCGATCCGAATGAGTGAGTCTTCGCTGTTGAAGAGGAACTCAGCTAAGGTCCTTGCCAGTTCGGTTTTTCCGACCCCGGTAGGTCCCAGGAAAATAAAGGACCCGATAGGCTTCTTTGCTTCCTTCAGGCCGGCGCGTGACCGTCGAATGGCCCGGGCCACGGCGGAGATCGCTTCGTTCTGTCCGACCACGCGTTTATGGAGGAATTCCTCCATGCGCAGCAGCTTGTCAGATTCTTCTTCCTCAAGCTTGAAGAGCGGAATGCCCGTCATCTTGGAGACGACATAGGCCACCTCTTCTTTTCCGATCGTCGGCTTGTTCTTTTCCTGATTCTTTTTCCACTCGCGCTTAGATTCATCGAGAAGTTTGCGCAAGCCGTTCTTCTTCCTCGCGATGGCGGACAGCCTCCTCGAAATTCTGCATCGAGATGGCCAGTTCCTTATCGCGAGAGACTTTCTTCAGCTCTTGCTCCATCGCCTTCAGGTCCGACGGCAGCGCATAGGTCTGCAATTTTGCGCGTGATCCCGTCTCGTCGATCAAATCGATGGCCTTGTCCGGGAGAAAGCGGTCGCTAATGTATCGATCGGACAGCTTGACCGCTTCGAGAATCGCCTCTTCAGAAATCTCGACACCATGATGTTCTTCGTACCGATCGCGAAGCCCTTGGATGATCAGCACCGTTTCGTCGATGCTCGGCGGCTGGACGTGAATCGGTTGGAACCGTCGCTTGAGGGCTCCGTCTTTCTCAATATGCTTTCGGTATTCATCGAGAGTCGTGGCGCCGATACATTGGATTTCGCCGCGCGACAGCGCGGGCTTGAGCATGTTGGAGGCATCAATCGATCCTTCTGCCGCCCCTGCTCCCACCAAGGTATGGAGTTCATCGATGAAGATGATGATGTTTCCGGCCTGGACGATTTCCTTCATCACGACCTTCAGCCGTTCCTCGAACTGGCCGCGATATTTCGTCCCTGCAACCAGTGAACCGAGGTCGAGTGCGATGACGCGTCGTGAGAGAAGATTATCCGGCACTTCGGACTGGATGATCCGTTGGGCCAGACCTTCCACAATGGCGGTCTTGCCGACGCCGGCTTCCCCGATGAGCACGGGATTGTTTTTCGAACGGCGGCTCAGGATCTGAAGCACCCGCTCGATTTCGTCGGCTCGGCCGATGACGGGATCCAGTTGCCCTGCCTGGGCAAGCTGGGTCAGATCACGACCGAACTCATCGAGTGCCGGGGTGTTGCTCTTCCGGTCGCGCTCACGCGGGGCGGACTTCCGCAAGAACGTCACGGTCAATTGTCGGGCGGTCAGGAGATTGGCGCCTAGGCTGCGGAGGATCTTTCCGCCGATCCCCTCTTCTTCTCGGAGGAGACCCAGTAAGAGGTGTTCACTGCCGATATGATTGTGTCCAAGGAGACGGGCTTCTTCGACCCCGTATTCGATGACCTTCTTGACCCGAGGGCTGAAGGGGATCTCCCCAAAGGTCATGGTAGTTCCCCCGCCGGGCAGATTCCGTTCAATTTCCAAACGGACTTGTTCGGTCGAGAGTCCCATCTTTTTCAAGATCATCAGGGCGATCCCGTCTGATTCACGAAGAATGGCCAAGACGAGATGTTCGGTTCCGAGGTAGTCGTTTTGATGACGCTCGGCCTCTTCCCGTGCGAGGATGATGATCTTCCGACCCTTGTCCGTAAATCGCTCGAACATCCTGCCTCCTTTTAGGTGGGGCCTGTAACAAGTACCGCGTGCGCAAACCCATCGAAAAATCTGCCTAATTCTAACTAGAAGGATTTCAAGTGTCAAGGCTACGAGACAATCGCACAAACCAAGAAATGGAGTGGATGGAATACGTGTCGTGAAGGCTTGACGTCTTCTGGTTCGTTGACTTCAAAAGAACCCTCCCGATACAATCCCGCACATTTTCACCAATATCTCAAATGGAGTCACGACTAGGTTTCGTCAATGAAAAGCAAAAGTGTCGGGATTCTGACAAAGCCAAAGTTTCCTGAGGTCGAGCGCACGCTGCACGATGTGGTCAGCTGGCTTCGGGCTCGAAGCATCGATGTGATTTTGGACACGACGTCGGCGATCCTTCTCGGTGAACAGGGAGGCTATCAGAAAACTCAGCTGGCGAACAAAGCGGACGTACTTCTTGTTTTGGGCGGCGACGGAACGATGCTCACTGCTGCGCGACTTGCCGGGGAACGAAGCATTCCCATCCTGGGTGTCAATATGGGCGGACTCGGTTTTTTGACCGAGGTCCGGTTGGAAAACTTGTACCCCTCGCTCGAACGGGTATTTGCGAATGACTTTGTTCTCGATGAACGACTCATGCTTCAGACGCATGTCCATCGGCATGGAGAAACAGTCGCGCGTGGGGTGGTGCTGAACGATGTCGTGATCAGCAAGGGGACACTGGCTCGGATGATCGAGTTGAAGATTGCCATCCAAGGACAGTTCGTCACCAATTTGCGTGGCGATGGACTAATCGTCACCACTCCGACGGGATCGACAGCCTACTCCCTGTCGGCCGGAGGACCCATTATCAATCCAGCGGTCCAGTCGCTTATGGTGACGCCGATCTGTCCCCACACGTTGACGCACCGTCCCCTGATCGTTCCGGGAACTGCCGAAATCGAAGTGACGCTCACCAGTAAAGATGATGGCGCGATGGCGACGCTGGATGGACAGGTTGGAGTTGCGATGACCCAGGGAGATACAGTCGAACTCAAGGTGTCGGAACACCGAACGAGACTTATACGCTTCCCTGAAAGTGGATACTATGAAGTCCTGCGCGAAAAGCTGAAGTGGGGGGATGCATAGCGGTTCGACCGGCCCCTTCTACCCGTCAAGCCTTCCCCTGCTCGATGAGTCCGATCATGTCCTGGTTACTCGAGTATTTGAACTCCCCGATACAATCTGTTGCACCCTGGTGACTTTTTTCTCTCGATTCGAGAACGCGGAGCCCCTGCACATCGACCGGGTGGCTCTTGCGCGCCTTGAGGATCGAGGCAAGTTCGTCAAGGATGACCTTTGCACTAGAGTGGCTGCCCGATGTCTTGGTCGCGAGGTACCGGTTCACGATTTCTGCGCACCAATCCCCGTCCCGTTTGGCGATGCCGACTAAGCCTTCGCTCGCCTTCCGTGCCCATCCAGCGAGAAACACGCCGTCGACGATCTTGCCTGTGGTTTCGTCATAGGCTTGGAAGAGCGCGTCGTCCGGATCGTTGCCGGTCTTATTGGGATTCGTGATGAACATGCCGCTCTTGTACGGCAGTCCAACGGTCTCATCGACTTTGTCGCCGACGGCGAAGACCACGGCGTCGCAGGGGAACTCATAATATTGTTTCAGCCCGACCGCGACCGTATCCTCGCCTTTTGGATCGAGCTTGTTGTCTTCCATTTCCAGGCCGCGCACGCGGTTGTTCCCATCGACAAGAATACGCTTGGGAGACGCGAGGAACTTGAAACCCATCTTCGTCTCGCTGACCGTCTGTTCGCATTTGGTAAATTCGTCTGTCAGGCCCTTCAGGACTTCATCGGCCTTCTGACCGACCGCGGCCATGCGATCCTTGATTCGATCGAACTCTTTCGCGATTCCGTCGAGATCCATGTTCGCGCAGACCGCGCGAATTTCTTTCGGATTGTACTTCCGTTCCACTGGTCCTCGCCTGACGATCGCCGTGACCCGTTCAACCTTTCTTATAGCGAATCAGCCAGTGGGCGATATCGACCATTACGTCGCCGGCGCCGATTACCGCCACGTGCTTGCCCATATCGAACGGCCGGTCGCCGAAACCGGGCAGTCGATTGAAATGGTAGACCACGTCTTTCGCGTGAAAGACCCCTTGAGCCGAATCCCCTTCCACGCCGATCGCCTTGGTCCCTTGCGCGCCGATAGAAAACACGACCGCGCTGGCGCCAAGGTTTCGGACCTCTTCGACGGTAAGATCTTTGCCGTTGCCGATTGAGACATTGCCGAAATAGTGGACGTTCGGTCGCTCGAGCAACTCCCAGTACTGCTTTTTGAGACCACCACGCAGCTTCAACTTCGAGGGGAAGATCCCATATTCAGCCAACCCGCCGAACTTGATGTCACGATTCAGAATAATAACCTCATGGCCCGCCTTCGAGAGTGAACTCGCCACGGCCATTCCGGCTGGTCCGGCTCCGGCCACAATGATCACGTGCGATGTCGTCGCGCTCATGCCTTGTTCTCTGGGTGAATCGACAGAGAAAAACCTAGAACCTCAACAGTTCCGCGGACTTTAGCATAGGGAGTTTTGAGCTGTCAAAGCTGAAGAACCACGCTCAGATCGAGAACGCGAGTAACAATTATCCTCAATCGTGACAGCGGCACGCTATAGGGAAGGGGATGGTCTATCAGCCCATGTGTGGTGTGGAAAAAACCAAGAATGTGGCTCTCATTGCCTATACTATGCAAGGAAACTGCCGACCACGTTCAACACGATGCTCACGCATCGGACGCGCTGGCGGATGGAAGCGACTCAGTACGCTGGATAGTCATGACAGTTACTGACAGCTCTTCTTATCCCACGGTGTTGAGAAATCCAGAGAGGGAGATGCGCGCAGGTGGGGATCAGCAAGATACTCCTGGAGGGGAAAAGTCTGGTCCCCTTACCATGATGGCACTACTCAGGGTGCCGGGTTTAGTCCCGGCACCCTGAACAAACCCTCAAGGGTTAAGGAGTGCAAGCGGCAACGGGAAGAGCCGATCGGATACCTCTGCGCCGACCGACAGTTTCGCACACCAGTCTGTGGGAAGCTTCTGGACCCAGCCGTTGTAGACGAGCGGGATCGGCAGGACGCCCTGGCCTCCCATGCCTTGGTAGAGTCGGTGTGTCGTCCTTGAGTGACGCCCGCTGTCAGCCACGAGATTACCGGCCACGAGGCCGCATGGCCGGTCCCATCGCGTCTGGGTCGCGGATCGACGATGAGCAGGTCGTTCGAGAACTTGCTCGAGACGTAGGCGTAGTAGCCGCCACCCAACTTTGCGCCAAAGTTCACGCCGTGACACCCCGCACTGCAGGATATACTCTGCACCAATTTATCAGTAAGGTGTCGATGATAGTGATCGTCCCGGTCAGCGTGTTGGCCGTGACCACCCACTTGCCGTCTGGGCTGACCGGCGTCTGAATCGGAAGGCGCCGATAGGCCCACCTCGGCCCTGTGATCGGGTTGTAGTTGGCCAGCAGGTTGATCGTCTTCGTGGCCAACACGCCGAGGCCATCGTCGGTCTTGCACGACGGGGTCGTGATGGGGATGGAGATACAGGTGATCGTGCTATCCAGGTAGTTGGAGACATAGTACTTGCTGGCATCCGGCATCATGCCGGTCGCGATAGGGAGCGTGCCAGTGTCCACCTTGTCCACGATGCCGCCGCTCGGTATATCAATCCTCGTCGAGTCCGCCGTGTTGGAGTTAGGCGTCACCATCGTGTGGCCGTCGTGGCTCATCCAGTGCGCATGAGGCTGCGCCGCTTTCTCACCCGGGAACTGCGTGGGGATCCGGCGGTCGATGCCCGTGGCACCCGGGCTGAGTTCGACCATATCGTCTCTCACCGTTGATGCTCACGTGCACCTGGTCGGTGTCCACACGGGTCATCACGTGAGCGGGGGCCTGGCCGACATTGATGTTCGCTGTCACGTTGAAGGGGGAGTCTGCGATTGAAGACCGTTAACTTGGTGTCAAACCACTGGGTCTGGTAGATGACCGTCTGATTCCTGTCAGTCCACATGTTGTGGGGGTTATTCATATTAATCGCAGGCAGCGCCACCTTTTTGGTGACCTTCCAGGTGGTGGTGTCCACGGCCGTCGCGGTTCCGGGCTTCGTCTTCCCGGCCGTTTTCTCGTACTGGGTGTCGATCCAGACCTCGCCGATGCCTGCGATTGCTGGCGGGGTCATACTCGGGAGGGATCCCGAAGGGAGGTTCAGGACACTCAGCGAGGCCTGCGCCGAGGGGGTGAGTTGGACACTGACCGCGGGCAGTAAAAGACCCCATGTCCCCGCCGGGTTGGTGAGAAGATTGTGGTCTTGATATTTCGCCGGGTTGGTGATCAGGAAAAAGGCTCGCAACAGCCGGGCGGCGAGGTCGCTGGTCGTGGGTACGGTGATGCCATTGACGAGCGTGATCTGACCTGTGAGCTTATCGCCGAGGTCATATGCCGGCCCCGGCGGGAGCGGGTCCAGCGCCACCGTCGTCGGGTCGTCCACGATTACTGCGGCGAGCATGAATGGATGCAACTTGCACACGAAGACATAGAGGCCCGTGTCCTTGAAGGTGACGCTTCTGCTCCCCTTGAAGGCCTCATTCTGGTCGAACGGCATGTTAGCCGCTCCGGTCGGCCAGAGCAGGCTCGTGAAGGTATGCGTCGAGTTGGTCGCCGTTCCGTTGGTGATCTTGACCACGTCGTTCTTCTGGATGATGGCCAGAGACTCAGTTTCGGCATTAATACAGCCGGGCACCCCGACGCCGGTCGGATTGAGGCACTTGAACCAGGGGCCCGGCTCGTCGGTGGAAATGAAGTTAACGGTGGCGGCCTGACTGACCGGTACGGTGCCCAAAAGACTCCAGACCAATACAGTGATCACTCCGATAGCGACCCACCGGAGCGCCAGCCACACGCCAACATGGTGATGTCCCGCGCGTAGCCGACCGCCGAGGCCCAGGAGCGCTACTGGAAGCTAGAGATTGAGATATGAATAGCTTCTTCATCCGATATCCTCCTTGTGTTAACGAGCGGGTTCTGCATAAAGGGAAACAGGGTGGCATGTATACGAGGCTTATGTAGCCGACGCAATCCCTCCATCCGAGGGGCCCCCTGAATGGAGGGTGTGCTTCGGCACAATCCCGGGAGCAAAAAGGAGACAGACTGAGCTAGCCCGGTTTGTGTGGACACTTTCAATAGGCGAATAATAACCAGTGGAGGTGTCGATGGCGGCACGGTTTGGGTTGGCCTCGACCTAATCGGGGATGGGGGCGACCGAAGGGACAGGGCAGGGGGCCTGGCTGATCCTCACCGTGCGCGCGTCGAACGAGCACAGTTTTTTCGTGCGCGTTCCGCGAGCAAGGAGGATAGCCAGGCCCCCTGCCCTCTATCCCCCTGCGCTTCCGACCGGCCCGCCTGGTTCGGTCATGCGCCAGGGATCGAGCAGTTCGGTGAGCCGCTTTTCCGGGAGGACTTTTTGTTCTTTGGCCATCTGGCGCACGGTCTTGCCCGACTTGTAGGCGTCCTTGGCGAGTTTCGCGGCAGCCTCGTACCCGATCTCCGGAGCCAGAGCAGTGCACATGGCCAGACTTTCCTCGATCAGGCTCCGGCAGCGCTCGTCGTTGGCTTTGATGCCGTCGATACACTTGATCGCGAAGTTGGTTGAGGCTGTCGAGAGGAGTTCAATGGATTGTAATAGGTTATAGGCCATGACCGGCAGCATGACGATCAGTTCGAAATTAGCCGCCTGCCCTCCCACTGTGACTGTCACATCGTTGCCGATCACCTGCGCGCAGACCATCGTCACCGATTCGGCAATGACCGGGTTGACTTTGCCCGGCATGATGGACGAGCCTGGTTGTGTCTCCGGCAGATTGATCTCCCCGAGCCCACAGCGCGGGCCTGAGCCGAGCCAGCGAATGTCGTTGGCGATCTTCATGAGGCTGACGGCGATGGTCTTCAACTCCCCGCTCGCTTCGACCAACGAATCCTGAGTGGACTGCGCTTCAAAGTGGTTTTTCGCTTCTGTAAAGGTGCAGCCGGTCTCTTTCGAAATGATGGCCAACACCTTGGCTGAGAACTTCGGATGGCAATTGAGCCCTGTGCCCACTGCTGTGCCACCGAGCGCGACTTCGCTGAGCGCTTCTTGTGCGCGCTTGACTCGTTGAATGCCTAATTCAATCTGCCTCGCGTACCCGCCGAATTCCTGACCCAACCGCACAGGCGTCGCATCCTGCAAATGGGTGCGACCGATCTTGACGATCTTGTCGAACTCTTTGGCTTTACGATCGAGGGCTTTGTGCAGGCGCGTGAGTGCGGGAATGAGCTGCTGTTGCATCATCTCCCCGGCGGCAATATGAATCGCCGTGGGAATCACGTCGTTGCTGGATTGGCCCAGATTGACGTGATCGTTTGGATGCACCAGCTTGCTGCCTCGCGCTCCGCCGAGCAACTCAGTCGCCCGGTTCGAGATCACCTCGTTGGTGTTCATGTTCGTCGAGGTGCCTGAGCCGGTTTGAAAAATGTCCACGGGGAACTCGGCGTCGAGCTTGCCCTCGACCACTTCGGTCGCTGCCTGGTTGATCGCATCCGCTGGTTTCTTGTCGAGGAGGCCCAGCGACTGATTGACCGTCGCGGCAGCACGTTTGATCAACCCCATCGCCCGGATCATGGCGCGGGGAAATCGCAACGAGCTGATCGGGAAGTTCTCGATGGCGCGGGCGGTTTGCACACCATAATAGGCAGTGGCCGGTACGGCCAGCTCGCCCATCGTATCGCGTTCAACTCTGGTCGCACGTGATGACTGAGTCGCTGCCATCTGTGGGTATCTTCTTCATGCGTCCTACTCCAGTGTAAGGGTCCACAGGTGTTGCGGGCGCCATGATAAACTCAGCTCCCCTGCTTGCACAAGGGTATTGGTCGATGGACAGGTCGCATATCGTTGTTGACGCGTTCGCTGGTGCGAAGGGGGAGGAGACTCCCCGGGCCTTCACGCATGGTGGAAACCGGCGGACAGTGACCGAGATCGTGACTCGCTGGTATACCGAGACCCACTGCTATTTCCGCCTTCAAGCTGACGACGGACATCGCTATGTGCTGCGGTACGATCTGGATCAATCTGATCTGGGAACTCGTGATGGGCGAAACGACCGACGGCGGGACGTAGGGGCCAAAAAGAAGAGGCCCGCCGGAGCGGGCCTCTGTTCAGACCGGATGTGGCGGTTGACGATTAGCCGACCGTGACTTCAATCGCTTTCGGCTTTACCTTCTCGGATTTAGGCAGCTGGAGATTCAGGACACCATCCTTGAATTCCGCCTTCACCTTCCCCTCATCGACGAGATCGGGCAATGTGAAGCTCCGGACGAAGCGGCCATAGGAGCGCTCCACCCGATGGTACTTTTTGCCTTTCTCTTCCTTCTCCTGCTTCCGCTCACCCTGGATCGTGAGGACGCCGTCTTCTAGTGTCACCTTCACATCCTCTTTCTTCACGTCAGGGATCTCCGCCTTGATCTGGTAGTCCCCATCCGTTTCACTGACGTCCACGGATGGCACCCAGTCGGCGACGACCATCGTTTCCTTGCCGTTCGTCTGAGGCAGAGCGGGACGGCTAAACATCCGATTCAACCGATCCGACATGTCTTCGAGTTCACGAAATGGATCCCACCGTACGAGTGTCATGCTAGACCTCCTTCTCATTGTTGTTCGCTGTCTCTTCGAGGCGCGCGCCGATTTCTCTGTACGAAATAGCAGATAACTCTGGCTGCCGCGGAGTCAAGGGGGCTAGCGCGCGAAGTGGCGAGAAAGGATGGTTTGTCTTGTTTGTTTGGTCTATTTGGTTTGTTTGGTTGAATTACACTAACCAGATGAGCCTGATCGACCCGTCCGCGCGTCTCGAGCAGGATGCTCAAAAAGACCACACTTCTCACCTGCCCAACCCTGGCGCGCCAAGACACGCTTTATCCCGGGCGAGGGCCTTCCAATTCCCATACCTCCCTTAAGGGATGGCAAGGTCAACTGCGCCCAAGGCCGCGCCTTAGTCCCGAATGCAAGTTCTGCCCGCAGCATTCTGAGCGTAGGTTCGACGGTCGAGGGTTATCAGTCATCGTGCGCGTTCTGCGAGCAAGGAGGGCACCTGGCCGCTCCCACCCCTGCTGGCGGACTTTTTCAGCATCCTGCTAGCGTTGTTCGATGGGCACATAGGGCCGGCCATGCTCACCGGAATAAATCTGGTCCGGACGGAACAGTTTGTTCTCGCGAAGCTGTTCGAGCCAATGGGCCAGCCACCCCGACACTCGAGCCAGAGCGAATAACGGAGTGAACAGATCCGTCTCGATGCCCATCTTGTCGTAGACGATCCCGGAGTAGAAGTCGACGTTGGGATAAATCCCCTTCCCCTTCAGCAACTCTGCTGCAACCCGCTCGACCTCTACGGCAACTTCGTACAACGGTGAACTGCCACATTCTTTGAAGAGTCGCTCGCACAGACCTTGTAGGATTGTCGCACGGGGATCTTTGACCTTGTACACCCGGTGACCGAAGCCCATCAGCCTTCGTTTCGCGCGGAGCTGTTCTTCGAGGTACGATCGGACCCGCCGTGGCTCACCAATCTCCTTCAGCATCTGCACGACTTCTTCGTTGGCCCCGCCATGCAGCGGGCCCTTCAGGGCTCCGATTGAGGACGCGACGACCGTATAGGGATCGGCCAGCGTCGAAGCGGTGACCATGCCGGTGAAGGTTGAGGCATTCATCGTGTGCTCGGCATGGAGGACCAGGCAGTCGTCGAAAATGTTGCCCCACAAAGGAACCGGCTCCGCCTCAGTCAGCATGTAGAGGAAGTTTTCTGAAAATCCGAGATCGTCGCGCGGTGGAATGTACTCGTCCCCATGCCGCAGACGCGCCCAGGCCGCGACGATCGTGGGCAGTTTGGCAACGAGACGGACGGTAGACCAATAGTTATTTTCGACGTCCTGGACATTCCGGCCTGGATAAAACATGCCCAACGCGGCGACCGCAGCTTGCAAGGCGTCCATGGGATGCCCCTGCTCCGGAAGGCATTTCAATAAATCGACAATCTTGAACTTGATGCGACGGTGATGGACGATGTCCTCGTTCCATCGTGCGAGCTCCGGTTGCGTGGGAAGGTGCCCAAACAGCAACAGATAGGCGGTTTCGAGATAGGACGATCGCAGGCAAAGTTCTTCGACGCGGATACCGCGATATTCCAACACACCGCGTTGCCCGTCTACATCGCTAATCGCGGATTTGGCTGCGGGGACGCCGGCGAGCCCCGGCATAAAATCATGTGGCATGATTGTGTTCCTTCAACTGAGTGGCAGGATATATGAAGCAGGACCTGCACGTCTAGGACAAGCCCAGTCTGTCTAGTTCATCTGGTTTCTCTGGTCTATCTGGTTTTTGGTTGATCCAAACTAACCAGATGAACCAAATCAACCAAATAAACAAGACAGGAGAGGCAGGATCTTGAAATGGCTCTTATCGGTTGGCATACTCAATTTGCCAGCAGTTCACGACCGGGGAAAGGCCCATGTGCCTGTGGGCTAGGTTCACGCGAGGAATTGGATACGCGGAGGAGGTAAGCGATGACTTCGCGTCTGTCCCTCCTGCTGATGCTGTTCGGTCTCATCGCAATGGGGACAGCCTCCTTGGTCCAGGCCGACGGCGAGCTCCTTGGTTTTGCCGTCGTGAGTGAGGTGCCAAAAGATAAGGCGCGGGTGTCGGCGAAGGTCTCGGTGAATGACATAGTGTCAGATATGAAGCTACTCGCATCGGAGACGATCCTGAATAATCTGATTTGGAAAAAGCTCGAAATCTGTCATGCCATGAAACTTGAAGGATACAAAGTCGCTGAAGGCTTTCAGGTTGTCACGGTGCACGTGATCGACGCCGGCATGCTGCCGATGTCCTTACAATCTTTTGCGGGCGATTGCTTGATTAAGAAAGCGATCGAGATCGCGCCGCTGGTCGACTAGTTGACGGGTTAGCGGTTGCGGAAAACTATGTGGACGTGGGATTCAAGGCGCACGACTAAGACAATGGAAATATCCGCAGGATGCTCAAAAAGGCCGTCCAGCAAGGCCGCAGCCGATGAAAGCACCGGAGGCGTAGCCTCTGGGCTACGTTGAGGATGCTTTCAAGGTGAGAACGACCGCTGGCGGACTTTTTCAGCATCCTGCTAGGCGCGTCGGCATTCCGGACAAGAGAGGGTTCTTCTGCTGCCTCACACTCTTCGGCGGTTAGGGGGAAGAGTTGTTCGCACTGCCGGCAGGGGCGAATTTCGAAGTAAGCGGTTCCCTTATCGTCGATGTGGGTGGGCAAGAGCAGTTCCAGCGGATCATATCCGATCGAGCCGCCGTCGGAGAATTTGACGATGGCCAAGCGGTCGTTAAAGACCTCGAAGGTTCCTTCCTGCCCTTTTCGGGCCAATACATGTCCGAGAACGAATACCGGCTGTCCCTTACGCTTCGTGCGGAGGTCTCGTAGGGTATGCTGGGTGTCCGTAGCGCAAGAAAACTGACCGGTGGAGCTGGTTCCGAAGATTGGCGTTGGCATAATGGGCATTCATGTGAATAAGATGAGCCCCATGTATCACACGGGTAAAAATGGCGTCAAGGCGAGCGAGACGCTAAGAAAGGAGTTTGAACATGGCAAAGGTGACGATTTACCAGAAACCAACCTGTAGCACATGCCGTCAGGCGGTGCAGTTGTTAAAAGAGAGCGGCAAGCCCTTCACGGCTATCAACTACTATGAGAAGCCCTTCACGAAGGCACAACTCAAGAACCTTTTAAGGAAGGCGGGTCTCTCACCGAAGGATATTCTGAGAACCAAAGAGGACATCTACAAGGAGCTCGGTTTAGCAAAGAAGCATCTTTCGGATGATGAATGGCTTGATGTGATGGTGGCCCATCCGGATCTCATTCAGCGTCCGATTGTCGAAAAGGGTGAGAAGGTGATCTTGGCCAGACCAGCGGAATCTGTGAAAGGACTTCTCTAGACCTACGTCCCGTATTCTCCACTCGCGACAATTTTTCCTGATCCGGCATGAGACCGTCGTGCCGGCTCACCCGCCTCCAGTCCGCGTTTCACGACGTTCCCTCCTATCCCTTTGGCCTCATAGAGGGCGCGATAGGCCGACTTGATCACCAGAGTCAGCGTCGCGCTGTCGCTCAATTTTTCCGCCACGCCAATACTCAGGGTGATCGGGAGTGCTCGGTCGCGTGATCCGGCCTTCTGGGTCCCTCGCTGCTTTTCCCAGACCCGATCGCGTCCTCGGAGGAACAGTTCGATGGCTTCGATCGTTTTCCGGACAGTCTCCAGCGTACTCAAGGTTTCTGTGGTCGATTTTCCAGGGAATAATACGGTGAGCTCCTCTCCGGTTGTACGGAAAACCTGCCCCTCAGCACAGGCGGCCTGAACTCTGGGAGCAACCCGCTTTAGAATCTGTTCGCTGACAGGTTTCCCGTGGGTATTGGCATACAGGGTCAGCTGGTCGATGCCGATGACTGCGACGGAAAATCTTTTTCCGAGTTGTCCGATCGCTTCGTCATAGGCCAGACGCCCGGGAATGCCGGTGAGTTCATCGCGGTAGGTCTGCTGATAGAAGGATTGAAGCAAGGTGGCGAAAAGAATCAGTCCGGCCGCCATGAAAAAGTTTGTCGGCTGCCAGCCGTAGCGGATCGTATGATAGGCCACGAAAATGGCAAACAGAGCCCAGATTGCTCCTCCCTCCAGTGGGTCACGATGAAGGGCGAATCGTATGACGTGCAGCAGCAATGCTGTGGCAAAGGCAAACAGCGCCGGCTGTGGAATCGGCGTCCATTCCATGTACAGCGAGGGGATGTACTCCCGTGTGAACGAGGTGGCCAGGTCATGCTGGTCCGGAAGGCAGAGCCAGAGCAGCAGAAATGGTTGGACTAAGACAAGCACTACATGCGTCAAGCCACGAAGCGTCGAGAGAGAATCTTCTTTAAGGATGGAAAAGGCCAACAGATTGAGAGGGACGAGAAAAGCGGTTATGGCGATAATCGTCTGGCTTACGGACTCCTGATCGGCACCGGTGGTGGGAAATAAGACCAGGGCTCGATCGGCGAGTGCCAGCACAAGCAGGGAGAGAATCATGCGGCTGCTGGAAAAATACCAGCCAAAGATGAGCCCAAACGTGAGGACGATATACGGCAGGGCTGCGATTGGCTGTTGCAGCCACATTGGGAGTCCCTGGGGGCGGAGAAATCCAATCGCTAAGAGAAAAATCAGCCCTCCAGGGAAGACAACCGCGAGGAAGGATTTCCAAAGCAGGCTTAGCATGGTTCGTACCTGTGTATAGAGTGGTCTGGGGGGCCTCTAGACTTGTGCCAGATCCATACCAGCCTATCCCTGCCTAGGGAGGAGGCGAGAACGATCCTGTAAAACCATGGCTTTTTCAGTGAAAATCAGGCGTCCGCCGGGTGTCTTGCGAGGGAGCCGCGAGGGCGAGGGCTGAGTCAGGGCCGTTTTTGAACAGTCTGATGAGGTTGGTAGCCCGGATTATTCATGAATGCCGTCGCGAGGCGTTCGAGCCCGAAGCCCACGGGGCTCGTCAAGTGAGGCCGACACAGGCGTTCATGCAGTCCGTCGAGGAGGCCGAACGAGAAGTACTAACCTGCAGGATGCTCAAAAAGGCCAGACTTCTCACCCGCCCAACCCTGGCGCGCCGAGACGCGCCTAGTCCCAAGCAAGGCCGCATCCCGGCAGCTGACCCCTCGCGTCACGTTTCACAGCCTCACGTTTAACGATTCCTCTGAGCGATGTGAGAACGCCGCTGGCGGACTTTTTCAGCATCCTGCTAGGTCATCCGGAGGGCACCGGAAATTCGGTCTACGGTGATGGTGACCGCTCCATCTAATACTTGCAATAGCAGGTCACCAGCCAATTGTCGTCGCCAACCACGGAGGATGGGCACATCAAGGGCTGTTCGATCTTGCTTGGCTTCCACGAGTGTTTGTAGGTCGGCGCTGGTGGCAAGCATGGTAGGGGCAATCCCCTGCTCTGCTGCACGGGCCTTCAGCACAGCTTGCAGGAGTTCGACGATGCCGGTCGACTCAGGATCCGGTTTTCGCTCGCAGGGGACCTCCGGCCATGCAGAAGGTGGAAGTGCCAGTACCGAGGTGATGGTGGCCAGTAGTTGTCCTCCGTGTCGATCGACCTCGGAAGAATGGACGCCGCGGAGACCACGGAGCTCATTGACCGATTTGGGTGGATGGCGTGCGAGTTGGAGGAGCACCTCGTCTCGCATGACGCGCCCGCGAGGCACGTTCCGGCGGCGGGCTTCCGCTTCTCGCCAGGCAGCCAATTCACGAAGCACCGCAGCCCCTTTGGGCTTGAGCGTGTCCCACCCCCGAATTCGTTGGTAGCGTTCCTGCGGCTCTCGACTTTTTTCTCCCACCGCCGTTTCGAGGCGTGCAAATTCCTCACTGACCCACTCCAAACGGCCAAGTGTGCTCAGGCGATCCCGCAAATGCGTATGGATTGACAGGAGGAACTCGACATCTTCTAAAGCGTAAGCGATTTGGTCATTTGAGAGCGGTCGCGCACTCCAGTTGGTAAAGGTGTGGGCTTTCGCCAGCTTCGTGCCGTGGAGTCGCTGGACCAAGTTCGCATAGGCGACTTGGGCGCCGTACCCGACCATGGCGGCGGCGATCTGGGTATCGAAAAACGGCTTCGGGATCTGTCCTGCGTGTATGGCAAAAAGATCGAGATCTTGCCGCCCGGCGTGGACAATTTTCTCAATTTTGGCATCACAGATGAGTGCCCAGAAGACGTCGAGGGATCCGCCGGCCTGCACGGCAGGAAAGTCGATGACGGCAGCGGTGGTGGCGGTGGCAACCTGGATCAGTTCGAGTCGTGGAATAAAGGTGTCTTCCCCAACGAATTCCGTATCCAGAGCCAGCCGCGGACTTTGTCGCAACGTGTGGCAGAGGGATTCAAGCGCACGCTGGTCGGTCACATACGGCAGAGGTGGATTGGGGGGTGTCACCTGTGTCTCACTCTGTTGGACGGTAGGTGGCGTCTGGTGACCGCGGAGGCTCGACATTGCTCAGGCTCAAGTATTCCTTCAGGAACTGGTAGGCCTCCAACATGCGGCGCAATTCCGGTTCGGCGCTGCGGTCGCCGTTATTCGAATCAGGATGGAGCTGCTTGGCCTTTTGACGAAATGCGGCGGTGACATCGGCGAGCGAACTGCCGAATTCCATACCCATCGCGGCGTACGCGTCCATTGCGTTGTTGATGCCGCTCGATCCTTGAGACAGGTCACCGCCTCCCCCACCGGCGGCTTTCAACATATCGGCCAGGCTGATTTTCTTGCGCCGGCGACGAGGGCGCTCTCGAATCTCGCTGTCGAAATCGTCCCATCGGTCTTCGACAAACTCGAGACGGGATTCCAGCCGCATCGCACCGGAGAGCTCACGGATCTCCCCAATTTCCTCTTCAATTTGGACCAGTGACTTGATGATTTCCTCCAGCCCTTGCTCAACACGAAAGAAGCTGTCGACCCGCTCCTGCATCATCGTATCGACGGCGAGCTCCAGACTCTCTTCGGCTTTCGGGCGCAACGACTCGATCCGTCGTCTCATCCCTTTCTGAAACTTGATGAATTTACTTTGTGAAAACGGCATGTGAACCAGACTCTCTCCTAGCAGGCTTCTGAAAAGCGATGGGGCACGCCAGAACGTCGATGGTCCGCACGTATGGCATAACAGAAGAATATTTTCAGCAGGATGCTCAAAAAGGCCAGACTTCTCACCCGCCCAACCCGGCGGCTCTTCACCCGCCCGCCTGAGTCTGTCAAGACAGCCTCTTCGCCCAGGGACGCACCTTGTCCCGAGTAAGGCCGCAGCGCCGTAGGCGACGCTCGTTTCACGTTTCACGACTAACGTTTCACGGATCCTTTGAGCGATGCGAGAACGCCGCTGACGGACTTTTTCAGCATCCTGCCAGGGGGCGTATTGTAGCATAGCCAGGTCGCATGCCAGAAGGGCAGTAGAAACAGCTGGATTCATGTGGATTGACTGGTCAGCGTGACGCGAAGTCGTCGCTGAGTTTGGTGCGGCGGCGGGCCACGCCCGTTTCACGTGCGGCTGCCGCCACGGCTTTTGCCACACGCGGTACGACTCCCTTGTCGAACACGCTCGGAATGATGTAGTCGTCGCTGAGAGCCGCAGGGGGAATGGTCTCAGCCAGGGCCTTTGCCGCAGCCAGTTTCATCGCTTCGTTGATGTCGCGCGCCTGCACGTCCAGGGCACCCCGAAAGATGCCGGGAAATGCGAGCGCGTTATTGATTTGATTCGGATAGTCCGAGCGCCCGGTGGCAAAGATCCGGCAGTGGGAGGCAGCCAATTCAGGAGGAGCTTCGGGGTCGGGATTGGCCATGGCAAAGACGATGCGATCAGCTGCCATCAGATCCAGGTCTTCCGCAGTGACGATGTTGCCGACGGATAATCCGATGAAGACATCAGCCCCCTTGAGCGCATCACGGAGTGTGCCTTGGGGACGGTCTTTGGTCATGCAGGCGGCGAGATCCGTTCGGCAGGCCCGCAGCTGCTGGCCATCCCCTCGTAAGACGATACCGCGAGGCTCGCATCCGACCAGGTGAGAGAGGCCGGCGGCAAGCAGCATCCTGCAGCAGGCGGTTCCAGCGGCGCCGAGCCCATTGACGACCACGTGGATATCTTCCATCCGCTTCCCGGTGACGGTGAGCGCATTGGTCAAGGCGGCGAGGATGACCACGGCCGTGCCATGCTGATCGTCATGCATGACCGGAATATCCAGGGCACTTTTTAAGCGGCGTTCGATCTCGAAACAGCGCGGCGAACTGATATCTTCCAAATTGATGGCGCCGAACCCCGGAGCAATGGCCTGAACCGTGCGAACAATCTCGTCAGGATCCTGCGTATTGAGGCAGATCGGCCATGCGTCGATTCCCGCAAATTCTTTGAACAGCATGGCCTTGCCTTCCATTACGGGTAACGCGGCTTCTGGGCCAAGGTTGCCGAGGCCGAGCACCGCGGATCCGTCGGTGACCACGGCGACCGTGTTGCCCTTGCTGGTAAAGGCATAGGCTTTGGTTTTGTCCTTTGCGATCGCTTGCGAAACGCGGCCGACTCCCGGCGTATAGACCATCGACAATAGGTTACGTGTCGTGATGGGGAACTTGCTTTGGACGCGAATCTTTCCGCCGAGATGCAGAAGAAAAATCCGGTCGGAGGCGGAGAGCACTTCCACGTCCGGCAGCGCCCCGAGCCGGGCGAGCACCTTCTCTCCATGCGCTTCGTTCTGGACGTCGAAGGTCACGTCTCGCACCATACAGTCGGCCGTTGCAGAGACGATATCCACCGCGCCCAAGTTGGCGCCTTCCTCGGCCAGGACGGCGGCCACCCTTGCAAACATGCCTGGTGTGTTGGCGAGTTCGAGGCGAACGGTCAGGCGGTAGTTGGAATAGGGCCCAATGTCAGTCATGGCTGGTCCTTACTTTTAGCGGGATGCTGAAAAAGTCCGTCAGCAGCGTTGGACAGTTATAATGCAAGGCCTTAATATAAAACAGTCTGTTCGACGCTAAAGCATTAACCTCAACGCTCAGCATTTTTCGTGACTGTTCTCCTATCGTGACACATCTTGCCTGCCTGTGCGTGCCGCACGCCAGACATGTGAGACCATCGAAATTCAATCGGTCCAACATGGTTTTTCACGCAGTCTATTAAGACTACCACAAGACAGGTCAGGAGCCAGAGCGGCTTACTTGTGTGTCGTGGTTATCATAGAGGTGGCAGAGGAGGAAAATGACCCTAGACAGCGCGGGCGCATCGTCATTCTCTTCTGTGACCATCGGAGCGACCGTCTAGGCCTCATCAGCTACTACGACGCTACCAACAACCGCAACCTCAAGGTGGCCCACTGCTCCGACCAGGCCTGCACCTTCGCCACCCTCACCACCCTGGACGACACAGGCGATGTCGGTCAGGACACCTCCGTGACCATTGGGGCCGACGGCCTAGGCCTCATCAGCTACCACGACGTGACCAACGGCAACCTCAAGGTGGCCCACTGCTCCAACCGGGCCTGCACCGCCGCCACCCTCAGCGTCCCTGGACAGCGCAGGTGAGATTGGTCAGGACACCTCCGTGACCACTGGGACCGACGGCTTAGGCCTCATCAGCTACTACGACGCGACCAACGGCAACCTCAAGGTGGCCCACTGCTCCGACCGGGCCTGCACCGCCGCCACCCTCACTACCCTGGACGGCAAAGGCGACGTGGGTCAGGACACCTCTGTGACCATTGGAGCCGACGGCTTAGGCCTCATCAGCTACTACGACGCGACCAACGGCAACCTCAAGGTGGCCCACTGCTCCAACCAGCCCTGCAGCTCCGCCACCCTCACTGCCCTGGACAGCAAAGGCGACGTGGGTCAGGACACCTCTGTGACCATTGGAGCCGACGGCTTGGGCCTCATCAGCTACCGCGACGTGACCAACGGCAACCTCAAGGTGGCCCACTGCTCCAACCGGGCCTGCACCGCCGCCACTCTCACCACTCTGGACAGCGCAGGCGAGGTCGGTCAGGACACCTCGGTGACCATCGGGGCGGACCGCCTGGTCTCATCAGCTACTACGACACGACCAACGGCAATCTCAAGGTGCCTCACTGCTCCGACCTCTTCTGCGTTCCTTCCCACCGTCGTTCAGTAGTTGGGCATGATGGAGTCACACTGTTCAAAAAAAGAGTGTAACAGAATGGCGGCCCAGTAGAGTGAAACAGGATAGCGCAATTGCGTAGAACATTAACACTGCCTGCGGCTTTCGGCGTTCTCGCCCTCAAGCGCGGGGATTTCCGTCCACTCGTCCAGCTCCTTGCGCCGGAGAAGATACCCATAGGATTTAAGGACACCCAGTCCAGTCATCATGCCGAGAAAGGGGGGCATCTCAAGAAAATGATGCAGGAGAACCGTTCCGGCTATGGTGATGAGAAACAGGAACACAATGACATAGCCGCCATACTTGACCTCCACGTGTTCTGTTCTTGGCTGACGGCTTCTCATGTGGAATAGTCATGGAGATCAGTGCCGCTGGAACAAGCCAGTTGATCAGCGAGCGTATAAACAGCGCGAAAAAATCGCCAAAATGAACCACACCTTTCTGCCAAACCATGAGGGTCGTGATGTCACCAAAGGGGCTGAAGCACCGCCCGCGTTGGCCGCGACCACCACATTGATGCAGGCCGCGGCGATGAACCGTCCGTTGCCTGCCCCCATCGCCATGACCACGGCCCCCATCACCAGCGCTAAGCGGTTGACAACAGGGCCTATCCTGACTACCGTATGGTCCGTGTGTCCTACTTGAGTGGGCACACAGCATACTAACACTAACATTTAAAGGGGGTGACATATTATGAAGCGCATCTTGATGGCAATCATGGCAGTGGCAGTGGCAGTGACGTTCAGCGCTCCGGCCTTCGCTGAAGAGAAGAAAGAAGGAGGAGAAGAAGGAAGGCAAAGTCGTCGTGTACGGAGAAGAAGAGAAGAAGGAAGAAGGCGGACGTGAAGAAGGACGAGAAGAAGGACGAGAAGGGCAAGTAAGCGCGACGGAAGTCGTTTGTCTGATCAGACAAGCCTAACTTGAACGATTCTGAAGAGGCCTGCGATCTCACGATCGCAGGCCTCTTTCCTTATCCGCTCATTGACCCCTCTCCGGCCCCGATGCTACCGTGGGACCATGCACACTCCACCAGAATCAGTAAGACCTAATCGCCTCATCCACGAAACCAGTCCCTATCTCCTCCAGCATGCCTCGAACCCGGTCGACTGGTACCCCTGGGGACCGGAGGCCTTGCAGGCATCGAAAGCGCAAAACCGTCCCATTCTGCTCTCGGTCGGATATTCCGCCTGTCACTGGTGTCACGTGATGGAAAGGGAGTCGTTCGAGAACGAGGCCATTGCGTCACTCATGAACCGGCATTTTGTCTGTATCAAAGTCGATCGGGAAGAGCGCCCAGATCTCGACGAGATCTATATGCAGGCCACGGTGACCCTCAATCATGGTCAGGGTGGATGGCCGATGACGGTCTTCCTGACGCCGGATCAGGAGCCATTCTTTGCCGGTACGTATTTTCCTCCTGACGATCGCTGGGGCCGTCCCGGGTTCCCCAGCCTGCTCAAGAAAATCGCAGACGCGTGGGAGCAGGATGCCGCCGGTCTCATGAGTCAAGCGCGTCAATTGACCGAACGGTTGAAGAACGAACTCAAAGCGGTGTCCCCCGTCTCTGTCAGTACCTCCGTGCTTGATGAGGCCGTGACGCAATTCCGCGAGGATTTCGATGAGCGCCACGGCGGATTCGGCAGTGCACCGAAATTTCCCCCGTCCGCAGGGCTTGCGTTGCTCCTCCGTTGTTACCGTCGAACAGGAGCGAGCCGAACCTTGCAGATGGTCACACGCACGCTCGATGCGATGGCGGCCGGGGGGATCTACGATCATATCGGTGGCGGGTTCGCACGGTACTCCACCGACGAGCGCTGGCTGGTTCCCCATTTCGAGAAGATGCTCTACGACAATGCCCTCCTGGCCCGGACCTACCTGGAAGCCTATCAAGTGACCAAGCAGGCCTCCTATCGCCAGGTCACGACGGAAGTGCTCGAGTATATTCTCCGGGAGATGACCGACCCTGCCGGAGGATTTTATTCCGCGACGGATGCGGACTCGGAAGGGGTCGAAGGAAAGTTTTTCGTCTGGACGCCGACGGAGATCCAGGCCGTGCTGCAGAATGCAGAAGATACCCGCCGATTCTGTGCCTGTTACGATATTACCGATCAGGGGAATTGGGAACATCGGAGTATCCCGAATCGACTGCGTCCTATCGAGGCCGTGGCCAAGGAGTTGAACCTCACCATCGATGAACTGGACGAGACGATCCATCGCGTGCGTCCCCTCCTCTATCGCGCCCGCCAAGAGCGAGTACCGCCAGGACTCGACGACAAGATCATCACGGCATGGAACGGCATGATGATCTCGGCGATGGCCGAGGCAGGCCGTGTGTTAGGGATCAGCCGCTACACCGCCGGAGCCATGCGGGCGGCAGACTTTCTCTTGCTGGTGCATCGGACTTCCGAGGGGGCGCTGCTCCGCACGTCGCGGCAGGGCCGCGCCCATCTCGATGGGGTACTGGAGGATTATGCCTATCTGGCAGAAGGATTGATCGATCTCTATGAGGCCTGTGGGCAGGAACGATATCTCACTGCCGCGCTTCAATTTGGAGAACGGATGGTGGACTCGTTTCGGGATGAGGACCAGGGGGGGTTCTACACCACCGCGAAGACGCATGAAACGCTGATCATCCGAGCGCGTGAGGGGGCGGATGGTGCGACGCCCAGTGGAAACGCCGTGGCGGTCTCAGCCCTCGCCAGACTCTCGTTTCACTATGATCGCCAGGATCTGCGCGAGGCAGCGATTGGCGGGATTCGCGCCTATGGCCGCCAGATGGCCCGGTATCCGAGAGCCTTTGCCAAGAGTCTTGCCGCGGTGGATCTGTTGGCGGAAGGGCCGATTGAATTGGCCTTTGTCGGGGCGGCCGACGATCCTGGGCTGGAGGCACTGCAGTTCGCCGTGCGCGAGGTGTTCCTACCTCATCGCGTGATTGCCTCCACCGATGGAACGGGCACGCCATCTGGTCATCCCCTGCTGGCCGGCAAGGGGTTGGTGGAGGGGAAGGCGGCACTCTATATCTGTCGGAACTTTTCCTGTCAGCGTCCCCTCACCGATGCGCGGGAGGTCACCGAGGCGCTGCTGTCGGCGTCGCGGCGAACGGATCAGACGACCCAACAGACACTCTTGCAAGGAGCGGCGCTTCCTGGGTCGGCCAGTCCCGAGGGGACAGCCCGGTATGCCGCGCGCATCGTGAGTCAGTCACGCCATGACGGCCGCATGGAACATGGGTATGGTCGGTTCGGCAACGGGGGGTTGACGACGTCCCGACTGGGGTTCGGTACCTATCGGGTCGATACGAGGGAGCCAGAGCATCGAGACGCGCTCACGAAGGCCTTGCGAGAAGGCGTGAACCTGATCGACACGTCGACGAATTACATGGACGGCGACAGTGAGCGCCTGGTCGGCTCTGTCTTACGCGAGTTGATCAAGAACGGTGAGCTGACTCGTGAAGAGGTGATCGTCGTCTCGAAGATCGGATATGTGCAAGGGGACAACTTGAAACAGGCGGAGGCACGAGAACAGGCTGGGCGCCCCTACCCTGACATGGTCAAATATGGCGAGGGCATCTGGCATTGTATCCACCCGGAGTATCTGGCCGATCAGCTCACACTGTCACTGGATCGGCTTGGACTAGCCACTCTCGACGTCTGTTTGCTGCACAATCCGGAATACTTTCTTTCCGAGGCCGCGCATCATGAAGGTGGAGATCTCGCGGCGGCGCGGGATGCCTTTTATCGCCGGATTGAACAGGCCTTCACGTTTTTTGAGTCGCAAGTGGCGGCAGGACGGATTCGCTATTATGGCGTGTCGTCGAATACGGTCACGGCAGATCCATCGGATGCCGAGGCGACCTCGCTCTCTCGCATGTGCGACGCGGCGCGAGCTGCCGCTGCGTCACAGGGCATGGACCGCCACCACTTCGCGGTGCTGCAATGCCCCATGAATCTCTATGAGGCAGGCGCACTGGTGACGCCCAATACCGGAGTGGATCAGCATGAGACGGTGTTGGAGGTGGCGCAACGAGAAGGGATCGCGGTGCTTGTCAATCGTCCGCTCAATGCCATGCCGACGAAAAAGAGCGGCGTACTTCGATTGGCGGATTTTCCGATCGAAGGCGATCCGGTAGACTTCGATCGACAATGCCGGACGGTTGCGGCGCTTGAAGAAGAGTATCGGAAGGCCATTGCCCCCGCCCTTCAACATAGTGGTCAAGGGATGGCCCCGGCCGACTTCTTCACCTGGGCCGTTGAGTTGACGCGCGTGCGGCCTCAGATCCAGGGGCTGGAACATTGGGAGCAGATCGAGCAGCAAATGATCGCGCCTCATGTCAATCAAGTGGTGCAGGCGCTTTCACGGCATCTGACCGGAACGGCCGCCGAGCAGTGGGAGGCCTGGCGCGATCGCTATGTACCGCAGTTACTCACCCTGTTGGGCGGGCTCCGCAGAGAAGCCACCGAGCGCAGTCGTGCGAAAACCGCCTCGGTGTCGGCGGCCCTCGATCCCCTGTTGCCCGAAGCAAGGCGCAAAGAATCGCTGTCACGAAAAGCCTTGTGGGTCCTGGCGAGTACGCCGGGCGTCACCTGTGTTTTGAATGGCATGCGTTCTCCGGCCTATGTCGACGATTCTCTTGCCGTCATGGGATGGGAACCGCTGACGGGAGTCAAGCAGGTATTCGAAGGCATGGCACAGGCGAGGCAGGGTGAGGTCTGAAGCGTGAATGAGCTTGAGGTTGGAGGTTAGAGGCCTGAAGAGAGGTTGAGGTTAAGGTTGAGCGAAGATAGATCGGCAAATCCGCTACTTGCGACTGCCGATAAGCTGGTTGAAACTCTCGATGGCATTGCCGAACCAGGACCCGTTGCTCGCAACCCCCCGTTTGCCATTGGTCGGATGTTTCTGCTTCGACGAAAGCTCCTTGGCTCGATAGGCAGCATCTTTAAAACGCGGATTCATTTGAGCGATACGGCGATATAGGGTTGCCGCTTCTGCTATCTGCCCGACCGATTCGAGGGTCCGTGCGAGAAAATACTGGACATCGATAGCCTCCATCCGAGATGCCGACTGATCGTTCAAGGCAGCGCGGAACGCCTGAATCGCGGCCTCATGGTCTCCCATAGACCTGTGGCAGAGTCCAATCTGTGCCTGGGCTTTCAGCACAATAGGACGGACTCTTCCCCGCCAGCTCGAACATATCAATAGCCTCTCTCAATCGGCCGTCCTTCCTCATCGCTACTCCCTTTGAATAGAGGGGTTCGGGGGGCGACCGAACGTGCTTGAGTTCCGAAGACGGCTTGCCGGCCTCGGCTGTGGTGAGCTGAGTTCCGGAGATGGACTTTCCGGCTTCAGCTGCGGTGAACTGGGTTGCGGAGGGACGGCATCGATCTCGCTGGCATCTTCCGGAGCGCTGGCCAAAGCACTCAGTTCCTCTCGTGCCGCAAGCGGAAGAATCCCGCCTTTACTTCGGTCGAAAGCGGCCTGAGCGACGAGCTTGGAATGTGATGACCCGAGCCTGCTCTGCAAAGCCATAGGTCAACGCAATATCGCACACCTGACTGATGAGACGAGGATTGCCTCTCGTCAAACGATGCACCAAGGCACAGGCTTTATTCGTAAACAATGAGGGATGTCCGCCGGCAATCTTTAACCGGTGGCGAAGGCAATGCCCCGTCTCCGCCTCCGAGAGCGGTTCCAGGTGATAGTCGACGACAATCCGTTGGGCAAACTGGGTCATGTCGATCCGCTGCAGTAATGTGTGGAGGTCCGGCTGGCCGGAAAGTATGATCTGCAGCTTCAACGTTTTCCCGTCGTTCATATTGGACAGAAGCCGCAGTTCTTCGAGCAGCTCGAAACCAAGACTCTGGGCTTCATCGATAATAAGAATGACCCGTCGGTGCTGTTTGGATCCCTGAATCAGAAACTCCGAGAAGAGGTGATAGGCCTCAACCGGGTCAAGTTGCTTTTTGCTCAACCCGAGGGAAAGTAGAATCCAGGGCAGGAGATGTTCAATGTCGTAGCGCGCGTTCGTGACGAGACCGATCGAATGCTTCTCTCCGTGCTCTGAAATAAGCTTCTGCAAGAGCGACGTCTTGCCCATCCCCGGATCGCCGGTGAGCACCATAAACGGCGCCTCGTTGATAAGGCCATATTCCAAGATGCTGTAGGCCGCACGATGCGTCGCGCCAGGGTACAGAAAGTCGCTATCCGGCAGGAGCGCGAAGGGTTTGGTCCGAAGATTATAAAACGACTCGTACATTCAGCGTTCGCCTTCCGACAGGAGGTATCCGGAATCTAGTGAGAGAGCAGCTTTCGCATACTAGCAGGAGTTGCGGCCATTTGCCCAGCTTTGTTCAGCACCGTCCCCAACACGGGACGGGAATTCTTCACCAGCGACAAGGCGCGCTGCACCTCCTCGGCCGTCGTTTTCCCCTCCTCCACGACAAGGAGAAGCGCGTCCGTGTAGGGTGAGAACGCAAGCACATCTGCCGTGTGAAGCAGCGGCGGAAGATCAAAAATGACGATCCGCGAGGGGTAGCGATACTTCAGTTCTTCGACTAGGGCGAGCATTTTTGGCGACGTGAGGATTTCGGTCGAATTTGAAATAGCCCGTCCTCCCGGCAGTAAGACAAAACGGCCGATCCCGGGATGCACCAAGAGATCTTCGAGCGGCTGGTTATCCAGCAGGTAGTCTGCGAGGCCTGGGCAATCATCGAGGCCAAATACCTCATGGACGCTGGGGTTACGGAGATTGGCATCGACGAGGAGAACCGTCTGAGCCGTCTCCATCGCAAGACTCACCGCCAAGTTCACCGCAGTCAACGTCTTGCCTTCACCGTGGCCTGGACTGGTGACGCCCAACACATTCCAGTCATGTTCTCGAAGGCGCTGCATGACCTGGGTCCGCAAAATCTTAAAGGCATCGACGAACGGACCCTTGTCGTAGGCAGCCATCACTCGTCGTTGACGAAGCACAGAGAGTGGAATATCCAGCGACCTCGTCCTGGTATACACGATGGGTCGAGGCAAGGCTTGGCTGCCGGCAGTCTTTCCGGCTTGTGGCCTGGTACCAAATCTGACCCTGTTGGTCTTTATGAAGCTGCAGCGCAGTCCGAAATCGGTCCATGGGGATCTCCAAACAAGCTCAGGTCGAGGTTGAGGCTAAGTGCTACTCTACGCCGAATCGTCTCAACGCGGCAAACCACAGCACATCTAAAGGCATCACGAACATATGCAGCAACGCGAGGATCGCCACGAGCGCACCGACTCCGGCTCCCTTGAGGAGGCGACGACGCTTCACAGCGCGAGAGAGATCCTGTTCGTTCGGCATGAAGGGAATCACCGCCAGCGGGGACAGCTGGGTGAGGCGCATAAGCTGTTCCGGCGTGCGAATCGAATGGTCGAGAGATTCCGCGGCGGCGCCGGAGCCGATTCCGCCGGCGAGGGCCAGAATAAAGCCCAGAAGCACAATGGCGGGCCGGTTGGGCTTCTCCGGCTTCTCCGGCAAGCTGGGAGGATCGATGAGAGAAAACCGTTCCCCCTTGCGCTGAACCTCCAGGCCTTCCGAAACCTTGGCTTCCAGCAGTCTGGACCGGATGTCCTGATACTTCTGTCCTGAGGTGTCGCGATCGCGCGTCAGGAAGAGATAGTCCGGCTCCATCTCCGGAGTCCGTTCGAGACGGGCGGCATAGTCCTGGAGGCGCCGCTTCACAGCCGTGCGAGTCGCCCGCAGGGCATTCAGGGAAGAGGTCGCGGAATTGAGCTGAGCCTGGAGATTGATATAGGAGGGGTTTTCCGGCCTCAGCATGGGCCTTCGAAGAGGGACAGTTTCGAGCTGTCGAACTTCCTGTTCCAAGGCTTCAATCGTGCGACGGGCTTGAACGACGTCCGGGTGATCCTTGCCTAAACGCTTCGAAACGGTAGCCATCGCGGCGCGGGCATCGATGAGTTGTTTGGTCGCTTCCTCGATCTCGGGAGGCAGTCCGGTCTCCTTTTCCAAGGCCTCGATCTCCTGCTTCATCTTCATAATGTCTGGGTGGTCGGGAGACCGATTGGCAGAGGCTCCGGCATATTCCGCGCGCAGGCTGCGTAAGCGCTCGGCTGAGTCCAGGATGCGTTCTCCGGTCACGGACATGATCGGAGTATTCGGTTTGATTGTGGCGAGTTCACCTTCAAGATAGTTCTTGCGCTCCTCAAGGGTTCGAATCTGCTGGTCGATGTCCATCAGTTCTCGATCAGACTGACTCATGAGCTGCAAATTCAGCGGCATCAGTTCCGGCAAAGCGCCGCTCGCCCGGTGCTTGAACGTGGCAATCTTTTCGTCCACCTCGCCGATGTGCTTGGAAAGATTCTCCGCCTCCTGTTGGAGGAAGGACGTCGCTTCCTGTGCCTGCCGCTCTCGGCTCTTCAGATTCTGGCCCAGGAACAGGCTGGTCAACTCGTTGGCGACCTTTTGGGCCAAGTCGGGCGAGTTGCTCTGGTACGCCACGGTGAACGCAATGGTGGCCTTCGTCGGATGTTGGGTACGCTTGTCCACGACGTCGGCGCTGATCACTTCGACCGCGATGTCTTTGGTGAACTGCTTCACGACTTCTTCGGCAGAATTGGTTCGACGCAGGTCCGGGTAGAGATTGTATTGTTCCACGACCTTCCACAAGGTTGTCCGGCTCATGACTTGTTGCTTGATCGTTTCGATTCGCTGATCGGCATAACTGGTAATTGTCGAATGAACGAGTTCGGATGGAATCTCCTGTTCCTCGATCAGAATGGTCGCCATGGATTTGTAGGTCGCAGGCCAGAGGAACGCGGCAGCGAGGCTGAGGCCCAATAGAATGCCACCAGCCAGGACAATCAGAGTCCGTCGCCGATGAAAAATAGCCACATAGGCCTGAAGACTCTGGACCGGTTCGGATTCTTGTGAGTGCAGCTGAGTAGTCGTAGACATAGATTTAAACAGCCTAGTTGGAAAGCGCGAGTTTCGGAGGATAGTACGTGAGCATGAACATCGTGGCATTGGACATGGCCGGATCTGAAAAGCCATCTACTTCGCGACGTCGATAGGTATAGGACAGTTCAAGCTTCCACCACTCCAAAAATTTCCAGGCGATCTTAGGTGTGAGATAGATGTAGCGATTCTCCGGGAGGTGCCGCCTGTTGCGCGCTCCGTGGTACCTGAGACGATATAACCTGATCCGTCGAAAGAAGCAGTCAGGGTTTCGGTAAGATCATGAGAAATTGTTAGACCAGCACGATCCGTTTGAATCAGACGGCCGAATCCGCTCGGCAGAATATTCCGAGACGCTGAGACTTGTACGGTCGCGCGCTCAAACTTCTTTGTGAGATTGCCGCCGAACAGCCAGACGGTGCTCTGAACCTTGATGTCGTCGCCGGCTGTCTGGGTCGTTGAACTCACAAAACTGGGTCCACCGGATGCAGTTCCCGTCAGAGTTTCTGTGAAGGCATGGGTCAGGCTCAGGTTTGCTCCAGGAAAGCTGGAGCGAAATGGCGAGGGTGCGTTGGTCGTATGAAAATTAGAGTATGAACCGGACAATTGGACTTGATCCTGTTCGGTCAATTGATAGAGCAACCCACCGGAACCACCAAAGAGTTGATAGTCTACCAGGCCAAGACTCAAGCCATTCTCATAGGTGGTGTCGTTCAATTGAAAACTGGATTGGACCGACAGTTTCTCAGTGATGCTCCTGGTCCAGGAGGGGTTGGCCGTCCATTGGTTCCGTTGTGTAAAGCGCAGAACCAGGCCGGTGGTCAGCAGTTCGCTCATCAGCGTGTTATCACGAATGAATCCTCCGGTAAAGCCCAGCAGATCCTTCTCCGTTTTATAACGAACAGTTAATGGCAAGTGAATATTGATAAAATTGTTCTGCTCCCCCCCGTAGTAAGATACGAAATCGGCAGCGGCCCGGCCACTGACTTCAAGACGCTCCGTCTTGCCGGCAAACTCAGCCGCCGGCGAGACCCAATAGCCATAGGTCTCGTCGTGCGGGAGCGGAGTTAAAAGCAAATTGCTATTGTACACGCCCTTGACTCCGATCGACGGCAAAAGTGACCACTCAGCAGCCCAGACCGCTGACAGTTGCACTCCACAGAATAACCCAACCAGAACAATCCGGTGATAGAGACACCAGCGCCGCGTGAATCCATACAGTGCCCCCAGCTTCGCGAGAAGGCTGAGATCAAGGGGAGCTCTGCTCACTTTTTCTGAGCTTTGGCTCAACCTCAACTTAAACCTGAACTCTCCCAACAAAGCGTCTGCACTGTTTTAACATTCTGTTATGGCACCATGACGGCATCGCCACGCTGCAAGAGAATATTTTGCTCCAGATCCTGCCCCTTTCGGACATCGCCATAGCGAAAGGGAAATACCTGTTGCTTTCCTTTGACCCGCCTGATGACCTTGATGTCGTTTTCTGCAGCAAAGGGCGTCAACCCTCCTGCTAAACTCAACGCCTGGAGCACATCGGTATAGTGGCCGATCAAGTACTCTCCCGGCTTGTTGACGCGTCCGACGACATAGATCTTGTAGCTCAAGACTTTCGTGACTGCCACCGACACATTCGGATTCGGAATGTATTTTGTCAGCCGTTTCACAAGCATCGGCACGAATCTCCTCAACCGTTCGATCTTCGGCCTGGATATCCCCCACGAGCGGAAACGAAAACATCCCGTCCGGACGAACCACGACCTCCCTGGTAAGCTGCTCGTCCTTCCACACGGAAATCAGCATGACATCTTCAGCTCCAAGGCGATAACCTGGATCGACCGCTGGCGCTGCTGGTGTGGCTCCCATAGCATCGGAATCGTGAGACAATTCGCCGCCCATCAGCACGACGAGAAACAGGATCAACATTCCCATGCTGCGAACAATACTAGGCCTGGAACTAGCCATAACCACCTTCTTACCCCCTCATCTGAGACAAGATCTGTTCCGCCTCCTGACGCCCCTGAAACGCCTCAGCACTCTTCAGAGCCTTCGAGAGGTAGGCACGGGCCTCAGCTGTCTTTCCAGACTGATAGTAGGCCATCCCGAGATGATAGTTCAGCGTGGGGACTTCTGGCGATTTGGCGACCGCATTCTTCATGAGACGAAGCGCCTCCTCCTGTTGCCCCATTTTGAACCGTACCCATCCCAGCGTATCCAGAAACAGCGGATGCGGCACATCTTTCTCGAAATCACGGCTGAGGGCAAACGCTTTCTGTAAATTCTGTGGATCTCCCTTGTAATCGACCAGCAAGACGGCCAGGTTGTTCGCAGCCAGCACGTTACGAGGATTCAGTCGCAACGCTCCATCATACGCGGTGATGGCATTATCGATCTGGCCTTGAGTGGAATAGGCCGATGCCAGAAGCATGTGCAACTCCTCGCTGTCCGGATTGGCCTTTAGACCGGCTTGAATCACCTGAACCGCCTGGTCCGGCTGTTTCTGCGCCAGCCACAACCCTCCCCAATCGAGCCACGGCGTGATCCATTTGGGGTTCACGCGGGAAGCCTCTCGAAACTGGACGTCGGCTTCCTGGGGATGGCCGCTGAGGGCCAGCACCTCGCCCAGTAGCCCATGGCCAAACAGATGATCCGGCCGCGCGGCGAGCAACGCATCGAGGCGAGTCTTCGCGCGATCGGCATGGCCTTGCGCGACATCCAGTTTCACCAGAGACAGCAGCGGGTCTGGATCGTTCGGGGCGAGAGCCGTCGCACGCTCATACGCCGCGCTGGCTTTGTCGAATTGTCCCTGCGCCTGACGCAACCGTCCTTCCGCCATGAAGGCGACAGCACTGTCTTTCGAGACGGCACGGAGGCGCTCCAACGTGCGTTCCGCTTCAACCCAGTTTTTCGTGACGAGATCAACCATCATCAACATGTCGAGCGCGGCCAAATCATCCGGCCGTTGCTTCAACAAGTCGTCGAGTCGAGCACGGGCCTGTTGGTGACGACCACTCTGGCTCTCTAACGCCGCAAGTGACCGTCTGGCATCGACCTGCCCGGGATAGAGCGCCACCGCGTGCTCGAAGCTTTCCTTCGCAAGATTGTTCTCTCCGGTCAGCAGATAGGCCTGGCCGAGCAGGAAATGCACCGTCGCCAACTCAGGCTGGTCATGCAACACGGTTCGAAACGCCTGTACCGCATCTTTCCCGTTCCTCCTGGCAAGAGCCATCCGACCTGAGAGAATCAGTCCATCGGACGAACGGGGATTCTCCTTCAAGACCTCTTGCACCTGTCGTTCTGCTTCCGCCTGTTTGCCTGAGACAAGATCCATCTCCGCCAATTTGACCTTGGCTTCGAGGCCGGCCGGCTTCTCCTTGTAGTCCTTGACCAGTGCGGCATACTGCTCACGCGCCTTTGCATCCTGCCCGCTCTTGAGATACAGCGCCGCAAGTCCGAATTGGATCTTCGTCGAATGCGGCAACTGGGTCGCAGCCTCCAGGAGTGCCTGCTCCGCAGCAGGAGGGTCCTTCCTGGTACTGAGAAAATCTGCCAACAGGAGACGGCGTTCCTCGCTATTCGGATCGAGGGCGATGGCCTCGCGCAAGACGGCCTCCGCCTTCTCATGTGCACCTTGCGCATCGAAGAGCCGGGCCAGCCTCAGCCGGTGATCGAACAGCGTGGGTTCCGCCTCGATCATGCGGCGAGCCACCATCTCCGCACCGGCCATATCTTTCGCCTGAACCAGGATCGTATTCAGATTGTTCAGGAGATCCATGTCTTTCGGATGAGCGTCCAGCGCCCGCTGCAACGTGGCCTCCGCATCGCGATAGCGCTGCTGTTGGCCATAGAGCGTGGCCAGCAAGATCGCCACGTCGGGCTCGGTCGGAAATTGCGACCGTCAGAGCCTCGGCTTTGGTCATCGCGTCAGGGAGTTTTCCCTCAACAGCCAACACTGCAATCTTGAGGGCGTTCGCTTGAGGATGCTGCGGATCTTTTGCCAGCACCTTGTCTGCCGTTGAGACGACTTGCTCGGTCAGACGGGCTTCGAGATAGTACTTGGCAAGGGTAATCAATGCGGCGGTATGGTCAGGAACCAGCTGCACCACCTCCTGATACAGCGAGACGGCGTTGCGCCAGTTCTTTTCCTTCTCCTCGACTTGCGCAAATAGAAAATAGGCATCGGCATCCTTCGGATCGATTTTGAGGACATTGCGAAGGGCCACCCGAGCTTTTGGATAGTTGCCGGCTTCAAGGTATTCTTGCGCCCGCGCACGATACTTGGCCTTCCGCTCCTCGGGCCCGCCACAAGCCACGAGCGAGATCGCCACAACCAATATGATGATGTTCCGATATTTCATTTTGTTACCCTAGCAGTCTGTTGAGAATGCTGTCATCGTCTCATGGCTCATTCAGCATAATTCCAGGCTCTAAGCTCACGTTCTGCATCTAACCTCAACTCAGACCTTCCCTCAGCCTCTGCCCCTACCTCCAACCCTCCGCTACAGCCACATCCGAATCCCCAACCCGAACAAGATCCATAGGGATACCAGTCCGAGTTGCTTCACACGATCCGAGAACGCGTGCAACAGCAGCTCGAACGAGAAGAACAACACGATCAGTTTGGCAGCAAAGAGACCGAACGCCGAGATGTCCGTGCGCACTTCCGGAAGGAACGGGAAGATCACGGCCAGACACACCATCAGATAATCCAGCGGCGTCGTCTGAAACCGACTCTGACTGTCGAATCGCATGCTGAGCAAGACCATGACAGCCATCGCGCCAAACATGATGTGGTAGGTCATTGGGATCGGAGCAACTGCCTTGCATCCATGATGTCATCACTGACATACAACAAGAACGTGCTACCCATGTAGAGCCCCCCGCGCACGAAGTATGGAGCCAGTCGGGGCAGGAACGAGAGGCCGAGCAAAACAATGCCAAACAGGGCGATGGACATGTAGCCGACATCATCGGGTACGTGCGCAGGAAGAAAGACCGAGGCAATGAGAAACAGAGGGACCACCGCGGCCAAGAATCGAATCGGCAGATCGCGCAACCAAGGACCGCTGAGAAGATCCGAAAGCCACCTGTCCGAACGAACGCGCGCACTCTGCGGGGCCGGGTTGGGAATCAGTCCATGCCCTGCGGCGATAAAGAGGGCCAGAACGGTGCCGGCCAGGATGAGATAGAGCGGCACAATCAGGGTATCCGACTGCCATCGAAGCAGGTAGGCCAACCCCACCATCCCTGCCTGAATAGCGTAAATCACCGTGACGGCTTCATAGTGGGAAAAGCCGGCCGTCATGCAGCTTGTGGTGGATATGTGTGCGATCGCCAATAAAAGGGGAGCGTCCTTCGGCCAGTCGTTGTCCGGCCACGCCAAGCGTATCCAGAAATGGCAACCCTAAGAGAAAGAGTGACAAGGCTGGGCTGAACGGCCCGCTGGTCGAATCGGTCAGGAGGATGGCCAGCACACCCATGATAAAGCCAAGCAACTGACTGCCACCGTCTCCCATGAAAATCCGAGCCGGATAGGTGTTGTAGCGCAAGAAACCCAACAGGCCTCCTAGGAACGGGACCGTCAGCAACAGCACGGTCGAATCGTTGGAGAGGTACGCCAGGTAAGCAATCCCGCAAAGTGTCAGGAAGGAAAGCCCGCCGGCCAGTCCGTCGAGGCCGTCCGTGAGATTCACCGCATTCGAGACGGCGACAAGGAAGAACACCGTGACGGGAATCCCGATCCACATCGGCAGTTCAGCATCGAGCAGGAACGGGATGCTTTCGAATCGGATCCCTCCAATAATGATGACCGCAAGAGCCGCCGCCACCTGCCCCAGTAACTTGATCCGGTAGCCGAGATTCGCACGATCGTCCCACACGCCGAATCCCAGGATAATCAATCCGCCAAGGAGTACCGACAACGTGGTGCTGTCTTTGGGTCCCCACCACAGAATGCTGGCAAAAGCTCCAAGCGCAAACGCAATGCCACCAATCCTCGGGACAGGATGCTGATGGACTTTGCGCTCCCCTGGTTGGTCCATGATATGGAACCGACCAGCCAAGAGACGCAACGGCGGAATCAACGCCATGCAGATGAGCAGCGACGTCATGAAACTGAAAAAGAGCTCGCTATTCATCGCTGCGCTCTCCGATCAATGTCAGAGGAAGGCTGAGGCTTGAGGTTCAGGCTTGAGGCCAGATCGGATCGAACGACTTCAATGCCTCATAGCTCTGAACCGCAGCCTCTAACCTCTAACCTTGCTCAACCTCAACCTCAACCTCTTCCCCGCCTCCATCCTCTAGCCTCTAACCTCCCATCAGTCCGGCACATATCGAGCCAATTCAGGCTCGATCGTCGCAACGAACCGGAGCAGCCGTTGATCGACGATGTCCTCGGTTTCGCCTGGGCCAACGAGCGAGGCGATTCGCACGAGCGCCCCGTCGGTCCGCCCCCGCGACAAGGCATCCCAGAACAAATACAATTTGACGAGATATTCATTGCTGAGAATCCGATCACGCTGCTTAAACCAGTACAAGACGATTTGCTTCTGGTCGTCCTTTTGGATCAACGCTCGATTCACATGCAGTGACCGAACCATCCCGGAGCTCGCCGGCAAGTCCATATTATTGAATGAGGAGATTTCCCAACCACCGCCTGGAAGACAGCTTTGAGGAGAGTGCGCCGATTGCCCCTTTCTTTGTGACCGATAGTAGGCGGCATATAAATTGACTGGCTGCCCGTCGCCGAATCGATAATCGGCCAACACATAGTCGTCGAAACGAAGCGCGTCGATGTACTGCTTTTCTAATGTGAGTGAGGTGCCAAGCCACCCATTGAGCTTCATGGGAAAATCGACAAACATGGCTCGGGGCGGCGGAACTTCTTCGCGCTCCACCATGAGTGTCGAGGCGAAGGCAACAGGAACGAGAAGAGCCACGCTGCAGAGATAGGCGGGACCGGGGAAAAGCCTGTTGGAGGTTCAGAGAGGTTGGAGGCTAGAAGGTTGAGAGGCTGAGGTGAGGACGAGAGAGGTTGGAGGGTGACCAGCAGGGATGAACATTGGAGATTTTGGTCGGTCCAGGTGAATCGATCGAGAAAGGACGATCGATCCCCCCTCGTCCCGATCCTGGCCAACACCCACATCTCCAGAATCAGCAGGCCCAAACTCGCCATAAACAGCACCCAGCCCTCGAATAGATGGTAGAACCCTTCGGCAGCCCCCTGCCCGTACCATTCGACCAGCACTCCGATCATCCCGATGCGGAAACCGTTCACGAGAATGGAGATCGGAATCGACGAGAGGACGAGCACCACTCGCTTCCACATCCGATCCTTGAAGAGATAGGCGCAGAGCAGCGCAAGGGAGGTGAGCGGAAGCAAATACCGAATGCCGCTGCAGGCTTCGACCACTTGAAGTTGGACTGGCCCCAGATCGATCACATTGCCCTCACGAAAGGCCGTCACGCCAACAAGCTGCAAGCAACCCACTCCGAGAGCCGAGGACCACAATTGGAGTTGACTCGACAAACTTGCATACAAGAAAACCGGCAACGGGATGCTGGTCAACAGATAGGAGAGAGGAAACGCAATCGCCCTTGCCCCACGGACTCCGATTAACGCAATGACCAACCCTACAATGACCATCCAGAGCGAAACATGCTGCAGGACATACAACGTGGCGAACTCACCGATCCAATAGAGAAAGAGTCCCGCCGAAATCACAGCAATGCCCCACCACGAGTTCTCAATACCAGCTTCAGCGATGCGATGCCGTGCCTGCCAGATCAAGAACAGACTGATCAGAGGGACAAACATCCCATGGCTATAATCTTCGCTGCCGATCCAGTAGCCGAACAGAAAGGCCAGGCTGTCGGCATACAGGTACCCCAGTAAGACTGTGGCCAATATTGCGCTGAAGCCTAGAAAGAGCTTGCTGCTCATAAGAAATGCTCAGATGTAAATAGAATCTAGAACTGGACGACCGCGCAGTGAATATTCTGGATACCAGATTGAAGGTTGTAAGACAACCTTCTCAGCGATCGGTCCAGACAACTTCCTGACTTCACTTCTTCACTCCTATCGAACCCTGGTGCACTGCGCGTCGACGAAATGGTTGTATTTCTATCCTGAGCCGCAAGCTGCTTCGACGTTGCCGAGAACACCCGACTGCGTCGAACGTGTTCCTCATAAAGAACGGGCTTGATACCCCCTACTGAGGTACCAAGCCCTGGTTCAAAGGAACCTTCTTGTCGTCTACGCCTGAGGCCAGCGAAGGTTTCGCAACCCTCCGGCGCCAAGACCGACCAGCGAGATGAGACCGGCGCCGAACAAGATGACGGCTGCCGGCAACGGCACTGCCGTGAAACTATGTCAACGCACCCTGAACCCTGACGAGATTCCCATCGGCATTCTCAAAAATGAGACGCCATCTGTTGCCGGTCAGAGATGACTCAGGCTGGGCGGGTTCTGCATGTCGGTGTTAGCAAACAGGCTCCCCTTCTCGGTCCAGTTGAAATCGAACCGGAACGGCGAATAGCCGTTGATCGCGGAAGGCCAGTGGCCGCAGTGACGAACCGCCAACGATCCCCGTTAATGCCGCCTCCCAAGTCGATTTCGTTAAATATCGTACGCGCATTGGCGCCTGGCGCAAAGGACGACGTATAGCCGCCGATGTTCAGCGTCAAGTTTGTGACGGCGCCTGGATAATTGCCGCCAGACGCCGTGGGGCTATTGATCAAACTGAAACGTCCCTGAGACCGGAGACGTCGTATTCAATGGTGGGCAGCAATGGCCCGTTGACGTTGCTGACACCGCCCTGAACGAATACGTCACCAGAGCCGCATGAGCAGCGTTCCCGGAAAGGAGAAGGGAACACAGCGCGATCGCCGGCAGGAACAACCCTTTGATCGACAACTGCTTCATGATCTGCATACAAACACTCCTTCGTAAAGGTGGTACATGCGCACAGCCTGGTGATGGAGCAAATCCCAGACCGCCGGGCCCACCTGCTATCTCATTGTAAAATCACGAGGAGCGAAAAATTGTCGGAGGGCACTGTCTGTACAACCCTACGAGCCGGTTCAATTCTGGATCAGGCACAAGATGGCACGAAAGGTGTCAGAAGATTGCATGGTATCGCATAAAACGACACAGCCGGCGCCTATGGCGCCGGCTGTGCCATGAAGACTATGTCGTGCTGCCTACGCGAGACTATTTTTCTTCTGCCGCCAACTCCCGGCACCAAGACCGACCAGTGCGATGGGAAAAGCTCCGAACAAAGGAATGGCCGCCTGCAAGGGAACAGCCATCCGCAAGGTCAAAGACCTGCGAACCCGGGCGCTCCCGTGCTCATCTTCGAAGATGAGATGGAACTGGTTTGCAGCGAACGAAGAAAGGCTCGGAGGAGTCGTCGGCAACGCATCGCTGCCGAATGCGGAGCCGGTTCACTAGACGCGCTTGATCCGAAAGCGAATGGAAACAAACCCAGTGACGACAGGATCTTTCAGGGGTGCCCCACTTCATATCGGTCGAATGACGGCTGATTCGGATTTCAACGAAGTTATTTCCAAACGGATCATCATTGCCATGGACGACCCTAGATTAACCGTCAGCCCTTGGATCGTCCCGTTGCACCGCCCGATATGAGGCCATCGACAGCGCGGCGGTCTGATCTGCCTGTGTGCCCGAGCCCACTTCCAGATTGATGTCCGGATCCGGGATGCCGAGCTCCTCGAAAAAACTACCAGACAGGCGCGGTCGTAATGTTGGCCTGTATGGAGAAAACAAAACCGCAACGAACCACCCAGCAGATCTGCTGTGTTTGATTGGCGCAATCTTCATGAAATTGGGCCGCGCCCCTGCAATCAGGTCAATCCGGTTTATAGTTTGGCGTCAATCAAAATAAATACACACTGGATGGCGCGCTGGTCCCATCGAAGAGAAACAGCGGCGATGAGGTTATGGCCGATTTAGAATTGGGGGGGGTACGCGGCCAGTTGGAGAAAAACTTAACCGATTCGTTCGTATTCCACAACCGTGAAAGGTGTTCGGTGGACCGTTTACTTCCCGGTCCGCAGAAGGCCCTGCCACATCTGCAATGCCTGTTGTGCCCAGGGACTGTCTCCTTCTCCTTGACGATTGTCGCGGTACATCCGTCCCTTGCTCAACGACTCGATTCGCATGGCGACATCTCGATATTGTGGTGCCTCTCGGCGGAGCCAACGATAGGCCTCCAACGCTTCAGGAATGCGCCCGAGTGACTCTAACGTTCTCCCTAAGAGATAGAGGATCTGCACTTGTTCTTTCGATGATGTCGAGGGTACTTGCAGGGCTCGGCGAAAGGCTGCGATGGCTTCTTCCTGTTTTCCGCTCTTCTTGAGGCTGAGGCCCATTTGGGCGAAGCCCTTGAGCGCGTAAGCGGGATCCTGTGCAGCTTTCTCAAAATGTTCTGCAGCCTGTTTGAACAGGCCCACATTCTTGAGCGCCGTTCCTCGTTCGTATGATTCGTGTCCGTCGGGTGTCGCTGTCGATGCGGTGGTTTCGACTATCTGAAGCGGTGCCCCCGGTATTGGGGGACTGTCTTTATTCTCCGACGAGGCTGGGTCTGAGGCAGGATGGCTCTCTTGTGTCAGGGATAATGCATTGGTTTCGTTCACGTTCTTGTTTCCTGTGGGGTATGAAAACAAATGGCTTTAAGTGCGCAAGTCTTGGACCATTCAAGGTGGTTTGCGAACCGATTACGTTTCAATGTCTTTGGGCCTTTCCCCGCGGGTGTGAGTGAGGGAGAACAGCGCGTGTTTCGGCAAGTTCGTTCAGTTGGGAACGTTGGAGACAGCAAGAGAGGTTGAGGGAAGCCCAGCTCATTGCTTCCGACCTTGACCTTAACCTTCCGCTTGTCCTCAAGCCTCAAGCTGCGGAGGTGAGTAGAGAGGTAGCCGCCGTCAGAAGGTTATTTGTCGAAGATTGTGACGATTGGCAAAAAACCACTGCATCGTCTTCTTGAGTCCTTCCCGGAGTGCATGTTTCGCCTGAAAGCCAAAGAGTTCTTTGGCACGGCTGACATCCAGGCACCGGCGGGGCTGGCCGTTGGGCTTGCTGGTGTCCCATTCGATCTGTCCTGCAAAACCGGCCTCCGCGGCAATCATGGTGGCAAGGTTGCGAATCGTGACTTCCTCCCCTGTCCCCAGGTTGACGGGTAGACTTCCTTCATAGTGCTCAGCTGCACGAAGGATGCCTTCCGCGGCGTCCTCCACATACAAAAACTCTCGAGTCGGAGATCCGTCTCCCCACAACGTGAGTGTGGCCTGGCCTGCTTCTTTTGCGGTCACACATTTGCGTATTAAGGCTGGGATGACGTGAGACGTTTCCAGATCAAAGTTATCGCGAGGGCCGTAGAGGTTCACCGGGAATAACACGATTGAATTGAACCCATACTGTTCACGATAGGCCTGCGACTGCACCAGCATCATCTTCTTGGCGAGACCGTAGGGCGCATTGGTCTCTTCGGGGTATCCATTCCAGATGTCGTCCTCTTTAAATGGAATGGGGGCAAACTTGGGGTAGGCGCAGATGGTGCCCAGCGCCACGAATTTCTTCAGTCTCCCGTTGGCGTCCGACTTCTATGAGCTGGGTGCCCATCATCAGGTTGTCGTAGAAAAACTTTCCTGGATTGGCTTGGTTCGCGCCGATCCCTCCGACCCGTGCGGCCAGATGGATGACCATATCGGGGGTTCGATCGCTGTAGAGTTGTTTCACGGCGTCCATCTGAACGAGATCGTAGTCTTTGCTGCGGGGCACGAAGATGTCTCGGCAGCCTTTCGCACGGAGCTGTTCCACGACGAACGACCCAAGAAAGCCGGCTCCGCCCGTGACGACAACGCGTTTTGCCAAAATGATGTCATATGAACCCAAGGTTGAGGTTAAGGTTGAGTGGTCCCGAAGTGAATGCATCAATGCGTTGAGTTCTTTCCGATTTCGTCGGTCAGCTTCATTGCAAGAAGGCATTCACTCTGTTTGAAATACGATACCTTCTGTCCATCGAGAAGCTCATAGGAAGGCTTAGATCTAGTTGACGACCAAAGGAAGATTGAGGACGGAGTTAACCGCGAAGCTCGGAAGCAATGAACACCTTCCCTCATCCTTCAACCGTCTCTCAACCTAACACCCCTTAGCCTCAACCGCAGCCTTGACCTTAGCCCTCACTTCCTCAGCCTCTCTTCCTCGTACCATCCAATTTTTCTTTCTCTGCAGCCAGATCCGCGTCGACCATCATGGCGATCAACTCTTGGAAACGCACCTTCGGTTGCCAGCCAAGCTCTTTCTTCGCTTTGCTCGCATCGCCGATGAGGAGATCCACCTCGGTCGGACGATAGTACTTCTGATCGATCTTGACATGTTTCTTCCAATCCAGTTGCAGACGGTCGAACGCAAGCTCGAGCATTTCCTTGACGGAATGCGTTTCGCCGGTGGCAATGACGTAATCGTCGGGGGTCTTCGCCTGCAACATCATCCACATGGCTTCGATGTAGTCGCCGGCGAAACCCCAGTCGCGCTTGGCGTCGAGATTCCCCAGGAACAGATCCTGTTGGACACCCAGCTTGATGCGGGCCGCCGCTTTCGTGATCTTGCGCGTCACGAACGTCTCACCGCGCCGGGGCGATTCATGGTTGAATAAAATGCCGTTACAGGCAAAGAGGTCGTAGGCTTCTCGATAATTGACGGTGATCCAGTAGGAGTAGACCTTGGCCGCTCCATAGGGACTGCGGGGATAGAACGGTGTGGTTTCGCGCTGAGGTACGTCCTGCACTTTGCCGAACATCTCGCTTGACGATGCTTGATAAAACTTCGGCTTCAACCCTGACTCACGAATGGCTTCCAGGAGGCGGATCGTTCCGAGTCCGGTAATCTCGCCGGTATACTCGGGAATATCGAAACTCACACGCACGTGACTTTGTGCTCCCAGGTTGTAAATTTCATCGGGCTGGATCGTTCGGATGATGCGGTTCAGCGAACTCGCGTCGTTGAGGTCGCCATACACCAGATGGAGTCGTCGATGCGGAACATGCGGGTCTTCATAAATGGGATCGATCCGTCCCGTATTGAACGAACTCGACCGTCGAATAATGCCGTAGACCTCATAGCCTTTCCCGAGAAGAAACTCTGCCAGATACGATCCATCCTGCCCTGTAATGCCACTGATCAGCGCTTTTTTCACAAGAGTACTCCTTAGGTTGTGGCGGAAAGTGGCTGAATTATGTCTCGATTACACAGCGTTGTCTACGGACTGCACGGTTTTGATCGTTTGACTGGCTTATTGGTTGTTCTTGCACGGGACCTTCGCTCCGCACTAGAATGGCTTGCTGGATGGGATGAGTGATCCTTAATCGGTCTCGAAGACTATGAATATACGTCGGGGCATCATATTCGCCTATGTCATGTGTGGCACCTTTCTCGTGGCCCACATCATCAACGCGGTGATTGCGGAGGCCTTGTCTGTTCCGGTAGGGCTGGTACGGCCATCACCGGGTTCCGACCGAGAGGCTGAGGTGAGTGCTACCTTGCCCGTGTTGGTTGAGCGCATTCGGACGAGCGGACTCTTTCCCCTGCCGCCTGATCCCCTTGGTATGAGCACTGCGCTGGGTCCGGCGCACCACCTTCCCGTGCTCCGTTAAATCTGGCGGCGAAGCTCAAGCTGCTGGGGGTGGTGATCGGCGATCATGAGGGGGTCTCGGCCATCGTTGAAGAACTTTCCAGCAAACGCCAACTATTTTTCCGGTTGCACGACCAAATCCCCGATGTGGGTGAGATCAGCGAAATCCGGCGGGACGGGATAGTCGTTCGTCAGGGCAATCAACAGGAGTTGCTTGAACTCGTCGCCTCGCAGGTCGAGAAGCCTCCGTCTGCCCCAGTCACAGCGGGCATTAGCCGTAGTTCCGGTGCCTGGGAGTCCAGTGCGTACAGTGCTCGATCGGAGAGACGTTGAACAAGCGATGGGCGATCTGCCCAAGTTATTGTCCCAGGCGAGAGCCGTGCCTTACATGGTAAACGGAGCGATGAATGGGTTCCGTCTAGACTTTATCGCACCCTCCAGCTTTTATGAGAAAATCGGTTTGAAGTACGGGGATGTCCTCCAGCAAGTCAATGGCGTGGACATTCGTGATCCAGGTACGATGCTCACGCTATTCCAGCAGCTCCGCAACGAGAAGACAGTGAAACTTGATGTCCTGCGTAACAATCAGCGAACCGCGATGACGTTCGACATCCGCTGAATCCGCTGTATCCTCATCTGTTGCGGCTCCTGCTGCTTTTCCACCAACCTGGTTTGTTTGGTCGGACGGAACTAACCAGATGAACCAGATGCCTTGCCAGAGTGATCCGTAGGGAGTATCCTTTTAGTTCCAAAGACTTGTGGCATTGTCTCGAGGCCGATGGGGTTTTCAGGGAGGGACCTTCCATTTGGTGTTCTGTGGTTAACGACGAACATAACGGTCGGCCGCTGTTAGGAACGATCCTCGAACAGCAATTCGGTGTGCTCGAAGCCAAATTGCTTGAGGCCATTAATATTCAAGCAAACCAAGGGGGGGCGCCTCGGAGAGATCTTGGTCCGACTCCGGGCGGTGACCGAAGATCAACTCCTCCAGGCGCTTGCCGTTCAATTTGAACTTCCCTGGCTTCCGCATCTTGATGTGAGCCAGGTCGACCATGAATGGGTCAAGAAGGTTCCTATCCACTTCGCCCGCCGCTATCACGTGCTCCCTCTCAAGACAGAGGATGGAGCTGTGATTGTGGCGACGACCGATCCCATGGAAACGGCTGCATTGGACGACCTTCGACTGTTGCTCGGGCTTCCGATCAAACCGGTGCTGACGAGCAGCTTATCGCTCCTGGCCTGCCTGAATCGTGTGTATGACGAAGCGGCGAGTCCTGCAGGCGCAGAGCAAGTGATGGACGACATCGCGGCCAGTGAGAGCCTGGATCAAATTGCTCATGAGCTGGATGAACCGCAAGACCTTCTTGATGCCACAGACGAAGCCCCCATCATTCGGTTAGTCAACTCCGTGCTCTTCCAAGCGGTCAGGCAGCGCGCGAGCGATATTCATTTTGAATCGTTCGAACGGGGGTTGGTCGTTCGGTATCGCATTGACGGGGTGCTCTATCCCGTCTTAACACCCCCCAAACATCTGCAGGCGAGTATTATCGCGCGATTGAAAATCATGGCGAGTCTGAATATCGCGGAGAAACGATTGCCGCAGGATGGCCGATTTCGGATTCGGACGGCGGGTAAGGATGTCGATCTGCGTGTCTCGGTGCTGCCGACCTCACATGGTGAACGGGTGGTCCTGCGTCTGTTGGAAAAAGAGAACCGTCTCCTGAATCTGTCGGAGATGGGTTTTTCGCAGGATCGGTTGGGGATCATCCAGCAACTGATCCAGTTGTCACACGGCATCATTCTCGTGACCGGGCCGACTGGGAGCGGGAAGACGACGACGCTCTATGCGGCGTTGACTCACATCAATGCGCCGGACAAGAACATCATTACCGTCGAAGATCCGGTGGAATATCAGCTGCTCGGCGTGGGCCAGATGCAAGTGAATCCCAAGATCAACCTGACGTTTGCCGCAGGGCTGCGGTCGATTCTCAGGCAAGATCCCGATGTCATCATGATCGGCGAAATTCGCGATCGTGAAACCGCCGAAATCGCCATTCATGCCTCACTCACGGGGCATTTAGTCTTCTCCACGCTCCATACCAACGATGCCGCGAGCGCGGCCACACGATTGATCGACATGGGCATCGAACCGTTTCTCGTCGCCTCCTCCGTCGTGGCCGTCTTAGCGCAACGGTTGCTGCGGCAGGTCTGTTCGGACTGCAAGCAGCCCTATCACCCGGACGATGAAGAACTGATTCGGCTCGGTATCGTCCCGCCAAGGGTACGCCCTACATTCTATCGGGGAGCCGGATGTCCGGCCTGTGCCCAAACCGGCTATCGAGGCCGAACAGGCATTTTTGAGCTCCTCGTGCTGGACGATGAGATCCGCCGCCTCATCGGCAACAAGGCGGACTCGGCGTCGATTCGTCAAGCGGCGATGGCGAAGGGGATGGTGACGTTGAAAGATGAAGGGGCGGAGAAAGTGTTTCACGGGGTAACGACGACCGAAGAATTGATGCGGATTACCCAACAGGAAGTAGAGATTTAGCCCGCATTACTCATGAACGCTTCTGCTACAATCACCGATCCGCTGCTACGACGAGCCTTCGGCCAGCGGGCTCGCCCCTCGGACCCTCAACGTACTACACGAGTACGCATCGGGTCCTCACGGCTCCGCGCGCTGGTCTCGCGACGCGGCTCCGCGATTTCGCGACGAACCGTCATGAATAATGAGGGCTAGCAAGATGCCCGTCTACCACTATAAAGGCTATCGGAACGACGGCGGGGCGGCGACCGGCATCATCGATGCCGAGAGCTCGAAGGTTGCGCGCGTGAAATTGCGGAAGGTCGGCGTGTTTCCCACCGATATGGTGGAACAGAGCTCTGCCATGGCCGGCTCGACAGCGGGTACTCCCGGCAGATCCTCGGCTGGGATCGGCCGCTCCCCTGCCCTCAGCACAACCGATGTGGCGATGATGACCCGGCAGTTGGCGACTTTGCTGGTGGCTGGTCTTCCGCTGGTCGAGGCGCTCGGGGTGATGGTGGATCAAACCGAGAAGAAATCCGTGAAGAGCCTCATGGCCGATATCCGCGAAGAAATCCGTGGAGGCGCGTCCTATAGCGCGGTGCTGGGGAGCTATCCGCGCGAATTCTCCCAGATCTATGTGCACATGGTGCGGGCCGGTGAGGCCAGCGGGGCGTTGGATCAGATCTTATTCCGCCTCGCGGAGTTTCTGGAAAAGCAGTTGGCGCTGAAGCATAAAGTAACGAATGCCATTCTCTATCCTGCCCTGATGTTGATCGTCGGTGTCTCGGTATTATTTTTCCTCATGACCTTTGTCGTGCCGAAAATCACCGCCGTCTTTACGAGTTTGAAGCAGGCCCTCCCCTGGCCGACAGTCGTGCTGATGACCATCAGCCATTTTCTTGCAGACTATTGGGCGGTGATTCTTGGTGGAGTGGGTTTGATTGTGTGGGCGGTGCGTCGGGCGCTGAAGACGGAAGCGGGGCAGATTACGGCCGACCGATGGCTGCTCAAGGTTCCGCTCATCGGCGAGGTCGCTCGCATGGTCGCCATCTCGCGGCTCACGAGCACGCTGGCCACCATGTTGGCCAGCGGTGTGCAGTTGTTGGATGCGATGGATGTCGCGAAGCGTGTGATGAACAATCGCGTGCTGGAACATGCGGTCGAAGGGGCCAGACAGAATATTCGCGAAGGGGAAACGATTGCCGAGCCGTTGAAGCGCAGCGGAGAATTTCCCGCGCTGGTCACCCACATGATTGCGGTCGGTGAGCGGAGCGGTGAAATGGAGGAGATGCTTCGTCGAATCGGACATATTTATGATGGAGAAGTGGATCGGGTCATTACGCGGTTCACGTCGCTCCTGGAACCCATCATGATCTTGGTCATGGGTGTCTTGGTGTTCTTTATCGTGGTGGCGATTCTGTTGCCCATCTTTGAGATGGGACAGATGGTTCGTTAGAGCAGTGATCAGTGAAGGGTGATGTGAGCTCTAACGGGAGGTGTTCGATGAGTGGAAGAGAGCAGGTCGAGGATATGTGGACGATGTGGAGCAGGAAACACCGGCACCGAGGCTCCCTTGCCTCGCGCCTCATGCCTCGCGCCTGCGGTGGAGCCGCCGGTTTTACGTTCATCGAGATCATGGTCGTGGTGGCCATTCTCGCGATCCTCGCGGCCTTGGTCGTCCCTCGCATCATGGGGCGGACCGATGATGCCAAGCGTACGGCCGCAAAAGTTCAAATTCGAAATATCGAAGGAGCCTTACAGCTCTATAAGCTCGACAACGGTGTCTATCCCACGACTGAACAAGGATTGAAAGCCTTGGTCGAAAAACCTTCGGTCGGGGTGATCCCGAAGAAGTGGAAGCTCGGCGGGTATCTTCCAAAACTTCCTGAAGATCCCTGGGGAAACCCTTACAAGTATCTGAGTCCCAGTCAGAGTATCGGTCTGAGTCCCGGGCAGAGTTCCAGTCTGAAAGGTGAGTACGAGATTATCTCCCTCGGAACCGATGGCGAAGTGGGTGGCCAAGGCATCAATGCTGATATTACCAATTGGAATCTGGATAAGGATTAGCAGGATGCTGAAAGGGGTACAAGGGGTCAAGGGGTAAAGGGTCATGGACGTGGGAGACATCATGGGTACTCTTCACCGCGCCTCACGCCTCACGCCTCACGCCTTACGATCCTCCCGTGGATTCACCATCCTGGAAATTATCATTGTGCTGTTCTTGCTCGTCGGTTTGCTGGGAATCATCCTGCCACGAATTTCGCTGGATGAAATCTGGGCTCTGTTGGCCGGCGGATGGTCGGGACTGTGCGATCCCTTCAGAGCTTGGCCATGTTGAACCAGAAGACGATCCGTCTATACGTCGATCTGGACCGCGGGGTCTACTGGCCGGTGATTCTGGATGGGAACCAAGAAAAGATACCGATCGATCCCACCTGGGCCACGCCATTGAAACTCTCTGAGACCATTCGCATTTCAGACTTTCTGGCAGGTCAGGGGAAAAAAGAATCCGGTCTGGTCGATCTGTTCTTTTACCCCACGGGAAGGATCGATCCGGCAACGATGCATTTGGTGGATGCGAGCAACAACGTTCTAGCCATTGCCATTGAGCCGGTCACAGGAGCGATCCGCATGAGCGATGAACGGATTGAGCCCCCCAAGCCACTCATCATTCCCGATCGTATAAGACCGTTGCTACAGACCGCGAGGGCAGTCAAGTAATCATGCCAACGATGGGAACGCGGTGTCATTGTAAAGTGTTCTATGGAGAGTGAACGGGGTTTCACGCTATTGGAGGTATTGATCTCGCTCGGCATTCTCGCGCTGGCGCTGCCGATCTTATTGGGACTTCGCAATTGGGATCTCGACCTCCATGCGAGAGCCAAGGAACTCACGGCTGCCACGATCCTCGCGCAGGAAAAGTTGATCGAGACGGAGTTGGGAACGCTCTTGCCCATCGGTGAATCAAGCGGAGAATTTCTTCCGACTCCCCTGGGATCGCAAGCCACCGCAGAAATCACGAATCGCCCGTCGAATTACCGGTGGAAGCGGATTGTGTCGCCCACGCCATTGCCAATCGTGCGCGAAGTGAAGATTCAGGTCCTATGGCCACGAGGGACAACGGAAGAAATGGTCGAGGTCAGCACCTATGTCTTTTCGACAAGCGCCACAGCGTTCTGAGGGCGGCTTTACCCTGATCGAGGTCCTGCTGGCGGTGTCTTTGGTCGCCATGATGGCCACCTTGGTCTTTGGATCCCTCTATGTTACGACGAGTGCGATTGATGCTGCACGAGCGAACTCGGCCAATGAGCAGATCGTTCGAAGCACGTTGCGCGTGATGATCGATGAGATGTCGGTCGGTGTGGGTCCCGCGACCGGTCCTTGGATGGGGATCAACGGCCAGCTGGGAGGTCAGCCGGCCGATTCGGTAGCCTTTCTCACTATGGGCCAGTTTCGAGGGTCGGAGTCGACCAAAGACACCGAGATGGTTCGTATCGTCTACACCAGAGAAGGGGATCGGCTCCTTCGATTCGTGCGCAGGAATCTCTACGGGCTGACGGACGAGTCTGTCGAGCAAGTCGAGCTGGCTAACAAGGTCAAAGGGTTCAACGTGCGCTATTACGACGGCAAGAGCCGTCTCTGGGTGGATGAGTGGGATGGTCGTGGGCGACCCGGGACACCGAAAGCGCTCTTGATCGAGCTGACGGTGCTCCAAGAGAATGCGGAACTCCAGACCGTCCGCCAATGGGTATCGGTGGGGGCTTCATGATGACGTGGCCGTTTACCTGGCCGGAGACACTGAAGCTGAAAGGCCCGCTGGGCTGGGGGCTGGCGTCGATGGCCTGCTTCATCGTATTTCTGTTCCTGACTTTTCCCTATGGCCCGCTCCAAAACCGGCTGTTGACCGAAGTCAATCGGGCGAGTGGATGGGAGGTTCGTGCTGCGGATTGGTCGGTGGGCCTTCCCATGGCCATTGAGTGGCGTGATGTCGTCCTGGCTGGACCGACGATCGGGGTGATCCCAGTTGAAGCCGTGCGGACAACAATTGGAGTCTTTCAGGCATTTTTAGGGCAACTGGTGATAGACTACGCCGTCCAGCTACCGGGAGTGGCGCAAGCGGGATCTGGACGAGCCACGGGATCTCTAACCGCGGCCTCGTGGTCTTTACTGGGTCCTGTTGCCGTCAAAGGCCATCTCCAGCAGATGGATCTTGCGACAGTCTTGAAACCCTACGTGAGCCGAGGGACCGTCCAGGGAGATTTCATGCATCGATGGGACAGTGCACAAGGTGCCTATGCTGCCCTCAAAGGGGAAGGGACCGTGAAGGTCGAAATCAAGGACCTCGTAGTCGAACGGATTGCTGACCGGCGCCGCCTCGATTCCCTCGCTCACGTTCGGCCTCATCCAAGCTTCGCTCGCGTGCCACGATGGCGCATGCGACGTCACGGAATTGAAGGGAGACGGCGTAGATGGATCGTTTACGGCCCAGGGACGTATGATGTTGCGGCAGCCGCTTGCAGCAGAGCCTGCTGGATCTCACGGTCACCGTGATTCCCGGCGCCGGGTTTGCTCAAAAAGCGGCGAGCCTCTCGTTGCCGCCGTTCCAGCCTGGGACCCCTTTGACGTTTAAACTAGTGGGGCCGATCATGACCGCGAGAGTGGCGCTCTAGCAGGCTGCTAATGTTGCTAACCGACGCGAGAATCTCGTGAAGAAGATGAGGAGTGAACAGGGTTGTCGATGATTGCTGAATGTGTCGGGCTCGATATCGGACAGACGGCCTTCAAGGCCGTGCGCTTTCGCCGCCGCCTGACAGGGCGTGAATCGGTGGAATATTTCCACCTGCCCGTTCCCTATGGACGCCAGGAACACACGGAGCCGGCGCATCGCTCGGCCATGCTCAGAAATTTCCTCTGGCAGCATGGTTTGTATGGCAGCGGAGAAATTGTGACCGCACTCTCCTGCCAGGATGTATTTGTCAGGACCCTCTCTTTCCCCTTTCGCGATGCTTCCAAGCTGGCGCAGGTCGTCCCGTTCGAAATGGAAAATCTGATTCCTATGCCCTTGGAGGACGTCACGGTCGGCAGTCTGTTGCTGCCGGCGCGAGAATCCCAGGATGGGATCGCGAAAGGCAAAGGGTCCGATGTCCTCGTCACCGCAGCGCCCAAAGAAAAAATTGCTGAACATTTGCGGTTTATGGCATCCGCTGATCTGAACCCCTCTGCGATCACGATTGACGGCATGGCCTTGTTTTCTGTCAGCCAATTTCTGAAAGAGGAAGGGGCCCAGGTCCCCGGCGACATGGCGATCATCGATGTCGGAGCCTCGAAGACGACCTTGTGCCTTGTGCATGAAGGCCGTCCCGTGCTGTTGCGGACCGTGCTGTGGGGCGGGAATCATCTCACCCATGCGCTCGCCGTTCGCTATGCCTGCAGCTTCGCCGAAGCGGAACGACGGAAGCGGGCCATGGCCGTACAGGAAGTCGATGCCTGGCTCGAACCGGTCCTCAAAGAGTTACGCGTCTCCCTCCATGCCTACGAAGGCACCGTCCATCAACGGTTGACTCATTGTTGGGTATCGGGCGGCGGCTCTAAACTGAGAGAACTGAGTGGGCATATGGCGCATCAACTGGGCCTACATCCGGTCGGCCCTCGGCAAGGATTTGGATCAAGTTGCCCCCGCGCGTTTTCCATCGCATTTGGATTGGCGATCCATCCGAACATTGTCCGCCCCCGCTGGAAGTCAAGGCTGGTGGGATCAGGTCTCGCTCTGGACTTCAAAGCCGGCAGCGATGCCGCATCGGCCACAGCCGATGTCTCGAAACAGGATCGCCGGTTGGCCTTATGGGGCGGGCTCATCCTGGCTGTTCTGGCGCTCGTGGATCTTTCGGTACGCGTGGTACTCAAGGATTCGACGGTCAAGGACCTCCAGCGCGGGCTCCAGGCGCAATACGAGCAAACATTCGGTCCAGGCGCCGGCCCGGGTGAGGAGTTGGACCAGGCCCGGTATCGAGTTTCGCAGCTCGAGAAAGGCCTCTCGATTGTCGACGGCACACGCTACAACGTCCTGGCCGGCCTTGCAGAACTGGTGAAACATGTGCCGCCAGGCGTTCCATTGAAAGTACGAGAACTGACGATCGACGGGACCAGCATCCACCTGGAGGGAGAAACCACGACCTTCGATGCGGTCGACAAGATCAAGCAGGCCTTCGTGGCGGACGAGACCTTTCATGACGTGTCCATCAGCGATACCCGTGTCGGGGCTGTGCCGAACCAAGTCGTGTTTCGCCTCACCTATTCGGTGCAACGGCCATGATGCAGATGTTGAAAGAACGGTGGCAGCATTTCTCACAACGCGAGCGCATCATCGTGGCTGCCGGCGGAGCCGTGGTCGCAGCAACTCTTGCCTTCCTGCTGATCATCGATCCGCTCATGGCGACGATCGACAAGCTCGATCGGCAAGCGCGGCGGAAAGTGAAAGACAGCCAGGAACTTGCGCTCGTCGCGCAGGAATACGTGGTCAAGCAGGCGCGTATTGCCAAGCTCGAACAGCGCATGCCGATCCCGCCGGCCCAGTTTTCACTGCTGGCGTTCATGGAAGAAGCGACGACGACGGCGCAGATTCGTGATCGCATCACCGGCATGCAGCCGCAGGCCCCCATCGTCGTTCAGGGCTATCAGGAGACCGCCGTCGACCTTCGGCTCGACGGCGTGTCGCTTCCCCAGATCCTCGCGCTGCTGGTGGCGATCGAACAGGCGCCCTATGACGTCCAGGTGCATCATCTACAACTGAAACCGAAATACGATAATCCGGTCAATCTCGACGCCACGCTGAGAATCGTGACCTATGCGAAGGTCTGATGAACGTGGTATCGCCCTTCTTCTCACCCTCCTGGTTCTGACCCTCCTGGTTGCGCTGATTCTCGAGTTCGATGCCGAGGCAAGGCGGGAATACCGCGACGCCGCAGCCTTTCGCGATAACTTCAAAGCAACCGTGCTCGCGCGCGCCGGAGTGCAGGCAGCCCGCGGCGTCTTGCAGCAAGACTTCTTGAAGGACAAGCAAACGGGACAGTTCTTCGACGCCCCCACCGACTTGTGGGCCTTTCCCATCACGAATTATGCCATCGGCGACGGCCTGCTGAACGCGCAGATCGAGGACGAACGGGGCAAGCTGAACCTGAACGACCTGGCGGCCGGTGGAGACCCCACTGCCAGGAAGAGCAAGGTCCTGAGGGTCAAGCGGCTCTTTGAACTCATGCAGGTCAATCCGGATCTGGTGGATGCCATCGTCGATTGGGTGGATCAGGACGAGGTGCCGGAAGCGGCCGGCGCAGAGAGTCTCTACTATCAAACGCTGCGTCCCTCCTACCGGGCGGCCAACGCTCCACTGGAAACACTCTTAGAATTGCGCCTGATTAAGGGGATGACTCCCGACATCATCGCGAAGCTCTCGAAGGTGGTGACCGTCTATCCGCAGGAAGGTGAAAGCCGGGTGAATGTGAACACCGCCGACCCCCTCGTGCTTCAGTCTCTCGATCCTCGTATTACGCAAAACATGGCTGCGGAAATTGTCCAGGCGCGTCCTTTCAAGACCATTCAAGAGTTGGATCGCGTGAGTAGTTTTGAGGACATTGGGAAGGAACTCCGTCAACGAAACCTGTACGACATCAAGAGCGACCTGTTCTTGGCCCGCATGATGGTGCGGGTGAACGAAGTGATCAGGAATGCGACCGTGGTGCTCCGGCGCGACCCGAACAGTGGAACGGGCACGGTGCTGTACTACCGCGTCCTCTAACCGCCTGCTCGAAGTTCTTCGAATCCCCCTCCAAATTTAACAATCCTGTAACGCCCCTGTCATGGATTCTTAATCTGAATCCTGGATAGTCCCTTGCGACAACACTGTGTTCTCACTGGCCCGCATACACCAAGACAAGAAGGGAGGACCATGCGTGGAGATCTGGCAGCGTCAGTCGCAATCGGTCGGGGCTACCCTTGCAGGTCAGACAAGACAATCGATAGTCCCCAACTGGCGGAAAAGGAGGTATTCGAATGAGACGACTCATGGTTCGCGATCTATCGTCTGCATGATCGGCCTTGGGTTGATCATCCAGGCCAACAATGCCCACGCTAAACTTGAGGACATTCTCTACGAGAAAGGCCAGATCACCAAAGAAGAATGGGTCAAGTCTAAAGCCGACGCTGAAAAAGAAGAAGCCATTATTCAACAACGCGCCACGACCGAAAAATGGTATGAAAAACTCAGCATCCGCGGCTATACCCAGATCCGCTATAATTCCGTCACCGACAATAAAAAGCTGAACAGCCCGTACGATAGCTCCATCGGCAATAATAAAGGCTTCATACTCCGCCGTGCCCGCCTCATCCTCTCCGGCGATCTCAACGACTGGGTGTCCCTTTACTTTCAGACGGACTTTGCGGCCACCGCCGGAACCGGCAATAATAACTTTGCCCAACTCCGAGACCTCTATGCCGATATCTTCCTGATGCCGAGCAAAGAATTTCGCAAAGAATTGCGTCTTCGAGCGGGACAATCGAAGGTCCCGTATGGGTTTGAAAATCTACAGTCCAGCCAACAGCGTCTCGCACTTGACCGGGTCGACGCCCTCAATACCGGGGCGCCCAATGAGCGCGACATCGGTTTTTTCTTATACTACACTCCGACTGAGACCAGAAAAGTATTCCGCAGACTGATCGAGAGCGGCCTCAAGGGCTCCGGAGACTACGGCGTGTTGGGCATCGGGGTGTATAACGGTCAGAGCGATGAATGTCTCGGAAGCCAATGACAATAAACATGTCGTGCTGCATGCCACCTACCCCTTCGAATTGCCCTATGGGCAAATCGTGCAAGTCGGAGCGGATGCGTACAGTGGGATAGTCAATGTCACCACCGGTCCTCAGACGGGAGTAACGGTCCCTGCCGGCAACGTGAATATCCGCGACGAGCGAATCGGCGCACATTTCGTGCTGTATCCGCAACCGTTGGGTTTCCAGGCGGAATGGAACTGGGGCCGAGGTCCGGAACTGAACGCAGCCCGTACAGCCGTTCAGGAAACCTCCCTCCAAGGCGGATACGTTCAAGCCATGTATAAGTGGGACAATGCTATGCCCTACATACGCTGGCAACAATACGACGGCGGAAGGAAGAACGTGATCAATTCACCGTCCAATTTCGTCCAGGAAACGGAACTCGGGGTGGAATATCAATTCAACAAGGCACTTGAGCTGACCGTGGCCTATGTCTTTACCAAACGCACGGATATAAACGCGCCCTATGAAACCCGCGGTGGGGAGATTGCCCGTTTTCAATTGCAGTGGAATTATTAACGACGGCCTCGCCCCTCCCAGCTCGGTCACTTGTAATGAGCAGCATTATTGCGGGAGTTAACACCGTTGTAACATTCGTGTAATGCCTTCGTAACAGAAGACGACCATCCTTGAAAGATGATGAAAGGAGCTTCAATGGATAAATTAGCCGCCAGGTCCAGTCTGTATTCCTTCGTCCTCCTTGGGGCGCTTGTTTCCGCCATCCCATCGGCATATGCCGATGAAGCGATCATGCTCGACCCAGCCTTGAAAGGCTACGTCAAAGTCAGCGGGGTGTCCGGCAATATCAACAGCATCGGATCGGATACGCTCAACAATCTCATGACACTCTGGGCTGAGGGATTTCGCAAACAATATCCCAACGTCAAAATCCAGATCGAAGGCAAGGGCTCAAGCACGGCTCCTCCGGCCTTGATCGAGGGCACAGCGCAGCTTGGGCCGATGTCCCGCACGATGAAAAATACCGAAATGGATGCCTTCGAAAGAAAATTCAGATATAAACCCACTGCTTTCCCGGTCGCCATCGATGCGCTTGCCGTCTATGTCAACAAGGACAACCCGGTCAAAGGACTCACGATGGCGCAAGTCGATGCGATCTTTTCGAAGAGCCGACGCGCGGGACACAATGAAAACATTCAGTTGTGGAAACAGGCCGGCGTGCTGGATGAAGGCCTGGGCAACAATCCCATCAGTATCTATGGACGGAACTCAGCCTCCGGCACCTATGGATTTTTCAAGGAAAATGCGCTCAAGAACGGAGATTACAAGGACGAAGTCAAAGAACAGCCTGGGTCAGCCTCCGTGGTCCAAAGCGTGAGCGAAGATCAAGCCGGCATCGGCTACAGCGGCATTGGGTACCTCACATCAAACGTGCGCGCCGTTCCACTGGCCGAGAAAGAGGGTTCGCCGTTTATGGAGGCCAACCAAAAAAACGCGGACGATGGGTCGTATCCGCTCTGGCGCCATCTCTATATCTATGTCAACAAGGCGCCCAATAAACCGTTGGATCCGATCGTCGGAGAATTCATCAAATTCATCTATAGTAAAGAAGGGCAGAAAGTGGTGATCAAAGACGGGTTTTTCCCGCTGAAGGCCGGCGCGATCGAGAAGGAACTCAAGAATCTTGACTAGCGACACCGGTCCCGCTCTGGCCCCCTCTCCCGCTGTAGGGGCGTATGGCCATACGCCCCTACAAAAGGTATCGCAACACTCAACCAAGGTGATGTGGCGTCGCATCTTTGATCGGCTTGCTCAAGCCGTCATTACGATGGGAGGGATCGCCGTCATCCTGAGCATTATCGGTATTTTTATTTTCTTGGTGAAAGAAGTGGCCCCCGTGTTTTTCCCCCCACAAGGGACCCAGACCAGTCACTTTGCCGGCGCTCCTCCACCAGAAGCGCTCCCGCAATCCAGTCTTGTTGGAATGGACGAATATCAAGAGATTATCTATCAACTCACGGCAGGATCCGATCACCAGATTCGCTTCTTCAATGCGCACTCCGGCACGCCCATGACCTTTGACCTTCTACCAGCTTTAGCCAAGGTCCACATCACCTCCATTGCGCGAGCGGTAGGGAAGGGCAATCAATTTGCCTTCGGCACGGACGATGGCCGCATCATTCCTGTGACGCTCGAGTTTGCAGCCACTTTCGAAGAGGGGGCACGCCGCATCATTCCAACGGTCACCCTTGGATCTCCTGTGCAATTGACTCCCACCAAAGAGCAAATTATTCGTTTGGCCTATCAGCCAACGGAGCGAGGCACACTCGCCGTAGCCCTGACAGATCAAGGGCGCCTTTGGTACGCTGCCACACCATTCGCGACCGCCCCTGTTGCACTGACCGGTCACGGTGCTGAGCCTGTGACGGCCTTGATCTTTGACAGCCGCGGCGAAACACTTTCGATTGGAACGGCCGGCGGGAACCTCTACCACTATAACGTGCGAGAGGGCACCCAGCCGAGTCTGATCGAAACCATATCGGTGGCTCCGGCCGGCACTGTCAGTCACCGCCCTGTCCTACTTGATTGGAGATCGTTCGCTGGTCATCGGCACCAGCGCCGGCGACGTCTCAGTCTGGATGCCGGTGCGTCAGGCTCAAGAAAGCTCGACGACTCGCTTTCGCCTGATTCATCAGTTCGACGCGCATCCTTCTCCCGTCACCGGGATCTCTCCATCGCTTCGCGACAAAGGATTCATCACCGGCGATGCGCAGGGCAATCTTTTTGTCCACTACTCCACCTCCGCACAGACTCTGTTGAAGCTTCCAGGGAACCACCAGGCGATTCGCACCCTGACATTTTCCCCCAAAGCCGATGGAGCCGTAGCCCTCACCGACCAGGGAGAATTGCTAACCTATGCGATTCACAACCCTCATCCGGAGACGACACTCGCAACCCTGGTCAAGCCCGTATGGTATGAAGGCTATGAGAGACCGGAACATGTGTGGCAATCCTCCAGTGGCGCCGATGACTTTGAAGCAAAGTTCGGCCTCCTTCCGCTGATCTTCGGCACGCTGAAAGGGACCCTCTACGCCATGCTGGTCGCAGTGCCTCTGGCCCTCTTAGGCGCCATCTATACATCAATGTTCATGCACCCCAATCTTCGAGCCAAGATCAAACCGACCATTGAGATGATGGCGGCTCTCCCGACCGTCATCCTGGGCTTCTTGGCCGGCTTGTGGCTGGCGCCTGTGCTCGAACGGATTTTCCCTGCGATGGTCGCAATGACTGTGGCCGTGCCCGTGAGCGTCGCAGTCACGGCGATTCTTTGGCAATATCTCCCCGCCTCAATCATTCGTCGCCTTCGCCCTGGGATGGAAACCTTTGTCCTGATTCCTGTCATCATCGGTGCCGTCTGGATCTGTCTGGGCTTGAACCAGCCGATCGAGTCGTTCCTGTTCGGAGCCGACTATAAAACATGGTTTGCCACCCATTGGGGACTCAGATATGACCAACGAAATGCCCTCGTGGTGGGGTTTGCGATGGGCTTTGCAATCGTTCCTATTATCTTTAGTATTTCTGAGGAAGCACTGTCCAACGTCCCACGACATTTGATCGCCGGGTCTCTTGCGCTGGGAGCCACCCGCTGGCAGACCTTGGCCAAGCTCGTGCTGATCTCGGCGAGCCCTGGAATCTTCTCTGCAATAATGATTGGCTTTGGCCGGGCCATTGGAGAAACCATGATCGTCCTCATGGCCACAGGGAACACCCCCATTATGGATTGGAGCCTGTTCAATGGCTTTCGCACGTTATCGGCCAATATCGCCGTGGAAATTCCAGAGGCCCCTCATGGAGGCACACTCTATCGCATCTTATTCCTGGCGGCCGTGCTCTTATTTGTGTTTACGTTTCTGATCAACACCGTGGCGGAAGTCATCAGGCAACGGCTGCGGACGAAGTACAGTCAGTATTAATGCGCACCACATTCAAAAAATTCCTCGCCTCCGGCAGCGTCTTTATCTGGGGTTGCGCCGCCGGCGTCTCGGTATCCCTGCTCATGGTCTTTGGACTGTTGCTTTTGATCATGATCAACGGCTTGGGATACTTTTGGACCTCGGATATCGTCGAGCTCACCCTGAAAGATGGACACCACGTGATGGGGCAACTGGCCGGGCGCGAAGTCATCCCTCGCTCTGTCACGCCGGACCGCCCTGAAGGGAAAGGCCGCCTTCGGGTAAAGATCGGGAATCGTGATTTATATGGGCTTGATTTCAAATGGGTCAACGACGATCAGATTGTGTCACAAACTTATCCGACAGATACTGTGCTCTTGGAACGACGCGAATGGGGCAACATGTATGCCAGGATCAAGGCTGTCTACAAAGGAGAGACGCTTCAGGCAGAAGGGAATGAAGGTGGATGGATTGCCTTGGCCCCACTTATCAGCACCACCAATGCCCTCCATCAACAGATCGCCCGGATCGAAAAAATCGAGATTGGCTCTATTAACGCAGACATCGAGCGAGCGCGGTTGAAGATCCGTGCGTTCGAAATGGAGGCCGCCCCCGATACGAGGGAGAGAGGGCAAATTGATAACCTCAAAGCCCAGGTTGCTGCTGCTGAATCTCGTTACCGAGAGAAAACCATAGAATTGGAAACGTTGCGCACACAATTCGATGAATACTCTGTCCTCATGGTGGATGCGAACGGACGAGAAAAACAGATCCCGGTAGGACAGATCATTCGCGCCCTGCGCCCGAACGAGATGGGCCTGTTGCGCAAGAGCTGGACCTATCTCACGAATGTGTGGTCTGTCCTCAGCACCGAGCCCAGAGAAGCCAACACTGAAGGCGGAATTTTCCCGGCCATTTTCGGCACCGTCATGATGGTCATCATCATGAGCCTCGCCGTCGTCCCCTTCGGCGTGCTTGCCGCGCTCTATCTGCGAGAATATGCCAAACAAGGCACCATGGTTCGTCTCGTGAGAATCGCCGTCAACAATCTTGCGGGCGTGCCCTCAATTGTCTTCGGTGTGTTCGGATTAGGCTTTTTCATTTACGCCATCGGCGGGACCCTCGACCAGCTCTTCTTTCCTGAACGACTTCCGACACCAACGTTCGGTACCGGTGGCATTCTATGGGCGTCACTGACGCTGGCTTTACTCACGGTGCCAGTGGTCATTGTCGCCACAGAAGAAGGACTGGCCGCCGTGCCCCGGGAGTTTCGTGAGGGATCTTTGGCTCTTGGAGCAACCAAGTTGGAAACGATGCTCAAAGTTGTGATACCCTGTGCCCTACCGGGCATTCTGACTGGATTGATCCTGGCGATGGCCCGCGCTGCGGGCGAGGTGGCACCGCTCATGCTGACAGGAGTCGTCAAGCTTGCGCCTTCGCTCCCCGTAGACAGTTCCTGGCCCTTTTTCCACTTCGATCGAAAGTTCATGCACCTGGGATTTCATATTTACGACGTGGGCTTTCAGTCCCCCAATGTGGAAGCAGCGAAACCAATGGTCTACATCACGACCTTGGTATTGATCACCGTCGTAGTCCTGTTGAATTTCACCGCGATTATCCTTCGTAACCACCTGCGCAAGAAGTATGCAGGCTCAGTGTTATAGAGGATCTTCATGCACCCTTCGTCACCATTGACACAACAGCCGTCCCAATTACAAACCCTCAACCCACAAAGGCTCAACGTGCAGGACGGTCATCGCCAGTCGCCTGACAATGATTCCAGCACTCAGGCCGTCAAACTTACCTTGAATCAGGTCAACTTTTTTTACGGGGACCGCCAGGCTCTCTTCAAAATCGATATCGAGATCATCAAAAATCAGGTCACCTCGTTCATTGGGCCATCCGGCTGTGGAAAGTCCACCTTGCTGCGATGCCTCAATCGGCTCAACGACTTGATTGAAGGCGCTCGAGTAGAAGGCAGCATGCTGCTTGACGGCGTGGATATCAATGGTCCCGATGTGGATATCACCGACCTGAGAACACGTGTCGGGATGGTTTTTCAGAAATCGAACCCCTTTCCGAAATCGATCTACGAAAACGTGGCCTATGGGCCACGTCTTCATGGAATCCGAAACCGTGGTCAGTTAGATCAAATTGTGGAAGAGGGGCTCAAAGGCGCAGGGCTGTGGGATGAAGTGAAAGATCGTCTCCAAGCAAGCGCCTTGGGTCTCTCTGGAGGGCAACAACAACGACTGTGTATCGCCCGCGCGCTCGCGGTCAAACCGGATGTCTTGCTGATGGACGAACCCTGCTCGGCGCTGGATCCCGTGGCCACCGCCAAAATTGAAGAACTGCTCTTTTCCTTGAAGCAAGACTTGACGGTCGTCATTGTCACCCACAATATGCAGCAAGCGGCGCGGGTGTCCGATTGGACGGCGTTCATGTACCTCGGCGAACTGGTGGAGATTGGCCTCACGAAGCAGCTCTTTACCACGCCTTCCAAGAAGCAGACCGAAGACTACATCACCGGACGATTTGGGTGAACTTTATGATACAGCGCCATTTTGACGAAGAACTCTCCGACTTGAAGACCAAGCTCCTGCGAATGGCCGGTCAAGCGGAAGATCAGATCGACAAGGCCCTCACCGCACTGGTGACGCGCGACTCGGACCTGGCCCGCCAAGTGATCGAACGGGACCACGAGGTCAACACCTTGGATGTGGAGATCGACGAAGAGAGTATTCGGTTGCTGGCCCTCCATCAGCCTGCCGCGCGAGACTTGCGGTTGGTGACGACGGCGATGAAAATCTCCACGGAGCTTGAGCGGATCAGTGACCTGGCGGAGAATGTCTGCGAGCGGGCGATCGAGTTGAACGAAGAGCCGCAGCTCAAACCCTACATCGATATCCCGATGATGGGTAAAATGGCGCGGATGATGGTGAAGCAAAGTATCGATGCATTCGTCAAGGAGGATGCCACGCTCGCTCGGAAGGTGCTCACGGACGACGACTTCGTCGATGATCTGATGGAGCAGTTGTTTCGCGAGCTGCTCTCATACATGATCGAGGACACTCGCACGATTTCACGCGCCATTCGCTTGAGCTTCATTGCCAAATACCTCGAACGGATGGCCGATCATGCCACCAACATCGCCGAGCTGGTGGTCTATCTCGTGGAAGGCAAGATCATTCGCCACACCACTCCGCCAGTATCTTCCAGAAACTACTCTGCGGGAAGTTGAGCCTTGCTGATCCTTCAGGTTGCGGTTGATCTTTCCTCGCCGAGAAGAGTCAGAGCGATGCCCCGCCCCATGACACAACAGGCCCTAGCGAGTGCGGCAGGATGAGGTCGAGGTCCAGGTTGAGCGAAGATTCGACTTGCTGAATCTCAGCCTTAACCTGAGCCTTAACCTTCCATTCGCGATGGCGGACTTTTTCAGCATCCTGCGTGGAAGGACGTAGTTATGCCAGGAAATTGGTGGAAAAGAGCGTGTAGTCGAATCGGTGTCGGCGAAGGACGACCTTGTTGCATCGGGCGAGTTGGTCGACGGTGTGGAAGATTTGATTCCATGTGTATTGGGGCATGAGGCAGATAAGTGAGTCCAGACTGATGACGGTCTGCTCATTGAGATGGTCGAGAATGGTTTCCGTGAGGGCATCGGTATGAGAACGCTCCTGTCGAAAATGATGAACATCCGGGGCTGATTCAAGAAGAGAATTCATAGGCATAGGTGCCTCCTGGTGAAATTATGGGAATGAGAGCCCGAGTTGATTGGCCTGTTGCGTGAACGTCGTCGGCGCCGGACTGTATCGGACGGCCACGATGCGCATGAGACCCAGTGTGATTAAGATGCCTCCCAGTATCGCGAATTGGTGCCACTCCCCGCCCGTGAACCATCGTGAGATGACCTCCGTCAGCATCACTACAAGGACTGTGTCGATGATAAACGTGACCCGGACTCTCCCGTCAGAGCAGTATGCGAGGGTGGTCTTTAACACTTCGACGACGGCCAGCAGGGTCAGGGTGTCGACCACTACCTGCCGAAGGGCTACTTCCACGTCGGTGGACAGGAGAAGCCGCAGGTCGAGAAACGTTTTTATGACGCCTCCTGCCAAACCAAGGAGGATCGTCAGCGTGAGCAGGCTCAGGATGACTCGCGTGCCCGCTTCCCAGATACGTGTAATGTCATAGGCCATGAGCGTGATCATGAATCGCTTGGGCCAGCCGTTTGAGAGAGTCTGTTCCATTGTAGTTTGTGTCATAGTCCTATTCGTGGCTCAATAACGCGCTCCAGGCATCTCGCCCCAGAGAGACGATGAACAGCATGACGCCAAGCAGGAACAGATAGAGGTCTGTGTTCTTCATGACCTGTTCCATGAGATTGTGCGAATGGTTCCTGCATGTTCACCTGCCCCTAGCCTAACCGGGACACATTCCAGTTCAGTCAATTCCCCGTAAACTTTATGTAAATTGTGTATCGAACGGAGTGGGTTAAGAGTGCTCGGGCTTGGATATGAGCCAGGCGTTCATTTCCGGCTCACGATGGAGCGGGAGAGGTCGTGCCTATGACAGAATTAATTTGGCGTAACATTATATACTTATATATCATACTTAAACAATTACATTATCCACCCATTCGTATAATTGTTGTACAGGTATAGGGTCTGCTACCGTGCGGCCTTGATCACACGATTGGGAGGCACCTGTGACCGCTATCGACAGTCTCATGCTGGATGCGAAGCAAGCGATCATGGATGAACATCATCGCCGTTTTCAAGCCCTCCATCAGGAAGGACGATGGGAGGAAGCTCTCCAACAAATTCACATCACCATGAGCTGTGCAGCAGATCTCCTCAATGAGTCGCTCCGAGTCCTTGAGGAAACCCTGGATAGCCACAACCACACCTCCGACGGTTCCACTCTACCTCCCACAACTAGGTAGGGGTTCTACCCCGTTATCACGGACGGTTGAGTTAAGAGTTGTTCCGCCTGTTGCTGCATGTCGCGTCTCCGTCGCTGTCTCGGATTGTGGGACCGCTCAATGTAGTCAAAGATATCAGCCCTGGCTTCGGCTCGTGTCCGATAGTGCTGGCGATTCACCCGTTCTCGTTTGAGTACCCCGAAGAAGCTCGCGGCCGCCGCGTTGTCGGCACAGCTGCCCACCGCACTCATGCTGCCGATCACGTGGTGCGCGGCCAGGAACCGTTGGTATTCCTCCGAGGTAAATTGGCAGCCCCGATCCGAGTGCAGAATGACTGGGGTCTGTGCGGGTCGCTGCCACAAGGCCATCAGTACGGCTTGGACAACCAACTGGCGATCTTGCCGTGGACTCATCGACCAGCCCACGACCAGGCCTGAATACAAATCCAGCACGATGCACAGGTACAACCAATGTTCGGCCGTGCGAATGTAGGTGATATCCGTGACCCATTTGGTATTAGGGGCGGCGGCCGTGAAATCCCGCTCAAGGTGATTCCTGGTTCCACGGGGACGAGTCCCCGTAGGCTTCTTCCGCCACTGCCGCCGCTGCGGCACGCCCTGGAGTCCGGCCCGGCGCATCAGGCGCGCCACTCGGTGGCGACCACACCGCTCTCCGGCGTAACGCAGGTCTTCCCACATGCGTGGACTGCCCACGCCGCCGTCCTGCTCGGTATACAACGTATGAATCCGTGCGAGTAACCGGGCATTCTCCTGGGCCCGCCCACTTGGCGGCCGGGTCACCCAGCCATAATAGCCACTGGACGAGACCCGCAAACACCGGCACATCATCCGGATGGGAAACGCGGTGCGGCATCGTTGGATCATCCGATACTTCATCGCGACGCTCTCGCGAAGCACGCTGCCGCTTCTCGCAAAAAAATCCCGCTCCTTCGTCACGCGGGTTAACTCCCGCCGCAGAAGGGCCAGGTTCTCGTCCCGCGGTCGGCCATTCCCCCGAAACGCCTGCGCCGACTCCTGACGCAACTCGCGCCGCCACCGCCCGAGCACGGTCGCCCCAATCCCCAGTTCCGCCGCGATCTGATGCACCGTCACACCGGGGGATTCGAGCATCGCCACCGCTTCACGCGTGTATTCCGCTGAAAACCTCCGCCTTTGTCCCATGACATCCCTCCTGGCCCATTATGAGCCTTAACCAGGTGTCCGTAAAAGCGGGGCAGAACCCGTGTGATGCTTCAGCTGGGCAAAGTCCGCGCGTGTTTTTCGGTCTACCGGGATCGGGCCTATAGCGGGATGACTCCTGGAGGGCGCGCGTACTCGAAGACGCTCGATGAGGAGAAGAAGCCGTTTTCCGCATGGATTGACGATGTGGCCTATGCGATGACCCAGCGGCGCAAGGGCCGATAAGGCCATCAGACGGAGGCGGGAGTGAGCCCGATGAACACAGACCCCGATTACATGCCCGACCGATGGCGGCGCATTGTGCAACGCATCGTTCGCGGTGAGGAGTGGCGAGCGGCGGCTAAGGCGGAGGGCTGCAGTGCAAGTTACGCCGCGGTCCTCCGCACACGGATGATGAAAAATCACGCGGTGAGGTCGGCGCTCGAATCGATCCAACGGGAAGCGCGAACCGTGGCGGTGTATGGGGTAGTCGAGGCCATGGCCCAAACGCAAAAAGGGATCGACCTTGCTGAGAAGAACGGCAATGCCATGGCCTATATCAAAGGATGCGAACTTCGTTCGAAGTTATCGGGGTTGCTTGTAGACAGAATTGTCGTGGAAAGCGTGGACCTACGAGGCGCATTGGAAGAAGCGAGAACGCGCGTGTTCACCATGATCAACCCCATGCTGCCTCACGATCAGGACTCGGCAACGAAGGCGCTCACTGCAGGCCCAGCCCCGTTCGCCCGCAGCCCCGTGCTCGATGATTAACCAGAGCAGGGGGACGGAAATAGTAAGTGGCCGAAGGAACTGGACAGGCACGGACACAGAATCGGACCAGGGGGGCGTATGGGGGGCGGGCACCGGATTTCCTGGCTGGACATTCCAGACGCAGTACCTTCGACCTGTCCAGCGAGGATGTTCTATTCGAAATTGTTTTTCTTTAATATCGAGGGTGGGCTCCGTGGCCCGACACACGACCCATTATTTTTTGTCGTTCCCCGTGACTCGGCACTCGTGCACATCTGTTTCAACGCGCCTCGTGAGCCCCATGATGCGTCTCGTGCTCACATCACCTGTCCCCGCCGTGCGGGTGGGGGGTGCAAACTGGTAGTACACCGCGGCATTGCGAAGCAGCGCATGCCCCTCCTGGAGACCCATCGCATACCGCTCGAACACATCGAGCGGACCCTGCTGATATTGGGTCGTGTGATCTCTATTAAAGAGCGCATCCCGGAGCCCCGCCTCTTCGGCTTGCCATCCTTCACGCTCATGCGGCGCACACGCCTGCGTGCTCTGCCGTTGACACCAGTCAATGCGCGAGGCGATGAATTTGGTCAGATAGGTCATGGCTCTTCTCCTATTGTCAATCGTACCAGCGCGGACGATGCAGCTCGTCCGCCTCGTCGCCCGCTCATTTCAGGAACACCCTCGGTGACTTCGCACAAAGGATGCCAGGGGATCACAACAGCGTGTCCAGTGCCAGGTGTCCTAGATGTTCCAATCAGTTGCAGGGGTTCAATGGCTCGTCCCGGAGACGACGATCGGATTCTTGAGAAAGGCCGGGTGGGGGAACATGTAGGATTACGTATACACCCAAGACACCCTATCCGGCTCGACAGGATTGGTGAGTGAGGGTCAGGCCGTGATCAATACGGAACGAGATCGAGCACGCGGATGGAGTGAAGAAGTTATGCAAACGACGAATTTGTTGAAGGCTCGCAGGTAACCCACGAAAGGAGCACCCCATGAGCGATCTCTCACCAAAAGCCGCGATATTAACCGCCGTCTTCAGCCCCGACCAGGCGGCACCACCACAACCACCACCGGCCGCACCCACAGCCCCCTCCCCCAGCGTGCTGGTCCAACCCACGGCGCCAATCACGGCCAGCCAAGCTGACACCATGGCGGGATGGGAGAGAGAAGATGTCGCGAAAGGGACGCTCTCCCCGGAGGCCGCCACGAAACTGTTTGACGAACTGGGCGTCCCGCTGGACCAACGGGTGACGCCCGCCGATACGCGCACCGACGAGCAACGATTGATTGATGCACAGTTTCCCGTCGCGAAACCGGAAGAGTTTTTCATTCGGTATGCCGATCCGGGACGGCCCGCCCCCCCGATGTCGAAAGAGTTGGCCCAGTTCGATCAATCGGCCCGCGCGTGGTTGAGCGGCGCCGAGTTTCCACGCGAACTCGGGAACTCGCTCATCATGAACATCGAGCGGGTGGCACAGCAGACGAAGGCGATGACGCCGGACCAGTTGGAATCCTATGGGATGGTCGAGTATGAAAAATTGCAGAGGGCATACGGCGACACATTGGACGCCAAGCTGGAAGCCGCCCGTCAGATGGTCCAGGCGCTCGAAAAGAAAATGCCAGGCTTGAATAATCTGCTGAAGTCGAAAGGGATCGGGGATAACGCGCTGGTCGTCGCGCAAATAATTGGGCAAAGCGAACGCTGGCATGCCCGCCGAAAAGGGCGCTAGGCATGCGGACCGGCCAGCTCCTCCCGGCGCGTAGGCATCGAGGGGTTGCACGGCCAGGTTACATCAGGTCGCTCGTCTGATGAAGGACTCTGCTCCAAGATGGACTTCGTCATCCTGATAGTCCGGCTCCCCACTTAGGGGTGCCAAGACCTTCTCCTGTCGGAGCAGGCGATTCTGCTCGATCGTGGAGTCGTGGACACGACCGCAATTCACACAACGCCAACTGGTCGTCCACATCTGTCCATATGAGCCTTCAAAGTCGAGGAAGTGGTCTTCTACCGTGAGACCTGAGCAGCGTGAACAGGTCATGATCGCCCTCCTTGGTGCAGGCCGTGGAACTCGTCGCTTATGGACAAAGGCTAGCGCACGCCATGGCCAGCGACAGACCTAAAGGAAGTACCTCGGAAGTAGGCCACCTGGATTTAGAAATCGGTCGGCGCAAGCATAGAAGTCTGGGGCTGGGGCAAGCAGGGAGCGCGAGACCAGCGTAAGACGGCAGGACGGAACGTTCGGCGGCGGAGAGACTAATACAGCCCAGGAATCGGAGGCGCTTGCGAGAGGGCCAAACGCAATTCCTCTTTCGCGTCGGCGAGCCCAAGCCACTGAAGGGCGCCATCTACTTTCCGGAAGATCCGGAACTCGTCAGGCGATTCGTCCCGCAGAATTTGATACATGCGTGCCATGCCGAAGACCACGTCGCTAGTGACCACCAGCGCGCGTCGGGAACCGGCCCCGAAGGGATTCAGCCTGACCATTTCTCTGATAGTGGAGGCAGTGACCTGGAGGTCCGTCACGTCACGCAGGTCGGCGAGCTGGCGAAAGTGTTGCGCGAAGCGTGGGTCGGCGGTCAGAGCACGTACGTGTGCCAGAAGCTCGCGATCCGTCAGTACGCCCCATCCGCGGGATAGGACTAAGGATCGTGCCAGGTCGATTGTGTAGGCGCCAGGCATCGCGTGAGAATCCTACGGCAGTTCACAGAACGTCGCAAGAGGGGACGCGCGCGGCGGCGACGTGATCAACTTCGCGGAGAGAAGCGCTGTGAGGGGCGTGTGCTGCTGGGGATTGTCACGCAGTCACGTTCGGCGTATCGTGCGGCCAACCACTACGGAGGTCCTATGCGATACATCATGATGGCGATAGTCATGCTCCTAACCTGCCTCGACCTGAGCACGGCTCAAGCAGCCGTCACCCCTGGTGAGCGTGCATCACTGGCGGGGCTGCCAGGAGTAGAGGTAGTCATCGAGAGAATTAATCCAGATGCACAAGCAGACGGCCTGTCGGAGGAGGCCCTTCGAACAGCCGTAGAACTCATCCTCCGGTCCAACGGCATACGGGTCCTAACTCAATCAGAATACATGACGACGCCCTCCGGACCGTACCTTTACGTGATGGTCAATTCAATGAAGTCCAAGACGGGGTCTTACTATGCTGTAGGCATCATCGTTCAACTCAACCAACGAGTGTCGTTAGTCCATAGGCCAGAGCACACGATGGCTGCGACAACATACGAGATGAATGGTGTAGGGATTTACAGTACCCACTTATTAAGAAACCTTATATCTGACGTCATTGAACAGTATGTCAAGACATTTGCGAACGACTTTCTCGCCGTCAATCCTCGATAGGGATTACTATTGTATAAGTAGGAGTTATAATGTCGAGCAAGAGAGTTGGCATGAAGTTGAAGCAGTTCCGCATGCAGAGCGGGTTGACCCAGGTAGCCGTGGCCAAGAAGGTCCGCGTTACGCAGGCCTACATCGCCCTCCTGGAGAAGGGGAAGCAGAACCCGACGCTGGATGTGTTGGAACGGTTGGCGAAGGGGCTCAAGGTGCCGCTGGCGAAGTTGGTGGGATGAGCGATGCACAAGCGTTGAAGAGGGGAAGGAGACTGGAAGATGTATAACGGGACTGTCACATTCCGTGCGGTAATAACAAGCAATGGCCTGAAGTTTTCTTCGTGCGAGTTCAACCCCAACCAGGCTAGTGTTGAAAGGGGGGTTGAAAAGATTGTGATTGAGAGCCAGAGCGGGTTTGAAATTCTGAGTACTGTTCACTTAGCTGGAGTAGCGACAGAAAGAGTTGGGCGAGCCATCGCGAACGAGGTACTTACTGCGGTCTTGGATCGGATCGCGTTTCGGTACAGCCTTGCCATTGAAGACAGTCAGATCGTCAGTAGTTGGTTCGCTCCTGTGAATCCGCCCTCTGGTGCCCAGGTGCAACTCCATACCGGGGAACTTGCCATCATTGGACAACAAGCAGAGCTAATCGTTGGCATTCCCGCCGATGACCTCAAGGCGGAACTGGAGCGGCCTACTCTGTCTGGAGAACCATTGTTTAGCTCGTATCGCTTGGCCCTCCAATCGAGAAGTCCAGTAGAGAAATTCATGCATCTCTACAGTCTGCTCCTGAGGTTCTTCGAGGACGAACAGGCGAAGGTCGATGAGTTTATTCGCAGTCAAGATTCGGCTGTGCCGCAGTCGCCAGATCCACGCCCTGGACGTCGCAATAGGGAAACCGTCTATACGAGGCTTCGGAATGAATTCGCGCATAGACGGTCAGATGTGAATATGCAAGAGACCACCGCTGAAATGGAGCAGCATGTGGGTGGATTGATCGGTCTGGTGAAGCAAGCTATCGCACTGCAGGACACGACTCGACAGGAGGAACGCGATGGCCAGGATCATTCGGCGTGAATGGACGAGCAGAGAAATGACCAAGCTAGGCTGGCGTCAGTTTATCCAGCAGCTCAATGTCGCTGAACTCGTTGAGGTTTTATTCGACCTGGCGAATCATCAGCGCGTGATTCTGCTCGTTCACCTTCGCCTCAATCCGATCACCCTGCTTGAGTTGTCCCATCATCTGGGTCTTTTTATCTATAGTCAAACGTACTTCCTTGCCGTCCTGCCCCTTGACGAAATACTCCCCATATCCGATGCGCACCAGTTCGCCCTTGATCGTCGTGGCGCGTTCTAGGCGGCTAGCTCCAGTCTCCTCAACGGCGTGCGCCGCTGTGGATAGTCCCAGGCACAGCAAGAATCCACACGACAGGACACTGACGACTTTGGGAATGGATATCATAGGAAACCTCCTCGGTTAGATAGACACGTATAGAGGAGTGCGGGAAGGAATTTGTACCCTGACAGAGCCCACTGGGAAAAGATATCGGACATGCATAGTAAGGAGTTTTACACGAAAGGAGGATTTTATGGGCATGATCTACAAACGCGGTGACATCTTTTGGGTCAGATACTATTCCTCGGGGAATCCAATCCAGGAATCGTCGCACTCTTCCAAAGAGTCCGATGCCAAGCGGTTATTGCGGGATCGTGAAGGGCGCGTGGAAATGGGCGCCCCCATCCTGCCGAGGTGCAAAAGACGACGGTTGACACGTTGCTGGCCGACCTCAAGGCGCACTATGAGACAACGGGACAGCGGACGTTGCGCGAAGCCGAGACAAGGCTGACGCCCTTGACGCGATTCTTCACAAACCGACGGGCCAGTGCCATCAGCGGCGATGTGCTGACGGCTTACATCCAGTATCGGCAAGCTGCGGGTTTGTCCAACGGCACGATCAACCGCGAGATCAGCGTGCTGGGCACGGCCTACAAGCTGGGTCTGGAGCACGGGAAAGTGGTGCGCCGGCCCGTCATTCACTTGCTGAAAGAGGCGCGACCACGACAGGGGTTCTTTGAAGAACACCAGTTCCTCGGTGTCCGGAAGCACCTGTCAGAGGATCTTCAAGTTGCCGTGACCATCATGTGGTTGTATGGCTGGCGGCGCAGCGAAGTGATGGCGTTGCAGCAGAGCCAGATCGACCTCGAAGCCGGCACCTTGCGGCTGGAACCTGGCACGACAAAAAACCAAGAGGGCCGGGTCGTGTAAATGACGCCCGAATTGAAGACGCTCGTTTCAGCGCAGATCCAGCGGGTTAAACAACTGTCCAGGAAATTGGGCTGCGTGTTGCCCCAGCTGTTCGTCCATCTGCGTGGCTGTTACACCGGACAGCCCGTGCAGGACTTCCGGAAAGCCTGGTCTCACGCCTGTGAGCGGGTGGGCTTGGTCGGGATGTTGCGACACGATTTCCGTCGCAGTGCAGTCCGCAACATGGAACGGGCCGGCGTGCCTCGATCCGTCGCCATGAAGATTTCAGGACACAAAACGGAAAGCATCTATCGGTGGTATGCGATCGTGAGCGAGTCCGACATTCAGGACGCCACACGCCGACTCATCGGGCACAATCTGGGCACACTCCCCTCCCCGTCGGTTGACATCGCTCGCTAAGTGGGTGATATTCCTCGCAGGCTGGCGTAGCTCAATGGCAGAGCAGCGGTTTTGTAAACCGCAGGTTGGAGGTTCAATTCCTCTCGCCAGCTCCACAAATTCAATACCTTAGAAGCGTATATCGAGGTCGAACAGGCTCATAACTTACACAGGGCAACAGCCAGGGCAACTGTTCGGGATTCGGAATCCGGCCTGTCTGCACCGAGGGCCGAGGGAATCTTCAAGCTGACCACTTTCACAGCGGATTTCACAACACTTTCTTCGGTCGCTTTCAGCCGTTGAAAGAGCGGATCACGCGCAGTCTGTAGGCTGTTTGGGCATACTACGCCAGTTAACATATTCGGGCTCCAAGAGGAGAAATTATGAAAAAACGGCTTGTAATTCTTGCGCTGGTCTTGACTGGTTGCTCAAGCACTGGGGTTGTCCCCATGGACAAGGATACATACATGCTGGCTACGAGGAGCGCACAGGCCGGTTTTGGCCCACCTATTGGCGCGAAAGCCGACGTGTACCGAGAGGCAAACGACTTTTGCGCGAAACAGAATAAGAAGCTAGAGACTGTGAAGCTTGACATGACCAACTCTGGATTTGCCAGACCTGCAAGCGTCTCGCTCGAATTCCGATGCGTAAATGATAGCGCGCCGAAGTAATGCGCCCAACAAAACATTCCACTGGACTGGCTTTGCATCCTGTGGATTCAAACGTTGGAACAGCGCCAGAGCAGCTGATCCGCTCCGCCCTCCGCAGCTTCGTCACCGCCTATTGTCAGTAACGCGAGCACGGTTGCGGGTCGGGTCGCGCACATTGAAGCAGGTGTTGGCCGGTGGCTATGACTAACGTGGTACTCTAAAGTCCTTGTTTGTGACGGTCTTCCCGTAGTTCAAAAATATCTGTTCAATAAAGATTGGTGCCAACGAAGAAATGTTTCTCGAACTGCCCGTGCTATACACTTCTCCTTGCCAGAGAATTTCGATCTTTTCAGGCATCTTCGATCTATGCAGGTCAATCACCGTAATCTGGAAATGCCGAGGATATTCTGTCCAAACCTGACGGCCATCACTAACTACACTGCCGGTGGGATCGATTGAATGCTTGTAAAGTACACCAATGTTTGCAGCCTCAATGGAAGTAGCTTTCATGAGCCCTCTCTCGGACAACTTTGCTTCGATGAGAGCTGAAATATTACGCTCATTCAGGCTGAGGGAATCTGGAGAAATCACAATGAACGTAGCGTGTTGAGGAGGGTCACTGTAAGAGGCGGTACTTACAGTTCCGCTCACACAGCTAGCAAGGGAAAATGCGGCCATGCATATCAAGATCGTGCGAATACAAATAGAGGCAATCATTGTTTGCCTCTCCATGTTTGGCTGACAGAGCATTGCACGTGGAACCGTTGGTGGAGACGAAGCGTGAGGGGCATGGGAGCCTCGCAGGAAGGCCCATTCTAGGAGGAGACTGAGGAAACCACAAGATGGGGGCCACCGCCAGGCCTCAGGATGAGGGCTTCGTGGGATTCGTGAAGTAGCTGTCGTTCCCGCCGCTGCCGCAACAAAACAAAGGGCCAGCCCCTGGCGAGGACTAACCCGGTTGCCCTGACCCACTCAGCCCCGCCCGATCCTCTCCGCCGCCTGTCACCTCACACCATCGCGCCTTGAGACGCGTTCACGCAATCCGCCGAGAATTTCCGTAGCGCCGCGGATGATTGTAGGCTAGACTGCCGACCCGTGGAGTTGCCGAAGGGGAAGGGAAGCGCCGATAGATGAATGAGGATGATCCAATGACTGAGTGGACGCACTGAAAGGAGAGTGGATATGCACCCGCTGTACCGACCGATCGTGCTCATCATCTGGTTATGCGCCATCATCATCGGCTTGAATGTCCTCGCGCTCTGGTGGCTCCAGGCACGCATCCCAGCTACTCCTGTCGCGTCTAGTCAGGCGGACCGCACGCCAATCCGTCTTGTCGAGCCCCCTGCGGAGAGGGCCCCTTGCGAACGGACCGTCGCAGCAGGCGAGCCGCCACTAGCGGAACGCGATGCGGCGATTGCCCAACTCCAAGCCGAAGTCGACCGCCTGAAGAATACGAAGGGAGACGACGGCGCTGCGTGGCGAACCAAGGCCGAGCAGCTCGAACAGGATCTGATGGCGCTACAAAAGGTCGCAGAACGTGTGATTGCGGCGCCTGAACGGAGCTGGCCAGAATGGAAACTGATGCTGGCGCATGCATTGGTGAAAGAGAAGACATAAACAAACTGGTTGAAGAAGCCCTCCGCGATCTGCTGAAGAAGTACCAAGCGAAGAAGGGCCTGCTGCCGAAGGGAAAGTGAACAGAGCTTGTAATGAGAGGATTGTAGGCCGATGGAAGGCTTGTGCCGAAGAAGCCGTTCAACCACGCCATGGTCAGTACGATGGCTTGAGGAGAACATGGAACAGCTGCGCACTGCAGGTGTAAGTCGCAATGGAAGTTCTCCCGTTTCAGAACCGCTCCCAGGCTAGAGGAAGCTCCGCGGTGCAGAACACCGGCGAGTCCAAGGGCATCGGGATCGACCTCTCCCTCCGGGAGCTCAATCCCAACCACAAATACCGGATGGCCCTCATGGGACCACCGCCAGCGTATTGGCTAGCGGAGCTGAGCGTCGTCAAGGCGGACGAGTCCCTGTATCTGATGCCCCTCTTTCAACACGCATCCACCCTCACCCTAGCTGATTCAACCGGTCACGAAGTGCGACACCAGGTCCTCCTAGCCCAGAGGTGCAGGAGGATGCTCCCACGCCTCCCGAGCCAGCGCCGTTCCCGTTCCAGAATGACGGATATACCGCGCTCCGACATCGTCAGAATGTGTCTGCATATTACTACTCCTCCCAAGGGGCCAATCCCAATGTCACCCTCGCCCTGACTGGTCATGCCATCATGTCGCAGGGAGGGAGGCTCACTGCCTCCAGTCGGCTGTCACTGTAGAGCGCTCCGATGCACCTCCTTGAGCTCCTTCTCCCTAGCGTTTGATTTCCTCCGTAGGATAAAGTCCCCGTCCGCAGCCCTTGCGCCCAAGTTCGCTGTGCTCCTATAATGCGCCTCCTTGCGAGGCTTCCATGCCTTTCACGATTCGCCTGTCATCTTCAAAGAGGTCCTGGAAGCGACATCGTGGCATTACACTGCGTACACAACACACCCGAGGACATCCCTTTATGACTCCGTACGCTCGGCTCCAACGGTGGTCTGCGTGTCTTACAATGGCCATCATCATGACCGTAGTTCTTTGGGGATGCGCCAACGTGCCGCGCGTCAACGTGCGCCTCGTCAACGTGCCGCGCCATTATGTGCGGATGGCAGAGCCTGGTGCTACGCTCACCGCGCTGACCGCCAATCCTGAGATGTACCGCGGTAAGGTGGTGCTGTTGGGGGGAACGATCATTGAAGAAGAAGAAAATGAGCAATACCTCTGGTTGCATCTCAAGAACCGGCCACTGGACCAAGATTATATACCTCAACTTCCCGCCGACATGTCTGGTCCTGAAGCAGGCTCCTACTGGGTGGTGGTGACAAAGCAACAATTCCCCCGCCAGTATCGGGAATGGGCACGAATGACGGTGGTCGGACAAGTAACGGGAACGCAGCGATACGAGACCGAGCAGGTGCTGACGCTCCTCTACGTGCGAGGCTGGGGATTAGACGAGGCTCATCATGGGGTCTGGGAGCATGTTAATCCCAATTATATCCCCTCAACTCCGGGAGGTATCAAAAGACATTAGGTGGGACTCTGCCTTAGCCCACATTCTTCATGAAGATTTCTGTTTCAACTGCAAATACGCCGCTGCCACTACCGAGCAACTCAAGGCACTCCCTGACATCGGTGATGCCTACTCGGAAAAGATCATCAAAGGGCGTCCGTACCAGCGGAAAGATGGGCTGGTCCAGAAGAAGATACTTCCGCGCGCCACCTATGAGGGGATCAAATATATGATTGTGGCAAAACAGAAGAAACGTGTGCTGCTATCTATTAACGAACCAACCTTCACCAAGGTGGTCACTCTTTTACTCGAAGATGAGTTCGCGCAGAAGTATGACCTGTCCATCACAGAAACTCCCTATGCCGGTAAACTCCTCGCCCTAGCCCAAACGGAAACGGCTGATCTGTTTATCCTTCTTCTGAACAATATGCTCTGTTCTGATATTCCACATTTCCTTGAAAAGAATCGTGTGGAATGTACCTCAGCGGTCATCACCCACCTGAGGCAAACATACAACAAGTCCGTGATCGCCATGACGGGACAGCCACCAGCAGCGGATACGTGGACAGAGGAAAACACGAGACGAGCTGGAGCCAGCTTCTTGTTTTTCCTCCCCTTTGAATGGAGCCAGCTAATGAATGCCGTGAAACAGTGTTGGGGGGAGGCGGACCTCGCTCTTGTACCTCATCCATGACCCAGGTGCGATTTCCCCCAAGTATGAGACTGCTGAAGTTGCTTGCGCTCCCAGTTTTCTTTCTCTTCTATTTCATCCTTCCTACTCTCGCCTCTACTGCGACTTCACCGGCGCCGTCGTCTCTGTCCTCGACGGAGACACCATCGAAGTCCTGCACAACTAACACCCTGAACGCATTCGCCTCAGCGGCATCGACTGCCCGGAGAAAGGCCAAGCGTTCGGCCAACACGCCAAGCACGCAGCCTCTGAACTCGCCTTTGGGAAGGATGTCACCATCCAGACCCACGCAGGTTAATCAGCAACCGTTCGTTATTGAGATCGATGGTGATGTCACCCTTCTCGATCTCAGGACGAAGCGCCAGGATTTAATCTGCGCTGAGCGTTTTTCAGTTTCGTCATCTCGGTAGAGAGTTCTCCTTGCAGGCCGCGAGGTCTTTGTTACTATCAGCCAACAAGCCTTTCACCGTCGCCAGCCTGAGGGCCAGCGATTGATTTTCATTTTGTGCTGCGACTAGCTCGGCGGCGAAATCCCTCGGTGCTTTGGGGGCCACAGCCGTCGGGCATGGACCGTCTGGTATATAGCCGTACCACCCGTCAGCAATACACATGTCAGACGGTGTCGGGTACGAAGAACAGCCTGCCAGAGCGGCCAAGCTTGCGACTAGGATTGTGGTTTTGAATGTCTGCATGATAATTCCTCCCTTCTGGATTGCGCGGGCTCGTACACTATCGGCTAGTCGTCGGAGTTCTCATGGAGGCCCTTGCCTGCCGACAAAGCCCTCATTCCGCTATGCTGTCAGAGCAACTCCTTGAATGTCAAATCGGAGGAGAGGAATCAATGACGGTTGGATCTGTTGCTCTCCACAAAAATTTACTTCCAACAACTAGCCGCAGAAATCCAATATACATATGCTTCTACCTGATGGCACCCACGTCAACCACACGCTGGTCAAGGACGGCTGGTGCTGGTGGTATCGAAAGTATGCGCCAGGGGATATGGTGCTGGAACGGTTGGAGATGGACGCCCGAGAGGCGAGTAAAGGTTTATGGGTCGATCCGCAGGCGGTGCCGCCGTGGGAGTGGCGGAAGTGGTAGAGGTGAGTGGTGATGCTGAGGCCGCGAATATGCAATTCTCTGTTTCCCTACCAGCGGTTTTGAATGCGGGGGGTTCCAAAGGACTCATTGTATTCGGCCTATAGCAGGTTGAATGCCAGCCTGTGTTTAGAAAAGCGTCATAAACAAGACACTACGCCAATTTGCAAGTTGCAATCCTCGGAGAGCGGTGAAATACTTAGACAACGGCCTGTCGAACCTATCAAAATAAGTTCAACAGCGCACGTTGCGCTGGTACATGATCGCGCCTGAGTAATCTTCCATCGCTTCTCATATGTTAAGGGCACGTAACATATACCTCGAGTCGGCGTGTCAACGTCGGCTCTTCTCAAAAAGGAGGGATTTATGACGCGAAGAATCTTTGAGTGTGTGCAGGGGATGGGTGTGGCAGCCGCGGTGGTCGGGACACTGATTGTGGGTAGTGTATGGCTATCCAACTCGGCGTTGGCTGCCTCGGCGAAAGAAATTGACGCTGGCGTGGACGAAGCCATCGTGAAATTCGAAAAAGAAGTCAAAGATGGGAAGAGTTTCCTCGCCAGCAGCAAAGGCATGCTGGTGTTCCCGAGAGTACTGAAGGGAGGGGCTGGCGTCGGAGGAGAGTATGGAGAAGGTGCACTCCGGGTCGCAGACAAGACGGCGGATTACTACAGCATGTTCCAGGCTTCATTTGGATTACAACTCGGAGGGGAAATCAAAATCGTCTTCATCGTGTTTCTGGATGAGGGAGTCCTAAAGCAGTTCCAGGAAAGCGAAGGCTGGAAGGCAGGGGTGGACGGCTCCGTCTCCCTGGTCACCTTGGGAAAGGGGGGTACCATCGATACGCAGACCCTGAAAGACCCAATCGTCGGATTCGTCTTAGGGCAGAAAGGGTTGATGTATAACCTGTCGTTCGCAGGAACGAAATTTACCAAGCAGAAGAAATAAGTTTCACTCCCCGAATTGGTGCCTCGATTCTGGGGTGTAGGGGTTCACACGCGCTCCCTACACCCCAAACAACATCGACCTCTGTGGCCAAACTGTGGCAGAACTATCGTGTCCGATCAGGTTTTATCGGTTCAAACCCTACCAGTGTAAGTTTGGCTTGGCACCCTAACTCCTTTAACCTGACCGTGGCCCCTTGGTGACAAGGCAAGGGTCTTTTTGAATTTTTCCAAATTTTTCGAACCCCTTTTCTATCTGCCCTGTATCTCCCTTTACCTGTCTGGCAACCGCCACACAACTGACACCCCTTTGCAAAGGTGGCCCCCCAGGGCTACCCCTTCCGCTCTCTGTCTCGAAAAGCTCGGCGCTGCTGGGGGCACTAAGAACCTGCCCCCCTTTCATGTTGTAGCTACAGGTGTTATTAGGGTGTTAGGAATAGCACCAAATTGACAGGATTAGCGACAAGGAGAGCCGAGTAGAAATGAACAGCTAAATGTGTCAGTCGCCAGGAATGACAAGGGGATTGCTCAGGTCATCAAAGACTTAAGCAATCCCCCCAGATCAGATTCATGGTCTAGCGCCCGCAAGGGTGTGCGGGTTCAAATCCCGACTTCGGCACTACCTAGAAATTGATTGCGTCCTAGTTTTTTGCACGCAGCTCGTCGGTAAACCTTTGCAATACTTTCACTCTGGCTTCTACGTCACGTGCAAAGACATCATGACTTGGAGGTACTCCTGCGAAATGCAGAGCAGACGCTGGAGGATCTCTAAATTCTTCCACGTGACCAGCATCCATATTCTGCTGCAGATATTGGATTGTGGTGGTGAACCACTGTTGTCCTTCATCAGCAGGCGGCTGGGATGTGGGAGTCGATAGAGCTTTGTCAATGATGCGTTTGCCTTCGGCTCGCAACTGAGCCAACTGGTTTTTCATCGCTGCCTTGCTTGTCTTCCCGATGAGTTCAACCACATTTGTCCCAACGTCCTTGTTCTCATTAGGATGATTCTGGAGAGAGGCTATCTGGCTCTCTCTTTCTTTTACCTTTTTCTGTAACGCCTGCAGCGACTTCCCTGTATCCTTGCCGAATTCTGTTAACTGAGCAGTGAACTTGTCGAATCTTCGTTCGAGGATTTCTACGTTTTTATTTTTGGCTTCCAGATCCTTCCTAAGGGATGCTATTTCTCTGGAGAGAGACTCGTTTTGTGTCTTCAGCGGTTGGGCATTTCGGTAGCTCTCTTCCCACTGCAGAAACAACCCAAGGAAAAAACTTAACGCCAACGCTGTCAAATACTGCGCTTGACTCACCTTGTCACCGCCAAGACGCCTCGCTGTCCAGTCGATGAGCACCATCATGGCGCCCCCAACAAGGAGGAACACCAGGGCTTGCAAAGTAAATAGGCCTAAATCGGCGATCCGCTCGCCAAGAGTGAGAGTCAAGAGGTCCTCCACGCACCATCACTCTTCTTGGTGGTAAAGCATAGGCCCAAACGCAGTACCGAAAAAACCACCCTTCCGAGGGGGATCAGAGTCTCTTATTGTGCCACACAGGCCAGCCATTCTGGCGTCGCGGAACACGAGTGAATGTGGGACGTGCTGTTGGGATTCTGATTAGGCAGGCGTTCGCCCGCTTGCCGGCGAAGCACCTACGGTGGCAATATACGAGTCCATACTCCAGGCCTTTTTGAAATTTCCAAAATATTTTTGGAAGCTCTTTTCTATGAGCCCTGTATCTACCTTTACCTGACTGGCAACCGCCCCACAACTGACACCCCTTTGCAAAGGTGGCCCCCCCAGGGGGTACCAGCAAGGCTCTCTGCTCAAAAAAAAGGGCTCGCCGTCGAAGACATAACCCCCTCCTCTGCCTCTCGGCAGTGTTATGTAAGCTGTAACCATTCACCGTAACTGACGCTACTCAGCGCAACTAGATGCAATAACCGAGAAACGCTATTCCCCACTCCCAGCAAGGGTTTATCGATCATGTCAGCTTCTCGATCTGGAGCAACCCGCTCGGTTTGGTTTTTGTAAACCGCAGGTTGGAGGTTCAATTCCTCTCGCCAGCTCCAATCTATCAATCACTTACATCTCAATTTGGTCTGAAGAGGTCGAGCAACGGGGTGCTAGGTAACGAACTAGGTAACATATGAGGATCTGAATGCTCTGAACCACTCTCCACTCCGTCCTCCGTCAGGCCCCGGGTTGCAAGACTTGTTTGCCGCCGCTGGCAGCTGCGCAAAAGCATTCAGATCTGCGCCCTTGATTGGTCTGGGTGATCAGAGATCCCGGAACCGCAACGGTAGTGGTTCACATCTTTTCGCGTATCACGAGAGATGCTGTGGGGGTCGTGTTCTTTTCTCCTTATTCGGCAGCCAGATTGTATACGTCCCCTTGCCCATGGCCGTCATCCGCACCTGCCCTGTTCGGCTCAAACGATCGACTTCGAGAAAAACCTGGTTCCAGGTGAGTTCTGGTATGCTCAGCACCAACTCATCGAGTTGACAACCAGGAGCACGGTGCACCGCGGCGAGGATTCTGTCAGCAAGAGTTCCTAGTTGTGACATGGCAATCCATCTCTTCTACGCATCAGAGTGTCCCCAACCTGCCCCTTGGCTGGGACCCTTCCTCTTACCCACCCCTCCCCAGATACGGGAAAGGACGGGCCAGAGGACGGCCCTTCCCTCTGGCGCGAACAGGGCGCTACGGCTTGGGCATGCGAGTCGCCTCAGTGACCGGCGGCTCAATCTTGATTTGAGGCCCTTCAACCGTCGGCAGTTGACCGGCTCCCTGCGGCTTCAGCAACCTGGCATTAGTTGGATCTACCAGCTTCTGGCCCGTGTGCGCATCCTCTGACGCGGCGGCGCTGCTGAGGGATTGCTCAACGGTCAGATTTTTTTGCCCGGTATCGTTGGCATACTCTCCACCCGATGGATACCCGGGATGCTTGGGCAGCATCGCCGGATTCGCGGAGGCGAGAGAGGCAGCTCCTACCAACACAAGCCCGGTCATCACGATTGTGTAGAATTTCATGGCCTACCCTCCTTTCAGTGAAGACACCACCACCGTCTCGGCCAGGGATGATCCCGATACCGAACCGGGAAATCTTCCCTGTCAGAGCTGCGACTCGCTGAAGCAAGAGCCGGCAATCGTGATGTCCGACATCCAAGAATGCCGCGCTTCAGAAAGAGGCTGGCGTAGGAGCTGCGGGGACCGTGGGATCCATTGCGCGGAGGAGAATGCAACGCGCGTAGGAGAGAGCAGTCGAGGTAACTGGTACGTCAGGGTTGGAGGCTACTCGGATACGTCGAGTCCCGTCAAGATGCGAGAGTTCCGTAGGAACTATTTACATCATAGTAGAATAATTAATATTGACATCTGTATGGGGCGCGGCCCAGAATGACATCCGGTGAGTCTACCATCAACCTAGGAGGTTATCATGGAACCTATGGTTATCATTGGCGTCTTATTCGCCGTGTTCTGTGGGCTGGCGGGTCTGATTTTGGGGATTAGCAATCCCAATTGATTGCACACCAGAATATGCGCCTCCCCATTCTGACGATGGAGCCGGTCGTGGTTGGGGGCTGGGGTGTGAGCTTCCGGCCCCTCTCAACCATCGCACTACGGCTTCAGCGGTCTCGATGCGTGGCGCATTCGGAGCGCGACAAGATGGTCACTACTGCCTGTCCCAGTACTGGATCTCTTTTCTGATGGGGTTCGAGTCCGCGTAATCGGTTTCGACCTTGAGGATCTTGCCATTGGGCGAGAGCTCTCCCTTCGAGATACCCATCTCCTTTCCTTGAAACTTCACGACCCCGACCGTGTGACGACGATCGATCTTGTTGATCCCCATCGTTTGTCCAGAGGGCTTGCCCTCGACCAATACAGGAACGTCCTTGCCGTCGAGCTGCGTCAGGACGGTCGAGTAGATGGGCCCCGGTGCATCCGGGCCGACAATCTTGTAGGTGAGTTTCCACCCGGAGCCCACTTCCTCCACTGTCATTGTGAGGCGACCTCCTTGCGGGGGCTCACGAAGGACCCACGTCCCACTCCACAGATTCTCACCCCCTACGATGGAACTCAGGCTGAGTAGACAAACGACGAATGCCATGCCATGGAAACGGCGGTAGGGACGAATCGAAAAGGGCATAGAAACCTCGCACGGGGGCGTATTGTAGGAGGGTTGCTAATCAAGGCGCAAGGAATGATTGTCGGGAATGGGGGTATTTCAGCTTTCCCTGTCGTGATGTCAAGAGGATATGACGCCTACAAGAACGCGCGCCGATCACCGGGCCTCTGAGATACCATATACATGGTTCTGTTACGGGATGCCCCTTCTCACATTACGTGCTCAGGAAATATTGAATATCAACAATTGATAGGCTCTTAGGATTGCAACTCGGGGATCGTTGTAACAAACAGATCAAAAAGATAACCATCTCTAATTGGACGCTCCTCGCATTTCGAAACAAACTCTACGGGGATTTCGAACAGTGATGAAGCCCCTTCCCATGAGTAAGGGGACGTGAGTATATGAAAGTTTTTTTGACGAGTCAGATATTTTTCTATGTGCTCGTCGGAGGCATACCCAATATAGTAAACGATCCCATCATGCTTCTGAATCTCCAACGAGAAGGTGTTGCCACGCTTTGCGCTGAGCGCTACGACGTTGCACATGGAGAAACCGTAGATTCCATTCGGCAAGTCCTGTATTTTTGTTCCCTCTTCCCGTTCAGTCAGCGGTCTAAGCTGATGCTCTCGCCGTAGCACCAGTACATCTTTGGGGACAGCGTTTACATCCGGCATCGTTCCGACATCGCGCTGCGTGTTCTTTGCTTGATGGGCTCTACTCCAAATGTCGGCGAAGTTAATTGAAAAGTTCAATCCGACGAGGTACACCAAGATCACCAACCCAAGCGGCACAATTATCAGATACAGATACCATCGTTTCATGCCTGTTAGGATACGCCCAAGTCGTCTCTCAAGTAAAAACGTAGCCTGACATAAGGTCTCGACCGGCGACCAAGTCTCCTCACGGTTGTTTCTCCAGAACATGCGGCTGGAGCTAGGTCGTACTCTTCATGCATACTTGCTGCGTCGTCCGATCCTCTCGCCCGACGGGCTTCGTTCTCGAATGCCTCACGACGGCATTCATGACAAATGTGGGGTAGGCGGCGCTTGGATGGCTCGATTCAGCTGAATCGTTAGGGGCATGAGAAGATTGTCTGATCCTGACGCTCGCTCGCCGCAAGGAGAGACACAGACCTAGCGTTCGGCTTCCGTGAGATCGCCGTCCTCTTCCAGCTCTTCGAGATCGGCTTCCGCTTTGGCCCTCAGGGTTGAGGGGTGCAGGCCATATTTTTTGAGCATTTTGTAGAAGTCTGCCCGATAGCGTCCGGCAAATTGGGCGGCGCGTGAGATATTGCCGCCTGTGAGTAGCAGTACGTTCTTGAGATAGGTTTTCTCAAACTCTTCCTTCGCTTCAGTCAGCGGCTTGAGCGGCGCGTCCGGTGATGTGCCCATGGAGGGCAGGAGGTCGGGTGTGATCATGTCCTGGCGCGTCATAACGGCGGCCTTTTCAACGACATTTTCCAATTCGCGGACATTTCCGGGCCAGGGATGTGTGACCAGCCGATTGAGGGCGGCCGGTGTAAAGCCGCGCAAACCTTTATTCGCCCGTTTCGCACTCGCGGTCAGGAAGTGTTGGGCCAACAAGGGAATATCATCCCGGCGGTCACGAAGCGGCGGGATAAACAACGGGACGACAGAAATGCGGTAGTACAGATCGTTCCGGAATGACCCGTTCTTGACCGCTTCGCCGAGGTCTTTATTGGTTGCAGCGATAATCCGTACATCGATCTTCGTTGAGATTTCAGAACCCACTTCGCGGACTTCCCGTTCCTGCACGGCCCGCAACAGTTTGACCTGCATCGAGAGCGGTATTTCGCCTATCTCGTCGAGAAAGAGCGTGCCGCCGTTGGCGCTTTGAAACAGGCCTCGCTTGGAGCCATGTGCGCTGGTAAACGCGCCACGCACGTGTCCGAAGAGTTCGGACTCAAAGAGCGTTTCGGGAATGGCCGCGCAATTGAGGGCGACGAATGGCCCTTTGCTCCGTCGGCTATTCGAATGGATGACGCGTGCGAGCACTTCTTTGCCGGTCCCAGTTTCTCCGAAGAGGAGAATGGTCGCGTCCGAGTCCGCCACCTGCACGACCTGTTGGAGTATGCGCTGCATCGCAGGACTCCGCGCGACGATGTTTTCCATCCCGTACAATTCGTTGACGAGAGACTTGAGTCGTTGGATCTCTCCTCTCATCCGTTGCGGAGAGAGCCCTTCTTCGATCTTGGCCTTGAGTTCCTTGTCATCGAACGGTTTGGTGAGATATCCGAAGGCCCCCCGTTGCATGGCTTCCACGGCATTGGGGATGCTGCCGTGGGCCGTCAGGATGATAACCGGGAGGCCCGGATGAATCCGCAGCAGTTCCTCCGTCACATCTAATCCGTCTTCGCTACCTAGGCGGAGGTCGGTAATGGCGAGGTCGAATCGGTTTTTCTTGGCTTCGGCAATGGCTTCACGCCCGGTGGTGCAACCTGTGACGCCAAAACCCATGGCTGTCAGCCGCATCTTCACAAGCTGTAACAGTCCCTCTTCATCGTCGACTACGAGAATACGTTCATCTTCCATGAAGCTCCTTCTAGGGTGTCGTCGGTTCCGGCGCAGTCGGAGTCGGTGCAACCGTCGATGGGGGACGGATCGGACGAACCTTATCCCGCATTTCCTGGTCGATCCGCTTCAATGCATCCAATTGGTTCGTCAATTCTTCTATTTTCTTATCTCGATCCGTCAGTTGCTGTTGTAGGGACAGCACGGCGCCTGTACCGGTCGAACCTCTTGAGGTGTCTTTTTTGCCGCTTAAGGCCTCCAACTTCCGTTCGCGCTCGGCTAAATCCTGCTGGAGGCTTTCCAGGGAGTCGGCATCGGCTTCCTTCATGGCCCGCAATTGCTGGATGGTCAGCTCTCTATCAAGCAAGTCTCGCACCAGCCGATCTGAGGCCTGAGCCAGGATCGCCTGACTCTCCGAAATGGCTGGGGCCGCTATGACCGATTGGAACCAGGATTGCTCAATGGGAGCGGCGTGATGCTCGAGCAGCTGTAACCAGAGCTTGCTGGAGGAGGCCAGCTGGCTCTTGGGCGAGACGGCGATCACTTTCTCGAAGTACTTCGCGGCGCTATCTCGACTTTCGTAGAGCCCCAGCAGGGCGCGCGCAAAGTAGACATGGTCGCAGGAATTGCGCTCGGCACATTTCAGGGTGAGCGCCTCCTGTTTTTTGGCCAACGCGTGGAGGGATTTTGCCTCTCCCGTATCTACCGTGAAGTAGGGCTGCGAAAATTGTGGAGCTGCCGACCATGCCGCGCATCCAGCGAGGAATAGACAGGACAAGACTCCCGAGGTGAATCCTCGGTAGACGGCCTTCATGCCGTTCCTCCTGGTTTCGTGAGTCGTAGGATAAATCGTACAGTCGCTCCCTTCTTGGCTTCGCTTTCGATCCAAATGCGTCCTCCGTGTGCTTCGACCACTTTTTTTGCCAGTGCCAACCCGAGGCCACTCCCCGGTGCAGCAGGTTTGGCATTCGTGCGTCCTTGGTAGAAGCGTTCGAAAATATAGGGCAGGTCTTCGGGCTGAATGCCGGGTCCTCCATCGGTCACGCTCACTTCGAGGACTCCCGCGTTCTGGTCCGGCTTCATGAGTACCTTTACAATGCCCCCTTCCGAGCTGAATTTTAAGGCGTTCGAGAGCAAATTGTCGAGCACTTGTTCAATTCGAAGCGCATCCGCCTTGACCCACACACGTTGTGCAGGCGCTTCCAGCAACAGCTGCACATGCTTGGCATCAGCGAGGAGCTGGATTTTGTTGACCGACATATCTGTGACGCGCTTGAGGTCCGTCGGGACAATTCGATACTCCATCATTCCGGCGTCCATCTTGGAGAGGTCCAGAATGGTGGAGATGAGGGTGATGAGTCGGCGGCTGCTGTCTGCCATTATGCGCAAAGTCGTGCGTTGTTCTTGCGACAAGGGGCCGGGAATTTCATCCAACAGCAAATGAGTGCCTTCTTGGATCGAGGCCATGGGCGTGCGTAATTCATGGGAGACATGGGCAAGAAACTCCCCCTTCATATCATCTAGCTCTTGTAGTTTTGTGCCCATCCAATTTACGGCGTCGACGAGGTCTCGCAACTCACTGGGGGCTCGAATATTCAGCGACGTGCGGAAATTGCCCTGCCCGATCTGTTTGATATGGGTCTGCAATTGGCGAAGGGGGCGCAGGATCGTGTAGCTGGCAACGCCGGCGAGCGCAATGCCAAATAGGAGCGCAAGCAGAACCAGTTGCTCAGTCACCGCTTCAGCTTGGGCCGAGTATTCCCGTGACCGGCTGACGCCGACACTGATACCCGTCTCGTGAAGATCGATGAACTGTTGCAGTGTGGCGCTTATGCGGTCCATCAAGGCGTCTCGCCGGCCTTCATAGTCCGCAGACGGGGGCACTGGAACCGATTGGGTTTTCTCTAATTCTGTGTGGAAAATCATGAGTCGTTCTTGCTGCAGGTGCTTGGTATCCTCGAGCAGCTGAATGCCTTGGGGAGTGAGTTCCTGTGTTTCGAGGGTCTGGAGTCCGCGATGGAATTCGTCGACCTCTTCATCGAAATGTTGCAAGAACGTGGCATCGCGTACGGCCAGATACTTCTTTTCGCTATTGAGTTGTGCATAGAGCAGCGGTAAGCAGGCGTTTGGCCGATTCGATCGCCGGGTAATGGTGAGTGGCCATGTTGGCACTCAACGCAGTCAGCTGGCGCAGTTGAAACAAGGCATACAGATTCACCCCTGCCATCACCACGATGATGACGAGGGAGGTCAGGACGATCCGCCAGAAGATAGATAAGCGCACGAGCGAAGGTCTTTCTCAGCCTTGAAAATCGAGGCTATCTGTAGAGGCTGTAGGTAATTCCATACACTATTTCCCCCGGTCACTCAAGAGATCTGGCAAACAAACGCTCTCGTGAATCCTTCCCCCTTGTAGCGGGTGAAGTGACTAGTAAGGTTTGAACGGTACTCGTCCCTACTTGAACGGCGAGACAAATCGACGCTGGCGTCGTGACACCCCATGTAACGATGCAAAGAGATGGCCACGAAACAACAACATGGCCACGGCAAGCGGTGGCGTGAGGAGCAGCCCGAGATACCAGCTGATTGAGGAAGGAATACCCACGTAGTCCAGCCAACCTCCGAGAATCGTGAAAGGCAGCACGAGGAGCTGTGAAAAATCCAAACCTGCCCCCCTCCCCACTCGACTGGAGAGGGAGAAAAACGATTGCAGTCCCATGGGCGAGAGGACGATGGGGATCAGGATCACCGCAAACGGAAGAAACCATTCAATCCAATTCTCAAGGATGAACTCGTACGAGGTCTTGAATACGTCGAGCGGGGAATCATGCCGAACTTGATAGATAATTTCCGGTGCCGGGTTCAGCAAGAGAAAGAGGAGCAGAAACACTGCATACGAGAGGAGTTGCCCAAACGGGTTCGTCTGTATACTCAGGTCGAGAGCCATAAGCGGCAGCCACAGAATGAACCCAATGCTGATGACATCCCAAAAGTAGTGACCGACGCTGCCAAGAATGTCGTGCAAGGTGAGTGCTCGTGCATGGCTAATCGATTGCTCGATCAGACTCAGGGTGGCCCCAACCAGGAGCGCATTCACCGCACCCAGAAGAAAGCCTCCGGCCATGCCGAGCGGCGATGCAATCTGGGTGGCGAGCACCAGCAGAAATCCAAATCCCACCACGGCCACAATGGTCATCCAGCCGCGGGCAAGGGATTCTCCGGTTTTGTGAAAGGCGTTCCGATAGAGTGCAAGTGTTTCGGTCAGAATGTGCGACATGAGAGACAATAGTCTGCGGGAACTTCTCTGGTCAAGCCGCGCCTCCTCGTGGGAGGTTGACTTCCCATATCCTATGATTATGTGAATGGCAACAACACACACGGACGAGCGAAGAGGAGCGACCTAATGGACATGAACCGCATGACGATCAAGCTACAAGAGGCGCTCCAGACTGCCTCGTCCCATGCCGTGAGGCGGAGCCATCAGGGGATAGATGTGGAGCACCTCCTGCTTGCGTTCGTGGAACAGGATGGAGGCCTCGCGTCCTCTCTCCTCGAGCAGGCAGGGTTGTCGGTGCCCTCCGTTCGCCAGACAGTGGAGCAGGCACTTGCGAAGCTGCCTCAAGTACAGGGCGCCGGGGCAAGCCCCGGACAACTCCATGTCGCCTCGCGGCTGAGCCAAGTCTTGGCCAAAGCCGAAGACGAACAACGAGCGTTGAAAGACGACTATCTCAGCGTCGAACATGTCGTCCTCGCCATGGTTCAAGAAGGGGGCGTTTTCAAGAAACTCGGTCTGACGAAGGAACGGCTCTTGGGCGCGCTACAACAAATACGAGGATCCCAACGTGTCACGAGCCAGGACCCGGAAGGCACCTACCAATCTTTGGAGAAGTATGGCCGCGACCTGACCCGATTAGCAGGGCAAGGGAAATTGGATCCCGTCATTGGGCGCGACGAGGAAATTCGTCGCGTCGTACAAATTCTCTCACGACGAACCAAGAACAACCCGGTGCTCATCGGCGAACCCGGAGTCGGAAAAACCGCCATCGTCGAAGGGCTTGCCATTCGCATTATCAAGGGGGATGTGCCTGAAGGACTGAAGAAGAAGCGCCTCATCACCCTCGACATGGGATCGTTGGTGGCCGGCGCAAAGTTTCGCGGCGAGTTCGAAGAACGTTTGAAGGCGGTCCTCAAAGAGGTGCAAGCGTCAGAGGGACAAGTCTTGCTCTTCATCGACGAGCTGCATACGGTCGTGGGAGCGGGCGCGGCGGAAGGAGCAATGGATGCCGCTAATCTGCTCAAGCCTATGCTGGCCCGAGGTGAATTGCATTTGATCGGCGCGACGACGCTGGATGAGTATCGGAAACATATTGAGAAAGATGCCGCACTGGAACGGCGGTTCCAGACGGTACTGGTCGATCAGCCGACGGTGGAGGATACCATCTCAATTCTGCGCGGACTCAAGGAGCGCTACGAAGTGCACCATGGCGTGCGCATCAAAGACGCCGCGCTGGTCGCTGCGGCGAAACTCTCGAATCGGTATATCGCCGATCGCTTTCTCCCGGACAAAGCCATCGATCTCGTCGATGAATCGGCGGCCCGCCTGCGTACGGAAATCGATAGCTTGCCTGCGGAACTCGATGAGGTCTCGCGCAAGGTGATGCAACTCGAGATCGAGCGGGAGGCCTTGCGGAAAGAACAGGATCAGGCCAGCCGGGCGCGGCTGGCGACGCTTGAGCAAGAGCTGGGTGAAAAACAAGGAGATCTGCAGGCGCTCAAGACGCGATGGGATTCTGAAAAAGCCTCGGTGGCACGGCTACGCAAGACTCGTGAAGCGATGGAAGAGGTGAAACAGGCGATGGAGCGTGCGGAACGGGCCTACGATCTGAATCGGGTGGCCGAGCTGCGATACGGAGAGTTGCCTCGCCTTGAGCGGGAACTGGCGTTGGAGCAGGAGCAGCTCGGCAAGAAACAGGGCGAAAGCCGGTTGCTCAAAGAAGAGGTCGATGAAGACGACATCGCGGCCATCGTGAGTCGCTGGACAGGAATCCCCGTCTCCCGGCTGGTCGAAGGTGAAACGGAGAAACTCTTAAAACTGAGCGAACTGCTCCATCAGCGAGTGGTCGGCCAGGATGAAGCGGTGCAGGCCGTCGCAGATGCAGTCCTCCGCGCGCGCTCCGGCATCAAAGACCCGAATCGGCCTATCGGTTCGTTTCTCTTCCTTGGTCCAACCGGAGTCGGAAAAACTGAGTTGGCGCGAACCCTTGCCGCGACGCTTTTCGATGACGAAGCCAACCTGATTCGAATCGATATGTCCGAGTACATGGAAAAACATACGGTGGCCCGTCTGATCGGCGCCCCGCCAGGCTACATCGGCTACGAAGAGGGCGGACAACTGACTGAAGCCGTCCGGCGGCGTCCGTTCTCCGTCATTCTGTTCGACGAGATCGAAAAGGCCCATCACGACGTCTTCAATGTCTTGCTTCAAGTGTTGGACGACGGACGATTGACGGATTCTCAGGGCCGGACCGTCGATTTCAAGAACACGGTTTTGATCATGACGTCGAACATCGGAAGCCCGCAGATTCTTGAGGCGCAGCAACGGCGCGCCTCCTATGACGAGGTCTGTTCGCTTGTGATGGCGGAATTACGAGAATACTTCCGTCCGGAATTCTTGAACCGCGTCGACGAGACGGTGGTATTCCACCCTCTGGAGACGGAGCAGCTCACGAAGATCGTCGAGATTCAACTCGAACGGTTGCGGGCACGTTTGACAGAGCGACGGATCTCTCTGTCCGTGACGCCGGCGGCCTTACGGTATCTGGGTGAGCGCGGCCACGATCCGGTCTATGGCGCGAGACCGTTGAAGCGGTTGATCCAACAGGAAATTGAAACACCGATGGCGCGTCAGTTGGTCAAAGGCGATATGCGCGATGGAGATACGGCAACCGTCGATCTGAAGAACCAGCACATCGTCATCGTGCCGACGGTCACAGCGTAGGTGGAGCGTCCAGGTTCAGCCGAGGACGACAGACCCGCCTTTCACATCTTGCGTTGTACCGCTGGCACGGAGCTTGTCGATTTTCCATTCGGTGGGAGATACCCGGATCACATGGCCTTTGATCGTATGGAACTCCCCTTTCGTGAAGGCCACTACGTCGGGCGCCTTCACGTCCATCTGTAAGATAACGGTTCCCGATTCCAGATGTGTGAGCAGTAGATTCTTCGGGGTCTTATTCACTTCGTAGGCTCGTCGTTCGTTGATCATCAGGGTGCTATCGACGAGTTTTGCCATCACTTTTCCGGCTGCGTCGAACAACGCAAAGTTTACGAGTAAGGCGCCCGTCGTCGGTTTCATGGCCACCTGAATCTGCGGGACGCCCTCGATTTCAATCATGCCGTCGGTGTTGCGGTACAGATTCGAACCCACTTCCACATCCATGTAGGGCCTCATTTCACTACGATTTGAGAATCATGCATTATGACTTCTTGATACGATCCAGAATCAATGCGATGCAGCCGCCGAGCAGTCCCCCTCCCATGATAGTCGTGAACAGCTTGACCACTTCGACTCCCCACAGGGACCCCTGCGCTTGCATGGCTTCCCGAAAGCCGCCTTGCAGCATGATGACGGCCAGCGCCATGGTGGCGCCGACAATAAACCACCAGAGAAAGACTTTCAGGGCTGACCACACAGGGGATCCTCAAAACTCCATCCGACGGTCGAGACTGCGGTATTGAATCGCTTCCGCCACATGCAGCGGCTCAATCTTTTCAGAGCCCGCGAGATCGGCGATGGTTCTCGCCACACGCACAATGCGCCCATGGGCCCGAGCAGACAATCCGAGTTTGGTCAGCGCCTGTTCTAGGAGCTCTTGAGCCGGCGTTTCCAGGCCACAATACCGCTTCAGGAGCCGCGGCTTCAACTGAGCATTCGAGTGAATCCCGTCTTGACGATACCGGTGGCGCTGCCGATCACGTGCCGCCAGAACGCGCGATCGAATCGTGGCGGAACTTTCCGGCATAGGGCCGTGATCGTGCAAGTCTCGCACGGAGACCGGCGGGACCTCGATGTGAATGTCGAGTCTGTCTTGAAGGGGTCCCGACAATTTGGCTCGATAGCGGCGGATTTGCTGCGGGGTGCAGACGCATTCACGCGTGCGATCCCCATAGTATCCGCAGGGACAGGGATTCATCGCGGCGATCAACATGAATCGCGCAGGATAGCGGAGCGAGCCGCTGGCCCTGGTCAGGGTCACATGCCCGTCTTCCAATGGTTGCCGCAAGCCGTCCAGGACGGGACGGCGAAACTCCGGGGATTCATCCAAGAACAACACGCCATTGTGCGCCAAGGAAACTTCTCCCGGCCGGGGGACTGTTCCGCCTCCGATGAGTCCGGCATCCGAAATACTGTGGTGCGGAGCGCGAAAGGGACGGACCGTCAGCAGTGGATGATTGGCCGGCAACTGTCCGGATACGCTATGGACGCGGGTCGTTTCGATCGCTTCTTCCGGCTCCATGAGGGGCAGAATCGTCGGAAGACGTTTGGCCAGCATAGTCTTGCCTGCTCCGGGCGGTCCCACCATCAAGAGATTGTGGCCTCCAGCTGCGGCGATTTCCAGGGCGCGCTTCGCATGGTCTTGTCCCTTCACATCGCCATAGTCGTCATCTTCCACCGGGCGCGTGGTAAAGAACCGGTCCCGGTCTGCATGAGCTGGGTCCAGCGAAACCGTGCCATTGAGAAATGCCACGGCCTCGGGAAGCGTGTGGAGCGGATAGGCCGTCACGCCCTGTACCACGGCCGCTTCTTGGCTGTTCTCAGCCGGCAAGAGCAGACTATGGTCGGGCCGGCAAGCAATTCCAATGGATAAGGCGCCGGTAATCGCCTTGATGTGTCCGTCCAACGAGAGTTCACCGACACAGACGCGGCCTTGTACATTCTGGGGCGGAATGACTTCTTCCGCGACGAGAATCCCAATGGCAATGGCCAGATCGAGGCCGGACCCTTCCTTCTTGATTCCCGCGGGAGCGAGATTCACGGTGATTTTCTTTGACGGGAAATGGAAGCCCGTATTCTTGAGCGCGGAGCGGACTCGGTCGCGGCTCTCTCGCACCGTGGCATCGGGGAGACCGACGACTGAGAATTGTGGAAGTCCTCCGGCAATATCGACTTCCACGTCGATCAGATGCGCATCGATACCGACGAGTGCAGCACTCAGAACTTTTGCGAGCATTAGTGACTCCGGTGCAAGGATCGGGGCTGCTGGATTATAGGAACGCGGTCGAATTGTTTCAACCGAAACAACTGGAGACGGCAGGAATATGGTTCCATTTCCCCTGTTGTCATCACACCAGTCCAAACGCTAGCACCCCCTTCTCCCCTTCTGTATAATCCCTTCCCTATGCCTGGAGCCATGCTTGTTTGTTGTCTCCTCGCTGGCCTGATCATGGGAACTGGCAGTCCGATCTTGGCCCAAGCGCGTGATCGTGCGGCCACCCCATCTGGACCAGTTGGAGCGTCGATGGCCGTCCTTGCGATGTTGCAAGATGCCGATGTGCTTCCACCCGAAGGCACTCCCGAGGCTGATCGCGTCATCAAATCGGTCATCCAATTTCAATCGGTGTTTCTGAAGAGCGGCGATCCGGCCGTACAAACATTTCTGAGTCACACATTTGTGGCACGGAAGGGCAGCGGTGCAAACGAAGCCGCTGCTCGATTCCGTTCGGCAGGCTGGACGTCGGATGTGCTTGAGGCACTAAGTGAACAGTGGGCCGCCACGGCGATCGATCAACGAGAGCGTTTGGCGCCGGGCTTTCGCCAATTCAACGTCGGTCCGGCGGATTTTGATTCGTTGATGGAACTCGTTACCAAGGCACGTACCGCATTGGAGCAACGGGGACAGAACATTCATCAGGTGTTTGCGCAGCGACGGCGGGAGATGCCGGGCGCCACGCAATAACTGCAACAGGGAGGACGCAATGGCAACGAAAGCCTATATTCTAATCAAGGTCAAAGCCGGGCGGACGAAAGATGTGCTACAGGTACTCAAGCGCCTTACCGGCGTCGAACAAGCCCACTCCTGCTTCGGGCGGCCGGATATTATTCTGTTCATCAGTGTCGTGGACGAACGAGCCCTCTCGGATGTGGTGATCACAAAGATTCACCAAGTCGAAGGGGTGGAGGAAACAGATACACACATCGTCGCCGATTCCTAGCAGGATGCAGAAAAACTGTCGAGAGCCTTTGAAATCGACGGTTGGTTTCTCAGGCATAACAAGGGAATATCCCCAGGGATGCTCAAAAAGGCCGTCCAGCAAGGCCGCAGCGATGAGCCCGAGGCCTACCCTCTCGGGTACGTTGCGGGTCTGAACGATGCCGGCGGACTTTTCAGCATCCCGCTAGCGCAACGAAGAGACGGTGACGGTGGCCCCGCCAAGTTCTGCCGAACGGTAGCAGGCGTCGGCCACCTCGACGGCTCGACATCCATCACGTCCGGTGATAGGCGGCGGGGTGTTCGTTTCGATGGCACGGACGAAGGCACGGAGTGTGGCGAGAATTGTCTGCTGCGGTTGGACGACCCATTCCAGAGGAGCGGTGTCACCGATGACGCCGCTCACTCGCTGGTGAAACCAATCAGCGGCGATCTGCCCATGGGTTCCCACCCACTCGGTTCTCGCGACCCTCCCTGCTACGACGCGTGCAATGTCCAGGACGCATCGCATGCCGCTCACGGTCTGGGCCTGCACGATCGCCATCGTATCCGGTGCCACGGTCGGCAGTTGGTCCAGATCGCAGCGGACGGCGACCACCTCCTCGCCGGTGAGAAAGGGCACCAAATCCAAGAGGTGAACCCCAAACTCCAAGAGCGCCCCGCGCTGGCCAGGTGTCGGTGACCGAACCTGGGCGCTGGCTTTCGTTTCGATCCGGCTGGTGAAGGTGGCGTACCGGAGCCGGCCGATCTCCGGCAAGTGATCTTTCAAAAGAAGAATCGTCGAGTCGAAGCGCATGGTCTGTGCGGTCATAAGCAACACTCCTGCCTCTTCTGCTGCCGTCACCATCATTCGTGCTTCGCGGCCTGTCGGTGCTAACGGCTTTTCAATGAGGATCGGCTTCCTCGCCTTCACGGCCTCAAGACAGATCTCAGGGCACAGCGACGGAAGGGTCACCACTACGACGGCCTCTACCGTCGGATCGGCAATCAAGGCGCGATAGTCCCCATAGACAGGGATCTCTGTCGTCGGGAGGGAAGGCAGTCCCTCCCCGATCCGTTTCCGACAGAGAGCGGCAAGGCTCATCCCTGGCAGATCATGCAGGAGATGGTGGATATACCGGCTGCCATGCCGGCCGGCACCGATGAGACCGATTCGAAGCGGCATAGTCGCCATACACACAGTGAGGGTGAGAAAACTGTAGTCGCCATCGAACGCTGGGTCAACTAAAACTCGACCCGTGCAACCAGATTGACAGCCAGACGGCGTACTCCCTATAGTACGCGCGCGTTGTATCAGGCCTGCCTGAAGAGGGCGCACCCTGCAAAGCCTTGATGGAGAAGAGATTGCCGCAATGACATCGACCATCGCTCCCTTTACCTTGGATCAAATCGGCACAGGTACAGCTCGCTTTCCGAGTGGCGTCGCCATTCCCACGCTGACGGATGCCGCCGCTGATCCCTATATCCAAACACGCGTATCGAAACATGTGCAGGTGGACTGTATTCAGTTTTGGCCTCAGGGAAAAGGGCTCTACCCCGGGCTTATCTTATTGCATGAAGCGTGGGGGCTGACTGCACAAATCAAGGACCTCGGAGCCAGGCTGGCGTGCGAAGGCTACGGCGTCATCATTCCGAACTTGTACGGGCGACTGGGTGGCATGGTGACCGCCAACGCAGAGGTTGCGGATGCGCTCATGGGCAAGCTGAACGAGTCGCTCGTCCTCCAAGACATCAATTCCTGCTGTGAATTTTTGAATACGCGCGACCACATTAAACGAAATACCCACGGCGTGATCGGTTACGGCATGGGTGGATCGTATGCACTCCGGTTCGCCTGTCAACGGAAACGGCTTCGAGCAGCGGTCGTCTATTACGGCCGAGTGATGCAGCCTGAAACCGCGATCAAAGATCTGTTCTGTCCAGTGCTCTATCACCAGGCCGGTCAGGACCAGTGGGTGCCCAGTCAGGATGTGGACCGGCTGCGTGCTGCTGCAGCTGAGCATACAAAGCGTGCCGAGATCAGGACCTACCCCAATGCCCCCCATGCGTTTTGTAATGAACAACGCGTGGAGAGCTATCGCGCCGACGCGACGGCAGAGGCTTGGGAGGCAACTGCCGCGTTTCTGAAGACCTGCTTCCAAGGCACTTAGCAGGGTTGCTGAGAAAGCCCGCCAGCAGGGGAGGGAGCGGCCAGGTGCCCTTCGTGCTCGCAGAACGCGCACGATGAAGGGGGGTGGAATGACACCCGTGCTGATCCCTTGCTCCCGGAGCGCGCACAATCAGAATGTGCTCGCTCGACGGCCGCAGTGGGACCAACACAGGTACCATTCCATGAGAGGAGATACAAGCTAGCTTGGAAGGATCATCGATGCGCGCACTTGGGATCATCCCAGCCACCCCTTTATAAAGGGATAGTTCGCTGCGGCCTTGCTTGGGATAAGGCGCGTCCCGGGGGAGAGGCTGTCTTGGCAGACTCAGGGCGGGGTGGGTGAAGTAGTCGCCAGGGTTGGGCGGGTGAGAAGGCTGGCCTTTTTGAGTACCCTGCGGGAGTGCTCTGCTGTTGTGCCGCTCGACTGGGCTCGTCGCAGGCACACATGCGGACCATCGAAGTTCTCGCGTGCAACATAGTTTCTCCACAGCCTGTTAGGAATCCCCGCTTGAGGGTGTGGGCGGAAGCACGGTAGAGTAGCGCGATGCGCAAACACATCCTATTGATTCGACCAGCCCAATCACGAATCGGTCTCGCCCTTGCGATGGTGATCGTTTCTGTATTCGGGGCCTGGCTCAATGCCGAGGCAGACGAGTCCCTTCCGAGTTCCACACCGGATTTCCCATCAGTCATTCGTGCCCATTCTGAACAACTGGCCAAGATGGAGTCCGACAAGGGAGCCAGCAACCTGTTTGTGTCGGCAATCGGTCCTGCGCTCCAGTTGGGCGATGTGGCCCGGACATTGGGGGCCAACCCCTTGCCGGCCACGCTCGCGAAAGAACTCCTGGTGCCGGATCTGACGGCGGCGGTTCTTCGGTTGATGGGCGATCTGGCTGCCTGGCACCTCGCCTCCACCATCAGGCAAGCTGTGAGAGATCAGCAATTCGCGGCAATGACCGAGCGACTATTCGGATCTCCGCAAGCAAGGGCATGGCTCGATCAACAGGGGAAAGCCCCCTGGCAGGACTCACTGAATCAACTCTCTGACGTGGTTGCCTCCCCAGAATGGGCCAAGGGGAATCAGGGAGAATCTGCATCGACCCTATTGGTAACAGTCTTGGAGCGAGCTACTCGCTTGGAAGTGGACGCCATGCAAGCCAGCTACCAGGAGTGGGACCGGATACGGAATTGGAAGGATCGGGTGCGTGGGCTCCGCGGACAGGCCCGCCTGTGCGGAACCTGGCAATGGATCGTTCATAACCATCAGCAGCACCATAAAGAGCAGAAACTTTCGTTACTCTTTCCACCAGCAGGAAATACGCAGGCTACTCTGCCGGGACTCGTGGAAACGATCGTGCTGGGCCAGAACGTCTATTTACGGTGGGAAATCGATGGTCGGGTTCAAGAAGATAGTCTGCAATTCAGCAATGAAGGCCAACGCCTCGAAGGAACCTTTGTGAATTCCCAAGGAGGGTGGGGATCGATCAGCGGAAAGAGAACGGCCGGTTGCGCGCCCTAGCGCGCCGCGTGAAGCGCGATCATCTCGATCGTCCCACTTTTCACGCTAATCTCGCGCAGCATTTGCCCGAGGGAGCGCGTCCCGCCAGACTCCCCAAGCTAAGAGTATCCAGCCTGCCATGAACGCCAGCCCACCGATCGGGGTCACAGCCCCCACCCACCGGATGCCCGCAAGGGACACCACGTACAGACTGCCTGAAAAGAGAAGAATCCCGAGAATAAAGAGCCATCCGGATTTTTCAAGCCCTTGTCCGGGGTAACGGTCAATTGCCCAAGAAACGATACAAAGTCCAAAGGCATGATACATCACATACCTTGTTGCGGTTTCGAAGACTTGGAGCATGGGCGTATCCAGAATTTCCTTGAGTGCATGGGCACCAAAGGCGCCGGCAGCAACGCCGCATCCCGCCAAAATGGTCCCAAGCACCAGGTATCGCTGAGAGGGTGACCGACCTATCATAGTATCCTCCTAGTTCGTGGTCTGCCGTGTTTATCAGGTTCATCCCGTTAATGTGATTTGCTTCGTTCATCTGATTAGTCTCGTTCACCAAACAAGACAAACCAACGGGTCACATCGAATTTGGATTCTAGCAGAGTGAACTAAGCCTCGATATGCCTCTCGAACGCCCCCACTGTTTATTCTCCTTCGCCAAATACTACGCAGCTTCAGGCCTTCGTAGCCGAAGTGGCTACGAAGGCGGAATAGGCTGCTGCGGGGATGCCTGACACGTACATCACCATTTCGGGTAAGCCCACCCCACCTCTTGAGGAATAGCCACGGAGCCCTTCCCAGACTATCCTGCGCATAACATGATGGCTCAGGGTAAACAACAGACCGGGTGGGATAGTCCGAAGTTTACTATTGACTGCGTGCTCGCGAACGTAAACAGGCAGCTTGAAGCGGACGGGTGCGTCCTCGAACACGTAGAGGCTGGGTGTAGGCTCACCACCCCTGATCACCTGAAAGCAGGGGACTTTGTAAAAGTCCAATTATGGTTGGAAGGCGAGGAGGCCTTTATAGACATCCGGCTGGCGGAAGTCAGAAGGGTCCACGAGCACCGGATCGCGGTGGAAGTGATCCTGGTGAGCCCAAATGACCGGATGAGACTGAAACGATTTATCGATGCCCCCGCAGCCATACACATCGAAGAACCTGTTCTCATCGATCATCTTCTCATTCGGGCCTAGCTCGGTCCCTCCACTATCGTTTCCGCCACTCCCACGGCGGCACCGGCTGAGGATCGGCCCACAAGCCTTTCTGGATCTCTCGTGCTTTCTTTTCTAGCCCTTCCAGCACCGTATCACCCGGCGCATAGGGCCGATACCACCAGCACAAGCCCCGCCTGACGAGTTCTTGATTGAGGTTCATGCCATCAGGCAGGATCACATCCCCGATCGTCCTTCCATACTCGTCGAGTCCATGGGTCTGGAATGTGACTTGCTTTCTGAAGACGAGGTCAGAGGCGACGTGCTCGGCAAATAGCCCATAAGGTTGGCCTTTCTCCGGACAGTCGATGCCGTTCAAACGGATGAGTTCAGGGTGGTGATTGTGCTGGACTTCGAATGTGTCGCCCTCGATGACACGAATGACGGGGCCGGTGAAGCTGGCGGTACGGTTATCGGCATCCACGCCTGCTTTGAAGTCCGCCCCCGCAGGCGCGGCGAGACAGACGATCGACAGAAGAAAGGCGATAGACAATCGGAGCGCTATGAACCGATCGTCACTCACAGGACAATCTCCGCTGGTTCCTGCAATAACCGTTTCACATAGCGCTGTAGCCGAGTGTGGGTGTGTCGCTTCATTTATAGAAGAGTTTCAACCGAGAACTCCTGCGCTCTCGACCAGCGAACCGAGAGTTCGCTGAAGTTCAGAACTCGCTGAAAGATGGTGCCGGAGGCCGGGATCGAACCGGCATGGGCCTGTTAAGCCCGAGGGATTTTAAGGCCCCCCAGGCTTTATGATTACGTGGGATTAAGAGATACGCTTTCGCGTGATTCAGCATGGAGTTGGACGCTTAATCTCATGTAATCCCTATAGGTCCCACAAGTCCCAAATTGTGATTAATTAGGACTGCGAACTACAACCACAGCTACAACCAGAAACCACGATGCCTTCCCTACGAGACTGCCTTATGGAGCGTAGTGCCTGCGCTTTCGCCACTCCCACAACGGCACCGGCTGCGGATCAGCCCACAACCCTTTCTGCTCCGCTCGCGCTCTTTAACCGTTCCAGCACCACGCCGAGAGGAGAGGGTGTTACGCATGGGCGGTATCACTTCTCACTTTGTCGTTAAATCTGTAACTTGCAAGCGATCAAGAAACTCTGCGGAAGAGCGGAAAAGATCTCTCGCTTCCAGTAACAGCCTGGTTGTCTCTTGGTCTTTGGATAGATGTAGGCTTTGTTCGATGAATTGGCTGAAAACCCTCGTTCGCTTTATCATGGTGGTACGCTGTAACGTCACAACATGCATCGCATCTGGTAGGAACTGTTTTCGAGTCACCATGCCGGTCAGATGCATGTAGCCTCGGAGTGTTGAAAAATCACTGTTCGTCCTGTCGAGATCGTTCCCTACATTGAGAAGTATACTGATTGCGGCATTCGGCTCGACCAAATTAGCCATTCGACGCAGACTTGTCGTGTACTCATCGAAGAGCCTGGAATATTGCTCTTCGTATTTTGACATCTCGTCCGATACAATTTTTGCTCGTTCTGATGATTCCGCGAGTTGGTGCTTCGTAATCTCATCTGGCGTATCTTGCGCAAGTGCGAAAGAATGCCCGAACACGAACAGTGCGAACAAGTAGGTCACAAGACCTGACCTCCGAGCATGAGATCCAAGATTCACTGTGGACATAGTTTAGTTCCCCTATCAGCACGCTCACTCCTTGCCGCACGCACGTTTCCACATAGCTTGATCTATACTTTCTGGTGCAACTGGTTCCCACTTTTGTTCGTCTGAGTTGCTCCAAACCACCTTACCGTTTCCCATGTTGCCCGAGAACCACGTAACTGCAAGCATCCGAACGCGCTCTTCTGCGCAGTCGAATTGGTATTGCGCGTTGCTAGACAAATACGAGCTGCCTGCCGAGGTTCGGACCGTCCTGAAGTCGAGCAATGACCACATCTTCACCAGATCCCCTTTGCGGCGAATGGTGTCTGGATTGACGTATGTAGTCATTCCTTGGTCGGTTTTAGCAATCTCCACCCACTCCGCATACGCGGGTCCATTACTCAGCACGAGGAGCGTGATCAAGGCCAGCGGCAGCGTGAGGAATAGTCTGATGTGGACGGGCATGGGGCCCATTCTAGGAGGGCCGCTCGCTAGACGCAAGGTGCGCTGAGGGGAGCTACGGAGGAATTTATTTTGCCCGTCGATTCGCGTCCCGCTGCGCACGACGCAGGCTGAGGCCAAGCGCGTCAACGACAACAAGTAAGCCTGCCCGCTACCGCTCTTTCCTCTTGCGCCACTCCCACGGCGGCATCGGCTGCGGATCGGCCCACAAGCCTTTTCGCCTCTCTCGTGCTTCGCGCTCTAGCCTTTCCAGCTCAGTATTGAGCGGGGCATACTTCTGATACCACCAGCACCAGCCGTCTCTGACGAGTTCCTGATTCAGGTATCCCCTCGTCTGTAGAGGGTTATTGACAGCGTTACAGTGCGGGCCCATAACGTGGCTCGCACCGCAGGCCGCAGTCGCTCGGTAGTTGGAGCGCGCTCCCTTGCAGATCCAGGGCCGACCAACCCGCAATCTCCACTCACGCCCGGGCCTCCGGTTGCACTCACTCACAACTGCGACACCTACGTGCGCGTCCCTCATGGCTTCGTCTGGTGGACTAGTCCTCTCGGCCCGGCGGCAAATACCGAGCCTCAGCAACGGTACCCTCACGCAGAACGGTCCCGATCTAGCCTCCATCACGTCACCTGAAAAGGTCTGAGCGACGAAATGACGAACAGTGGGCCACGAGTCAGTCGGTGCGGTCAGTCACACAACTAACAAGGAGGCAGTTATTAAGAGACGACGGTTTCTCACAGTCACGGTTGGAGTCCTGGTGCTGAGCGGAGGCCTGGTCCTGGCGAATTATGGCGGCGGCGTCACGCCCACAGCGGCCGCTCCGCCAGATGCCCATGCGGGCCTGCCCCAGAACTGGGACCAGAAGATCCCGGTGGCGCAGCGGTTTGTCGTCTTATCGGACTTCGCCAATGCCGCGGTGCGGGATAATGAAACGGGGCTGGTGTGGGAACAATCGCCGCTGACGACGACCCATTTGTGGGGCTCGGCCACTTTTCAGTGCACGAGCCGCACCACCGGCGGGCGGAAGGGCTGGCGCCTGCCCTCGGTGCACCGAGCTGGCGAGCTTGGTGGATCCCACGCAAACAACCCCGGCCCTGCCCCTGGGCCATCCCTTTACCATCGTCCAGTCGGCCCCCTATTGGTCGGCAACGACGATCGCAGTCAATCCGACCCTCGCGTGGTTCGTGTCCTTCTTCGATGGCAACGCGAACGTCTTCGATAAGACGGACACCTTCCACGCCTGGTGTATGCGCGGTGGCATGAATGCGGATGCGTATTGAGGATTCGGTGATTTGAATGATTTGGTGATTGGGGGGGTGCAGGGGGCGTAGGCCCTCTGCCCTCTCGACCAGCGGACGACTGCTTCAGGTACTACTATTCGTGGCTCATTTGGAAGCGTGACGGTCAGCGAGAGCGTTTCCTCTGGTCGCATCGGCAGATCACCGGAGAGATTCCATACCGTGCCATGTCCTTGGAATGCACCAGCGTTGTGGGTCACAGAGCACTGGAAAGGAAAGCGACGGTAAGGACGAATCGAGAAGGGCATGGGGGCATCGCAGGGAGGCCCATTCTAGGAGGGAGCTGAGGAAACCGCAATAGAGCCAAGTGGGGCAAATGGTTGGATTTCAGCCTTGCGAAGGCCTAACCCTGTAATCGCCTATCGGCTACCCGGTCCTGTTGATGGCGGGATCGGGCCAATTCATACGCTCAGCCTCCAGCTCGCACGAATCTCTTCATTGGTCCCATAGACTTTGACGCGCAGCTCGAAAAGCGGATCGGTGTCTGTCTCCGAGATCTCCAGTAGCGTGGAGGGTAGCCAACGAATTGCCGTGGTAATCGCTCGAGGGTCCACGTGCAATTCTTTTCCATCGATCAGGACAAGAGTCTGCCCGTCATCCTTAACCTCCATCAACGTGACCTGTTCCATGGGTTCCTCCAGCGACGTGAGCTACCCGCCACCTAGGCCCGCGCTAACACCTGCCATAGCCCTATTGAAGGAAGCTGTCAAGCGACGGGAGAGGACGAATCGAGAAGGGCATAGGGACCTCGCAGGGAGGCGCATTCTAGGGGCATGCGAACGAGGGTGCAATAGAGCCGAATCGGGCTCTTGAAAGGGTCTTGTGTCCAATTTAGTCTGAAGAAACCAACAAATTGTTGTGGGTAGAATCCGCTTGAAGACCGCCTGGTAGGGAGGTATCCGGATTATCAGCATATCAAGAAGGGGGGCATTGGACTTGCTGTATTAGTCGAATGGGCATGGTCATGTTTCTGGCAGGAAATCGCCTGGGAGAAGGGGGGTACGAAAGCCGATGGCAACCATCCTGGTCATTGATGACCAAGAATCGATACGGTTAATCTTCAAGGCCGTGCTCGAACGAGCAGGGTACCGTGTCTTGACCGCCGAGCATGGAAAAGACGGCCTGCGTTTCTTGGAGCAAGAGAAGGTGGATCTGATTCTGATGGATATGTTTATGCCAGAGATGGACGGCTTTGAACTGATCCCACGGCTGAGGAAGGATCGACCTACCAGCAAGATTATTGCCATGACTGGGGATTCAAACTATCTCATCATGGCGAAGCATCTGGGAGCGAACGACGCACTCCAGAAGCCATTCAGTGCGCAAGAGTTGCTGATTGCAGTTTCATCCCACCTGAATTGAGAACACCTCTTAATGTGCTGGTCAATAATCGTTCAGAGGGTAAAGCGCCGTTGACGGTGGAGTTACTCACCGAGATGGTACGTGACTAGGTCATCGTTTCGATCGTTCAGTGAAACACCTTCTTCTTGTCCCATCTTCTCGTAATGCTGACCCGCACACCGAGCCACTCCTCCGCCGCCTCTTCTGGCGGTTGTCAAAACCCTGAATCTGCTTGCAGGATGTGGCGGCTAGTGGCACACCTAAAAAATGCGCGTGATGGGTAAAAGGACCTGGAGCAGCATAGGCGGTGGTCTGCTATGGGCGATCGCGCTGAGCGCGTGTGGAATGCTGCCTGCCACCTCAGTGTGCAAGAAAAGCGATCCGGCCGCTGTCGACTCAAGTGTGGTGCAGTTTCTTCAACGACAAGTACGAGAGCGAGAGAAACGCATTGCAGAGTTAGAGGCCCAGTTGGATACCTTGAAGGTGATCGATCAGGACGTGGAGAAACGGAGAAAGTCCAGCCGGCCACCCGCGACGTTGACGCCCGTCGACTGACGATCATCGCAAACCCGCTGTTATTTCCCCTCCCAGTACCACGATGGCCTTTGTGTGCACAATCCTCAGTGGGGCAGAACTCAACTCCAGTTTTGGCACGATAAACCCTCCTACTACGGACAGACTGTCCCATGAACAGACAGAATGCCCCTCTATTTCTATTGAGCCCCAGCACCACGAGACAATGCATCGAACAGTGAAACTGTTGAATTTATTTGCTTTCGTCAGGTCCTCTTCCCATGACCTTCGCTCTGGCCAACAATTTGCTTGTTGCACCAGCGTGCGACGCCGGAGGATCACAACCAGTCGTGGAACGGAGATGCGTATCATTCGGCGCCGTTGCACCCAGGTGAGCCTCAACAAGCAACGAGAAAGAAAGCAGAGGGAGGACCTATGCTCTGTCGACGTTGCAGTGGGCGACGCGTCCGCGAAACCGTGGGGGACCTAAGAGAGGACACAGCCCGCTTGTGCTCAGCTATACGTTGCAGCAATTGTGGGAGTATCGAGTACTCCGTCGTCCGTGCCAATCGCCTTCGCCCCGCCAGTGGCACAGCGCTCGACGCTTCACGAGATGTTCAGGAAGGAAGGAGTCTTCTTCATCAACACTCACGCTGAAGCGTAGGGAGCCATCTGACGAGCGGAAGCTCCGCGGAAGGCCGTACTTTCGCCGATTTGATCCTGCGTATTCAGGTGGTCTCGATCTGTGGATCAGGCAGAGGCAGAGTTTCCAGCGAGTTCCCTTCTTACTGACAACCATGACAACGAGGTCATTGCCGCGTGCGAGATCCCCACAACTCTCTTTCCGACCCCAAGGAGGCATTCTATGATGAACGACGGAACCGTGATGCGGGATCGCCATGAATCACAGGTGTGGCGTGGACAGGGTTTGTCCTCCAGTGAACCGAGCGTGGAGAGTGCTTCTGCGGATTCGCTACCGGGCATTCTTCTCTTTTCACACAGGGGACAGTTACTACAGATGAATCGCCGGGCCTTGGAACTGATAGGCCACCTCAATCAGGCGGGGATCGTCCCAGACAACGACGTCCGTTCTGTATCGGTGCGTGAACTCTTGGCTCAGATCCAAGAAACCATGGCCCACCGCAACGCAGCCAATATTTGGGATGCCTTCGAATTGAAGCGAGTCATATTTGAGGCTGGGTGCAAGATCCTGGTTCAGGGATTCGGGCTGGCGAATCAGGATTCATACAATGACTCACGTATCGTAATCGTGCTGGAGGAGGTCGGCCTTCGGCAGGAACACAAGGCTCAGCAGGCGTCAGCCCGGGCCTTCCCCTCTGACAGCCGTTGCGCCGTCACCTAGGAATCAGCGCACCGGCACAGCGTCACGATCTTAGAGCAGAAGGATAGCGACAAGGATAGCCAGCCGACTGTTCTAGTACCGTCTCCCCCGACGCATACTTCCGATACCACCAGCACCAGCCGTCTCAGACCAACTCGTGACTGACTCTGGCGCCATCGGGTAGCAACACATCGGCAATGGTACGCCCGTATTTGTCTTTGCCAAAGGTCTGGAGCGTGACTTGTTTGCCGAACGCTAAGGCTGAGGCGGCATGCTTGGCATTGTTGCCGTAGGCCTGACCCTTCTCAGGGCAGTCGATGCCGCTGAGGCGGATTCGCTCAGGGTGGTTGTTGTGCAGGACTTCAATGGTGTCGCCGTCGAGGACGGAGACGACTTGACCGGTGAAATCAGCAAAGACTGTCGAGGCTGTCAGGAGGAGCAGAGAGCAGCAATTCATCAGGTGCATCATCAATCGCATCCGCAGGAAGGACTCAGCCGCCCGTCACAACACAAAGCGCGTCCCTTCCCGCACCCGCCCACCCCGCCATGATGAGAACAACACCCGCGCCGCTCAACCGAACGCACGGAGTGGTCCTCTGACATCCCACCAGGGCAGTCGGGAACCGCACTTCCCCCGAGGAGCATGAGACCAAAGATTGCAAAGGCCAGGACCTTCATCGGCCTTCATTGGAAACAGGACAGAAACTGACGTCTCCCCCGAAAACGACGGCAGGTTAGAACTAGAGTACGATGGCGGCTTCGGTGGTCCTTACGAAAGGAGGGGACCCATGAAGCGGTCGAAGTTCTCAGAGGAACAGGTCGTGTACGCGATCCGACAGGCCGACGCCGGCACCCCCGTCGGCGACCTCTGCCGGCAGCTCGGGGTGAGTGACGCCACGTTCTACGCCTGGAAGAAGAAGTACGCGCACCTGGGCGTGAGTGAACTGCGCCGGCTCCGGCAGCTCGAAGAAGAAAATAGCCGATTGAAACGGCTCGTCGCCGATCTCTCGCTCGACAAGCACAGGCGGTCGGAGGCCCTGCGAAAAAAAGTCTAAGGCCCGCACGCCGTCGAGAACTGGCCGCCTGGTTTCACGGCACGTTTCAGGTCAGTTGCCTGCGGGCCTGCCGCTCTCGCCCAGTTCGGGCGCGCCGCCTGGTATCGACGCAGCCGCGCGAAGGATCAGTCCGCCTTGCGGATACGGATTCGCGATCTGGCCCATGCGCGCCCGCGATTTGGGTCTCTGCGCATTTGGGTGCTCCTGCGTCGCGAAGGCTGGCGGGTGAATCGGAAACGGGTGCGCCGGCTCTATCGACTGGAGGGCTTGCAGCTGCGTATGCGGGTCCGGCGTCGAAAGCATATCGCGTTGCATCGTGGCCCGGCCCCGATCCCGACCGGTCCTACTGAACGCTGGAGCATGGATTTCGTGCATGATATTCTGACCGATGGACGGCCGTTTCGGATCTTGACGGTCGTCGATCACTGGAGTCGCCAAAGTCCTGTGCTAGAGACCGGTTTTCGGATGTCGGGTGAGACAGTCGGTCAGGTCCTCGATCGAGCTCTGAACGGGACGCAAGGCCCACGCTCCATTACGGTGGATCACGGGCCGGAATTCCAATCACGGGCGCTCGAAGATTGGGCCTATCGGCGGAGCGTGCAACTCGACTTCATTCGACCGGGCAAACCGGTGGAGAACGCCTTCATTGAATCGTTTAACGGACGATTGCGAGACGAGTGTCTAAACGTACACCAGTTCACCTCGATGGCCGAGGCCCAACACATCATCGAAGCCTGGCGGCTTGACTATAATCAGCGCCGCCCTCACAGCTCACTCGGGCACCTGACTCCGAATGAGTTTGTTGGACAACGTCAGGCCTTACAGACTGCTGAAGCGGTCCTCTGTTCTAGTTAAGAGCTGTCTCCGAACGGGGCCAACGTCAATTATCTACAGGCTTCTTGGTCCCGATGATGGTGGTATCGGACCTCTCCAGCGGCCTTTAAGCTTTGCAACTGGTTGGTCATCGTTGGGCCACCATACCGTCAATTCTCCATCCATCATACGAACTTCCAGCAGCATCATCCTCGACATTGGCTCACGCTGAAACCAATAGGCCCCAGACTGCATGGGCGGCTCTGTGCTCCATTGGATGCCCGCCGCTACCGGAGATGGGGGCTTGAACTTATTAGAAGGTGAAGACATACAGGCCCTCGAATGGCAGTTAAAAGGCTAGGCCGTCCGTGGGGAGACTGTCAAGGCTACTGATCGCATTGAGGCCACCTGAGAATAGTTGATACTGAGCATGACTAGTTTCGCTATCTCGCTTTAGGTACAAGGTTTCTATAACGCAACAGTGATACCAAGAGAGATTAACGCATACTGGGAACTCGAACCAAAACCACAACCGAACCTTAACCAGAACCACAACCAGAATTCCCTGTTTCCCCACTCATTTCACAACGGATTTCACAACTGGGTCAATACGTAGACTTGGGCAGGCTTCTTTTCCGTGGTGAGAGAGGCGGACGTACCAGACCGGCGCGCCCGCCGCTTTGCGCTTCAGCACCAACCATCGATCAATTCGCGGCCCCCAGATCAGCGTGTCGCACTCCCCCTCCTCCGCGTCGTCCGCCGTCGAGCCGTGGTCATGATCCGTTCACGCTTCCGAGTGCCTTGCTTTGGGGGACCCTGGGAGCCCCTCTCCCGCAGGATCGCGTCGACGATATCCTCCACGACCTCCACCACTACCTGCAGCACGCGTATTACATGTATCAGTGCAGGATTGATTACCATCCGGCACCGTCCTTTCTGCCCCCGGGCGAGGGCGTTGACATGGTCACTACGGAGTGGACCGTTCCAATCGTAACTTGGCGAGTGGCCGTCGTCCAATTCTTTGCGGATTAGCGGCACACGGTGGGCGCTATCCCGGCCACTCCTGCCCCGGCTCCCCTCGTTCTAGGGGGGGCCTCGTTTGGGGAGATTGTCATTCGGTGAGCCTCGCGTAGAATGCGGGCGCGAGGGGATTGGCTCCCCGAGCTTGTCAAGGGGTGCTGTCCCCATTCTTCCTCGCGCCTGGCGAGACGTGTCACGCATGACGAAGCGTGAGCCACGCAGCGGTCCGCGTCGTTCCGCGATACAGAAACCTGGAGGGTACTGCGGCCGCCCCCTAGGGTTTAGGTTAGGCCACGCATAATTAGGAGGGATTACCATGCGCACTCAACGACTTTTCGCGTACGCGTTTGCGGTGTGTCTTGTCTCGCTGTTGGCGGGGTCGGCCATGGCTGACGTCGGAAGCGGTCAGTTCAACGCGTTCCTACAAGGAAAGTATCAGCTCAGCGCAAACGTGACCTGTTCCACGGGGCCGACTGTAGAATCAATTGGGTCCGATCCGACGTCCTTCATCACCTTCGCTGGGGTCATTACCTACGATGGCCGCGGTCATGCCACGGTGACAGATCAAGGCGTCGTCATTGGCACGGGTAGTCCAGATAAATTCGACGAGGCGTGCGAATATAGTTATGAGGTGGCCCACGACGGAAGCTTCAGCCAAAAGGGTAGCTGCACAGGTGCCGGTAAGTCGTATTTGTTATCCGGCATCACGGAGAGGGGCCAGATCGGTGTCGGGGGTTCGGTATTGATCACGAACGTGATCGGGACGGACGTAGAAACACTAGTGGCGCCGGCGCCCCCGGCAGTGCCTGTATTCACCCAATATCGCATCTGCGGTGGTGTGGGCACAGCGGTGCGCATAAACCCACGCTAAGCGCACTTGGTCAACGCGGCCTGGCAAGGTCTCCGAATTCGAGACTAAGGATTCTGTTCGTTGGGCTTCTTCATCTCGTAGCTCCCCTACAGACGGACTATGGGTCGACCTCTACCTCAGGCTACGGCCAAGCGACGGATGGAGAGCATAATGATGCACCGATGCGAAACCTCGCACAGTTTACCTACTCCTCTTCCTCCATTCCCACGGCGGCATGGGCTGCGGATCAGTCCACAAGCCTTTCCTTGCTTCTCGTGCTTCCTTCTCCAGCCCTTCCAGCATCGTATCCCCCGGTGCATATTTCAGATCCCACCAGCACCAGCCGTCTTTGACCAGTTCATGATTTAGGTATCCCCTCGTCCGTAGGGGGTCATTGACAGCGTTACAGTGCGGGCCCATAACGTGGCACGCACCGCAGGCCGCAGCCGCTCGGTAGTTGGAGCGCGCTCCCACGCAGATCCAGGGCCAACCACCCCGCAATCTCCGTTCACGCTGGCTCCCGGTTGCACTCACTCACAACTTCGACACTAAAGTGCGCGTCCCTCACGGCTTCGTCTGGTGGACTGGTCCGTCTCGGCCCGGCGGCAGATACCACGCCTCAGCAGCGGCACCCTCACGCGGACCAGTCCCGATCTAGCCTCCATCACGTCACCTGAAAAGGTCTGAGCGACGAAATGACGAACAGTGGGCCACGAGTCAGTCGGTGCAGTCAGTCACATAACCAACAGGGAGGGAGCTATGAAGAGGCAACGGTTTCTCACAGTCACAGTTGGAATCATGGTGCTGAGCGTAGGGCTGGTCCTCATGACCAACAGCGCCCAAGCCGCGCCACCGTCCCTTCCCAACACCAGTAGCTGGGACAAGAACTTGCCGAGCGACACGCGCTTTACCACGGTCTTCACCGGGGCCGTGCGGGACAACAACACCGGGCTGGTGTGGGAGCAGGCGCCGGATCCCACTCCCACCACTTGGGGCGACGCGATCTTCTCTTGTCTTAACAAGACTACCGGAGGTACGAAAGGCTGGCGCTTGCCCTCGGTCATCGAGCTAACGAGTCTGGTGAATCCTGCCAACAGCAATCCGGCGTTGTCCACCGGCCATCCCTTTAGCAACGTCCAGTCGATCAACTATTGGTCGGCGACGACGCTCGCAGAGAGTGCGGCCCACGCGTGGTACGTGGAGTTCTTCTTTGGCCACGCGGACTCCGCCGTTAAGGTCAACCCCCCCGACAGCTACGCCTGGTGTGTGCGCGGTGGCATGAATGCGGATAAGTATTGAGGGTTCGGTGATTTGATTATTTGGGGGGCAGGGGGCGTAGGCTCTCTGCCCTCTCGACCATCGCACCACCGCTTCAGGCACTTTAATGCGTTGCTCATTCGGCAACGTGACGGTCAACGAGAGCGTTTCCTCTGGTCGCATCGGCAATTCCCCAGAGAACCGCCACCCGTACACGAGAGATTCCACACGGTGCCTTGCCCTTGGAATGGGCCCGCGTTGTACGTGAGGGGGGAAGCGACGGTAAGGGCATAAGGGCCTCGCAGGGAGGCGTATTGTAGGAAGGGAACAAGTAAACTGCAAGGAGGGGTTGGGAATGATGGTATTTATTGGCGGCCAGTTGCAGAGGAGTTTTACACGCAGCCTCGGAGGGCACGGCTACCGCGTGGTCAAAGGCTTGGAAAATCGCGTAAGGAAATAGGACTTAGTGCGTCGCCTGAGGCGTGCTCACCAAGTCGATATACTACCCGACGCGTGGTCTCTTCAAGCCAGTCTTTTTTGGAGTCTGATAGCTCCTGGAACTGATCGCCCGCTAGGGCCTTTCGCGCAGTGCGTCCATCACCTTTAGTCGAGCTTAGCCTCCCAATTTTTGCGAGAACTTGCTCATCGATCTGGAATGAACGCGCCGCGCTCTGCCGATTCCCTGGCGCGGACTGAAGAAGTGTCAAAACGAAGTACGCCATAGACTGGAGAGGTTCCTGGCCAAGGCGATAGCCCAGCCAGCGGCGGTAGGCATGCAGACCTTCAGGCGTTACGCGAAACGTCTTGGGTGGATTCGGGTACTTGCTGCACGACAGATGAAGTGACGCACGGGCCGCTGCCGGTCCCTGGTGTCCTGGTCGATCCGCTTCAGGGCGTCCAATTGACTGACCCTCACTCCGTGATCGATTTAAGAGCTGTTGCAAACATAGTTTCGTAGATCTTGACTATGCCTTTTGCATACCCCTCCGCCGAGGCTGGGATATCAATATGTGGGTTTGTTAGTCCAGAAGCAAAGGCAACGGCAACATCCCTGGCTATGCCGGCTGCCTGTTCTTTGGGACTGCCGCGCTTATCATGAGAAGACATAGAGTACCTCTATTGTTTCTTGATTAGTTTTGAGCTCCTGTCAGCCATACGGTCGCAAGGTAGCTGCGCAAATGTCGGCCGAGTTGGGTCCACAAGGGAGGAGCGTTGGTTTCATACAAGACCCATTGGAGTTCATGGTCAGACCAGGTTTCGAGCAATGCCCTCAGGGGATCCGAAGTCATGGCTTGAGTACCGTGCTGTCCTGAATCGATCTCCTCGACGGACACGTATGAAGCGTGACAGGTTGGCATTTAAGTCTGCAAAGGGAATTCGAGCTGATCTCCACAGAGTCGATGCAGCTCATGGTTCTGAGGAGACACACCAAGAAATTCAACCCCGGCCCATTCGGCTTCGACCCACGTCACTTTCGCCAGATCAATGTGAACCGCCGCAGTCCGGTCATTCGGGTACACCATGAGCGTAAGGTACTGACCGCGCCTCAGGCGTTTCGTCAGCCGCAGCCCACACCCTCCAGGGGAAATATTCGTGATCTCTCCACTGGCAAGACCTAGTTTGTCCGCAATGATCGCACGGAGTCCCACCACCTTCCGAGCATCCCTGCGTGGGTCTATTGCATGAAGTTGGCACTCCTGTTCTGAATGAGCCGGCAATGTAACCTTCATGGCGAAGTCCTCCTTTACACGAGCACTGTGAGCACAAGGTCAGCAATCCTCGTGCCCAGAAAATACCGCCTCAACATTCGCAAGTTTGTGAATTCTGCGTGGGGACAATCTGTCTGCTGTATTAAAACCCCTACGGAGGGGAAAGAAATGTACTGGAGAGTATCAACTCCTGGTGGGTCAGGAGACTATGCTGTCCCTTCAATGCCTGCAGCTAACGGTACCAAGTCCGACATGTCGAGTGATTGCCCACATCTCGGCTTTCGATACATCCACGGCGGCACCGGCCCCGGATCGACCCACAAGCCTTTCCGCCCCGCTTGCGCTTCACTCTCTAACTGTTCCAGCACCGTATCTGTCGGCGCGTACTTCCGATATCACCAGCACCGGCCGTCTTTGACCAGCGTGTGGTTGACGTTGGTACCATCGGGGGGGCCATCGGCAAGGGTGCGCCCATACTTGTCCTTGCCGAATGTCTGCAGAGTGACTTCCTTCCCGTAGACCAACTCTGAGGTGGTTTGCTTAGCTCATCACAAGGCGCGCTTTGCGTGAGTGAAATTCGACCTAGTATAACCAAGGGCGGGGTCAGTCACTGCGGAGAGATTCATCTCCTCTCCCGTAGTCGATTGGCCATGACCTTCATGACTTCGAGGGCAAAGAATGGGGTCTCTGTGACAAGAAAAACGAACCGCCTCTTGTTTATGGGGACTAGTTTGCAATCGGTCCTCGCCACCGCCTCAGCACTCCGCGGTTCGTCATCGACGAGCACCATCTCGCCAAACATGCCACCCGAATGGATGGTTTCAAGAACTTTGCCGGACGCTTGAATATTCACTTCTCCTTCGAGGATCACATACATCACCTCGCCAGGCTGTCCTGCACTAAAAATTATTTGGCCTGCTGAGAACGTTTCCCAGTCCTTGCTATTCTGAAACAGCTTCACCCCTTGCATGACCATACGACCTCCTTTTGGTGCCGTGCGCTGCTCCTTCCCCGTCTGCGTACACTCCCATCTACGCTATTGCGCCCCGGCGATCTCCCACATGTTGGAGATGGTCGCTTCTTCGAGGGACATGCTATTCGCGTTTGGGGCGGTCGGTGCTCATCAGTCGGACACCATCGTGTCGTTTACATGCTGGGCTCGCCGCGCAAGCCGTCGGGGCGCCACCGGCGTTCAGTCTTCCACGCCCACGCCGATCACGATTAGAACCGCATAGTCCTGCTTCGTGCAGCCCTCGACCGGAGGCATCGCTCCCCCTGGCGCAACTGGAAACGCAGTCTTCTGCACGTTTGCCGGCGAACACGAACCATCAACCGCCGCCGGTCTATAGCGCGCGGAGCGGCAGGCCAGGTGCGTCACGTCGTAGAGCGTCGCGCCGTTATCGAGCTCCCAGCGCCTATCACCATTCTTGTCGGCGGGATGAATGGTCAGCACAGCCGTCACCTCGCGGTTACCCGTGACCAAGTATTTGCCGGGAGGGAGCGGAAAGGTCGGCTGCTCCATGATCAAGCCGTGTTCCTCCAGCCACCAGTCCGTGCCGTCGAATTTCCAGCGCGCCGGGGCGACGCCACCTGCATCCTTCAACGGTTTATAGCTGTTCAGCTCGACGCCCCGAGGACCCGGGTCCAGAGGCCACAGACCCCACGATTGCGCGCCGCTCCCGGAGGTCGCACCTGGATCGCCCAACGCCGCGATGAACTGCGTCGATATGCGCTGGAACTTCGTCTGACCTCCGCCTGCGGCGTGAACCGGCTGAGCCACGGCGGCTATCGTCACCAGCAAAGCCGTCGCAAGGCATGCGCGGCGAATTAGGCGCGGCGTTCTCCTCGTTAGCGCCAACACGGCACCTCGCTGTAAATGGGTTCGCACCCCGATCGTTCTGAGTTCTGAAATCATCTCTCGACTTTCCTTTCAGGACGGGCAAGCAACAACTCGATCACCGCCGTGTCCTCAATGGACCGCAAATCTACACCGCGAATGACCGTTTTGGGTCGAAAGCGGTCGTTTGATGCATGTGCCAGAGTTGTTCGTCACAGCGCATTGCACGGGGAAACCACGATAAGAACGAAGCGTGAAGGGCATAGGGGCCTCGCAGGGAGGCGTATTGTAGGAGGGATACGAAGGAGGGCGCAAGAGTCTATGCGCGGCGACCCTGTTCGGCCAGTGTGGCAGTCACTTGGCAGGGCTTTGTTAGGACTTTTTGATTTGCCACTACACGACGGCTTTCATTTCACCCTGACCGGTTCGGGCATCGCTGAAGAATGGTGATGCTCGATCAGCCACTGCCCGTTCAGGTATTCGTAAACATAGGAATATCGGGCCGACACTTTTTTGGCCTTGCCCGTTGTGTCGTGCAGCGTGAAGGTATAAAGACCAGTATCAGACGCGCTATCGCAACCGATCTTGATGATGCGGAAGTCAATTGTGCCCTGCGGTTTCTTTTCGAGGAAATGCACGAAGTAATCGCGGATTTCCTCATGATTGGTACGCGGTTTGTTCGATAGCGTCGGCAGCAGCACTGCCTCCGGCGTATAGAGAGCCGCCATTTTATCGGGGTCTAAGGTTGCCAGCGAAGCGTTCCAACGGTCAAATAGGGCAGCAATTTCCTGTGCACTCGTCCTCGTACAGGTCCTGGTGTCCTTCGCGTGAACCGGTAATGTGGTTGCTCCGGTAATGACGACAATGAAGAGAAAAGAGAAAAGCTTCTTCATGTGCACTCCTGGGTGACTAAGAACATGAGAATGATATTTCGGTGATGCAAAGTCCTAACGGAAGAGTTGACGCGCCGGCGCGTCAGGAGACAACGATGCACGGAGAATACATGTTGAGCGACGAGCAATCGCCACTCGCGTTCAACGATTTACTATGCCTGCATCTACGCTTCGACGATGTCTGGTTTCGTGCTTTGTACAAATGCGACCACCTCGTCACGTTCAGCCTGAGGGGCCTCGCATGGGAGGCTCATTCTAGGAGGCTATGCGAGAAGGCGCAAGGGGCTGGGAGGGAGGGTGGGTGGGTGTCTTCCTCAAGAGGACTCACGCATCGGAAGGGTGCAGCCTGTTCACCAGGAGGCCCCCGCCTAGAGATTGTCGTCCACCTTCTGGACAACTATTGCCCGTGGCGATCAGGCGCACTGCCAGGACTGTGCTTAATAAGATACACGTATGCAGGTGTGGATAGCGAAGGGGTGCGTGTACCAGTGAGAGAGACAACGGGAGATAGCCAATTATGCGAGCCTGCCGCTCACGCGGCACAGGCGAGCACCTAGGACGAGCTGAGCAACCATGATCCCAAGCAAGTGGAATTTCGATGTTGAGTGAAAGACTGACAGCCATCATTAGCGAGCTTGAACGGGAGATCACTCAGGTTCAGTAAGCCGCCTGCCCTACGCTTGTGGGCGAGCTAGAGCGCCTGAAGGCACTTCTCTGGGCGAGGATGGTCCACACTGAGGCATCCTCTCCAGCGCCGACGCTGCCTTCTGAGAATGGCCGCTATCTGACCGTTCAGGAAGTCGCCGCTCGCTTTCGGGTGTCTGACCGCTGGCTCTACAGAAACAAGAGGAAGCTCCCACATAGCCAACCCTCACGGAAGGTGCTCCTGTTTCCTGAGAAAGCGACGGAACGATGGTTTGCGAGCCGGAAGGCCTCTTGACTCCTAGACTATAACAGCGTTATAGTTACTGCATCGTGAAGGGAAAGCAGTTCAGACAATTGAGGCAGGAACTTGGCCTGACTCAAGTGCAGCTTGCAAAAGAAATGGGAGTGACATCAAACGCGGTGGCACTGTGGGAACGCGGAGAACGCCCCGTCCGTGCGCCGATTGCTCGATTGCTTACCCTGCTCACGGTACTCAGGCATCACAAGTCAGTCGCAATAAAACGCCAGAGGGGAAAATCATGAAACAACGCGGCCTCGGTATGGTCTTTCAACGTGGCTCAACCTGGTGGATTCAGTACCACTGGCGGGGCCAGCGGTATCGGGAAACGTCTAGCTCGACGGTTCGCATGGATGCCGTGAAGATTCTCCGCAAGCGGTTAGCCGAAATGGGAGGGGGGCAATTCCGAGGTACCGACCTGGATAAGACCACGTTTGACGACTTGGCCACGATCATTGAGCAGGAGTACCAGGCCAATGGGCGGAAGTCACTGTACCGGATGCAAACGGCTCTCAAACCCCTTCGGCTAACGTTCGGAACTTTCCTGGCGAGAGACATTACCTTTGACCGGCTCAACGGCTATGTGGCTGTGCGGTTAGCCGAGAAGATAGCTTCCGCTTCGATCCGCTACGAGCTGCGCATCCTTCGCCGAGCCTTCCGACTCGCACAACGAGCAGGCAAGGCGATCTGTCCCCCCTTCCCTACCCTTAGCGTTCACAACACCCGCACGGGCTTCTTTGAGCGGGAGGACTTCGAGGCCGTCCATACTCACCTTCCCGCAGAGCTTCAACCCATTGTCACATTCGCCTATCTGACGGGATGGAGAACACGGAGTGAAATTCTCACACTGCAATGGAGACAGGTAGACTTCGGGGCTGGCATCGTGCGCCTTGAGCTTGGGACCACCAAGAATGATGAAGCCCGCGTGTTGCCTTTCGCGGTCCTCCCCGATCTCGCGGACCTTCTGAGGCAACAATGGAACGCGACGATGGATCTACAGGTCGAAACGGGGCGCATTATTCCGTGGGTGTTTCACCGTCGCGGCAAGCCGATTAAAGATTTCTATGGAGCCTGGGCGCTGGCTTGCAAGAAAGCAGGAGTACCTCAGCGTATCCCGCATGACTTCAGGCGGACGGCAGTTCGCACCTTAGAACGTGCTGATGTACCTCGCTCCGTTGCGATGAAGATCACGGGGCACAAAACCGAGGCAGTCTACCGGCGCTATGCCATTGTGAGTGAGGCCGACCTTTCGGATGGACTCAAGAAGCTAGCGCGACTGCATTCCGCTGAACGGACGCAGCGTCAAAAACCAAGTTCGGCCACAGAACAGCCACAATTTCAGGGAGTGGCACTAAACCAGGTAGGTAGGCTTGGAACACAACCTATTGAAAATGGTGCCGGAGGCCGGGATCGAACCGGCATGGGCCTGTTAAGCCCGAGGGATTTTAAGTCCCTTGCGTCTGCCAATTTCGCCACTCCGGCAGCAGGGGCCGCAGTGGCGGGACTCTAGCATCGAGGTCCAGGTCGGTCAAGGTCGACGTCGTAGGGACTGACGCCCTTCTTCAAGGCGTCTGTCCCTGTTCTGAAGACTGGGACAGGCACTGCCGCAGACAGCAGAGCCAGTCCCTGGCGAGTCGATCCAGACTACGCCGCTTCGATCCGGAGTTTCTGATCGTCCTTGCGGATGAGAGACTTACTGCGATCCATCGCTTCTTTCACGCCGGATTGGACCGTCCGACTCCATCGAGTCGCTTGCAATTGGGCCTTTTTCGCATAGCGACCGACATCACGCCGGGTTTCTGCCCCCGTTTGCGGCGCGAAAAGTAATCCAAATCCCGCTCCGATCACCGCCCCACCTGCCACCAACGCTGCGACCTTCGCTGCCTGACGTCCCTGGTCTGACATGGTGAACCTCCTTGACACGGTTGAATGAAGAATGTGATTGCCGGCACCCTGCCTGCTCATGTTCTATCCCTTCAGCAGTAAGCGTGCCAGACGAGAAACCGCGAAAATCTCCCATGATTCGTCGTAGCCCTGTTCCCACGATCAAAACCGATAATTATTTAGTTGTGTATTCCTCACAGGTCACGACACAAGCGTGACAGAAAACCAACATACGAAAGTGGTAAGCCTCTCAAACTGGCTCTGAGCAAGGATCAGAATTGATTTTCCGCGGAGCGTTCGCGTGCTTGCAATGGTTGAGACCCTCACCTATTATTCTCCAACACGCCACATGAGGCACTCATGAGATGGTTGCACGCGATCCCCTACCCCAATATCAGCCCAGTCTTCCTTGAGCTGGGGCCCCTGCAGTTTCGCTGGTACGGCCTGATGTATCTGATCGGACTGGCGGGCGCCTATTTCCTGATCAAGCGTCGAGTAGAGTCGCGGGGCCTCTCCATGACCAAGGACCAGGTGTACAATATGGTCGTGTGGGCTGCGTTCGGGGTGTTTATCGGAGGGCGGCTCGGTTATACGCTCTTCTACAATTTTTCCTATTATGTGCAGCATCCGGCCAACATCCTGGCGATCTGGGAAGGGGGCATGTCCTTCCACGGCGGCTTGCTCGGCGTCATCGTCGCCTTATTTTGGTTCAGCCAACGGCAGGGTATTCCCGCCTATCAGGTCGCAGACCTGGCAGCCGCCGCCACGCCGATCGGGCTAGGATTCGGACGACTCGGCAATTTCATCAATGGGGAGTTGTATGGCCGAGCTACCGATGTCGACTGGTGTATGGTGTTTCCGAATGGAGGGCCCGCCTGCCGCCATCCGTCACAACTGTATGAGGCAGGGCTTGAGGGGGTGTTCTTATTCACCCTCTTATGGGTCATCTGGAAAACCGCACCGCCACCAGGCACCATCTTCTGGAGTTTTATTGCGGGCTATGGAGGCTGTCGGATGATCGTAGAGTTCGTTCGCGAACCGGATGCCCACCTTGGATTTATCCTCGGATCCTTCTCCATGGGGCAACTCTTGTCCCTCCCCATGATCGTGGCGGGAGTCGTCATGCTCGCCATCGGCTATCAGCGACGGGCCTTGATGCAGGCTAAATCTTAATAATTACTCAGGTAGCAAGGCTGAAGCGCATTTAGGGGTCGGCCTGTCTTGCCCAACGAGGCATAATCTCTGCCTGACCCCAAGGTCGTAGAAACCGAGAAGATGTTGAATGGCTTGGTTCGTGCCTTGCGAGATAATTTTCAGCTTTCTAGCCTAAACACCTAGTGTGGTTACAATCCTTAGTACGGCATCTCCTCGTCATCCAACCCGACATGGTGTCCGAGTTCATGGACCACTGTGTCACGGACCTCGTGAATGACTTCGGCCTTCGTCCGGCAGAGACGCAGGATGGGGCCTCGATAGATGGCAATACGGGCGGGCAGCTCACCGGCAGGCTGGAAGAACGACGTCTGATCGATTGGGACGCCTTGATACAGACCCAGCAGATCGTCTTCTGATTCCAATTCAAGATCCCGCAGAACATCGGCCGAAGGTTCCTCTTCGACCACGATGGAGACCTCATCGGCGAGCGTCGCGAAACGGGCCGGAAGTCCGGCGAGTGCCTCTTGGATCCAGGCGTCGAATTCTTCCGGCGAGACAGTCATTGGAGGTTTAGACATCAACGGCGATACCTGGCCTTAAAAAGATAAACTGAAACGAGACAGACGGTAATCCTAAAGAATTCGTGACAGCTCGTGAATAACTATCCGCTTGGGATCGATAGCGATCCGCAATGGCCTGTAACTCCTCAGCCGCCACATCGTCCGTCTTATAGTCGGCAATCCAGATCCGATCGTCAAGCCGGTAAATCAGGTCGATCACCCCTTCCATTATCTGGGCCTCCCCAAGGGCATGACGAACGGGACTTCTCGCCCGAGTACCGTTGCACGTTGCAGTCTTTTGTACGGCTCGGATGAAAGGAAGCTTTCAAGGAGCGTCGTAAGATCCTCCGCGACGTTGGCCATCAATTGAGGATGATCCTGTGCCACATAGCGGCGAATGGTCTGCTCGATAACCGTGCAGATCTCAGCGCGAGGCCTGGTGAAGTCCCACTGTTCGAGTACCGCATGGGCGCAGACTCCGATAAGCCGAGCCAGATCGGCATCACGCCCTGCCACAGTACGCGGGAGAACGGCCTCGGGCTTGCCTCCTGCGAGGATCGAAGGGATCAGTCGCCGCGGCGTCATTCGACGCTCCTCCCACTCAACCTGCCGCGCCTGGCGGCGAACGAGAATGGGGCCAAGGGCCGGTTGAGGGGCCATCGTGGACAGGGGTTCCTGTCTGCGCCGTCTCGATGCCACCGTAGCCTGCGTGATGACACGACTGAGGCGGCTTGTTCCGATGCAAATCTGGTCAGCCGTCGAAGGTCCCTCCTCGTCTGTAATCGCCTCTCCAAGCAGAGAGAGGACTGTGTCATGTCCCGGTTTGGTAGTCTGCCCGCCGGATAGGACCAGTAGATCGCGCGCCCTTGTCATCCCGACATAGAGGAGTCGCCGCTGTTCCGCCTCTTCCCGCGCCGCCATCTTCATGTCCACGAGCACGGCTCCGATATTCGAGCGGCCGCCCATCTGCAGGCTATAACAGCGGCTCGACCAATCATGATGGATGGATGGCCCCTTGCGAGGAATCTTGGACCCCTGGTGCAGGCCAGGAAGAATGACCACAGGAAACTCCAATCCTTTGGCTTTGTGGATGGTCAGCACGCGGACGGCATCCAGTGATTCCTCAGCCAGGGCGCTTTCCGCCTCATCCGGCTGTTCCGACACCCTGGTCATCATTAGGTCGACGAACCCGGTCAAGGTGAGATGGGGGCGATCGGCCAATGCTTCGGCCATCTCCCTGATCTTCCGCAAATTGGCCACGGCTTGCTCGCCATGGAGCGATGCGGCGGCCAACTCCAGGACGGGCAATCTATCGAAGATCAGATCAATGGCGTCAGGCACAGGTCGCAAGGGAGCGAGCTGATGCAGCTCGGCCAAACGCTCATAGAGCCGCCTCACCATTCCTGCCTGTGGATGGTCCCAGGCAGACAGCCAATCCCGTTGCTGGTAGTCCAATCCCTCTCTCTGCTGGAGGGCCAATAGGTCCCGGTCCGTCATGCCGCCGAGGGGTGAGCGCAAGATTCCGACCAGCGCAATCGTATCGTGTTGGTTGTCGATGACCCGGAGGAGATTGACCACATCGATGATTTCCTGCCGCCGATAAAAATGCTTTTCCCCGTCCGTGATATAGGCGATGTCGTAGCGGCGAAGGGCATCGAGATAGACCTGCGCCTGGGTCAACTTTCTGAAGATCAGGGCAATGTGGCCCGGTTGGAGTGGACCTTCGCGTCGATCGCGATCCGTGACCGTGGTCCCGAGGAGAAGCTCCTCCTTCAGCCAGCGCGCCAGGGCTTCCGCCTCCGCCCTGAGTCGCAGCCTGCACATCAAACTCCTCGTCGTCCTCCCCCGGCATGACGAGGCGAAGCTGCGCCCCGAACACTGAGACTTCCGGTATGCGTTGAGGCCTGGCTGTCAGCCGTTCATTGGCTGGCTGAATATGTTCTGCCTGTTGGAAGAGCCGGTCGAAGACATTGTTGACGACGTCAAGCACGGCTCCCTCGCTGCGAAAGTTCGTCACCAGGGAATAGACAGCTCCCCCACCCGCTCGAATTTTCTCCACCACTCGCTCGAAGGCTTCAATGTCGGCTCGGCGGAAGGCATAGATCGATTGCTTGGGATCCCCTACGATAAACAATTTGCCTGGCTCCAAGTCCACGTCATGCCACGCGGTCTGATGGCTGCCCGCCCGTTCACCGAGGTAGAGGATAATTTCGTACTGCACCGGATCGGTGTCCTGAAACTCGTCGACCAGGATCGCCCGATAGACCTGTTTGATCCGGGCGCGGACGGCCGGATGGTCGCGTAACAGGATCTTGGCCCGTGCCAACAACCCGTCGAATGCGATCCACCCGGAGATGAGAAACCCATGCTGTACGCGATTGAGGAAGGGTCGTACGAGCGTCACCACCTCTTGAAAGTAAGGCTGGTCGACCGTAACGAGTTGTTGCGCGAGCCTGATGATGGAGGCCGCCTCCTTGAACGCAGCTGCATCCCATCCGGCAGGCGCCTTTCCCAGATCTTTTTCTAAGACAGTCCGTTTATCCTGAGATAAGTGAGTGAGCCCTGGTGGCCCTTCTTCCAACAAGAGTGCCAGCGACTGCACTGCGGCGGCGAGCATCTGTTCCGCCTTGCGCCGTTTCGGTTGATCCTGCGCGGCAAGAAGAGTGGCGGCACGGCCTTGCGTGGCCTCAACCCAGTCACGCAAGGCGCCCTCCAGAGCGAGGGATTGGCACTGACGTTCCAGCTCATCGAGGTCCACAAAATCCCCGGCGAGGGCAGCGGTAAACTGCTGAAGATCATCGAGGGTGGTCCCGGCCAGGACTCGTCGCCAGCGGTCATGTTGTGGTCCGGCTGCTCCAAGCTCATCATCCAGCCAACGGTCCCAATAAGAATGAAACAATTCCTTGAAGCGCGACCCATCATCCTCTTGAAATGATGGGTCAAGTTCTGACTCAAGCGGATGAAGCCGCAAGAGGTGCGCAGCAAAACTATGCAAGGTGCCGATCTGGGCTTTTTCCAGATGCTCAAGCGCCATCCTGGCCCGATCGCCTACTTGTTCAGCTGAAAGATGGTAACGGGTTCGGAAGATGGCGAGCATGTCATCGGCCTGCTCGGTCAAACGAAGGAGTTGCGCGCGGAGCCGCTGCTTCATTTCAGTTGCGGCTTTGTTGGTGAAGGTGAGGGCCACGATCTCCGTAATGGCCAAGGGATTCGGCTCTCTCAGGAGGAGGTTGAGGATGCGATTGACGAGGATCGTGGTCTTACCAGTCCCGGCTCCCGCAACCACCACGACATTACGGTCCCAGGTGGTCTCCGCCAGGAGCCGATCCTGGGAGTCAGCGAGTGTCAGTAATTCACTCATCGCGGACTTTTTGCTTTCTCAATTTGCGTAAGACTCGGGCCTGGGGCGACCGATACGAGCGCCACCAGGCCATGGCGTCGTGGCGGCGACAGGCGCCCGAAAATTCGCAGTAGTCGCAATAGCCGTCTGGAAGAATAAAAAACTCTCTGTTCGCGATGCCGTGGATCAATGTGGAGAGCGTCTGTCTGATCATGTCCCCCGTGTGGCCGGTCCAGAGACCCGCGTCAAACGTTGTGCGAGAGACAGGCTGCTTCCACTGCGGAGCCAGGAAGAGCAATTGGACCTCGGTTGGTGCAGGTAGCGACGGCAGCGTCATGCGGGCATAGAGCGGTGGTTGCAGCCGAAATCCTCGCACGGCCGATAGAGCAAGGTTTCGATCCACGGCGGTGATCTCATTCCCCTGCTTAAATTTATAGTCCACGATACGGAGCGCCGGAGGTTCAGCTCGATAATCGACACGATCCAAGGTTCCATGAATCTTCAGGGAAACTGATGACGCATCGGACTCCAGCGGGACGGTGCCTTGGGCGGCAACCTCAAACGCAACAGGGCGAAACCCGGTTGCCTGATACTCTGCCTGGTCGGAAGATACGGCAGCTATGACCAACTCTGTCACCTGTTCGCGAGCCAGCGTCCAGAGCAGGGCGTGCCCCGTCCCCTGGCTTGCAGCATGGGAGGCAAACGTATCGGTCACTGCCTCATGCACCGTGGATTGCACCCTGGCCTCGGTCAGCGAGTCATCCGGCCACTGGAGCAGCACCAACCGTTCGTAGCTCACACGAAGCGATTCATGAACAAGGGTTCCGAGCATTAAGGGAGGCAGGTGGTCGTGCTGGAGCCGTCGCACAGGTTCTAATCGAAGAACTTTATCTGCGAAATACTGAAAGGGACAGGTCGCATATCGCTCCAATTCTGTCGGCGAGAAGCTCCGTTCCGTGGCAGTCGGTGAGACAGGTGCCTGTGCGCCGACCATGCCGTCGAACAGACCAAGTTCGGGGGATTCTCGCTCGATGGTTCTCAGGGTGGAGAGGCCCTGTTCAAAGAGAGGCCGGTCGCGTCCCATCGCATCCAGTAGGGGTAATGCATCGTGGCCCTGCAACAGGCAACCCAAGGCCAAATCCTCGACCGGTAACAGGTCTTGAATCGATGGCTGTTCGCTAATCCGCAGAGTCAACCGTCGAGGGACCGTCTCTTCCGGTTTCCCGACGAATCGTGGGTCGCGCATCGCCATGGCGATGAAGCCGGATGGCGCCATGACTCTTCCTGTTTCGTCGGCTCGCTGGTAGGACAGATACAGCCGATTGATGGCCGAGCGGCTGAGGAGTTCGAACAATAGCAATTCCTCTTCATGCCCGGCTAATTTCTCATCGATCTTGTAGCCCAGAGTCGATTCCAGTACGACACGTTGACGGTCACGAAGAAATGGGTCTTCACGCACGTACCGTGGAAAGAGTTTGTCGTTCATGCCAAGCAGAAAGAGCGCCCGAACCGTCCGGCCACGGGCGGTCATGGCATCCAGCACTTGAACACCCTGGTGCCGGTCCTCTTCGATGGGGATGCTGGTCTCGTCCAATACCCGCCGGAACAATTCGACCCATTCCTCCCATGAGAGGTCCCCTCCAAGCGGGTCCAATTCCAGAAGTCGGGCCAGGGCGGATCGGATCAGCGAGCCAACCTTGGTGAGATTGGCAGGCTCTGGGATTTCCGTCGAAGGAGCGGCGAACAGGTCAGGCACGTGAACATGGGAATTCATCAGGGCGAGAAATGCGTCTGTCAATGTCCCGATCGATCCTTGCGCAGGGAGGGCCCGGCAATCCTGAATCAGTCGCGAAACGAGCTCCCACAAGTATGTCAGCTGAGAGATGTCGCACATCCCGACCATTGGTTGATCATCTTCGTCGGACTGCGCTTCTGCATCGCGAAGAATCGACGAACTCGCCGGCTCTGCCAGCCGCCTCCACTCCGCTTCCCCTTGAGTAATACCCAAGGTGTAGACGAGGGAGCGCCAGATATCAGGGCGGAGATTCTCTCTGGCGGAGCCGGCGCCCTGGGCGTGATAGAAGGGCGACGTGACCACATCCAGCATGGCCGCACGGTCGAAGTCATGTAGTGGAAGCGAGGCGAGGCGCAAGAGGGTCTTGACCAGGGGTTCGCGGGACAGCGGTCGCCCGGCCGTTGACGTGAACGGCACCAGATGATGATCGAACACCGATTGGAGCCGAGCCTGGTAGGGCTCCAGCGTTCGAGCCACCACTCCAATCTCGTCGAAACGATAGCCGTTCACCTCGACCAAGGTCAGAATTTCACGGCAGACCGTCGCCAACTCCTCTTCGACCCCGATCACGTTTGTGACGGAGAGTTCGACCAGCTCCGTTGTTGCGATTCGGTCCCCTTCCCCACTCCGATCCTCATGGGTGTCTGCCAGCGGGAGAAGATGCCGCTCGAAGAATTTGCGGGCAAAGAAAAAGGCCGGGCGGTCCTGCATAGGAAAGTATAATGTGGTCGGAGCAACGCGGATCACCGATTCGAAGAACGAGAGTTGGACCTGCGAGAGGTCGTAGAAACCATAGTAGAACAGGCGTTGCAGCCCATTGAGGAACGAGGAACCTGAGAGGTCCCGGCCGAGTGAGGCAGCCAAGTCATCCGGAGAACCGGCCCCAAGCGACCGGCTTGCTTCCATGATAGCCGCATGCAGGGTGAACATGGAACGGAGCCAGGTTCTGTCATCCTCCTCGAACACCCCTTCCGTGAGGGCCTTCAAGGCCGTCGTTGGCGCGACCACTGAGTCTTTCAAATCGCGCACCGTCGCCCAGAGGCCTTTCCAGGTTCCTGGTGAGGCAGGCAACCGCGTGAGCGGTTCGAGCCCTGGAAGCTTGCGCCGCACCACCTGCCGCACCAATTGCTCGAAGAAGAAATCGTCGACTAGTTGCAGGGTCAGTTCCGGACTGGCCTCAAAGACCGATGCGAGATCATCACGCAGACGGAGGGCCAGCTGGTGGAACGTCAGAAAATGGATGTTGAGGAAGGTACGAGGCTCGTGACGGGTGAGTAACTGTTTCAGGTGCTCGACCAAGGAGGCCGAGGGGACAATGACGGCCAGCGGAGCAAAGGGATCGTCGGTCTTACAGGACCGAATGTCCTCGACCAGGGCACGATCAAGAGCTGGTTGAAAAGGCCCGGTGACGATGCGAAGCATCTAATACCGAATGTTGAATGTTAATGCTGAATGTTTAATGACAGACAATTCACCATTCAACATTCACAATTCAACATTGCAGAGTCTAGCCGGTTTCCGGCCCCAACAGCTCCCCATTGCAATCCACACAGCACCAGTCGCCATCGATGAATCCCATCGGGTCACCGCACATAGGGCACTCGGGCGGAGGCCCCTTGTCGATAACAGGAAGCTCAGGTAGTTCAAAATCGTCGTCGACCATGGAGCGTTCGTTCCCTACTCGCGCGGTTTCATTTTGAGCAATAAGGCCTTCTCGGCACTCTCCCGACTCGGCACGCCGACGAAGGTCAGCCGCCCATCGATGATGGTGGCCGGCACCGCCCTGACCGAATGTCGATCGGCGAGGCTCCGTCCATCCTCGGTGGTGATATCCACCTCGCGATAGCTGAAGCTATATTTCACCCGCAACTGCTTCCACAGACTCTTCGCCGATGGGCAGGCCCCGCAACTCGGCGAGACTAATAGCAAAATGTTCGGCACCGACTCCCTCCAACTGCTGTGCGATCTTAACACCGGGTCGAACGGGTCGGCAAGCGAAGGGGACGTCGCTGGTCTTGCAAACTGACCGCCACCATGCTAGCGTGCCACGGTTGTAGCGCTCAGGAAACCGTCTCCTTCTCGTACAATCTCGTGCGTGGAGGAACAGTATCAAATTCATATCGACGTCACGGACGTCGCTCGACTTGAGAATAAGGGGGCCAGCCCCCCTCGCCTGCGCTAATAGGTGATCTGCAAGTCTTGAGGGGAGGTGAAGGCATGGGGGTGGTTTCGATCAAGGAATTGTTAGAAGCGGGTGTCCATTTCGGGCATCAGACGAATCGGTGGAACCCGAAGATGAAGAAGTTCCTCTTTGGAGAACGTAATGGCATCTACATCATCGATCTTCAGCAAACACTGACTCGGATGGAGCAAGCCTATGCCTTCGTCCGCGACACCGTTGCCGCCGGCCAATCGGTCCTGTTTGTCGGGACCAAGCGGCAGGCCGCTGAGATCCTTCAGGAAGAAGCCGTGCGCGCCAACATGTTCTTCGTCAACCAACGCTGGCTCGGCGGAATGCTGACGAACTTTCAGACCATCCGGAAGAGCATCGATAAAATGAAAAAGCTGGGGGCCAAGCTGGCAGATCCCAGTCAATACGGGTTGAAGAAAAAAGAAATCCTGAAGATGCAGAAGGAGATCGTCAAGCTCCAGAAGTATCTGAGCGGCATCAAGGACATGCGCGGCATTCCAGGAGCCGTCTTCGTACTCGACACACGCATCGAGCACATTGCCGTGCAGGAAGCGAACCGGTTGGAGATCCCCGTGATCGCGATCCTGGACTCGAACTGCGATCCGGACCACGTCACCTACCCGATCCCTGGAAACGACGACGCCATTCGCTCCATCAAGCTTATTACCTCTCGCATTGCCGACGCCTGCATTGAAGGGGCCCATTTGCGGACACAGCGCGAAGAAGCGGAATTCAAACCAGTTCCTGAAGCGGGAGACAAGGCCGCGGCCATCAGCTTTGCGAGCGCACCGGCTTCATAACGCCCGGCATCCGCATGCATCAACGGCTACACTCACTGTTTACCGAGAAGGACTGTCACGTATGGCTGGATCAAGTCAGCTTGTCAAAGAACTGAGAGAAAAAACCGGCGCCGGCATCCTCGATTGCCAGAAAGCGCTCACCGAGAATAGCGACGATATTGAAAAAGCCATCGATTACCTGCGCCAAAAGGGCTTGGCGGCCGCACTCAAAAAATCAGGCCGCGAGACCAACCAAGGCCTCGTACACGCCTATATTCACATGGGCGGGAAAATCGGTGTGCTCATCGAAGTCAACTGTGAAACCGACTTCGTTGCCCGTAACGAAGCGTTTAAGTCGTTCGTCAACGACCTGGCCCTCCAGGTGGCTGCCGGGAAACCCTCCTATGTCAGACGAGAGGATGTTCCCGCCTCACTCATCGAAAAAGAACGATCGATTTATGAGGGACAGGCCAAAGCAATGCTCAAGCCCCCCGTCGCATGGCCGAAGATCGTGGAAGGCAAGTTGGAAAAGTTCTTCCAGGAGACCTGTCTGATCGAGCAGTCCTTCGTCAAGGACCCTGCAGTCACAATTAAGGACCTCCTCGCACTGAAGATTGCCATAATCGGGGAGAACATGAACATCCGTCGCTTCACCCGGTACCAATTAGGCGAAGCATGAGCTCTGCCACCTATCGGCGCATCCTCCTCAAAGTGAGCGGAGAGATGTTGGCCGGTGAGCAGGGCTACGGCATCCAACCCTCCATCCTTGAAGGCCTCGCCTCGGAAATCGCCTCCGTCGTAGCTCTCGATATCGAAGTCGCCGTGGTCATCGGCGGCGGCAATATCTTCCGCGGTATTGCCGCCAGCGCGTCCGGCATGGAACGCGCCTCCGCCGACTACATGGGGATGCTCGCAACCGTGCTCAATGCCTTGGCCCTGCAAAACGCGCTCGAGCGCACCGGCATTATGACGCGGGTCCAGTCCGCAATCGAAATGCGCCAGCTGGCAGAGGGGTATATCCGCCGACGAGCCATTCGCCATCTTGAGAAAAAACGCGTGGTCATCTTTGCCGGCGGCACGGGGAATCCCTACTTCTCTACCGATACCGCGGCGGCACTCAGGGCGATGGAGATCGGGGCCCAAGTCATCATGAAAGGGACCAAGGTCGACGGCATCTATGACGCCGATCCGGCGAAGAACCCCTCTGCCAAGAAATATCAGACGATCTCATTTCTCTCGATTTTAAATCAGAATTTGAAAGTGATGGACGCCACGGCCATCAGCCTCTGCATGGATAACAACCTTCCGCTCATCGTGTTCAACCTGAAGGAGCAAGGCAACTTCAAACGCGTTGCCACGGGCGAAGCGATCGGAACCATTGTCACGACCGATCACCGCTAACTTTCCAGGGAGTCTCTCATGTCCAACCCTGCCGCCATACACCAAAAGGTCACGGAAAAGATGGAGTCCGCACTGGAGCATCTCAAGCGCGATTTGGCAGGCCTACGGACAGGGCGAGCGTCGGTCGCCCTCCTCGACAGCGTTCGGGTCGACTACTATGGCACGATGACCCCGTTGAAACAGGTTTCCAATATTTCGACCCCGGAGGCCCGCCTCATCACGATCCAGCCATGGGAGCCGAACCTGATCAAGGAAATCGAAAAAGCGCTGGCGGGATCGGGCCTCGGCATCACACCGTCCAACGACGGAAAAGTCATTCGCGTTCCCCTTCCGCCGCTCACCGAAGAACGGCGCAAAGAACTGAGCAAGATCTGCAAAAAGCACGGCGAAGACACGAAAGTCGTTGTACGTGGGTTTCGTCGAGATGCCAACGAAGAGTTGAAGAAACTGCAAAAGGATGCCAAGTTAACTGAAGACGAGCTGCGAAAGTCTGAAGCCGACACCCAGAAACTGACCGACCAATACATGCATAAAATCGACGACGTTGTGAAGAAAAAAGAACAAGAAATTATGGAAGTGTGACCTCAATTTCGACCTTGTTACCCACCTACGCCACCGTCAACCTCGCGGCACTTGCCCATAATCTCTCGCGCATCAAGCAATACCTGTCTCCCGGTTGTGAGATCATGGCGGTCGTCAAGGCCAATGCGTACGGGCATGGAGCTGTGGAGACGGCTCAGGCGCTTGCTCGACAAGGCATCGGGCGGTTTGCCGTGGCCTCGCTCGACGAAGGTATCGTACTCCGCCAAGCCGGTCTCTCAGCGTCTATCGTAGTTCTGGGAGCGCTCTTTGCGGAACAGGTGTCCGACCTGGTCGCTCACCAACTGACCCCGGTCGTCAGCGATGGGCACATCCTTCCCGCCTTAGCCAAGGCCGCTCGCTCACATCCAGGTCCCTACCCGATTCACCTCAAGGTCGAAACCGGGATGGGGCGGCTGGGATTTTCTCCGGAAGAGCTGCTCTCCCTCCTCGACAATCCTATCTTGCGAAGTCCTTTCCAGGTCGAGGGCATGATGACCCACCTTGCCGACGCAGACGGAGCAGACAGTGCCTTCACGGAACGACAACTTGGCGTATTTCGTGCCATGCTGGAACAAGTCCGAGAACGTGGCCTCACCCTCCCGTTGGTGCACACGGCAAACAGTGCCGCTATCGTCAGGTTTCCCGAAGCGCACTTTTCACTCGTGCGCCCCGGCATCATGCTCTACGGGTACCACACCTTGCCGGCCACAATCCCCGCTCCTGATCTCAGACCCGTCCTCTCACTTCGAACCTCGATCGTCCAACTGCGGAACATTCCACGAGGGGGAACGGTCAGCTACAACGGGACATTTGTCGCGAAACGACCGACGCGTATCGCGGTGCTGCCGATCGGCTATGCCGACGGCTATAGTCGGCGGCTCTCCTATCGCGGATCGGTCTTGATTCAGGGACGCCGCGCCCCGATCGTTGGTCTGGTGTGCATGGATATGATTATGGTGGATATCACCGACCTTGCATCGGTACAAGTGGGTGAGATCGTCACACTGATTGGGCAGCAGGGAGGGGAATCGATCTGGGCTGATGAAGTGGCCGACTGGATCGGCACGATCCCTTATGAAGTCCTCTGTGGGATAGGCTCCCGCGTTCCACGCATTTTCGAATCCGCCTGACGCACGGTGTATAGCAGTCTCGCCCATCTCGCTAGTAGATTGCTCGAATCGACAGACTACCGTTATACAATGTGGTCCTGTAGGTTCCATCGACGGTCGGGTTGCGATTGCCGAGCACAGTACGGTCCTCGTAGAGCGCCGTCTGAAACGAGAGATCGACTCCGATCGCTTTGGGTTTCAGCGAGCCCACGCCGAGGTCTCCACATCGCATCAGGCCCAGAAACGATCCCTGCTCCTTGCACAACAGTCCAAGCCCTCCTCCCACGACGTGGAGGTCCGAAGAAGGAATCCCGGGATCAAAGGTCAAATCAGGCATTTGTGTCTGCTGGTTGGTGTAGCCGCCCCGCAGCGCCACCTCCCAGTTCGGGAGCGATTCAAGCGCCAGCCACTTGTATTCGGTTCCGAGCATCACCGCATAGGTACTACGCCAGTTCTGCGGCTGCGCGATGTCGCACCGCTCCCTAATGTGACATCGAGATTCTGAACAGACTTCCACCCCACGTAGTCGACGTCCATCTCCACTTTCCATTCCCGTTCACTCGTCCGAACAGGCCAGATCGCGATCGCCCCCGTAATGACTTGCGGTAAGACCAGCGTGGCTCTCGCATCGGATACTTTGGCTCCATTAGCCAATAATGCGCCGCTCAGGTGCAAGGTCGCTTGACTGCGGTAGACGATACCGATGTTTGCCAGCGGCTTCCCATCCGCATTGCGCAACGCCGTATAAAGCAGGCTGGCGTTGAAACCAGCCGCAGTATCTTTCCCAAAGAGTTCAGTTGTCACCCCGGCGACAGGAATCGACTGTTTCTCGACATGACCTTCGCCGACGAGTCCGCTGAATGTATAGATATCCGCACCCAGCCCTAGAGAGAGGTTCTCTGTCACCTTGTAGGCAAGGGTGGGCTTGATATCGAGAAGCGGCAGCGTACTGAAGGTCGTGGCCGTCCTGAACGGCCCATCGTTCGGCCAGCGAGTCAGCGATCCGAACGGCATAGTCAGGCCAATTCCCGCAGAAAGGTCACCCAGGGCCGTCAACCCGAGATCCTTCAAGTTCGCTGTGATGTAAATATGACCGGGAGGGGGCCAGGCCACCGTCCCGTTTCGATCGCCATTTGCTGTCACCCCCGTCGGACTGGTGAAGTCTGTTGACCCTCCGACAATCAATGCCCCTGCCATGAACTGAAGCCCCTTCAATTGCGTCATCCCTGCCGGATTATAGTGCAGAGCCGAGGGGTCGTCGGCTTGGGCGGCAAAGGCATTGCTCATTGCGGATGCGGCGGCTCCCTGCCCTTGAATACGGGGCACCTGTGCTGAGGCTATCCCAGGTAAACACGTAAGACACAGCCATATCACACACATCCAGGGCGATCCACATCCGACGAACCGATCCAGTCCTGCGCCGACACCTGCCCCAGACTCTTGTGGTCTTACACCTCCTCATCTCACTCATCCGGGCCTGCTGGACTCCCCCGCAGACTCAGATGATGACCGTTCAAAAGGCCGAAACCAATAGTCTGCAACCCGTTGCAGTTCGTCGACATCAAACGGCTTCAGCATATAGGCCTGCGCCCCCATGCCGATCGCGCGAACCGCCAACTCTTTGGCGCCTGACGCCGTGACCATCACGATCGGGATCTGCTGATCCCATATTCGAATTTGCCGAAGCACGTCCATCCCGTCCATAGAAGGAATGCCAATGTCCAGAATCATCCCCTCGAACGTCTCGGCCCGCACCGCTTCCAGCGCTCGGACTCCGTCAACCGCCGACTGGACACGATACCCCCTGGCCCGCAAACGATCCTGTAAGAGTTGACGAATATCCGGATCATCATCGACAACCAGGATACGGGGCGCTTCAGCTGATGCACTGCCACGCGGCACCGCTATCGTGGGACACAATGGAATCGTGAAGGACAGCTCCGCGCCCTGCCCCGGTTCACTCCGCGCGACGATCGTCCCACCTTGTAGCTCCACCAACCTCCGCACGATCGACAAGCCCAAGCCCAGCCCTTTCACTCCACTCCTGGCCTGCTTGACTCGAAAGAATGGATCGAAGACCTGCTCAAGGAACTCTGGCGGAATACCCGGCCCGGTATCGCGCACGGAAACCCCGGCGAGCGTCTGGGTCTCTTGCCTCACCGTCACCATTATGCTGCCGTCCTCCGGGGTAAACTTCACCGCATTCTGGAGCAAATTTGTAACGATCTGGATCAGACGATCGCGATCCGCCCAGACCATCAGTGGGACAGGAGGAGCGACCGCCTCCAATGTCTGCTGTTTGGCCTGGGCCAACAGGCGCAATTGCTCGACCGCATCCGCCACACAATGCCCCAGGTCGATCTCGCCGGGAACGAGATCCAACCTCCCGGATTGAATCCTCGTGCGATCCAACAAGTCCTCGATCATGCGGATCAACCGGTTGGAATTGTCCAACATCCGTGACAAATAGCGCTGCTGTTTCTCATTGAGCGGCCCCGTCAATTCATCGAGCAGGTTCTGCAAGAACCCCTTGATCGAGGTCAACGGCGTCTTGAGTTCGTGCGAGACATGCGAGAGGAACTGTGACCGCAAGCAATCCGCTTGCTCCAGCTCAGCCGTGCGTTCACGCACTTTGACTTCGAGTCCCACGTTCAGGTCTTCAATCTGTTCATACGCGGAGGCGTTGTCCAGCGCGATCGCGACTTGATGAGCGACCGTCATCATCAACTCAAGATCGTCCTGCGTCAGACTGTGTGCCTGTATCCGATCCACCGTCAGGCTTCCCAGAATCCGGTCTTTGATTTTCAACGGGACGGCGATCCACGCCTTGGTCTGCGTCAGCAGGGCGAGCTGTTGGTTGAGAGGATGCATGCGATCCCACACCGCCTGCACATCCTCCACCAACAATGGCTGGCCCTGTAGCAGCACGATGCCTTCCGGGCTCATGGGATCGGTGACGGGAATCTCACGCGCGCGTGCAAACGCCTGGATCTCAGGCGAAACGCCGAGCACCCGCGTATCCATGACGACCCGGCGGACCGGATCGTAGAACGAGATCATTGCCCGATCGTACTGCAGATCACTGGTCAGAGCCTCCAACACTTTCTGCATCAGAGCCTCTCGATCCAGTGTCGAGCTGAACAGCAATCCGGCTCGATGGAGGGCCGTCAGCTGGGCCACTTTTCGGCGCAGTTCGACTCGCGTCTGCTCCTGCCCCAAATACGCTTCTCGCAATTCCTCATGCCGTGACTCTAGGAACGTAATCTGCTCATGAATCAACGCCTCGCGTTGCTGGCTCTCCAGACGAAGATGGCGATTGATCAGCATCCATGCGACAAGCACCGGCACCAATCCGAGAAGAATGAGTTCGCCCAAGCTTGCCGAGGGGTTCATCACGCGGAGCCCCACGGCCAGAGTCAGGCCGGCTAGCGCACCGCAGAACGACCACGTTAGATGCCGCTGCGATGGTGTGGTGCCGGCCGCTGCATGGATTGGCGCCACCTCCACCCCTCGGTCGCCAACCGTCCCTTTGGATGGAGTATCCTCAGCCGGTTCGTGCGAATGGGACACGTGCGGTCGAACCTGCGACGACCGGTCCTTTCCCGGTCCTGCCACTATCTGCCAGACCCTGTGGTGCCATGTGTCCTGTCCCTCGACCTGCCACCGAATGGCCCATTGGCACCACTCGTCGTCATTCGCGATACAGGATAGGTCTGTCAGAGTGGCCGGTGGCAGGCCATGGACGCGAACCGGTACCGCCGCGATAATGCCTTGAGCAGCCTGACACATCAGCTGCGCGCACCGTCTTCGATACGGGCCAAACTGACGAAGGGTACGGCCGGAAAACTTCATTGCCAGGGTCGCGGAGGTCGGCGTCACCTCGACCACTCGAAATTCGACCGAACCGGACGCGAACTTGTTCCCGAAATAGGGAAACTTGGCGTAAATCTGTGCCAGCGAAAACGGCCGGGCAAGCACCTGCATAATCGAGGACGCCTTCTCCATCCCACCCCGAAACACAAATCGAGGATCGCCGGACATGCGTTCGCAGAACTCATACAGATAGGCCGTGAACTCATACGTATAACTGTTCCACGCATTCTTCAGAAACTCCGGCGTCACATGATAGACCGGATCTTTGATGCGCTGATTCAATAGGTGGCACAGGTCCTCTACCGCTTGACTCCCGGCTGAGGCTCCCCGCTCACGAGCCAGCGACTTTTCGAGGTAGACGACGACAGCCCTGATACTCATCCCGCTCAGATCTCTGATCGCGTGTCCCTGCTCGTCCAATCCAAACGGACGGAATTCCATGACCTCCCGCTCAAGAATCGTGCGGTCCTTCGGCCACAGTTGTATCCCCGCGTGAGGGGGACTCGCTGCATCTTCGATCATGCTGCGTATCATGCGTGACTCATCACAATATGAAAAAGCCGGTTGGCTCTGAAGGGACACAACGCGCCAGCACCACCCCAACTGGTCTTGGCAGGACACCGCCCAAGTCCCTGTAGCAGGATGCTGAAAAAGTCGGCCAGCAGCGTTCTCGCATCGTTCAGATCCTCAACGTACCCCAGAGGGTACGCATCGGACCTTCACTCGCTGCGGCCTTGCTGGACGGTCTTTTTGAGCATCCTGCAGGAATGCTCTCTTGGTGCGCCACACGTACCTTCCATCGATGTTCTTAAACGTCAAAATATTTCTTCCGCAGCCTGCCAACAGAAGAGAAGACCGACGGGTCGAGGCAATGTGCGTTAATGGTTGATCGATCGCTTGAGTTTCTTCTCGACGCTCGCAATCTTGCTCTGCAAACGCCCTGCGTGGCCTTTCCGATAGTCGACTTTGATCGTGCAGGAAATGCGACCGCAATCTTTCTTCATCCGCTCATAGCATTTCTTGACGACGGCAAATACCTCATTCCACTCCCCTTCGAGCACCGTTCCCATCGGGTTCAACCGGTAGTCCACTTCGCTCTTATCAATAATATCGAGTGAGCGCGCTACATACTTGCCGACGCTCTCTCCCTTGCCCAATGGCGACATACTGAATTCCAGCAGAACCATAGTACTCCTCTCTTTCCTCTTGCCTTTCGCTTCACGTTTTACGTCTTCGCAGTCCGCTCATCCAGCCAAACCTTCGGATACTGGACCTTGCCCAACAAGCGAAACCCGTCCAACGCCTCACGCAACAATGCCCGGCGTTTTTCGAAGTCCGGCTCATTCGCCTTGGTTTGCTCCCGGAGTTGGCCGAGCCAATCGACAAAAGCGGCAAACTCCTCACCGAATATTTTCTCCATATCTTCCTTCATGAAGCCTGACAAGGCCGGGGCGACCCCGCTCGTGCTGATGGCCACACGCAAATGGCCGCAAGCCACCACCGCCGGCATCGAAGCCGTTGAGGCCTCCGGTTGGTCAACCGACCACAATAAGATCTTCTTCTCACGCGCCTTCGCGAACAGCGCTCGGGAAAAATCCCGGTCACCACGAACCATATTCAGCACCAGAATCGCACTGTCCAAATCGGAATCGCGAAAATGACGCCCACGGTGCATGACTTTCGCTGAGGCGGCCATATCTTTTAGTATTTCGTGTAACGCCGGCGCCACGACGATCACTTTCGCCCCGGCCTGCAACAACCGCTGGGTCTTTTCCGCGGCCTCCTCGTCTCCCCCGAGTACAAGCACCGGGTACCCTCTCACATCGAGAGACAATGGAAAGCCAGGATTTGCGGCCATGATGGTTCCTCCCAATTCAAGAGCGCCGCGTATCATACAACACCCTGTTTTGCAGCGTAAACCGCGGCTTCCACTTTTCTACCGACCCCCGCTATAATGCGCGCTCAGAGAGCGAGATCGATAACGGTCCTCTTGCGCTGAGGCTTTTTCAGCATCCTGCAGCGCTCTGAATTGCGTGGAATGCTCGAAGTAATGTCGAGATGGACAGGCAGGCCAGCACAACCAGGCGACATTGAAGGCCGCTATGCGGCGTAATGTTGAATGTTCAATGAAATTATAACGAGAAGGAATGGGCTGGTTAGGAAGCAATGTTGAATGATAAATCTGAATGTTTAAGTGAGAAGAAGTGACGGGCCGTGAGGACGCGACGAGAATCTGACCTAAAATTTAACATTCAAAATTGAAAATTGAACATTATGTGTCAGCGCGGGTCAGCATCGAGCTCCATATTCCAATAGAAATAGTCACGCCAGCTATCCGGTGTGTTCCGAATCCCGATGGTAATAGTCACAACCGGATTCCAGCGCGGCTTCACCGGCTTCTTCATGAGCCGCATGCCGGCTTCTTCGGGCGAACGACCGCTTTTCTTGTTGTTACAACGCCAGCAAGCCGTCACGATATTTTCCCAGGTCTTTCGCCCACCCTTGGCGATGGGGATGACATGATCGAACGTCAGCTCTTCGGTCCGGAACTTGTGACGACAGTACTGGCAGGCATAGCCATCTCGCGTAAAGATATTGATGCGGGAGAATTTGACCGCCCGGTGAACATCCTTGAGCCGGACCAGCTTGAGGAGCCGCATGACGGAGGGAAGCTTAATGGAGATCGACACCGCGTGGATCTCTCGGTCGTAGACCTCGAGGACTTCAACTTTGCCCTGCCAGAGGAGCGCGATCGCCTTTTGCCAATGAACGACACGCAGGGGTTCGTACGTCGCGTTGAGCAGAAGGGTCATTTCCATGCAACAACCTCATTCCCCACCGAGGCTCCTTGTATGAGAGGGCCTGGGTTTAGTCTTGGAACGCGTACCCTCTCTATGCCATAAGCCTCGGTCGAAATCAAGTCACTGACGAGTCTGCGGAACATACCAATTGCTTCGCTACTCAGCCAGGAAGAAGGATCAGCGCCATGCCTGAATTTGTCACCGTCGCGACGGAAGAGGAAATTCCTCCGGGGACCGGACGGACCGTCGAAGTCCAAGGGGTCTGGATTGCCCTGTTTAATGTCGACGGATCCTTCTACGCCATCGACAATACCTGTCCGCATGCGGGAGGACCGCTTGGAGAAGGTCATCTGGAGGGCCACGTCGTCGAATGTCCGTGGCACGGATGGCGATTCAACGTACAAACCGGCGAACGACCGGAGAATCCGAACATCACCGTCGCCTGTTGTCCCGTACGGATCGAAGGGACTCAAGTTCAAGTAGCCCTGCCGGAGAACTTTACGTAGCACGCATTTTCATAAGCGATTCTGCTACAATCGCCGATCCGCAGCTTTTGCGCGTGAAGCGCAGGATGCTCAAAAAGCCGTACAACTAGGCCGCAAGCGAGTTAAAACCGGAGGCGTAACCCTCTGGGGTACGTTGAGGATTTTGACGAACCGAGAACGACGTTGGAGGGCTTTTTCAGCATCCTGCTATGGCGCAGCATCCGGCTCTTTGGGTGTCACGCCATCAGCAGGGAGCGACGCGGCATTGACCTTCTTCAACGAGAGATCGGCATGCCAAATGAACTCCCGCTCGAACCATTGGCCCGTCACCCCTTGATCTCGCAACAGAACCCGCACCTCGTACAGATCCCCCTCTAACTGCTTCACCCGCCACTCACCCAACCGGGCGACCCGATTGCGTTCGCTCATAGAACGCACATGCTCAGTCATCGCCTGAAGTATTGTGGGATAGCCCTGAGCCCGATGGGTTTGCACCAGCGCGAGGGCCTCGACGGCCCGACGATCGGCCATGGGATTCAGCGACGGAGGCTTCATCCAGAGATAGTAGAGCGCGCCCAGCACGAGCACTGCCACGACCGCATAGTGAATGATCTTCACAATTAGCCCGGATTATTCATGAATGCCGTCGCGAAATCGCTGGGAAGCCAGGCGAGAGGGCAAGTGGCACGAGGCGAAACCACGCATGATCGGGCTGCATCTTAGGAAGAGCACCGGCGCGATGTCAATCCGACCGCAGCCAGTCCGAGAACCGCCGCGGCGCGGCTTGTGCGTGTGAAAGTGGTTATGTTACAAATAGCGGTCTGGTCGGCAGACATGTACCCTTGGCCGTAAATCAGCCATGAAATTCTTTCTCTACGGGGACCATCTCAACCCCACGCAGCTGAAACGTCGCGCTCCGGAACATCAGTTCCTGATGCGGGCCACTCTTCCCGAACACACGATCAAATTCTGCCGATGGTCCTCGCAATGGCGATGCGGCCTCGCCAGCGTGACCCCGTCACCGGGAGAACAGGTCTGGGGAGCGGTCTTTGAAGTGACCAGACGAAGATCTCAAGCTGATGGACCTCTTCGAAGAGGATGTGCCCCCCAGCGCGTTTCGCCAGGTCCAAGTCACCGTGCTGACGGAAGCCGGGGAGAAAATACTCGTCACCACCTATGCCGCCACCCCCATCGGCAAGTTCAAACCCAAAGCGCACTATCTCGATTGGGTGATGAAAGGCCTCAAGCATTGGAAGCTGCCCGAAGAGGCCATCGATATATGGAAGTCGTTCGCACCGCAGTAAACAGCCATCAGCTCACAGCATCAGCTCTCATCATCGTCATAAAGATAACTGAACGCTCGACGGCTGAAAGCTAATCGCTTCATTACCACAAAGGAGAACCCATGCCGAAACCCAAGTATCACATCGTCGTCTGCACCAACGCCCGTCCCCCAGGCCACCCGAAACCCTCCTGCGGCAGCGCCGGAGCAGCCTCCCTCCTCATGGCCTTTAACATCGGTCTCATGCAGAAGGGTGTGACACCGGGCGATGTTCTCGTCAGCGGCTCCTCCTGCCTCGGCCCCTGCGAGCAGGGACCAACCGTCGTCGTCTATCCGGACGCTACCTGGTACTCCAAAGTGACGGAAGCGGACGTGGCGACCATCATCGATGAACACATCACTGGCGGAAAGCCAGTAGCCAAGCTGAACCCTGACGCGGTCTGGAAGTAAGCGCAACTCGCTTCCTCTCGCATGAGTCCATGGCCACACATCACGAACACAAATCCCATGCACCCAGGCAAGTTGGGTGCATGGTGATTACCTGCAGCGACACGCGGACCCCCGACACCGATACCAGCGGCCAACTTATTCATGAGACTGCTCAAGGAGCAGGGTCATACAGTCGCCGCCTATCATCTCGTCAAAGACGAACCATCCAAGATCAAAGCCAAGATCAAAACCGCCGTGACCAACAAGAAGATTCAAGCCATCATCATTAATGGCGGCACCGGCATTTCGAAACGGGATTCAACCTTTGAAGCGGTGGATGCGATGCTGGAGAAACGACTGGTGGGATTCGGCGAGGTGTTTCGTTATTTGACCTATCAGGAGATCGGCTCCCCGGCGATCATGAGCCGCGCCACCGCCGGCATCATCAAAGGCCGAGTCCTCTTCTCAACTCCCGGCTCAGAAAACGCCGTCCGGCTGGCGATGGAAAAGCTGATCCTTCCTGAACTAGGCCACCTGGTCAAAGAACTCACGAAAGTAACGGAACAGTGGCTGAGTGCTGAGACGTTCGCCGAGTACTCATCGAGGGTAATTCTATCAACTCAGCTACTCAGCACCCTTTAGCACTTCACCAGCTTCTAGTCTTGGAAAATCTTTGGTTCAGAGTACTGCGCCTCCGGCGGAATCTTCGACTGAGCATACCGCTTATAAAACAACAATAGGTCGCGTACCGAGATTACCCCGACAATCTCGCCCCCTTGCGTGACGCCAAGATGGCGTACTCCTAAGTCAGCCATCATATCCTGAGCATCATCAACCGGCCGGCTCCACTCGATCGTGCAAATGGGGGTCGTCATGATCTTTTCGACGGTCATCTTGCCAAGATTTTTATTGGTCGAGACGCCGCGTCGAACAATATCCGTATCGGTGACGATCCCGACCAGCTTCTTTCCCTTCTTCACAAACAGCGACCCCACGCGCGCAGTCCGCATTTTCTTGGCCGCGCTCACAATCGATACGCCAGGCCCCACGGTCTTGGGCTGCTTCCTCATGATCTTCGCCACTGTGGACATACTTTCCCCCCTTTCTATTGCATATGAACGCAAGAAAAAAACCAGCCTTGTTCACTCAATAAAGCAATTGAACCGAGTCCGAGAATCGATCACACAGGATGTTCAAAACGGACAGCCTTCTTCACCCGCCCAACCCAGCGCGCCGAGACGTGCCTTGCCCCAAGCAAGGCCGCAGGCGAATCAAAACAGGAGGCGTACCCTCTGGGGTACGTTGAGGATTTTGACGAGCCGAGAACGCAGTTGGAAGCCGTTTTCAACATCCATCAACTGTCAAGACTATCTTGCCGAAGAACTTTCGACTCAACATCAGTTCCTGCGCCGCGCGAGCCTCCTGAAGTGGGAACGTACGGTCGATCACCGAGATCAAGCGACCCTGCCCCATCAGTTCCGCCACCTTCACCAATTCCGCGCGCGTGCCCATATAGGATCCCTTGATCGTCAGCTGGCGGGAAAAGACATAACGGAGATTGAGCTTCACTTCGCCCCCGGTCGTCGCGCCACAAGTAACCAAGCGCCCGCCTTTCGCCAGATGAATCGAGGCAGGTGTCCCACACCTCCGGACCGATATGCTCGATCACGACATCGACGCCGCGTCTTTCGGTCAGCAGCTTCACGCGCTCCGAGACCTTCTCCCGCGCATGATTGATAACCGCGTCTGCGCCCAGAATGACCGCTTTGGGGATCTTGTCATCGGACCCGACCGTCGCGATGACCCGCGCTCCGGTGAGCTTGGCCATTTGAACCGCCATGCTCCCGACCCCACTCCCCGCCCCCATGATAAGTACCGTCTCTCCATGTTGGAGTCCGGCCAGAGCAAACAGCATGTGCGACGCGGTCACCGACACGAGCGGAAACGCCGCGGCCTGCTCGAACGAGAGGTTCTCTGGAATCGGCAGCACATTGCGGAACGGCACTTTCACATACTCCGCATAACCGCCATGCGTCATCGCACCGAGCAATCCATAGGAGCGGCACATGTTGTCTCGCCCCGCCAGACATTGTTCACATTTCCAGCAGCTGATCCCAGGCGACACGAAGACACGCTGCCCCACCGTGACGCTATCGACCTGCGTGCCGGCTTGCTCCACGATTCCCGCTACATCCGATCCTGAGACATGTGGTAGCGGCATGGGATAAGCCGGATTCCCTTCGCGGACCCAAATATCGAGATGATTCAGCGCACAGGCCTTGACACGAACCAGAACATCCTCCGAACCGATCGTCGGCGTGGGCAGATCCTCATACGAAAGATTGTCCGGTCCACCATGCGCGCGAAAGAGTACGGCCTTCATCGCACCACCCTCCACATACCACAAACAATTTTGAAACGGCGGGTGGCAGCGAGGTGGGTGCCCGACCGCCTGCAGCGGGGTCCCTACACCGGGCGGGGTGCGAGGACGGTCGGGCTCCTCGCTGACAGGACCCGCCATTTCAAAAACTCAACGTTCCTTCAACCACCATCACGCACTGCCCACCCACCTTCACCTCCTGAATGGCATCGTCGTCGGATTCGATCTGGACCAGGATGCGCGACGGACGCCCGATTTCATAGCCCTGCTCGACGATGACTTCCGTCATAGGCCCCACTTCAACCAGCCCATTGTGGACGAGATAGGCGCCCATGGCCCCGCTGGCGCTCCCCGTGGCGGGATCTTCGAGGATTCCGATCGCGGGCGCAAACATTCTCGTATGCACCGTCGCATGGTCCTCCACCGTCATGCTCGTGAAGACCATAATGCCGTTCGTGCCGACCCGCTCGCACACCTCGACAATCGCGGCAGCGTCCGGCACAATCGACCGCACCGCCGTGAGGGTCCGCACCGGTACAATCACCACCGGCAACCCGGTCGACACCACCATCACCGGTTTCTTGGTGTCGACAATCTGGTGAATCGACAGCCCCAGGGCCTTCGCAATGTCGAACAGATCCTCCGTCTCATCTACCGAACCGAGGAACTGCGGTTTCGGCTGTGTCATCACCACACGGGTGACCTGCCCCTCTCGTGCATGGAGTTCGACGGGAAAGAGGCCGATGTTGCATTCCTGCATCACACGGGTGACGCCATCGGTAACGGCAATCAACCCGAGCTGGGCCAACACGTAAAATGTCCCCAACACCGGATGTCCGGCAAACGGAATCTCCTGTATCGGGGTAAAAATCCTGAGGCGAACGACTGCCGCCTGGTCTGTTGGAGGCAACACGAACACGGTCTCGGAGAGGTTCATCTCCCGAGCGATCTGCTGCAGTTGATAGTCGGTGAGACCTTGCGCGTCGGGAAACACGGCGACCGGGTTTCCGCCGAACGGCTGCCCGGTGAACACGTCGGCTTGATAAAATTTGAGCGTGTGGCGGTCTGTCAAGATACCTTCCTACCAGGATGTCTAACCCGCATTGTTCACCATCCTGTTAGCTGATTGACAGGCTTACTTCGGCTTTGTCAGACTCGGCCCATGATTGATGTGAACCAAGAAGACGTGAACCACGCACTGGAGGTACTGGGCCTGACCCTCCCCGTCACCCCCGAAACCCTCGCTCGGACCAGACGAGTGCTGCTGTATACCTGGAACCCCGCCCGCTACTCGAATCTGACCAACAACCCCAAGAAATACATGCAAGCCTACAAGAAGGCCGAAGAGATGACCAAACTCATCGAAGCCGCCTACACCCTTCTCTCCGCCATGCCCGTCACCGACGAAGCGTCGAGCGATCACCACGTCGACGTAACGTGAAACGTAACTCGAGATTCAAGCCTAGAATCGTTGAACGCTTAATGTTCACGACTCCCATCTTGCAGCTTTACGGTTTCACGTTTCACCTTTCACGTAATATCCGACTCCGTGCGGACCACGCGAGACATCCCTTCCTTACCGTCCTCGCCTTCGCTCATCGCGACCGGCCAGGTGACCAACCCTGACACACCCTGCGGCGATCCGACGGCCTGGGTCTGCTGCGCGTAGATCTGCGGCAACTTGTTCGTCCCGAACTTCGAGATATAGAGGAAGACATGTTCCCGCGCGTTCACGCGCACAGCCCAGGGATGAAAATCGTTTTTGTAGAATTCTTCGCAGAGCTGCATCGCGTCCAGGCACGAGAGGGTACTCGGATCTTTCAACGTGTAGTAATAGTCCAGGGGCAGATCGTAGTCCTCTTGCTTGTGGATCGTAATGCCGAACTTGTCCGGATTGCGCACCATCGGCGTATGGCGATAGGCCACAAAGTAGAACAGCTCCACCGAGTGAATCACCGGCTGGTTGTCGATGACGAACTGGCGGGTCTCCAGCGCTTCATCGCGCGTCTCGCCGGGGAACCCGTAGAACGCCATCACGTGGTTCCAAATCCCCGCCTTCGCCGCCAGATGCAGATTGTTCTGGATCACGCTCTTCTTGGCGTGCTTGTCCATGAGGTTCAGCACCCGCTCGCTCGCCGACTCCATCCCATAATAGAGGGTGCAGCAGCCGGCCTTCGCTGCCAGGTTCCAGATCTCCTGGTCTTGCAGGGTTTCTTCAAACCGGATCAACGTCGTCCACTTGATCCCGACCTGTTGATCAACCAGCAGTTGCGACACCTTCTTGAACAGCGCCGGCGGATAGGATTCATCGGAGAAGAGGAAATGGCGGCAGTGATACTTGTCCCGCAACGATTTGATCTGCTCGACCACTTGATGGGCCGGCACCCCACGATACTGGTCGAAGTAGCCCTGGCCATGGTCACAGAACGTGCAGCGGCCCCAATAGCAGCCGCGCGTCGCGAGGTAGGGAATGATCAGCTCCGGCACGAAGTAGCGATCCAGCGGCAGCCCGTCGAAATCCGGCAAGGGCAGCGCAGTCGTTTTCTCGGTATAGACTTCGGGATTCTGATGCACGCCTGAGGCATCGCGATACATCAAGTTGGGCACGGAGGTGATGGCCCGCTCCCCGTTCAACGCCTCGATGAGCCAGAGCAGCGCATGCTCCCCTTCATAGAGGATGGCCGAGTCGAAGATCTCGGTGAAAAATCGCTCCTGTTTCGGCAGCTCTTCCTGCAACCGCGTGATGACATTGCCGCCCACCACCACATGGATATGCGGGAACGTCTCCTTGATCATCTTGCAAAACGTGAGTCCCGCGAGCAGCTGCATCTGCGTCCCGATCGAGAGCCCGACGACGTCCGGCTGCTCTTTCGCCACCGCCGGCATGACCAACTGATTGCAGATATCCCGATAGACGTTCACCTGCTCATCGTCCAGACAGGCGAACAGTTCCTTGGATACGCCGGGGCGATAGCCCAGATTGCTTTCCATCGGATAGAACACGAGCGACGCAGGATAGTAGGCGGTGGAAATGTAGTGCATCACCTCGCGGAAGGTGTTCAACGCTGTTTCGAGCTTCTCCGCCTCGTAGAATTGTGGGCCCCGGACCACGAGCTTCGACTCTTCCGCCCGCTCCGCCAGATCGAACAGGTCCACGTCCGCTGCCTGCTCCAGCGCCGCCTGCTGGCCCATCTCCTTGTCGGTCAGTTCCCCTCGCAGTTCCTTCGCCTCCAAGGCCTTCAATTGCATGGTCTGGCGGGCCTTGATCCAGATCAGGAACTCCGTGCTGAAGAAGTGGTCATACATTTCGATGTTCACATCGCGCTGCATGACCTGATGCCCCGCTTCGCGGAGGACGGCAGTCAAAGAAGGCAGGGCCAGATAGGGAGCAGTCGGTACCCATTCAGGCGGAAAGAGCAACATGACCTTGCTGACGTCTTCCGCGCCCCCTGCAGAGGAGCCAGTGCATTGATCTGAATCAGCTCGCTCATCATCTTCTCTTCAAACAGACCTTCTGTTCTAACCTACGCTGACGCTGCAGTCTTCAGCCGACTTTCGCCAGACGGTGCGGCCGCGATACGATCGGCATTGAACTGCAAATCAGTCAGCTTCTGCATTCCGAACCGCGCGATATAGAGGAACACGTATTCGCGGATGAACAGGCGCAAATCCCAGCCAGGGTTGTGGTTCCGCTCAAATTCCTCGAACACCCGCTCCGCCTCTTCGATGCTCATCCCGTTCTTTACCGTGTAGTAATAGTCGAGCGCCAAATCCCATTCGGGATTCTTATAGACCGTCACACCCCAGCGCTCCGGCTGCTTGGCCACCGGCGTGTGCTTGCTCAGGTCGAACGTGCCGAAGCCGAGCGAATGTACGTGTTCTTTGTTCGCTTCTAGAAATTGCACCGACGACCAGGCTTCTTCCTTCGTTTCGCCGGGAAACCCGAAGAACCCCATGCAGTGGTTCCAGATGCCGACGTCAGCCGACATCTGCAGATGCTGCGTGATGATCTCCGTCGTCGTCGCCTTGTCCATCAGCTTCAGCACCCGCTCGTTCCCCGACTCATAGCCGAAGTGGAGATAGCGGCAGCCCGAGTCGCGCGCGTCTTGCCAGACTTGCGAGTCGAGCAAGCTTTTCTCAAATCGCATGTGCGTCGTCCAGATGATGTCCATCTTCGAATCGATCAGACCACGCGACAGCTTTCGAAAGAGCGCCGGCGGATAGGATTCGTCGGTGAAGTGGAAATGCTTGGCGCCGTACTTGTTCTTCAAATACCCGATCTCGTCGATGATCTCCTGGATCTTCTTCGTCCTGTAGCCGGCCGTATAGCCCTCGCCATGGTCGCAGAACTCGCAGCGGCCCCAGTAGCAACCCCGCGTCGCCAGATAGGGCAAGACCTTCGTCGGCACGAAATACTTCTCCAGCGGCAGCCCGTCGAAGTCCGGCGGCGGCAGCGTTGCCATGTCCTCCGAATAGCTGGTCGGCGAGGTATGCACGCCGGTCTCGTCCTTGTAGATCGTATTGGGCACATCGGCGAGACTCCGCTTCGCCCCCACCGCCGACACCAGCTGCACAAAGGCCGTCTCCCCTTCATAGGCCACGGCACTGTCGAAGTATTGGAACAGCGGCGACTGAGGCAGCACATCGCGCAGGCGCGTGACCGTGTTGCCGCCGATCGTCACGTGAATGTGGGGGAAGTGCTGCTTGATGAGGGCGCAGAAGGTCATGGAGGAGAACATCTGCTGCTGCAAGACGATCGAGATGCCGATCACGTCCGGCTGCTCTTTCTCGATCACCGGCTTCACCAGATGCTCGAACACGTCGCGATACACATTCACTTGCGTATCGTGAATGGCATCCATCACCTCGGACGAGGAGAAGACCTTGTACGACAGATCGGTTTCCATCGGCGGCATGCAGACCCGGGCCGGGGCATAGACCATCGAGATCACGGAAGTAACCTCGCGGAATACATTAATCGCCCACTCCAACTTATCGATATCGTAGAACTCTTCGCCTCGAATGATCGCCTTGGCCTTCTCCGCCTTCTTAATCAGCTCATCGATCCGCTGCCGGGTCAGGTCGCAGAGCGCCAGCTGCAGGTCCATCTCGTCGGCACTCAGATCGCGCTTTTTCGACAGTTTGCGGAGCCGGTCGAGCTGCTGCGGCACCCGGCGCAGGACCTTCTTTAGGAAGTCCTCGCTGAAGTACCAGTCGTACATTTCGAGGTTGATGTCTTTTTGGATGACCGTATGGCCGGCCTGACGGAGGACGGCGGTGAGGGAGGGAAGGCTGAGATAGGGTTCGGAGGGGTACCAGTCCGGCGGGAAGATGAGCATGACCTTCATCTTCCGGCCGCTGGTGGCTTCGGAGGTCTGGCGATGGAGCAGGATCAGTTCTTTGGAGGCCCGTTCGCCCTTCGAATACTCGATCCGCATACCGGCCTGCTCTCCTATCCGCTAACTGACAAGAAACAGTCAGAAAGCCAAGGGGTTAGCCTAGGGAAAGAACATTGTACGGGGGGCGGAGAAGGAGATGCAAGAGTGGGGGATGCAGGGGGTGACCAGGTGCTTTCCTATGCTCGCTGCCCGCGCACACAAGAACCTATTGGATTTACGGAGTATGGGCGGTGCTCGGTCAATGCGCGCAGTTTGGAAAACACCTGATCACCCCCTTCAGTGGTGGATACCGCTACAGATTTGCAGTAAACTTGGCCGGTACAGGTTTATTAGTTAGCTCTCGACGAAAACCATCATATGGGTTATGCGCTTTCATCACTTGGCAATTTACCCGTTCAAGAGAACATCTCGCTTTACATTTTTGTTATCGGCGGCGGCTGGAGAGGGGGGCTCCAGGACACTATTGAACAAAACTTCATGGAGCTTGCCAGACGCATCGGCCCCAATGTGGTTATCGCGAAGGGATTCGACTCTGAAATGTGGTCGCAGCAAGTCTGTGAAAAATATCTTGGGAAGAACGTTAAAACCCTTATCGATGTATTGCCCGCCCTTCTGCTAACTGACGCACATCCCGACCGTCTGACAGAAAGTAGTCTGCGGCTCTTGGTGCCGCTTCGAGATACAGAAAATAGGTTCGGTGGTATTGAGGTATTTTTTGGCGCGCTGACCGACTTCTCTTTGAATCAAGATTCCTCGTTTCTTTCGAAGTTCGAAGAAAAGTCCTCGTTAGGAAGCAAGGCATGGTCTGTTCTTGAGTTGAAACCAAATTTCTTCGGCTTCGGTATCAATCTGAAAGAGTTGGTAGCTCGCGTTCAAGGTAAGTAGTGAGAAGCATAAAGTGCCAGCAACCATTTCACGGCGCGTGGCGGGCCGGCGCCTTTTCCCTCACCCCGCACTCCACCTCACACAGCGATGATCCCGGCCGACCTGAATAAGTAGAAGGTCCCGGTTTCTCAGGGTCAGTCGAGAATGTCGTTCAGGTTCCCTTCATGGCGTGTGTGCCGTGGGTGATCGCCCCACCCGCGCGCAATGCCGCAGCGATTAGAACGGCCTCGGCGATCTCCGGATCCGAAGCGCCTATCTCTCGCGCTTTGTTCGAGTGGATCTCGATGCAATACGGGCACTGTGTAGTAAACGCAACAGCGAGTGCCATCAGCTCCTTATACTTTCCCGGAATAGCTCCCCCGGCCAAGGCTGCCTTGTCGAAGGCCACAAACGCTTTCATCGCCTCGGGCGCATTCGCCTCTAGATTCTTCAGCTTGCTAAGATTCTTCATATCGTACATGACCACCTCCTGATGATAGTTAGTTGCTGAATGGAAATTGCCATGCCATTCCTCCTATGGACATTTCAAGTTCGAATGCCAATCACTTCCAGATATTCAGCGAAGACCGTGGTGCAGTCCATCCCCGCTCGTTTGTGGGAAAAAGGAAATGCGCACATGAACTATTTCGCGACGCGCGAGACTGCCTCTGAATCGCCCCTCCCCTCACACAAGGCCCCTGCATCGTGTGGTTACATTCCGCTCCTGTCCATAGTGCTAGGCAGCTCATCGCCGGTCCGGCGGACTGCTTGATCTGGGCGTCGACCCTGCCTGGCTGACTTACTTTTGAGGTATGGAACGGCTGAGCCAGTCCTCGAAACGCGTCGGGCCGATGCGCGGGTTGTCGCCGGGGGTGAGCGATTGATCGTTTAACTCTACGCCGAAGTAGCGTGCGTGGACATCTGTGACCACCTCGCGTGGATCCTGGGTTGCGCGTCAAGAATCGTCCGACGAGTTCGTCGAGACGTACCCGTTCGGGACCGGCTATCTCGATCGTGCCGTTCACCGGCGCCCCGAGTGTGACGTCGGCCATTGCGGCAGCTCACGTCATCCGACGCGATGGGCTGCGAAAAGGGCAGGTGGCAGGTGAACCGTTTGCCCGACGGTGCCCGATTGGGCGATGCCGCCCATGAATTCGAAGAACTGCGTTGAGCGGACGATCGTATAGGGAATCTTGGAAGCCTTGATCAGGTTTTCCTGGGCCATCTTCGCGCGGAAGTAACCACTCTCCAGAAGGCGGTCGGTGCCGACGACCGACAGCGCAACGTGATGTCTCACGCCAGCGGCCGCTTCTGCGGCAAGGAGGTTACGACCTGACGTCTCGAAGAACTCCAAAACTGCCTTGTCCTCCCACGAAGGCGAGTTCGCCACGTCGACGACAACCTGAGCGCCGGCAAGCGCTTCAGCCAGTCCCTCACCAGTGATGGTGTTGACGCCCGAGGCGGGTGACGCCGCCACCACCTCATGGCCTTGCTTGCGAAGCCTGTTCACGAGCTTTGTTCCGATGAGCCCGCTGCCGCCAATTACAACGATCTTCATAAATTATCCTTTCGTTTGTCGCCCGTAACCGGGCGAGTACCGCCCGAGATCATCTTCGGAGCGGTAGTGGACTGCCGCTCTCGCTCAAGCTCGCTTATCGGTCATTCCGCAGTCACTTCACTGGCACTACTACTGGAGCGCCCTTGTCTTTGACCAAGAACCACAAGGAATTTTGCCGGCGCGGTAGTGCTTGCGTTCCGGCTGACGACATGAACATCGTTGGGGCTTTCATAGTAGGTCTGTCCTGGTGTAAGAGTGACTTCTTTCCCGCCTTTCACCTGCATCACGATGGAGCCCTCCAGCACGTAGACAAATGCATGTGCATTGTGACGATGGATCGGGCTCGACCCGCCGGGCGCATACTCTACGGTGATCATCAGGCCTTCCTTGCCGGAAATGTCCGTCAGAACTTCCGACATGAGCGGCGTGACCTTACCCTCCTGAGCCATAAGCGTGCCGGATAGGAGACATAGCCCAACAGTCAGGAGCAGGGTTACTCCGAGATACTGAACTCTCATGGGCCGATGATGGGTGGCTTGCTTCATATGGCGCCTCCTTCTCGGTATTGGTGAATATGTGGTGAATGGGGAACAAAAGGGAGGAACGAAAAGAGGATAGGCTACTTCTCATGGTAGCTTACGAGCGCAAGGTGGAGAAGATATCGGAGACCGATGCGATCTGGGCCTGCCACACTGGTGAGCCAATCGCACGTGAGGAGCGGCACGCACTGGCTATCGTCCACTCGCCAATGAAGAATCCCTACTGCTCATAATTCTCGACGACCTCTGGCGGGCGAACTTGCGCGTCGTCCGGGTTAAGCCCAACGTCGCGAAGGGCACGTCGCTGGCGCAAGAGGTCCCAGCACTGATCCAGTTCGACCTGGACTTGCACGAGCCGCTTACGATCAGCTGTGGGGTGTGCCCTTTGCTCGTGCAATCGGTGTTCCTCTTCGACAAGACGCTGAATATGATTGAGGACCGGCTGATCTTCGACTTGATTCTCCATGAGAGCCTCCTCCCACGCGGATGTGATCGGAACGGTCAGGCTTTGATGTTACGCCCACCCGAAACTGCGGTCAACCGATGCTCTGGCCAACATGATGACCCTGCATAGGTCGCCAGAAGAAAGAGAATGTGCCCGGTGCCATTTAGCGGTGCGTGGCGGGGATCTGGTCCATCTGGTTTCTTTGGTCTATCGTGTTGTTTGAGTTAACGAACGAGAGAGACAAGACCGACCCGCGCACCAGATAGGCTGCCTTTGAATCGCCCTTCCCCTCGCACAACGTTCCCTTCCCTTCGAGCGTGATGGATACGCCATCGACTTTGCAGTAGACTCGCGCATCACAGTTTGCTGAGACCGTTTGGTCTATCAACGGCTGACAGAAGCAGCCTCACTGGTGCTCTCTACGAAAGGGAAGCGCATGGCACATATCATCCGACAAGCCACCGTTCGCGACCTGGAGCAACTCGTCCCGCTGTTTGACAGCTACCGTCAATTCTACGGCCGCGCAAGTGATCTTCGCGCGGCAAGAGAGTTCTTGTTGGCTCGCTTTAACAACGACGAGTCCACCGTGTTCATCGCACATGAGGACAAAAGGGCTATTGGTTTCACACAGCTGTATCCAAGCTTTTCATCGATCTCACTCGCTCGCATCTTCATACTCAATGATCTATTCGTCTACGAGCAGGCGCGCAGAAAAGGAGTGGCGTCTTCTTTGATGTCTGCTGCCGTGAAGTTTGCAATTGCTTTGGGTGCAGCTCGCCTCTCACTGTCAACGGCCATCACTAACGACGCTGCTCAGGCGCTCTATCAATCGGCTGGCTGGAAACGTGATGACCAGTTCTTGGTCTACGATCTTGCCATCCCGACATGACCTGAAGGAGAGAAGGGACCAGACCGTATCTCGCAGCGCGTGGCGGGCCTGCTCAGTTCGTCATTTCTCGCTCGCGTCTTCAGCTGGCCGTTCATCTCACTCTCACACGCATGCCTCTGGCGACCGCCTGACTCTATGCCCTCTCTGTTCCTGCTATAATCCCGCCGCTGTGAGGACCACTGATGCGGAGGCGATACGATCACATTGACCTGAGGGTGCGCAGTCTGGCCGAGGCGCGACCCTTCTACGAAGCCCTGCTGCCTGTACTGGGGTTCACACTCGACGTGGGGATCGAGGGCTGGCTGCAGTTTGAAACAGCCGGAACGGGCAGCGCCACTGAGTTTTTTGGCGTTACAGAGTCGTCGCGGCATATCGCCAACGAGTGCCGGATCGCCTTCTGGGCAGATAGTACTAGCGAGGTCGACCGGCTGGCCGAAATCGTCGTCCGGGCGGGAGCTCGGAACGTCGAAGGCCCTGGATACCATGAAGGGCCGGGCTACTATGCCGTCTTTTTCGAGGATCCCAGTGGCAATCGTTTGGAAATCTGCCACCGATCCGAAGGGGCCAGATGAATTAAGGCAGGAAACGATGCCAGAACCCATTTCGTGGCGCGTGGCGGGGATCTGGTCCATCTGGTTTCTTTGGTCTGTCTCGTTTGTTTGGTTCGACGAACCAGAGAGACAAGACAGACCCGCGCACCAGATCAACTAGTCTGAAGTTGCCGTCCGTTCATTCAGCACCGACCTCCCTCTGAAGGAACCAAATCATTCGACACGCGACTCCCAGCTTCGCCACGCCGCTGTATCTCTCTAGTGGGCCAGCTCCATCCATTACTGAACTTCTGGCTTTCCTTGCGTGCTTCCCTCACCGGAGGGATTGATATCCTCCCGTGCGGGAGGCGCCACGTCAGGATTCTTCGATATGCCCGGATCGAGGTCGGGCGGTTTCACAGTGGCACGGGGATCTCCGCGTTGCTCCGGCACGTGTAGGATGCCAGGATCTATCTGGGACGGAGTAATGGGTGGAACACCAGATTTCTTCTCCTCGGGGATAGGGCCAGGAGTTGGCATGCCACCGCCCTCAGGCGGGGCAGGCGGGAGTCTATCGGCGGAGATGGCCAGTGCCGGAAGGAGGCTCAGAATGGCAATGGCCACAAACCCTGAAGCCTTACCGGATACTCTTCTGGTGGAGAATACGCGCGTACCCCTGCCACATTCAGGTTTTGACCACAACATATTCACCTCGCCGTCTGTGGTGACATTTGAGAGCTCGACCAGTGACGCTGATCTCCGCACCCTCTATGTGCACAACGACAGGGGTCGCCTGTTCTTGCCTCTCGGCAGTTAGACGAACAGAATTCTTTTCCCGGTTCGGCCAGACATGTACAGCTCGGATGTGCGCATTGTTTTTCCGCCATGGTCTGACTCCTTCCTCCGTTGAGGGTTATGAGAGCGCAAGGAGTCGGATAAACGCTGCTCCTTGCCGCTCAGCGGAGCATCGTCCAAAATTTATTCGGCAGGCACCATTGCCCCTTTGCGCCTGGCTTCCGAAAGTCCAATGGCAATGGCTTGCTGTCTGCTTTTGACTCGAGTGCCGCTCTTCCCGCTTTTTAAAGTACCTTCCTTGAGTTTATGCATCGCCCGCTTGACCGACCGCTGAGCACTCTTGCCATACTTGGCCATCATCTACTCCTTTCTGAAAAGAAGGACGAGGGTCAGGTCTCGCATCCAACGTTGTTTAACCGCAAAGAGGGTGCCAGGGGATCAAAACAATGGATACTCTCTTCTATTTTTTCTTGCTTAGTGCCAGCTAGCCTATATGTTTCAATAAGTTGTAGTGGTTCAATGGCTCCTCCTCGATACTACGATCGGACGCTTGTTGAAGGCAGGTTGGGGAATCTGCAGGATTAAGTATCCATCCGAAGACAAACTGTCCAGCTCGACAGGAGATTGGTGATTGAGGGGTAGGCCCAGCAACCCTGCGTTTGCTGGCGCGGGGCGGGGATCTGGTGCATCTGGTTTCTTCGGTTTCTCTCGATTGAGTGGTTCGACGAACGAGAGAGACAAGACGGACCCGCGCACCGGATAAATCGCCCGGAGTCGTCGTTCGCTGTTTGTCCGGACAATTCAACTTTCACCATTCAACATTGAACATTCTGTTCCCACACCCCTTCCCCTCTCGCAACGCTTCCACAGTACGGCAGTTCTCGTTCGCTGCGCGTCGAAGGAATCGCCTAGGCTGACCCTGAGAAAGTAGACGGAGCGAGCCCCATTTCATTCACGTTTAGAAGTGGACTCTCCTCTTCCAATGCTGAAACAGTTTATTGCTTGACAGCAGGTCACGAAGGACTAACCTCGATTATATCGGTCAGGCATTCGGCGAGTGGTATTGCACCTCTTAGCGCCGGCTACCCTATGAAGGTTCTCGGACTCCTCCGCACGGAACATTGGCGAGTCGGCACCAAACTCCTCGCCTTCACCGGGCCGCCGCTCATTGCGGTTATTCTCCTGGCCACCTGGGCCGTCTATGAAAGAAGTGCCGCCAGCCTCGAGCAGAAGATGACCGCACGAGCCGAATCGATCCATGCCCAGATCATGGCCGACCGGGAATACTACGCGTCCGTCGTCGTCCCCCGCATCCTCGAGCTCGGTGGGACGCTCGCAGCCCACTACAACGATGTCCGGGGGGTTCTGCCGCTGCCGGCCACCTTTGTGCGCGAAGCGTCGGAAATCGCTGCGATGCGACATGGGGGTTATACCGCGCAATTGATTAGCCCGTGGGCGATCAACAAAAACCAAGGGTTGAAAGACCAGTTTCATCGCGAGGCTTTTGCGGCCCTTGCGGTGAACCCTAACGAACATTTTTTCCGGATCACCACGGTGGAGGGCCGGGCCGTGATGCGGGTCCTGATGGCCGATCGCGCCTCGGCCCAGTCCTGCGTGGGCTGTCACAATGCTCTTCCGGAAAGCCCGAGGCATGATTTCAAGTTACACGACGTGATGGGCGGACTGGAGGTCATCATCCCCGTCGATCAGTACCTTCTGGAAAGTCGTGAGGATCTCCTCCTGACCGTCTGCGGCGGTCTCGGGATAGTTTCGCTACTGGTCGGGATCGTCGCGACGGGCACCAGGAGAGTCGTGGCACGTCCCTTAAGTCAACTCGCCTCGCGCATGCGCAGTTTCGCAGATCCCGATGCAGGTCCTCTCTTATCTTCCGCAGGTGTCCAGAACGCCCCGCGATGAGGTGGGTGCCCTCACAGCGACCTACGACCAGATGCAAGCGGTTATCGCCACCCAACGGCAGCAACTCCAAGCAGCTAACACGCGATTAGCGGAACAGGTCACTGATCTCAAGGCCGCCAATCATGAACTGGAAGCCTTCTCCTATTCGGTGTCGCACGACCTGCGCGCCCCACTCCGGTCGATGGACGGATTTTCAAAAATCCTGACCGAGGAATATGGCGACGGCATGCCGGAGGAGGCGCGACACTATTTAGAACGTGTGCGGGAGAACGCCCAAAAGATGGATCACCTGGTAAGCGCGCTGCTGGCGCTGTCCCGCTTGGGTCGACAAGCCATGGCCGTGCAGCCGGTGGAACCACGACACTCGTGGCGGAGGTCCTGGGGGAACTCAATGAAGAGAAAAATGGACGGCGGGTCGAAATCACGGTCGGTGAGCTCCCCTCTTGCATGGGCGACGGAGTTCTCCTGAAACAGGTCTACATGAACCTGATCTCGAATGCACTCAAGTTCACGCGCACGCGGGAAGTTGCGAAGATCACCGTCGGCTGTCGGTCCGAGAACGGTCTGAACACGTACTTCGTACAGGACAACGGCGTCGGCTTTGACATGCAATACGTCGGGAAATTGTTCGGAGCCTTTCAGCGGCTTCATCGAGCAGAGGAATTTGCCGGAACCGGCGTCGGTTTGGCCACCGTGAAACGGATCATCCTCCGCCACGGCGGAGACGTGTTGGCCGAATCGGAGGTCGGCAAGGGCACGACCATGTACTTCACACTCACAAGGAGGAGGGCAGCATGATAGACCAAATTGTCGATGTCCTGTTGGTTGAGGACAACCCTGATGATGTCGCGCTCGCACTGCACGCCTTTAAGAAAAACAACTTCAGCAACCGGGTCCACGTCGTTCGCGATGGGGCGGAGGCGCTCGAGTATATCTTCTGCACCGGCGCGTATGCCGGACGGAAGATCGACCAGGTGCCCAAGTTCATCCTCCTCGATCTCAAATTGCCAAAAGTTGACGGCCTGGAAGTCTTGAAGCGGATCAAGTCGGACCCGCGCACGAAAACACACGCCGGTCGTCATGATGACGTCTTCCCGCGAGGAAAACGACTTAGTCACCAGTTACGCACTCGGCGTCAACAGTTACATTGTCAAGCCCGTGGATTTTCAACAGTTTGTCGAGTCAACCCGCACCTTGGGATTGTACTGGCTGCTGCTGAATGAGGCACCGTCCTCCACCAGCGAGAAACGGAAAACGGCAGCATGAGTGACTTCCTTCTTCCACACCAGTATTCACACTCGCACGAGCAGCGGGGGCAACGGTGACTACGTCTCTCCACGTGCTCATCCTTGAGGACCGCGAGGAGGATGCGGAACTGATGGTTCACGAACTCCGGCGAGCGGGTTTTGATCCGCAGTGGCAACGAGTGGACACGGAAGGTGATTTCCTTGCGCACTTAAACCAGGAGTTGGATGTTGTCTTGGCTGATTACTCCCTTGCCTCAGTTCGATGCGCAGCGGGCCCTCGAGCATCTGAAGAAACGCGGATTGGATGTGCCCTTTATCATTGTGTCGGGCTGTATCGGCGAAGAACGCGCCGTCGAGTGTATGAAGTACGGCGCGACCGACTATCTACTCAAAGATAGGCTGACGCGACTGGGACAGGCCGTAAGAAAAGCTGTGGACGAAAAACGCCTCCGTGACGACCGACACCGCGTGGAGGAACAGTTGGTCCACAACTCCTTTCACGATGCTTTGACCGGCTTACCCAACCGCGCCTTGTTCCTGGACCGTGCACAACGTTGTCTCCATCAAATGGAGCGGAGGGAAGGGTACTTGTTTGCCGTCCTTGCCGTCGATCTGGATGGCTTTCAGGCCATCAATGCGAGTTTTGGACAGCCTGCGGGAGATAAGGTATTGATCGAAATTGGCGAGCGATTGGTTGGGAAGGTACGATTCGGCGACACGGTCGCGCGCCTTGGCGGGGATGAATTTGCTCTGCTGCTTGACGATGTCAAGGATGTGAGTAATGCCCTGCGCGTTGCGGAGCGGCTCCAGGAAGGACTGGCGAAACCGTTTCTCGTGGACGGACGAGAAATACTCACCAGCGCGAGTGTCGGCATTGCCTCAAGCATAAGGACCTATAAGCGATCCGACGACGCCCTGCGCGATGCCGGCACCGCCATGGCTCGCGCCAAGAGACTCGGCCCAGGCCAGGTAGCCGTCTTTGACATCCGGATGCATACCCAAGCGGTGACTCGGTTAAAGCTAGAAACGGACCTCCGCCGGGCTTCGGATCGACAGGAATTCCTGTTATATTACCAACCCGTCGTGTCGCTGCAATCGGGACGCATCATAGGTTTTGAAGCTCTGCTGCGTTGGCAGCATCCCCAACGCGGTCTGATTTCGCCGGGCGAATCTCTCCTGATCGCGGAAGAGATCGGACTGCTCATCCCCATTGGGCAGTGGGTGCTGCAGAATGCCTCACAGCAGTTGCGCGCCTGGCAAGTGGAATTTCCGGTCGCACCGCCCCTCAGCATGAGTGTAAACCTGTCCTGTAAACAGTTCCTTCAATCTGGGGAGCTCCTCACGATCATCGACGAGACCTTAAAAGTAACAGGTTTGGACCCCCGCAGTCTCGCGCTCGAGGTGACGGAGACGGTGATGATGGAAAATGCGGAAGTGGCCTTGGCCACGTTGGCCCAACTGAAGGACCGGCAGCTTCGCATCTCCATAGACGACTTCGGCACGGGCTATTCTTCATTGAGTTACCTCCAACGTCTTCCGGTCGATAATTTAAAAATTGATCAGTCCTTTGTTGCTCACATGAAGCCGGCTGGAGAAAGCTTGGAAATCGTGCGCGGTATCATCACGCTGGCTCACAGTTTGGGCAAGCAGGTGATCGCGGAAGGAGTCGAAACCGGAGAGCAACTCGCCCTTCTTCGGTCGCTCGAGTGCGACTATGGGCAGGGGTATCTCTTCTCTGAACCGATGGAACCCGAGGCAGCGAGGAAATTGATGGCCGACGCGCGCACGTGGTGAGAAAGAGTACCGCTCTGCGCGACCCCCGCTCTCGCTCTCTTGAGAAATTAATGCGGTCGAGTTGATGCGGGCACGAAATAGCGCACACCTGGATTACGGCTTACCTGCCAGCTTCTCACACTCCTCTGGCCTGCACCAGCCGAACGTTTGATGTAAGAAAAAAGAACCTAGTACCGAGACCCATTTCGCGGCGCGGGGCGGTTCGGCTTTCTTCGTCATCCGTGAAGCGTCCCTCGCTGCTCGTCCGAATCATTCGGCAATCACCATTTAACATTGAACATTACTACCTCACCTTCCCCTCACACTAGGCTCTCCATCACAGTCGTCGTCATTCGCTGCATGACGAAGGTATAGACCAGGCCGATCCTTAGAAAGTAGAATGTCCTTGTGTCGTCATCCCTTGCGGGAGAGCGATGAACACAAAGCGTTACACAAATATGCTCGAAGCCATTCAAGAGTTAAAGAAAAGAGGGTTTACAGCAAACTTCGAGTTTCTCAATCAGGAGTTCCGGGATGTGGACAGCGGAAGAACCTTCAAGGCTAACGAACTGACAATCGTGGAACACTACCGGTTCGAGGGAGCAAGCGATCCGGATGACATGTCTGTCGTCTATGCCATAGAGAGTACCGATGGACCCAGAGGGATCATTGCTGATGCCTTCGGTGTCTATGCCAATCCAGACCTCGGCGGTTTTCTGGAGAAAGTGAACATTCGAGAAGTTATTTAAAGGCACTACACAAGAAAATGTGCCCTGACACTTTTTTCTATCCGCCGAGCGGTACATAACCCGCTCAAAGGAGCAATACGATGACGATCGCCTCCGATCTCTTGAAAAGACATTTCCAGACACTCGTCGACGACAATGCGCAATGGCAGACGCTGATTGCCGATGACATCTTATGGGAACTCGCCTACGCGCCTGCCATCGGCCATCCGGCGCGGCTATCGGGGCGGGAGGCGGTAGTGCATCACGTAACCTGGTTCCTGGGGGCGGTGGAAGCATTTCCGTTTCTTCGACCTCAAGGTGTATCCCTTCGCCGATCCGGAAGGGGCAGTTGCCGAAGTCAAGGCGGAGGGGCTTATCAAGACTACGGGGCGTATCTATCACCAGGATTATGTGCTGTTCCTGCGTGCGGCAGACGGCAAGATTGCGTTCCTACGCGAATATTTTGATCCCGTGCGTGCGGCCAAGGCGCTGGACACGCCAATTCTAGGCATGGAATCCGGATAGAACACTGATCACCTGGAACCGTTGAATCTTCTCCGAACAGCCCGCAAATGATGGAAGGAAAGAAGACCATGTCACAGAAATTTGCAGGAAAAGTCGCTCTCGTCACCGGCGGCAATAGCGGGATCGGTCTGGCAACAGCGCTCGCGTTTGCGAAAGAAGGCGCACGCGTCGTCATTGACGGGACGCGATCAGACGACCCTGGACAAGGCGGCAGCACAGCTCGGCAAGGATGTCATCGCTGTGCGAAACGATGCCGGGAGTGTCGCCGATGGGATCAAGCTCGCAGCATTGCTCCAACAGCAGGGCGTGATGCTCGACGCCGTGTTTATCAATGCAGGCGTTGCCAAGCTCGCTCCGTTCGAAGCGGTCGAGGAAGAGATGTGGGATGTGTACCTTCAACACCAACGTGAAAGGTCCGTATTTCTTGATCAAGGCGCTGCTACCACTCCTGAACCCGGGAGCCGCCATTGTGCTCAACGGCTCGATCAACGCCCACATCGGCATGCCCAATACGAGCGTGTATGCCGCCAGCAAGGCCGCATTGATCTCGCTGGCGAAGACTCTCTCCTCCGAGCTGTTGAGCAGGGGCATCCGTGTCAATGTGGTCAGCCCTGGCCCTGTCACGACATCTCTATTAAGCGCCTGGGTCTCCCTGCGGAGCAGCTCTCGGAAGTCGCGGCGGGCATCCAGGCCCAGATTCCGCTCAAGCGCTTCGGTACGCCCGAGGAGATCGCGAGCGCTGTGCTGTATCTTGCCTCGTGCCGAGTCGGCGTTCATCGTTGGCACCGAGCTGGTGGCCGACGGTGGCATGAGCCAGCTCTAATCCTCACGAGGAGCAAAAACGGGACAGGCTCATCTTTTCCTGAAGTGGTTCGTGGTCGGCCGCGTGGGGCAAGGTGGACAAGATATCGGACACCGATGCGATCTGGGCCTGCCACTCAGGAGAGCCAATCGCACGTGAGGAGCGGCACGCACTGGCTATCGTCCACTCGCTGTCAATGATCCCTACTGCTCATAATTCTCGACGACCTGCGGCGTGCGAACTTGCGCTTCGTCCGGGTTAAGCCCGACGTCGCGAAGGGCACGTCGCTGGCGCAAGAGATCCCAGCACTGATCCAGTTCGATCTGGACTTGCACGAGCCGCTTACGATCGTTGTCAGGGTGTGCCCTTTGCTCATGCAATCGGTGTTCCTCTTCGACAAGGCGCTGAATATGATTGAGGACCGGCTGATCCTCGATTTTATTTTCCACGGAGCCTCCTCCTGCGCGGATGTGATCGGAATGGTCAGGCTCTGATGTTACCCCCAACCCAAAACTGCGGTCAACCGATGCTCTGCCACACGATACCCTGCATAGTTGCCAGAAGAAAGAGAATGTCCCGTCCGATTAGCGGCGCGGGGCTGTGATCTGGTCCATCTGGTTTTTTGGTCTGTCTCGTGTGTTTGGTTTGACGAACGAGAGAGACAAAACAGACCCGCGCTCCAGATAAATCGCCCGGAGTCGTCGTTCGCTGCTTGTCCGGACAATTCAACTTTCAACATTGAACATTCTGTTCCCACACCCCTTCCCCTCACCCCACGCTCCCACATCATCTACAGAGTGATGGATACGCCACCGACTTTGCAGTAGACTGGCCCACAACCGATTGCTGAGGCTACACGGGTATACCGCAGCAGATTTAATAGTTAGGCCAGACAAACTTCCAATGGAGCCTAGACATGACCACAAAGAAAAGGGTTTTCATCAGTTTCGACTTCGATCATGACGAAGACGCAAAGATCTTGCTCGCCGAACAAGCAAGACTACCTGACAGTCCGTTCGAAATCACCGATGCATCGGTGAGAGAGCCTCTAACCGGTGATTGGGGGGACAAGGTCCGGCGCCGAATGGATAACATCGACGTGGTAATTGTCATTTGTGGCGAGCACGCATATCTAGCAAAAGGCGTGGCTGCGGAATTGACGATTGCTCAGGAGAAAAACAAGCCATATTTCCTCTTGACGGCTTACGCACACAAGACTTGCACCAGGCCAACATCAGCAATGTCATCAGACAAGGTCTACGAGTGGACCTGGGACAATTTGAAGACGCTGATCGGGGGATGGAGATAACGAACCATGCGGAGCAGGAAAATGCGACAAAGTAGGAAAATGGGCGAGGAGCATAGAGTACCAGGAACCATGTCGCGGCGCGTGGCGGGCCTTCCTCCGAGACTGCTTGTAGAGTTCCTCAGTAAAGAGTAGCCTTCTTCTTGTTCGTCGTTCCTCCTTCAAAGTGAAATATGGGTATTCGAATCCTTGTCGCTGATGATGAGCCGGATATTGTCCTGGGCCTATCTGACCGGCTCAAATGGTTGGGGCATGAAGTGACGGCAGCTTGTGATGGGCAAGCTGCTCTTACCGTTCTGGAGTCACAACTGGTCGATCTCGTCTTTCTTGATCTCGAGATGCCGAGGCTGAGCGGGATTGAAGTCCTCAGGCGAACCATGCAGCGTTGGCCGGACCTGCCGGTCATCATTTTGACCGCACATGGGACGATTCCGCTTGCCGTGGAAGCCATGAAAGACGGTGCGGTCGACTTTCTGACGAAACCGTTTGAACCAGGACACCTCGACTCGGTCGTTGCCAAGGCATTGGAACGGAGCGAACTGAAGGGGGAGATCACACGACTGCTTGGAGAAATCAGTCACGATGTCAAGAACCTTCTGATGCCTCTTCTCACCGGAACGGATCTTCTCGCAGATGAAATCAACGACCTGTTCGAGAAACTGCCTGAACTGGAAGCCGTCAGGGCCAAGGAAAGTCATAATGTATGCAACGAAGTCATAGAGATGTTGCGAAACACGTCCCGGCGAATTCAGGATCGCATGAAAGGAATTGCTGATTATGTTGCGGTCACCCGTGCACCACAGAAGTTCCAACCTTGCCAGATTGCGAAGGTCGCTGAAAGCGTAGTGAAGTCATTGCGAGTGCTCGTGGAGCAGAAACAGCTCATGCTCCGGATGGAAGGGCTCGATACCTTGCCACCCATCATGGCTGATGAAAACAGGCTCTACTCAGCGCTCTACAACCTGGTTCATAATGCGATCCCCGAAATTCCCCCTCACGGCTCTATTACTATCCGTGGTTGTTTTGACGCCGCGAATAAGTCCATCGTGATCACAATCCAAGACACAGGGAAGGGAATGTCGCCGGAGGTCCGGGACAGTCTTTTCACCGCCCGAGTCATTAGTAGGAAGGCCGGTGGTACGGGATTGGGCACGAAGATCATCAAGGATGTCGTCGACGCTCATGGAGGTCAGATTGCTGTCGAAAGTCAGGAAGGAAAGGGCACCACGTTTGTGATCCGATTACCTTTCCACCCACCCGCTTCCCCAGGTAAGCCTGTGGGCTATGCCTAGCCGAAAGGAGAAAAAGTGGTTGGACCCATTTCGAGGCACGTGGCGGGTCTGCTTCGTTAACGGTCTGTCGAGTTCCTCCGCAAGGATTCGCCCCTCGGGCTTATCCTCCCTCCCCCATCGGCCGTCGAGGTGCTACCGAGTGGCGGCAGCGGTAGTGCATGCGGTTGGTGAGCAATTTCTAAGCTCGGCCTAATGCCCGACTAATTTTGACTGGTTAAGCTTAAGACATAATTGGAGCTTAACCATGCATCACATCGGAATGCGGGTCTATTTGACAGCGATCGCATATTTTATCTCCTCCCTCCTTGCCCACTCCACTGCGGCTCGAGATAAAGTGCGGCCAAAGAAGACCCCGCTGTAATTCGAGCCATTCCGTTCCCCTTCTATACTGCCATTTTCAAAGAAATGAAAAGGTGCCCAGAACCAGCTCGCGGTACGTGGCGGTCCGGGGCGTTCTTCGCCTCCCCCCTCACCGCTTCATCTAACACATCTAGGCCATAGACCCGCCAGACCAGGCAAGTGGAATGGTCCTCTTTCTTTTTCAAATGTTTCTCTCGGGAACAGGACAGCGCTAGCGACGAAGCAGTCCGCCGATCGAGATTCGATATTCACAGGGGCGAACGGGAGTCAGCGAAACCTTTCCAATCCGGCTGAGACGGTCCACTGACATGAACACCTGCGCCCAGCCGATCCCCGTCAGTGTGCTGATGCCTTCCATGGATTGTGCGCTCTTTTTCTTGAGCACACCGAGCATTCTTCGATCGACCGTTTGCGGAGTGGTAGTCGGTTGGCTGTGAGTTCTCATGGTCCCCTCCGTGGAAAAAGAAAGGTGAGAAGCAATGTGGGCGATACGTATGTACTTGCATGTAAGTATGCGCCCATCTTTCCAGCTTGCAACGAATTCGTGAAAATCTGCACAATGAAGAATGAGGGTCAGCGGCAGAAACAAATAGGACATTCTGAATTCTGCTGCGCGTGGCGGGGATCTTGTCCATCTGGTCTTTCTGGTTTGTTTGGTTCGACGACCGAAAGAGACAAGACAGACCCCGCGCACTGATAGACTGCCTCTGAATCGCCCCTCACTCCACGGCGCAGCCATAGATCCGCCAAACCATAAAAAGTAGAATGAGCTGGTTCCGTCAATGGGGGGAAACAGGATGGAACAAGCTCGTCCCATCGAAGTTATGGAAGTTCTTGTCTGCGCGGGCGGCGTGGCTTATGGCCTACTGTTGGCCTACGGACTCACACAGAAATGGCGCTGGCTCACCGATCCACCAGAATGGACATCTGTGATCTATTTTCCCACAGTCGTAAAGATGATTTGGGGTCCCAAACATGTTCGTAGCTTTGCATATTTGACGGCCTACGGCGCTCTCGTGATGAGTCTCATTTGTCTGGTGCAATCAGTGGTTGGTTCGTTCTAAGAGACCCATCCACGAACCGGCTCCGTAAACCAGTTCGCAGCGCGTGGCGGGGATCTGATTCATCTAGCTTCTTTGGTCTCTCTCATTTGTTTGTCTCGACGAACGAAAGAGACAAGACAGACCCGCGCACTGATAGACTGCCTCTGAATCGCCCCCACAAGACTCACTCAATACATCGGTAGTCGTTCGATGTACGACAAAGGAATGGACCTGGCCGACCCATAGTAAGTAGGATGCCCTCCCGTTTCTTCTGCCCCGAGCCAGCAAGGTATAGCGATAAGGACCCCCTACTAAAGCTCTAAAGTTCCCCCCTCTACGTATAATTGCGTGCCATCTCTTTCTTTTCGTAATCTTACCCGCATGATAAGACCCCGTCAGGTTATCTATTTACGAATGGTTTTGAAAGGCGTGGCCATTGTCTATAGCGTGACCTTCGTGGCAGGGCTCGTGCTGGCCTTTGACAACATCACACCACAGTCGAATCCGATTATGTATCCGCTGCTGGCCCTGGTAACAGGAGCAGTTGGGGTTGCGCTCGCCCTTCGCATAGCCCATACCACACGGTTGTCATACGTTTTGGCTATTGGAATTGGTCTCTGGCTTGTCAGTGGGACGAGTATGTTTGTTGGGGCGCAAACCGTTACAGCCTGGTTGGATAGTAGTGTATTTGTCGCCACCATAGTCATCCTAGGCCGATTGGTGTTATGGACAGGCCAAGTGACACCAACGCTCGATCTTTCCCTTAAAGGAATCATTCGCGACCGAAATTCTGGCTTGCTAGGGCATCGAGCGGGAAAGTCCATGTTCTAATTGCTATTCGCCGGCCCTCCACCTCGAAATTCGAGGCATGAGGATCAGATCGTGCAATCGTACATTTCGCGGTGCGAGGTGAGGATCTGGTTCGATGGACTAGGCCAACCCTTAAAGTGGATTATCCCCGTTTCTTCCACCCACAAATCCAGGGATTTCGTCCACTCGCTTAAGTGGTTCAGAAAGAACTGTTTGTGATCTGGGACCACACTTCATCTCGTGCGGTCGAGGGCGATCTGAGGGAAGTCAACCTCATGATAGGAGGTAGTGATCAAGACGGGATTGCGGTTCTCCTACTTCCGATTGGGGACTGCGTTCTTGGCCGAAGTGAGAAGAGCCCCACGAGAGGTGCCTTCATTGGGGTACACGGTCGCCACCCCTACAGCAACGGTAGGGCCGACATCCAAGGCCACGATGGTTTTGTGGAGATGGTCCGTCATAGACTTCGCATCCTCGGCTCCTGTACCGAATAGCAGTACGACAAACTCCGCACCCCGATACCGCGCCACGACCTGGCCTGGCTGGGCGAAAGTCTCTTGTGTAATGTGAGCGATTTTCTGTAGGCACTCGTCACCTGTGAGGTACCCATAGGTGTCGTTAAAGGCCTTAAAATTTTCCAGGGTAAAGAAGAGCAGCGAAATAGGAAGGTGTTCTTTTGCCGCGCGCCCCCACTCCTGCTCGAAGAGCTCATCAAAACTCCACCAGTTCATAATGCCCGTTAAGATGTCGATAGTCAGGGGGACTTGGATGTTCGCCTTCTGGGGTGTCATCTTCTGTGACTGCGCTCGCTGGTTGGTGCCGTCTTGGATTTTGAGTACCATCGCGACCTTGGCTAAGAGCTCAGGCTTGATTATTGGCTTTCGGATATAGTCGACAGCACCTCGCCGAAATGCCAATTGGATAGTGCCGGAGGTCGTATCAGCAGAGACCATCAGGATCGGGACCGCTTCAAATTGCTTCATAGATTTAATCCGCGTGCAGGCGTCGAGTCCATCGTACCCAGGCATCTTGACATCAAGCAAAATCAAATCGATTGGGGCCAAAGGCTCGCCCTCAGTTAGCCCCTTCAAGTAATGCAACGCCTCTTTCGCCGAGTTGGTGGGTACAACTACGTAGTCGGCGGACCTCAGGTAGGCTCCGATGAGCAGACAGTCATCCTGCGAGTCATCGACGAGTAAGATGGCCATAGATCGTTCTCAGGATCAATGAGTGTACCCTATCAGGAAAGGGCCAGCCAGCCAAGGCATTGCTGAGAAAGGAGATTGAGAGTCCCGCGCGCCAGATAGACTGCCTCTGAATCGCCCTCCCCTCCCCAAGGCTCCACAAGACGGCCGTCGTCGTTCGATGCACGACAAAGGCATGGCCCAGGCCCCCCTCCGATAAGGTTGAATGTGTTCGCTCAGAATGCCCCCTGTTGCTTTGTTCAGAAACCACTCTATTTCTAGGTCTATTGACATCTCCTCGCTATACTCATCTCCAGAATGCCGTAGCGCCGTCCAGATATCGCGAGAATGCCTGTGGAAACTATAACCAGTATCGTCCTCCCAGATTTCCTCCCCTACTTACTGGCAATTTTCGGATTGCTCGTCCTGTGGCAATACTATCAACTGCGCGTGATGAAGGGGCGAATCCTGGCCATCGATATTTTCGACCGCTCAGGCATCCGTATGTATCTCTATGCCGTGGCTGACGATCTACAGGCATGCGAGGTGTGCCGATCGGCTCATGGGACTGTTTTCCCTCCCAGCGAAGTGATGAAGAGCCAGTTCTCGCCGATCAAGGGAATATGCAAGAGCCCCGCTCGTTGCATCGGCTTCCTCGTCGGTTTATACGGCGCATGGCCCGAAGCGAACCAGATCGTCGCGCGATTACGATTGTCCCGCAAGCGCGAACCGATAAAGTTGGACCAGGATGAATTGAGGGAGATGATTCTTGGTCCCTGGGAGCGGAGCATCAGCGCCAACACCGACCGGTTCGGTATCTACGTGCTGGAAGCTGTCTTGGGAGATTGCACGAATCCAAGTCCCGCAATGGAGAAATACCGCGATACGATTGAATATGCTAAGGAGGTTCGACATATGCCTCTGATCGTGCCAGCGTATTTTCGCCTCGTGGAACTCTTGACTAGGCAGGGGCAAACAGCTGAAGCGCTCCATTTCATCGAGCAGTTTGAGAAACGCTACAAGGGGAAAACATCGGGTCCCTATGCACCTACCGCGAAGGAATTAGGTCTCATGACGCTCAAGAAGTCCCACGTGAAAAACGCTGCACGAACGACCACGCCCGCTCCAACGACTTGAAATATTTCCCGGATAATTTTGGGTCAGCCACTGTCTTGACCGTCAAGCGTGCTGAGACTGTTCCGTCCGCCAGTTCGTCCGATGCTTGAGCATCGCGTTGAGTGTCGTCAGCCGTTTCCGAAGAAAGGCGACGCGCGCCACCTTCTTGGTTTTTCCCGAAGAATGAATGGCAGGTCTGCGATCAAACATTTCGCGGCGAGTGGCGGGGAACTGATTGATCCGGTCTGTTATCGTCTGCTTGGTTCGATGACAGGAGCGTGCACCACTGCGACTGCTTGACTGAGCGGTCTCTGGGCGCGTAACATCACGGTCAAGACGTTTCAGCCACGCCGACTGTCTCATCTCTCGCGCTTCGTCGCCCTTCCCAACGCGACCGATTCTCCAGTCTCCGCCGCTCCAACGCCGGCAGCACACTCCGCACACTGTGCCGAGACGATCACATCGCGGCAAGGAGGTATCCACATGTCACCGCAGAGGCCCATTACCGACCGCATCCTCGAACTACTCCAAGGCTCCCAGGATTGCGAATTCGAAACCTTGGTGGCGCGCTCTCCGGAGTTCACCTCTAGCGAGATCTATCAGGAGATCTCTCGTTTAAGCCGGGCGGGGAAGGTGATCATCACAAGGGGCGTGGGGATCTTCACCATCAGACAAGTTGCGGTTGTCAGTTAAGCGCCGGGAATCTGGTCCATCTGGTCTCGTTGCTGCTCTCTCGTTCGTTTGGTTCGACGGACGAGGAGAGAGAGAAGACAGACCCGCGCATCAGATAATCCGCTCGGAGTCGTCGTTCGGTGATTGTCTGGACAATTGAACATTCACCATTTCAACATTGAACATTCTGTCCCCCACCCCCTCCCCTCACACAGCGATGGACCAAGTCGACCTGAAAAAGTAGAATGTCCTTGTTTCTTGACCCCACTCACTGTCACGCTCCCGCATGCGCAATGGATAGAAGTACCTGGGGCGGTCGTGCAGTGATCGAGAGGGAAGGAGTTTGCGGTGGAAAATGTACTGTGAGTAACAATCGGCCGATGCCTCTCCGATTCCCCATCGCCCTCGTGCTGTCGATCATCTGTCTCGCTGTTCCCGCATGGGCGGATTATCAAGCTGGCATGGATGCCTATGGCCGTGGAGACTACGCAACAGCCTTGCGTGAGTGGCGACCGCTCGCCGAGCAGGGAGACCCAATTGCGCAGTTCCGCCTCGGTTCGCTATATGAGAACGGAGACGGCGTCCCACGGGATTTCGCCAAAGCACGCCAGTGGTACGAGAAGGCTGCCGCTCAGGGGGAAGCGAAGGCGCAGTTCTACCTCGGCATCCAGTCTGCCTACGGTGAGGGCGGTCCCCGGGACTTAGTCCAGGCCCACATGTGGTACAGCCTGGCGGCAGGAAACGGAAATGCGCACGCGCCAGGATACCGCGATGATCTCGCCAGACAGATGACGCCAGCCCAGATTGCCGAGGCGCACAAGCGGGCACGAGAGTGGAGGCCGAACGGGAAATGAGTAGCCATGAGGTATCGAGGGATTCAAATGACACGACTCTTCCTGATAACACTCCTGTTCCTGAGTAGTGGACCTGCGTATGCGGAGTGGGTAAAGGTTAGTGACGGCGATGAAGCAGGAAAGACTGTATACGTGGATCCAGCCACCATACGCCGCAACAGCAATCTGGTGAAGATGTGGCAATTCTACGACTACAAGACCGTACAAACCGTGGGAGGCATCAGGTTTTTAACTGCCGAGGAACAATGGGAATTCGACTGCGCAGAAGAGCGCAGTCGGGTGCTTGCGCTCAAGGAATTCTCGGGCAATATGGGAAGCGGAACAGTGGTTTATACCAACTCACAAGTAGGTAAGTGGATATCAATCATGCCAGGCAGTGTGGGTCAAACGGTGTGGAAAGTAGCGTGCGGTAAGGACTGATCGCGCAGCCGCACGCAACCTTTGACCTAGACCAAAGTTGCGCCATGATCGACGACCGCCCCGACCGCAACAGCATGGCGATCGAAGAAGCGGCCATCTCAACAGGAACAACTCATGGGTCGTTGCTTGACCACGCACTCCACTGCTGGCCCTCGGCGGCCTTGTCACTTCCGCAAAAGACTCCCGGTATATTTTCTTTCTTCCCGTATCGTGGGCGTCAGAAAGGCCTGGGGCATCAGTATTCGTCCAATTCTTCCGTTTCATCGATCAACTCGGCCGTGATCTCGGTACTCTCGGTGTCCCACTGAGTCAATGGGATACCCCCGGCCTTCAGAATTGCTTCCTGTTCCGTGCCTGCGGTTATCATCAGATCATAATGAATGTTTTGTCGCACCTGAAACGTTTTCATATGGTCCCCTCTTGACGTTGATCCTTATTGTTCCACGCCGTTACCCGTTCCCTTACGTCGGTTCAACGCCGCGGGTGACTGGTGGATCCTAGCATTGAAGAAGTACTACCGGCTACTGGGGATGTGGCACTTCCTGATGGACACATGCTCATTCAAGAGCTGGTTCGGGCGGGATTTTACTGGTGGTATCGGAAGTATGAGCCAGGGGTATCGCCCTCCCCTCACCACTGATAGACCACGCCATCTTGAACACGTAGAATGTCTCGAATTATTCTCGGCGAGGAAGCCTGGGTGCGGCGGATGGCACGTATGCATCTCTCAATTGTCATTCCAGCTTTTAATGAAGAGCGTCTGATTGCACGCTGTCTGCAGTCCATTTCTGCATCACTCGCCGCAAACTTCAAGCCTGGTTTTACATCGGAAATTATTGTGGTCGACAATAATTCCACCGACAACACGGCCAATCTGGCAAGGCAGGCGGGTGCTCAGGTCGTGTTTGAGCCCATCAATCAAATCGGTCGGGCACGCAATGCCGGCGCCGCTGAGGCGACAGGAGATTGGTTGCTGTTTGTGGATGCGGACAGTGTGTTAAATCCAGGATTGCTGGCTGATATCTTGCGGTTGATTGAAGACGGTAAGTGCGTGGGTTGTGGCAGCACACTACAAATGCAAGGATTGCCATGGTGGGCGAACTGGACATTGCAACTGTGGACGGGCATGTCGATTCTGTTTCGCTGGGCAGCGGGTGCGTTGGTCGTGTGTCGCAGCGATGCGTTTCGTGATGTCGGTGGTTTCAACCAGGAACTTTATGCTGGTGACGAAATAAGCTTAAGTGAGCATCTCAAGCAGTGGGGGCGACAACGCGGCCTTCAATTCATCATCTTGACAAAGCATCCGCTGGAGACGTCATCGCGCAAGGTGGCACTCTACTCCGGGCGAGAGATTGCCGGTCAGATCCTCCGAGTCATTCTGCATCCACGTCGCACATTGCAAGACAAGAAGCAGTTATCGATTTGGTATGATGGACGGCGTTGAATCAACGCCTTATCCAGAAGCCGCCTGACGGCAAAGAAAAGGGGTCGGGAGTCTTGTCTTGACAGCATCGCGACGGTTTCGGTAGAAGAACCACCATGCCCCGCCGCCCGCGCCTCGCTGCTGGAGACCTCGCCTACCATGTTCTGAACCGCCGAGTCGGTAGAATCCAGCTGTTTACGTGATGAAAATGTGCAGAAACTATGTCGAGGTTCATGGCGGGGATCCGGTCCATCTGGTCTCGTTGGTCTGTCTCGTGTGTTTGGTTCGACGAACGAGAGAGACAAGACAGACCCGCGCACCAGATAGACTGCCTCTGAATCGCCCTCCCCTCACACAGCGATAGACCGAGCTCACTTGAAGAAGTAGAATGTCCCGGTTTCCTCATCCTAAAATCTAGCCTTCAGGGTCGTCGAGTAAGACTCATTCTGCTAGGACTCAGGGTCGAGAGCCTGAAGGAGGATGCGTGATGAATTACGAATGATACGGAAAGGGCGAGCGTATTCGTTTCCCACCGAGAGGAGGGATCATGGCGATGCTGCCGGTTAAGATCTCATTACGGCATCGAGGAAAAGTCTTGGAGCTGGACCGCGAGGCGGAAACGATGACGCTGCTCGGCCAAACAGGCGACCCGTTGGGGGCGGTGCCGTGGGAAGCCGTTATCGATTTCGTTCAGGGCTATGTCAAAGAGACCCAATCCCATCGAGCAGTCCGGAATTATCCCCGCAGTCGTCTCGCGGCGAAAGTGCGCTTCTTGACACCGGACCACAAACACCTCGACAGTGTTACCTGCGAGATCGGCGGAGGTGGGGTCTTCATCGAGACCCATCTGCCGCCGCAGTTAGGGACAGCCCTCGCACTGGAACTCGTCCTGCCTGACGATCCGACCACGCCGATTAACGCACAAGGCACAGTGGCCTGGATGCGGCCTAGTGAGGAGCATTATGTGTTCTTTCCGGGGATGGGGGTCCAGTTCACCGAAATTTCCGAGGAAGGACGGGCGCGCCTTTTGACCATGGTCAAGACCCTCGATCATGCACGCCAGGGGAGTTGATCTCCTCCTTCTGACATTGCGCGATGCCCGAACTGATTATATCGGAGGAATGGAAAGGGAAAATGTGTCAGGCCCCTCTCGCTGTGCGTGACGGGGATCTGACGATAGACTGCCTCTGAATCGTCCTCTCCTGACTTCACACACGCTTCCCACAAGACAGCAGGGTCGAGTTGAGGTCAGGCATGAGTGGCCTGCAGCCCTAGCGGAATCAGCGCTTGGATCAGGGCCATTCGGCACGACTGCGGGCCCCACTTCTTTTACCTTGCCTTGTCGCTGAATTCGGACTCTGTTCCTATGAATCGGCTCCTTTCGATGGTGTGAGGTGGTGGTCTGATCCACGATCACTGCCTTGTGCCACAAGGGCAGCCGCTTCGTCAATTTTCAAATAATGCTGGCGCACTTTCGGGGAGTGCGACAAGATGAACGGCGTACGTGGCTTCTAACCTACCAAGTGAATACAGCGTGTTTGCTCCTCGCCTGGAGAGGCTGAAAGGAGTCCCATGTGGTTGTTAGTCATTGTTCTCCTGAGTAATGTGCCGGGACTCGATAAAATGATAAAGCTGGAGACGTATGCCACGTCTGAAGAATGCCAGATTGAACGAAATCGCATCGGCTATGAGATGGCAGCAGCGTATCCAAATGAACGTGATTTTGTTATTGCCTGCCAATTGAGTACAAAGCACGACACTTAAGAGCAGCTGATGGGAGTAAGGCTCCGGTCCTTAGAGCCTGGTGCCCATCGGATATAGATAGGAGTTGCAGCTGACTGCCGGTACTCATCGATAGCCTTCGGCAGAGCGTCAGGCCTGGCTTCACGGATTCGATGAACCGTCCCGCCTTGAAGGGGGCAATGACCACAGCAAATGAGTCAGCGCTTTTGATTCGTGTTTAGCCAATTCTTGGAACTGCACACCGAATGCGGAGCCCCTTACCCAACGCACGATCGCGCTGGGGATATAAATGGGGGCCGCTTGGCGAGGCCGAATCTGAAGGTGAATCGCTGTATCGATAGGCATCGAAATCGGGCTCCCCATCCGACACCCTCCCAGGGAGAGGTCTAGCACAACACCCTCTTCGCCCTGCACTGTATCAGAGGAAAAGACCCCTTGGAAATTGACGGGGTAACGTCGGTGATTGCGTTGTTCAACGGTAGGCTCCATATGACCCTCCTTATGTTCTTAATTATAAGAGAGCCGGGATTGGCGGTCGAGGAAAATATTCCTATGCGCGAAGGATAAAGGTGTCAGGAAAAATAAAGTTGCCAAGAACCATTTCGCAGGACGTGGGGGAGGATTTGGCTTCTCTGGTTTCTTTGGATTTGCCCAACACGAGAAATAAGATAAACCGAACAAACTAGATAAACCCGCCTGACCTCACCGGCCCCGGTTCAACTCTCGCGCACCGGCGCTCGCTATAAATTGGGACGCGCCAGGTTCGAATAGGGACTTGACGCCGACGAGATAGACCTTGCCCGTGGCGCCAAATGTCAGTTCGCGCGTCCAGCAGGCTTCCACTAACTTGACTTCTCGCTCCTCCTCTGGTGACAAAGGCGTGTGCACTTCAAACACTTGTCTCCTCTCCGGAGGTTGCGGCATTAAGAGCAAGAATCCTCCCGAGCTGGTATTGAGAGACAGCGCGTGCCCATCAGAGAATTCGACGATCTCGTAACCAGCGACTTGAGCAAGCTGGTAAAAACAGGGCTGTATCTTTAGCACACGCGTGCCTCCCCTGCGATCCGGATTGGCCGACTCTTCCATTTTTGGTGGGATCGTTGAGGGGGTCACATGTGGCCTTGCTGTGGTGCGAAGGCACCACGCTTGTTCACGCCCGCCTGCGTCTGTCACAGAACGATACGCCGAGACGTTCCATCACCAGAGCCTCGCGGTAAGATGCAAACCTACTAAGGACGTGTCACAGGGACACAGGAATTACCAATTCGTCGAAAGAATGGCAATCCCTCTAAAGGGTTATGTGCTAAATGTTTATGCGTGGTCCTCGATGAGACAAAGCGGATCAAGGACAGACCGGACGTCATGCAAAATCACTGGTTGTGATTCAACGATCAGGAGCTACTCGTCACCCAAACCGTCATATCGGGTATTGAGCAGAACGGGAGATGAGAAGATGAGGGCTCGCAGTCGTCTCCCCCTGGTAGCTCTCACCTAGCCTGCATTATTCATAAATGCTTCTGCTGCAATCACCGATCCGCTGCTACGACGAGCCTCCGGCCAGCGGGCTCGCCTGGGATCGGGACAGGCACCGCCGCAGACGGCAGAGCCAGTCCCCTAGGCTCCGCGCGCTGGTCTCGCGCCGCGACTCAGCGATTTCTCGGCAAATCGTCATAAATAATGCGGGCTTGCCTTCCAAGATCGATGAGGAACCTGCTATATTAAGCTCTCACCTGTTTCGAGGTCACCCATGGACATGTTGATGATCGTGTTTCGTACGTCACTGAAAGAACGCGTGCATGAGTTATTGCAGACGTGCGGAGTCATGGCCTACACCGAATTTCCCGAGACGGTTGGGACCGGACAATCGGGATCGACTGAAGGGATCTCGTTCTATGCAGGGGGTAACAGTGTCATCCTGGTCTCGCTGGAACCAGCTCAACGTGACAAGGTCGCCAGCGCTGTCATAGCCTGGTGTGCAGAGGCGAAGCACTCAGGATGGGTCAAACCAGCCATTCGGGTGTTTTCCTGGCCCTGCACACAGCTCACGTAGCAGGATGCTGAAAAAGTCCGCCAGCTGCGTTCTCGCATCGCTCCAGAGGCTCAACGTTGAGGAGAGGCTTCTCGGAGGCCGGAGGCACTGTCGGGGCTTTTCCGTTCGCCAAGATCCATCCAATGGGCGAACGGCCCACACGAAGTGCGGTATGTACCTCCTCGGCCCTTCGCTCGCTGCGGCCTTGCTGAACGGCCTTTTTGAGCATCCTGCAACAATTCGCCTTCTTCTCCGAGGCTCGCATGGCACGGCGCACCCAGGCTCAGCTGCAACAGACCTATCGAGAGCAAGCGCTCAAAATGTTTCCGTGGATCTGTGCGCACTGCGGACGCGAATTTGACGGAAAGAAACTGAACCAGCTCACGGTCCATCACAAGGACCACAACCACGACAACAATCCGCATGACGGGAGCAACTGGGAATTGCTCTGTCTCTACTGCCACGACAATGAGCACCAGAGGAAGCAGGTGGCTGATGCGTCTGGTGAGGCACCGCCGGGCCGGGAGCAAGATCGACCCTCGACTTTCACGCCCTTCGCCCATCTCGCTGACTTGCTCAAGCGCAAGACCTAGCCGTCCGCTGGTCTGTCGTTCGTGGTTTGCCGGGTTGATCTGTTTTATCTGGGTTGTTTGGTTCATTTGGTTGTTCTAGTTCAACTAGACCAACTGACCAAACAACCCAGATAAACAAGAAAGACCAGAGGGCACTCGCATGTCTCATATTTCACGCGCCACGGTCTTTCGCACTGCGTGAGGCGCTTCTGTGGATTGACTTCCTCCCCTGCCCGCGGTACAGGTTGCACCATATTCGGTCAGAGCGTCCTCACGCTTCGTCCATCACTGAGAGGCCAGCATCATGAAGAACGTGGAGATGACCGTCGAAGGTACAACGTTGACGATCAAGGTAGATTTGTCCAAAGAGTTCGGGCCCTCTGCTTCGGGGAAGACGATCATCATTGCCTCAACGGAGGGGAATGTGACCATTCCAAACCGCGAGGAGAAGGTCGGGCTAAACGTGTACCGGAAGAAGTGACCGGGCCGTCGCCGAGCATTGCGTCTGACCTCCTGACTTCGCAAAGGCCATGCTCATATACTGGGTCGCCAGATCATCATCGCGGGCGCAGCAGGGAAAACCAGTCAAGGCGACTCATTGAACAAGAGATTCGGGAAAGGGACACAAACGGCACGTGAGTAATTTAGCCAAGTTCGACGTGATCCGCCTCTACCTGCGCCAGCAGTTTCCCAAGCATCACATCACCGATTTCCAGGAAGGAACCAGTCGCGCACAGGTCTTCCGTGTCGATGGGCCACACGGTCACCCCCTCCATTACGCTGTCATCGGGTTTGACTTTCTCCTCGATCAGACCGCTGAAGGCCTTCAACAGGTTCTCGTGTCATCCGGCCTGGGAGATAAGCTGAAGGAAGCCGGAGCCTCACCTGTGACGGTCTCAACGACAGGGTTCAGCACTGAAGGCAGTATTGCCATAGCGTGATCATTACTGAGACACGCCACTCCATCGCGCTCGTGGCGTCCAACGCACGTCGATAGGCGCATTGAGTATTGTCTTCGGTCAGGACGGCCGAAGCGCGGGCTGCATTAGCCCATTCTCTTGGCAACCTTGGCGGCGCGCTTTTCCTTCATCGTCATGGCTGGTTTCTTCTTGGTCATTTTCTTCTGTGTCATGCCCTTAGACATTGAGTGTCTCCTCTGCTGTGTGGATGAGTAATATCGCACCGCGACGCAATCGCCGCCCCCCACTTCATACCCCAATTATGGAAAAAATGAAATGGGGTACGTGAAGTTCTCTCGTCGATTGACTTCGCCTCCTACTCACTGTACAGCTTGCACCGTTCGAGCCATCTGTCTGCCTGACCGGACGCTGTCGATGGAGGTGCGCCGCTCGCAATCTTTTGATAGTAGGACTCCAGCATGGCCGTGCGGGCTGGTTCAACAAGCACCAACTGGCGTTGATCCAAGGTGTTGGCGCAATACAGATAGACCCCCTCCTCTGCCTGACCGAGTTCGATATGTAGCTGGCGGCCGTCCGGCTCCTGGCACGTGGTCTCTTTGAGGAGGTGCTTATCGTGCAGCTGTTCCCATATACGCTGTGCGGAAGGCCAATGGTTCTCATAGAGCGGCGCGTCCGGATCGGGTAAACCGGTTTTCAGCGTGGCTCGATCGAACGGACGGCCTTCATCTGGCTCGGGCGATTCATCCCAGAGAAGCTGACCTGACGCTCCCCTCCCCAGCACATAGAAAGGTCCATCGTCGGCAACTTCTTCGACGAGACGGTATCGAATCAATTCCGGCTGCTCGATCAGGCCAAGGCCTCGTGCAGCCAAGGCCCGCTGTAGCGGGACTCGTCTTGCCAATTGGCGGGTTTTCTCAAACACGATCATGCGCCCCTGTACAGAGAGCAGGACGCGCATGCGATCGAGCCTGGTGTCGATCCCCGTCCGCCGCTCAAAGTCTGCTTGCTGTTGGCCTTCGCCGGTACGCTCGAAAGTGTTCCACCTGCGACTGGGAATGCCCGGGTCCAGTTCAGCTTGCACGAGGGCATGCGTGGTGAGGATCAAATCAAAGGAGCGAGTGGGAGTCGTGTGATCGAGATCGAGGCATTCAAACTGTACGTTGGTCAGACCAAGTGCCTTCGCGTGTTCTTGCGCTCGCGCGATCGAGGCAGGTGAGCGATCGATCCCGATAAAAGCCTTGTCGGGATGCTGCCTCGCATAGAATGTCGTGAGGATGCCGACCCCGCAGCCCACATCCAGTATGGACTGGGCGCCACTCATGCGATCTGCCACGCGCGATCCGATGGCCAGATAATAGTCGTATTGTTGGCTATAGAGGACCGGCAGGATATTCGGATGCGCGGTGGCATCGTAGAACAAGACCTCATCGGCAGAGGATCCGCCACGCTTCTGCTCCACCTGCCGATGTAGTGCGGCGATCTCGGCCGGTGAGAGGGTCTCCCGCTGCCACTGGAAATAGGTCTCATCCGACGTGAATTGTCGGAGACCCCACCAGGCCAAGTGCGAATGGAGCGATTGCAACAGTGAGTCGCTGGTCATTGATGTAGCCTCGGCACGCCTTCTCAAAACGTTTTCCAGCGAGGCCGCAAGGAGTGCGAACCACGAGGCGTACGTGGTGAGGGTACGTCGAGTGGTTCGAGCGACTGAGAACGAAGCTGGAGAGCGTTCTCAGCAGGCGACTACGGCCTTTTCAGCATGATCGCGTCAAAATATGTCTCCGGCACCGGATGCGGGTAGCGCAGTTGGCCCGACCCAAAGGCGACATACTTTTCGCAAGTCAGTTGCTCAAGGCCGATCGGACCCTTGGCATGGAGACGCGAACCACTGAGCCCGATATCGGCGCCCATACCGTAGCTATCACCGGCATTGAGCCGGGACGACGCGTTGACGAACACCGCGCTGGCATCCACTTCGCGCGTGAACCGCAAGGCCGACTCATACCGCGTGGTCGCAATGACGGCGGTGAGACAGGGGCCATGCGCCACGATGTGCGCTAAGGCCTCGTCCATGTCTGCGACCATTTTGACGGCCAATACGGGCGACTGGAATTGGGTGTGCCAATCCTCTTCCTTTGCCGGGACGATCGAGGCATGTCCGGTCATTGCCATTTGCCCCATGAGCGCCATGGTCTTCGGACAGGCCCGCACCTCGATCTTAAATTCTTCGAGCATGCGGTTGACCAGCGGAGGCAAGAACTGTCGCCCAATCACCTGTTGCACGAGCAGCGTGTCGAGCGAGTTCGATGCTATGGCCTTCTGCACCTTGGAGTTAATCGCCACGTTTTGAGCCATCGGCATATCGGTGTCAGCATCCACGTACATATGCGTGAGCCCTCCGTCGTAGGAAAGCACCGGCATCTTTGCCTGTTCAATCACTGCTTTGCGGAGGCCGGCCCCGCCACGCGGGATAATCGCATCGAGAATGTTTGCAGACCGAATCAACTCGACCGCCACCTCTTTTTCCGGACGTTCGATGATGATCCATGCGCCGTCCGGCACCCCATTCTGTTCCGCCGCTTCTCGCAATCCGGTTTCGATGGCCTGCTGCGTCAAGCTCCACTCCGGCGCGCCACGAAAGACACAGAGGTTACCCGACTTGAAGCAGAGCGCGATCGACTCCACCGTAATGAGCGGGCTCAGTTCTGAAACGACGCCGATCACCCCGATTGGGACGCGGACACGGCTGACTTGCAACCCGTCCGGCTGTTCCCATCGTGAGGTGACTGCTCCGACCGGATCGGGGAGGTCCGCGATCATGCGGAGACGATCGACCATCTCCTTGATATCGTCCGCCGTCATGCGCAGGCGAGCCACGGCGGCTTTCATCCGGTCTTTCATGACGTCGGCCTCAAAGGACTTCCCGACCGCGTCCACATCCTTCTCGTTCGCCGCCAGAATAATTTCTTCGTCAGCCGCTACTCGATCCGCCATCGCACGCAAGGCTTTTTCTTTGACAGGACCAGATAAAATCGCGAGCTTCTGTGCCATTTTGCTACACTCTTTCAATAGTTTAGCAATATAGATCTTAACTGGAACTTCAGGCATCGTGACCCTCGTGAAACGTGAATCTGAGACCTGAACTATTCACATCAACTATCAGCGCAATGTGCAAACGACTATAGCATGCGATTTTTTCACGAGTAAAGCAGAGGGAGGGTGGCCTGGGTACTTCCAGCTGCACGCATCAATGATCCCTCCAAGTAGCTCGCTTCTCCTCTCTTGGGATGGCGCCTGTGTTGTCCCACTGCGCGCGTCGAGCGAGCACATTCTTATCGTGCGCGTTCTGCGAGTAAGGAGGGCGCCTGGCCGCTCCCTCTTCACCCTCCCCTTAACTTTTCTTCTTGCCGGGCCAGGAACCACCCCACCCATCCCCAGAGCAGCGCCAGCGGGACTAGAACCCATGCCATCTGCCCTGCCGTGACACCCAGCACTTTCACCCCGTTCACGATCCACCCGGTCACCGCATCGCCCCCACGCGAGACCGCTGTGTCAATAAAGTTCTTGGCCTTATACTTCTCCTCCCGGCGCACCACCGTGAAAAGGACCTCGCGAGCCGGCTTGGCAAGTGCATATTCACCGACTCGCCGCACGACGGTAAAGAGAATGAAGACGGCGAGGAATGGCATGACGCCGATCACGCCAAACCCGATGGCACTCGCAACGGGAAGCACGACGAGCGCCGACGCCAACCCGAACCGGCTGATCACCCGGCTCGTCACCGTCACCTGCATCAGAAACGTCAGTACGTTGACGACCAGGTCGATGAGGGCAAACAGACGGGTGCGCCCTTCCGCGGAGGGAATCTGCTCGCTCACCAGCCTCATTTGCTCCAGATACAAGAATGTCGCGGTCGTCGTGAGGAAGAACAGATAGAGGCAGATGCCCAGAAGGTAGGGCGACGAGAGCGCCAGCCTGACCCCCGCCCAGATACTGCCGCCAATCGGTTCACCCTGACGACTGATCTGTCGAGAGGGTCGCGCCATCGCCCATTGGTCCAGCTGATACACGCAGCGCCCGCAGGCGACGAGAAACCCTGCCGAGATGAGCAGCAGCACGGGGATCGGGATGAGATAGGTCAACCCGGTGGTGAGAAGCGGACCGACCATCGCGCCGATACTGCCGCCGGCGGCAATCACACCGAAAAGTCTGGCGCCCTGCGTCGGTGTAAAGAGATCGGCCATGATACTCCAGAACACCGACACGACGAACAGATTGAACACCGACAACCATACAAAGAACGTGCGGGCAGTCCACTGCGGAGACAAGTGGTTCGTCATCGCTACGAAGAAGAGGATCAAATTGAGACCAAAAAATGCGTACACGGTCAGGATCAACCGATACCGCGGTACTCGGGCGGAGAGCCACCCGAAGAGCGGCGTCAGGAGCAGGAGCGTCACAAAGGTGGCGGTCATCATCCAGGGCAGGTGCTGCACCCCGCCTTCGATCGCCATTTCATCTCGAACGGGACGCAGAATGTAGTAGCCGCAGAGGAGACAGAAAAAATAGAGGAATGCCCAGCCCATCGGAACGGCTTCGTCCGGTTCTGCATCGGTCACCGACGGGAGCACGTCTCGAAGCCACGTCATACGAACAGCATCCTGCCGTGACCGACTCTCCCACGCAAGGAGAAAATTTGCTAGAATGCGCACGGCCCACGATCTTGTGGCATTCTCACGGACGCTTGATGATCGACCTGCGCAGCGATACGGTCACGAAACCCACTGAAGCCATGCGAAAGGCGATGGCACGCGCAGAAGTGGGAGACGATGTCTACGGCGAAGATCCCACCGTGAATCGGCTGCAAGACATGGCGGCCACGATGTTTGGGAAAAAGGCCGCACTCTTCGTGCCGTCCGGCACGATGGCCAATCAACTCGCCATTCGCCTCCACACGCAACCAGGCCAAGAAGTCATCGTCGAGAGCACGGCGCATATCGTCCGGTATGAGCAGGGTGCCGCTGGGGCACTGGCAGGCGTACAACTCCATTGGGTCGCAGGAAATCGGGGCCTCATCTCCCCCGAACAGGTTGAGGCGGCAATCCGTCCCAAAGACCCGAATACGATTCAAACGGCGCTGATCTGTCTAGAGAACACCCATAATAGCGGCGGTGGAACGATTTATCCCCTGGCGACGATTGAACGGATTCGCTCGACGACTGCCACCCAGGGCATTCCGATGCATCTGGACGGCGCACGACTATTCAACGCCATCGCTGCCACCACCTTGCCACCGGCCTCCTATGCCCAGCACTTTGATACCCTGTCAGTCTGTCTCTCGAAAGGACTGGGAGCACCGGCCGGTTCGCTCCTCATGATGAATGATCTGACCCTCCTCGACAAGGCTAAGCGGTTACGCCGTATGTATGGCGGTGCGATGCGGCAGTCCGGAATCCTCGCCGCCGCCGGCATCTATGCGCTCGAACACCATATTGGACGATTGAAAGTGGACCATGACCACGCCAAGCGTCTGGCGCGACGGCTGCAACAAATCCCGACGGTCAGGATCAGTCCTCAAGATGTCGACACGAACATCGTCATCTTCGATGTGATCGGCCACCCCCTCAGTCCACCGGCGATTGTCACAGCCTTGAAGCAGGCGGGCGTCTTGATCAATGCAATCGGCGGCACCAGCTTTCGGGCCGTCACCCACTTGGATGTCTCCAGCGCCATGACCGAAGAAGCCTGCGAGATCTTTGCCCGTGTGTTGGGGGACTGAGGCTCCGCTCATTGACACGTCTCTCACTGAAATCTAGAATGCCGCGTGATGGAGCGCCGATGCCGTTAGAATTTGTGTCGTTCAAACACATCAGCCGGATCCTTGAGGTCACCGACTCGCTCGGTCTGAACCGCGAGTGGGTCGAAATCCCGTTGTCTCCAGAAAGCCCTGGTGTCGTCCGGCGGTTGACCAATGGCAAGTTGGAAATTATCGTTGATGCGGAGCAACCGTTCGAGGACTGGCTGGGATCGCTCCCGAAACATATTCAGCTCGTACAGGGAGCCTAAAAATGGATAGCCCCGCCACCCAACCTATTCCCACGTCAGAAGAATTGAAGGCAGAACTCCTGGCGATGCCGGAGCCGCCGGAACAACCGGACCCGATCGAGGAACCGGGATTCGAAGAGCTTGTCGCGGTGGCCTTGCGCCACGTCCGTGGCCGCCGCGGGGGCGATCTCGTCAGTGTGATTCTGGTGGGCTCCAGCGTTCGGCGCGCCATCACGACTCACAGCGACATCGATCTCATTGCGCTCGTGAAAGGACAGGCCGATGGCCACGAGATCGTCCGTGTCGCCGATCGTCTAGCCGACATCCGCTATCGGGGACATCAAGAGATGGAGGAGGACCTCCCTTACTCGCCGCGCCTCCCGTCTCTCTTACGGAAAGCCCGCATCCTCTTCGATCACGACAACATCGGCGCCAGGCTCATCGAACGCGCCCACCAACGGTTCCGACAGGGGCCGCCCCCTGTCAGCATCAATGAGCAGATTCGGATGAAGGCGGAGTGTTTCCATTGGCTGGGAAAGGCGCGAGATCTGGCCGACAAGCCGGCGGTCGCGCAGTATCTGCTCTCGATATTTTTCGATGACGTCGTCAGCGCGTTCTTCCGTCTACGGGGCTTCTGGCTGACCGCGCCGGGTGACGTGCCAAAGTTCATCGCCTCCCGCGATGCGGGGCTGGGTGACCTGGCTGGGCGGTTCCTGACTGCGGCCACTCTGCCGGAACGGCTCAACTTTGGCCGCGATCTTGCCGATACGCTCTTTAAGGACGTACCGAATCCTGCCAGAATCGACTGACAGGGCTCCGGGATCGGTCATCAGACTGCTGTCGCATGGGGCTCATCAGCCAGTCATCGTGGGTGCAGTATGAACAGATGACAGGCTCCTCGTGAGGAACGTGAGCTGCGCAATCTCATCCAGCCATCACTGTAGTAGAAGGAGCCACTATGGAAATCGGATTCATCGGGCTCGGAAAAATGGGGATGAACATGGTTACCCGGTTGCAACGTGACCGGCACCGGGTGGTGGTCTATGATCGATCGGCGGATCTGATCAAACAGGCCGAAGGGGTCGGTTGTGTCGGCGCCTCGTCGTTAGCAAATCTCGTCGGCCAGCTCAAGGCCCCGCGTGCGGTCTGGATCATGGTCCCATCCGGCGCGCCGACAGAGGAGACTGTTCAGGCCGTCGCGGCGCTGCTCCACGCGGGCGATACGGTGATCGATGGCGGCAATACCAGATTCCACGACGATGTTCGACGGGCCGGGGACCTCAAGAAGAAACAGCTTCACTATGTCGATGCCGGCACCAGCGGCGGCATTTGGGGCCTGACCATCGGCTACTGTTTGATGGTCGGTGGCGACGAGGCGCCGGTGAAGCAGCTCGCACCGATCTTCACCACGCTGGCGCCGGAGCAGGGCTGGGCTCACGTCGGCGGAGTGGGCGCCGGGCATTACGTGAAAATGGTGCATAATGGAATCGAATACAGCATGATGCAGGGGTATGCGGAAGGTTTCGAGCTGATGGCGAAAAGCGACTACAAGCTCAATCTTGCAAAGATCGCAGACCTCTGGATGCACGGCAGCGTCGTTCGATCCTGGCTCTTGGAATTGGCGGCCGGCGCCTTGAAAGAGGATCCGCGGCTGGACCAGTTGAAAGGCTACGTGCAGGATTCCGGCGAGGGTCGCTGGATGATTGCCGATGCAATCGAGAAGGATGTACCGGTCCCGACGCTCGCGACGGCATTGTTCACTCGATTCCGATCGCGGCAAAGCGAGTCCTTTGCGGAAAAGATGCTGGCCGCGTTGCGGAATGCCTTCGGCGGCCATGCGGTCCGCCGGTAACGCCTGCGCCCTATGCCACCGAATAGCCCACGTATCGATATCAGCCCCTCACAGGAAACGATTCCCCCGGTCGAGCCCTGTACCCTCGTCATCTTCGGAGGTTCCGGCGATCTGGCTCGTCGGCGGCTGATTCCTGCCCTCTACAACTTGCTCCTCGACGGACTCCTTCCGCCAAGCTATGCGGTGATCGGGCTGGGCCGCAAGTCGATGACCGACGAGGAGTTCCGCGCCACGGTGCGTGACGGCGTCGTGACACACTCCCGGCAAGCCTTGGCAGAGGACAAGTGGAAGGACTTCGCGCCACACCTCTTTTACGTGTCGGGGGGAAATGAGGACCCGAACACCTATGCCAGACTGAAGTCCCGAGCAGAAGAAATTGAGCAGAACCTCCAGTTACCCGGCAACAGGATTTTCTATCTGAGCATCCCTCCCAGTTCGTTTGCCTCTGTATGCGAGGGGCTTGAGCAAGCCGGGTTGGCGACGAAGCCAGGGGCTCATACGCCCTACGCCCGCATCATCGTCGAGAAACCGGTTGGCCGCGATTTGGCCTCCGCTCAGGCCATCAACCGCGTGACGGGGCGCGTGTTCGACGAATCGCAGATCTTCCGCATCGATCACTATCTGGGGAAAGAAACCGTTCAGAATTTGATGGTCGTCCGGTTCGCCAACAGCATCTTCGAGCCGATTTGGAACCACAAGTACATCGATCACGTGCAGATCACGGTGAGCGAAGCGGAAGGCGTCGGGACCAGGGCCAGCTACTACGAAGAAGCCGGTGCCTTGCGCGACATGGTGCAGAACCATATGCTGCAGCTGCTCTGCTTGGTCGCGATGGAGCCCCCCTACTCGCTCGATCCGGATGTGGTGCGCAACGCGAAGATGGAAGTCCTCCGCTGCCTCAGGCCCATCACCGATCAGGATGTCGAGCATGTCACCGCCCGTGCCCAATACAGTGAAGGCACGGTCCAGGGCGCGCCCATCCCGGGCTATCGTCGTGAGAACGGGATTCACCCTGATTCCACGACGGAAACCTATGTCGCGCTCAAATGCTTCGTGGAAAACTGGCGCTGGGCCGGCGTGCCCTTCTATCTGCGCACCGGGAAAGCGCTCACCCATCGCGCCAGCGAGATCGCGGTGCAATTCAAGGACATCCCGCAAATCCTGTTCAACGCCAATGCGCAGCAGCCGCAACCGCCGAACGTGTTGGCGCTGCGCATCCAGCCGGAGGAAGGGCTCTCGCTCCGCATCGTCTCGCGCGTGCCGGGAACCCGCGCGCAGACACACCCGGTGGAAATGGACTTTCAATACAGCGACGTCTTCGGCCGCCCATCGCCCGAAGCCTATGAGCGGTTGCTCTTGGACGTGATGGCCGGCGATGCCTCCCGATTCATGCGGCGCGACGCCGTTGAAGCCTCCTGGGCATGGATCACCAACATTTTGGAAGGATGGCACCGGCAAGGGTTGCGGTGGTTGCCTGAATATCCGGCGGGAACCTGTGGGCCGGTCGAGGCCGATCGCCTCATTGAAAAGGATGGGCGGACCTGGCGAACCTTGTAGCGACTCATTTCATGTCAGCCGCAACTGCTTGAGAATCTCCTCTCTGCTCCCCAGCCCGCCGATAAACCGCTCGAACTTTCCCTGGCGATAGAGGGCCAGCACCGGCAATGCGCGAACTTCCAGTTCCGCTGGAATCTGGAAGTTCTCCTCGACGTTCATCTTCAGAATCAGCACCTCGCCGTCCATATCGAGCTCCAGTTTCTCGAGTTCACGAATCAGCGCTCGGCAACTCCCGCATCCTGGTTTCCAGAACTCCACCAGCACCGGCAGCCCTGCCTGTTCCACGACGTGGTCGAAGTCCCGATCGGTCACGTCACGTATCATGGTCTCCTCCTGTCACGACCCACTCGCCGGCGCTGCTGCAAACACCTCCTGGTACAATCGCTCAGCCACCAGCCGATATCCGGCTGTGGTCAGATGCAGCCCGTCATTGGAGTACCGGGCCGCAAGTTGTTGAGTCTCGGGCTCCGCCGTGGCGGCGAAGAGGTCGAAGGCTGCCAGCCGCTTCGATTCGGCGTAGCGGAGAATCAATCCGTTAAGCTGGCGCCGCCGATCAAGATGCTCTGCGAACCACCGACGCCCCTCCTCACTGCGAAGATCGTCACCCACTCTGATCGATGGAACGGTCACCGGCACCGGCTTGATCCCGGCCGCTGCGGCCAGTTCATACATCTTGAGGAGGTTGCGCATAATGTCTGCCGGCGCTGCGTTCCATCCAAGATCGTTCGTTCCACCGAGAATCACCACATATGCCGGTTGGTATATCAGAACAGCCGACCGAAACCGCATCGCCATTTCACCGGTCAGTTCACCGCAGATGCCGCTCACAGACACGCGCACGGCAGGCCCTGTCAATTCTTGCAGGAACCGCCCATACGGCGTCTCGGTGCCTTGAGGATTGTCGGCAGTTGGCGATTGAAACCCTGCCGTAAGGCTGTCTCCAAAACACACAATGTGGCTCGAGGCAATCGTCAATATGAGGCGGATTCTACCGGTCTAGCCAGGGGGTTCACAATGCCCTCGTGTCCGTGGCTGAAGGAGGAGGAAATTCCTCGGTAATTCCTCGGTGAGAGACTCGTTAAGAGCCGCTATTTTCTTGACGATTTAGCACCTCCAGGGTACGACTAATCATCATGGACGAGCCGAAGACAGACGGCGGCGCACTGCCAATTGCGCCCGCAAAAGAACCGGCCGACCCGGAGTTGGTCTCCGTCAAGCGACTCCTCACACTATTGGACAAGACAGCAAAGTCCAGCCGGACGTACGGGTCAGCGAATCCTGTGGCACAGAAATTCTTCCAAGAGTTGTTTGAGGGACTCACGGCTCATCTCGCTACCTACTCTAAATTGGCGTTTCTTGTTCAACGATCCGAGCTGTACTTCAACGGGGCAGTCGTGTACCGATCCGAGCAGGATTCGAGTAATGAAAGCGTCGCGTTCAAGCTCTATGCGGATGGCATTCGGGAACTCGCATTTCTCGAAGGTCTTGCTGCTGAAGACCTTTCCTTCTTGCTTGATTCGCTTTGGGGCAGCCTTGATTCTGAGGAAGATGATGACGACATTGTGACTCGTTTATGGTCCAAGGACCTCTCCACCATCACCATCGTCACCGCCGAAGAAGTTGCCAAAGCCTCGACCGGTGGGGATGTCTTTGCGCTGCCTACTGCCGGGATGATGGAGGCAGGGGAATCGAACTTGCGGGACCTCCTGGATCAGGAGCAGGCCAAAGCCAGGAAGGAGTCGGGCCCTGGAGTCGATGGCAGCAGTGCCTCGGGCGATAAGCCAACCAAAAAGGCTGGCCGATTCCAGTCCGGTCACGTGGGCTACGAGGTCTCTGAGCAGGAGTTAGCCGAACTGGCACAGGAGATCGAGGCTGAGAGCGCCAGAGATACCATGACCTACCTATTGGATATGCTCACCGCAATTCTGGCGTCGGAAAAATCTCCTGTGATTCTGACCAAGTTGCTCGACCTCTGGGGAAACGTCCTCGACTCATTGGCGGCCCAGGGCAAATGGACCGTGTTAGACAGCATACTTGGACTGTTACATGCCGCCGCTGAGGTTAGACCGGATCTCGGCGACGATCACAAGAAACAACTGGCGGCCCTGCTCGACAACCTTGGCAGACCTGAACGCATGAAGATGATCGAGACCTATTTGAACAAGTTCCCCGACGCAACCACGGAAGGATTGCCGGCAGTTCTGCTGGCAATGACGCCGGTAGCCGTCTCTGCCTTGTGCACCCTCTTGGCAAATCTGGAGGCACCGGCCCATCAGGCGATCGCGGCTGAGGCCATCGAGACACTCGCGAAGGATCAGCCGGATCACGTGCTTCGCGGTTTGTCCGACCGCCGTCCCCGCTATGTGAAGAACCTTCTTGCGATCCTTCTCAAATGGAACAATCCCCGATTTGCAGACGCCGTTGAAAAGCTGGTGCGCTATCCGGACATTCAGGTACGGAAGGAAGTCGTGCGAGCGATCGGAATATTCCGTCCTAAAGGGAACGGGATGAAACTGGTCGCGTTCTTGAATGATAGCGAGGAGTCGGTCCGGTTCGCGGCACTCAAGCTGCTCATGACCGGTCAGTATAAGGTTCCCTATTCTACCTGGTCACCCCTCGTATCGGCGGACATATTCATGGATCGAGCCCTCGGTGAAAAACGTGCAGTGTTCCAAGCCATGCGCGCCACCAGTAGCGATGAGGTCATTCCGTTCTTTGAAAGTTTGATCACGGAACGGTCCTGGACCAACCGGCAGAAAAAGGAGGAACTCGCTGTCCTCGCCGCTGAGACATTGGGGAAATTGCCCACCCCTGCCGCCCTCACCGTCCTTGAACTGGGCCAGAAAAAAGGTGGCGCCGCCGTAAGACAAGCCTGCACCGCGGCACTCGCCCAAGCCCAACGACAGCAGCATCTCAAGCAGGCTGCATCATAGTAAGGAGCCTTTGCCGTGAGTGACATCAAGATCAAAGAGGCCCCGGTCGAGGATGAACAAGCCCAGCCGATCCTGACCCACGAAAAGTCCCTGTCTCAGAAAATCGCCCGCGGATCGGAAGCCGGAGACATACTTGACCAGCAAATGGTCATGCTGGGAATTCAGCTGGTCACACAGTTGAACGTCTTGATCAAAACCTCCCGCATCTATGATCGCACCAACGCGGCACTGGATAAACCCGTCGATGCGATACTGACCTTGATCAAGACCATGGCACACGACCGACCGGTCACACTCCGCCTGCAGAACGATTTCTTGTTTCTCGGGGACAGTCACTTGAAAGTGAATGCGCAGCAGATGGCCGTGGCCACCAGCATCATCGATGCCTTGAACGCCTGGAAGATCGGCGGAATGACATTCTCGTTGACCGTGGAGTCGAAGGATCTGCGTGAGTTTGCCGCCCTCTTTGTCAGTCTTGATCCTGACAATAAAACCATCGAAGACCTTCAGAAAGAAATCAGAGGACGGGGAATCGCCGGTATTGAGCTAGAAGAACAACGGCAGCTGCAAATCCGAAAAAGACCAGAAACGGCGGAGAACATTGGACCGGACAGCACGAAAAGCACCGATCCAAAAGCGCAACGGAAAATGAACGCCAAGAACGGCTATGCGAAATTGGCAGGATCAGTCGGAGACCTGACGCAATCAGCCCGCGAGGAGGAACGGTCAGCTTTAAACAGGCGAGGCGAGCGATCCAAAACATCATCGATCGCATGGTGGATGATGAAACCGCGGTCCTCGGTCTCACGACCCTTCGTTGCCACGATCAGTACACGCATAACCATTCGGTCAATGTGTCGTTGCTGTCCATGGCGCTGGCCAATCGCGCCGGCTATCCCAAAGTGGAACTGGCCGACCTTGGCCTTGCGGCGTTGTTCCATGACATGGGCAAATCCACCATTCCCATGGAGGTCCTGAATAAACCAGGCGAGTTCACCGATGACGACTGGGTGGCCATGCGCAATCATCCCACGGAGGGAGTTCTGGGTCTTTCGAAAATGAGAGGCCTCACGAATCTACCGGGCCGCATGGCGGCGGCCTCCTTCGAACACCACATGAACCTGGACTTCTCCGGATATCCGAAACTTACCGTGCCCTGGACACTTTCACTGACCGGCCGTATCCTTACGATCGCAGACTGTTACGACGCCATGACCTCCTCCCGTGTCTATCGCCGGGAACCCATGTCCCCATCGAAAGTGTTGAACATGATGCTTTCAAAGTCCGGGAAGGCGTTTGACGCGGTGCTGCTCAAGCTGTTCGTGAACTGTGTCGGCATCATCCCCATCGGCAGCCTGGTGATGCTGGAGACGAGCGAACTGGCGGTCGTGCTCAAGCCGGCTGCGGACAAGGCGAACGCCGAACGGCCGTTCGTCAAAGTCATCACCGATCCACAGGGAAACCCGGTCGATCACGGGCGCGAGGTAGACCTGACCGAGAAAGATGAAGCCGGGGATTTCCGCCACAACATTATCCGCTTGATCGACAACACCGAGTACAAGTTCGACACCAGCCGATACTTCGTTAGCGACTGAGCCCCCGCAGCGTCCATCGTTCAGATCCTCTTGACCCAGGGTACCTCGGCCCTTCCAGTTATTCTCGCAACGGTTTGAGCATCTGCGCGAGTTCCTGTTGTCACACGTGCGAACCAACAAGTCTGCGTGCCATCATAGTTTTCCATAGCCTCTAGCCTCGCACGACCAATCTCTTGACAGGGCCTGGCCCCCCAGTTATTCTCGCACGGTTATCGTGCATGCACGCGTGTTATGCGTACAACGGGAATCCTCTTGGGGCGGATAACCCTCCCCTTGGTCGCCGCGGGCATTATGCTGCTCGCATCTCTCCCAGCTGCAGAGGCTACCGAGGCCTTCAAGATGGGTGTCGTCGATCCTCAGGCTGTCTTAGAGAAATCAAAAGCGGGCAAAAAAGCCTTGGACGGGCTTAAAGAATATGTATCCACCAGACAGAAATTGTTGTCCGGGGATGAAGAGGAGTTGCGCAACACGGAGAAGACACTCAAGGAGCAAATCGCGAAGTTAAGCGACACCGAAAAAAAAGAAAAAGAGACTCAGTTCCGCGCAAAAGTCCAGGACTTCCAGAAACGCGCGCAGGAATTTAATCAGGAGTTACAAGGAAAGCAGAAGGAATTGGTCGATGAATACATGAAGAAAATTGCTTCGGCCACGAAAACTGTGGCGGAAAAAGGCGGGTTTGCTCTCGTCGTCGATAGGGGCAGCGAACAAACGGTCAAGATTGTGATCTATAATAAGGACACCATCGATTTAACTGACCAGGTGATCAAGGAATTCGATCGAGTCAACAGCAAGTAACCCTCCCGAGCGCGCACACCTGAATTCGTGATCCAACGTGGATGGGACCTCGGCCTCTCTGAGGTCCCATCAACGCTCCATCGGATAGCCCGCATCCCGCCAGCCTTTGATTCCCCCATCCATCGACACCACATTCGTATAGCCCATTTGCTGAAGCGCATCCGCGGCTAAGACCGACCGGTAGCCGCCTCCGCAATACAACAGAATGGCCTCCTCTTTATTGGGAATACGCGTTTCCACATCGCGCTCGATAATCCCTTTTCCCAGATGACGGGCGCCTTTCGCATGATCCTTCGCAAATTCGTGGTCCTCGCGCACATCGAGAAAGTGCAGCACCTCACCCCGATCGAGCATGGCCTTAGCCTGCGCCACCGTACATTCCTTGACCCGTGCTCGTGCCGCATCCACCAACTTGAGAAAACCAGGGTTATGTTTCATTCTCGCTCCTTCCCTGTCCTGCATCAAAATAAGGCTGTCTGTTCGACCCCCGGCCTGCGAAAGGTGGTGGGAACCGTCTCGTCACGCAGCACTGACAATCCTGCCTTGCGTCTGGAGACCTCGAATAACTGTTCGATCATGGCCCAGTAGGGGCCGGCGCCACGGTGGCGTTCAAAGAAGGCTCCCTCGCTGATCGCTCCACCACGCACGTCCCGAATTCGATTCGTGATCTTGGTGACTCGATCTGGAAATGCCGCCGCCATTCGCTCCATGAACACCGGCTCCACCGGGCCAGACAGACGCAGCAGCGTCGCCATCGCTTCGACCGCCCCGGCTTGTTTCGCTCGGGCCAACAGATCAGGCACATCCTCATCGTTGAGACCGGGAATGATCGGAGAAATCGAAATGCCGGTGGGAATCCCGGCGTTCGCCAAGGTCGCCATCGCCTCGAAGCGTTTCCGGCTGGAAGGCGCATGAGGTTCGACCTTGCGTGCTACCTCATCGTCTGAAAACGGTATGCTGAAATACACACGAACCGACGACTCCTGATGCAACCGACGCAGCAGGTCCAGATCGCGCAGCACCAACACCCCTTTCGTGATAATCCCGACCGGATTCCGATACTCAGCACAGACTTCCAGGCAGGCCCGCGTCAACTCCAGCGAGGCTTCCAGCGGCTGGTAACAATCGGTGTTCCCCGAGAACAGGATCAATTCGCCCTTCCACGAAGGTTTCTCGAACGCCCGGCGGAGCAAGGTCGCGGCCTCCCGCTTCACGATAATCTTGGACTCGAAGTCAGTCCCGGCGCCGAATCCCCAATACTCATGCGTTGGTCTGGCATAGCAATAGGCACAGGCGTGGAAGCAGCCGCGATACGGGTTCAGGCTCCATCGAAACGGCAAATCGGGACTCTCGTTCCGACTGAGAATGTCACGGGTCGCATCCTCAAACATCTGCAGCTGCACATGGGGAGCAGGCTCCAAGAGATCTCGGTGCTGTGATTCAAACGGATTAGGTGGATTCATCACCGTGCGCATCGGGATATGGTCCTCGATTCGCCCGCTCCTGTCAACGGGACGAAACACGCCTGCCAAGGCGGAATATCACGGCCCGATTGATTGACTAACCCCTACCCCGATGCTAAATTCCAGCCGCTTTCTCGGACCACACGACTATGTACGATCTACGCTATTTACGCGACAATTTGGATGCCATCCGGGAACAGCTTGGCCCCCGCGGCGCCGACGTCCCTTGGGATAGACTCCGCACGCTGATCGAACAACGTCGCACCTTGACCGGCCAAGTCGAGCAACTTCGCTCCGAACTAAACAAGGGATCGGAGGAGATCGCCAAGCTGAAGCGAGAGAAACAGCCGGCGGATGCCTCCATGGCTGCCATGAAGGTCGTCGGCGAACAGATTAAGAAGATTGACGACGAACTACGGGGTATCGAAGAGACCCTGACCGATCTGAATCTCCGCATCCCGAATCTTCCGCATGTTTCTGTTCCCGTCGGAAAAGATTCTAGCGGCAACAAAGAAGAAAGGCGGTGGGGATCTCCGCCCGCGTTGACCGCACCAGCCAAGAGCCATTGGGATCTCGGCGAAACGCTTGGCATTCTGGATTTCGACCGTGCGGCGAAAATCTCCGGCGCACGATTTGCGGTCCTGACGGGGGCCGGGGCACGACTCGAACGGGCCCTCATCAACTATATGCTCGATCTTCACACGACACAGCATGGTTATCGGGAAGTTCTGCCGCCACTCCTCGTCAATCGGTCGAGCATGACCGCAACCGGCCAGTTACCCAAGTTCGAAGAGGATCTCTTTCGCCTGCGAGACGAAGACTACTTCTTGATTCCGACGGCAGAAGTGCCGGTGACCAATCTCCACCGTGACGAAACGCTCAACGAGAGTGCGCTGCCGATCAGGTATACGGCCTGTACCCCCTGTTTCCGCCGCGAGGCAGGATCCTATGGAAAAGACACCAGAGGGCTCATTCGCCTCCACCAATTCAACAAAGTGGAGTTGGTCGCGTTTGCAAAACCTGAACAGTCGTATGAGGAACTGGAGCGGTTGACCGGCCATGCCGAAGCGATCTTGCAGGGATTAGGACTTCATTACCGAGTCGTCACCCTCTGTATCGGCGATATGGGGTTCTCCGCGACGAAGACATACGACATCGAAGTCTGGCTTCCTTCCCAGAACCAATATCGGGAGATCTCCTCCTGCAGCAACTTTGAAGGATTTCAGGCCAGGCGGGCCAGTATTCGATATAAGGGCTCAGTCGGGAAGAAGGATACGAAAGCAGAGTTTGTCCATACCCTCAATGGGTCCGGGCTGGCGGTCGGCCGCACGCTTGCGGCCATCCTCGAACACTATCAGCAACCGGATGGAAGCGTCACGATACCGGAGGTGTTGCGTCATTACATGGGCGGGCTGGAACGGATCAAGAAAGAATGAGATACTCAAGGGTATTATCCCGTCGCCAAGAGCAATCGAACGGGCTCCGGGTCGGGTCAAGCATGGTATGGAGGGGTGACGGAGTGGCCGAACGTGCCAGTCTTGAAAACTGGAGACCTCGCAAGGGGTCCGCGAGTTCAAATCTCGCCCCCTCCGCCAAGCTATCAGTAATTACAAATACTTACACATGAGTTTCGTCCTAGCTTCACGTCCAGCCCCACATAAAACTTCCCTTCAGTACGGTCAGGCCTTTCGGCCTGGCCTCGTTTCTCTTCGTCCCACCGGTCAACGCGTCCTTTCCGCTGCCTGCTTTCTGGATACTTTAGGGGGGACGCCCCCCTTAATGTTTTGATTGGCACCTTTTGCTGGCTGGATTTCCCGCAGCAACTCCCCGCACCGTCGAATTGCGCGAGCCTTTACTCGCACGCAGAGATTCATCAAGGCTCAGCCCTCCTTTGTTAGCCCGGCCACTCGTAACATTTAACTCATAAACTAGGGTGTGTCCTAGATTGTGCAGGATCGAGATTCCGATATGCTCACACTGCTTCATGCGACGCGATGAGTGCCTCGTCGCGAAGGTGAAGTGAAGCAGGCTCGGCTCCTCCGAGAGGATCCGGACCTTTATTTTTGACCGCGACATGCCGAACGGCAAACGGCAGAAATGGAGGCATCCATGAAGGCCAAGACCGTTTCGGAAAGAAACAAGAAAGGAATAAAACCCCGCCTCTCCAAACAAACCAAACACTGGCAACTGCTCCTCTATGTCGCCGGACAGACCGAGCGGTGCCAGGCGGCTATCTCCAACCTGAAAAAACTCTGTGCGCAGCATATAGATGGCAACTACCACATCGAAATCATTGATCTGCTTGAACAGCCTGAGCTCGCAAAGGGCGATCAAATTCTGGCGATTCCCACGTTAATACGCACACTCCCTAAATCGATGCGGAAAATCATCGGCGATCTCTCCAACACCAAGCGGGTATTGGTGGGATTGGACTTGAGGGCAAGATAGGGAGTAGAGCCAGGTGTATCGGTCACCGGGTCAGATACCGCCTGATCGCTGGTCGCTAGCCCCCACTATCGTGTGCCTTCCCCGTTTTCCCCACTCATTTCACAACGGATTTCACAACAGTTTTTGCAGCGTGATTCGCCGCGTACTGTCACGTCCGCCACTCCCACGGTGGACCTAATGGTCTAATTCGTAGCGCACGGCCCGCAGCAACTGCGGCATGCTAAAGGGCTTCTGGAAGGTCTGCCGTGCCCCGAGGAGTTTCGCGACATCCAAGACATTCTGGTCCCCGCCTGCCCCTGAAATGGCGATCACCTTGGCGTGGAGGAATTCATGCGTCAGGTCCAGGAGCATGTCCAGCCCACTCATCACGGGCATGAGCATGTCGACGATAACCAAATCCGTCCGCCTCAGGCGGTACAGCTCAAGCCTCTGACGACCGTGGGCCGCCTCTGTTCCCTCATACCCTGCCGCTTCCAGCGCGAAGCGAAGAAGTGCGCGGATGATCTCTTCGTCATCGATGATCAGAATGGTGGCCATGGTTCCAGCATAGAGGATGCCTTGGAAAAGGGACCCCCTAGGAGTATTCCGCTGAACTGAACAAATACTATGCTGTTCCCTAGTAGGAACTGTTCCTGGGGTGCCCTACGATGAAGACAATTCTCTCGCCGCGTCGATGTGACTGGACTGGACCAAGCCAACCAAGGCCACCGGACAGGAGGTGGATATGGCGAAACAGACGCTGTTTGTGCTCTTTACTAGCCCTCAAAGGCAAGTGGCACCGGGAACCTGCTACATTGCCCAGGATGCCACCCCAACCATGCTGAGCTCAAAAGCGGCTCGGTTCTCCAGCTTGGCTGAAGCAAAAGCCTTTGCCGACATGAACCACATCGCGTTGAACGGGCATACTTACATAGGCATGGAAGATTTCATCGTCCCCGATTAGCCTCGCTAGACGCAAGGTGCGCTGAGGGGAGCTACGGAGGAATTTATTTTGCCCGACGATTCGCGTCCCGCTGCGCACTTCGCCGGTGCGCGCTAACGCCAACAAGTAAGCATGCCCACTAACGCTCTTTCCTCTTGCGCCACTCCCACGGCGGCACCGGCTCACCCTCACGGACAATTCTGCTCCCGCTATGCCATCCAACCCGGGCTTGTTTCTTGACGGTCCGCCCTCCGCCTGCTCTCTCTTCTTCTCGTCGTACAAACCACGACAATAAAATCAGCCCGTGATCGATAGCACATCTCCGCATAGTCGGGTAGAACCTGCACCCATGAGACTGACGGCTGCCGTGATAACACTGCTCATGCGTGGAGATCTCGCAGCTGTAACCAATTATCACGCACAGGCCTAGGCAGAGTTGGTGAGATTCAACCAATGAACCGCTGGATAGAGCCATAGATGAAACAGTCAATGACGGCGAAAGAACCGAGGCCGGCGAGGGACTGTGGCAGGATATGAAGATCTACACGGTTTCGCGTGGGCTGAGGCCACTGAACACCATTATCGCCTACAGCTGCTGCTCTGATTGTCTGACGGATGAGCCACCTGCGATCGCCTTCCGATCAAGAAGGAGCCAGTCTATCTCATCTATTCGGGACAACAGGAAATCACCTAGCTGATTGATCATCTTGTCTGAACCCGGTTGCCGTCGAAACGCCGGGATCGAACAATGGAAGGGACGTCATGACAAGTAGTCAAGCTACTGCATTACGAGCGAAGTGGAAAAAGCGAGAGGATCCCCGACCCTGTGCGCATCTCACCCTCGAATTGGAACAGAATGACAGCGGCCATTTAACGGGCCACTATAGCTGCATCGCCTGCGGTGAATCGGTTGCCAGCAAACACCGATAATTCTGTTCAAGACTGACCCCCGACCAACCCCTCATCCCCACGTCTTCAGGATCCGCGCCCCAGGACAGGCCGCCGCAATGAGGGCAGCTCATCGGGCTTTCCACGGACCGATCTTGACGATCAAGGAGCCGAGGTCAGCCATGGGTGCGGCCTTCTTCTTTTTACGAATCGTGAACATCGCTGCTCCCCTCGTCTCGAGCTGCAAGCCGTTCCCTAAGCCGTTCCCTCCAGCGCGGGTAGTCGCCTTCAGGATCGTAGATTGGCAAGCCGGCATCGGCGTAGGGGGCCGGCTGGACCGGCAACGATCGATGAAACAGCACGACCGGATCCGTTCGGTCCCCGCACGTCACGCACCGTAAGCTATCCACTGGCCCCTCCTCGGTCATAAAGCATTCCGTCATCACGAGTCCGCCGCACCGGGCGCAGACGCTCATGCGATACTCATTCCTCGTTCGGCTTTTGAAACTTAATCACGCCGCCGAACAAGTCTGGTGCCTCGCCGGTTTTCAAGAGATCCAGTTCGTCTTCTGCTTCCATGCGGGAGAGTTGCGCCTTCCGCACTTCCATCACCGAGCCTTTCGTGGGGATCGGCTGGTTCGCCAGCCTGCGCAATTCATCTCGATAGGCCTTGGAGTTTTTGTGCCGTTTCAAGCTTCGCGCCGCCTCGCTGAATTTGGCTCCCGGGTTGGCGAGGTCGCTGCATTCGAGTTTTGCCATGGTACCGTCCTCCTCGTGTTAGATGATGATTGCGTTAGGCCGCTACGAGCGCGTTCAACCTTCTCCGTTTCAGATCGAGGTCCGCACGCCACGGCAGCACGCTTGCGACCGGCTGCGCCGCTGCCGCCGCCGCGCGCACATGGATTTCAGTTTGGGGATATGCAGCAAAGGTCGTACCTGAGATTTCCTGGGGGTGCACGTTGACGAGCTCGCGGATGGGCAGGGCGTCGCTCCCCGCCCGCCGCCATGTGTCGCCGTGTGGTGCGACGGTAAATCCAAAACTCATCTGGCTCACGATTCGTTTCGTGACCAGCTCCAGCAAATCGAGTGCAACTCCCGTATTGGGCAGATCGAGTTCAAACTTCAATCCTTTGGCGTCCTCTGAGAGGCGCAGATTCCCTGCCGTGGTGCGGCCCAACGGGTGTGTGCTGTCGTGGTTCCACAAAAAACGGATGTCCACGACGCGCAAACTTTCCGCGAAGGCCCCACGACGAACGATTTCCCTAAAACTCCCGCCGATGGGGACAGAGAGTTGGCCGAACACTGCGGCATAGCCTGCTAATCGGTGCTGAGTCATGATGGCATCTCCTTGTTTAGTTCGGACACAACAGGCTCGCCCGTTGCACAGCAGTTGCGGTACACTATGTTCCGGCACGCGATTGGCTTTCGATTCACTCGGTAAGGGGTTTACTCGTGATGGAAGGTGGGTCAGCTAGACAGCGAACGACACCTGCTCAGCCTCCTGCTAGTCGTGTGGGTTGTCTTATCTCAACGGTGATCCTGTTGGGCAGCGTGGTAAGTGTGGAGTCTCCATCCCCTGCCTTGGCGGCCATCTATGAGTGTCGAGACGCCACTGGAAAAACCGTGGTGACCGATAGACCAAAAGGCTTGCATAACTGCGCGATGCGCAGTAAGGGAACGGCCTCGGCCCTGACGCCATCTGACGCGAGCCCGACGCCGCAGGAGTTACTCCCCCCTATCGACTCTGACGAACCCTCCCCACCCATGGAGGATCCACTGCGACCGCCCTTACACACTCCCCAACCCTGTTCTTTAGCACTCAACCCCCTTAACCCGATGAGCGGTCCCCCTTGTGTTCCGTCAAATCAATCCGGAACGCAGCCATCCGGAGCACCCCCGGTCCCGTCTCAGTAATCCAGTTGTATCCCATGTAAAATTTGGACAGGTCTTATCCTCGCTGATCCGCAGCCGGTGCCGCCGTGGGAGTGGCGGAAGCGGTAGAGGTGAGTGGTGATGCTGAGGCCGCGAATATGCAATCCTCTGTTTCCCTACCAGCGGTTTTGAATGCGGGGGGTTCTAAAGGACTCATTGTATTCGGCCTACAGCAAGTTGAATGCCAGGCACGACGACCAGGTGGATGCGACCTCCCAGGCCCTGGCGTGGATCCAGGAAAGCCGGCGCACGATGCTATTTTCTTACGATTTCGGATAGTCCATCTCCACATGGCTCGATCGTCTCCCGCCCATTCACGAGTTCCCACTTGGCTCAACCGAGGGGTTCACCCCAGGAACGGTGCTCAGTGTGTGCGAAAACACTCCCTCATGGCCCGGACTCATCGGAAGAGGTGGAGACCGTGAAACACACCTACCAGCCTGATACAGAGAGAAAGACGGGGAAATCATGTGAAACACCGACCTGTTCAAAAACGTCTTGCGTCCATTCCTACACCGTTGCTCCTATGACTAGACCACTCCCCTCTCCTATCTCTGAACAAGTGGCTTCAGCCGTCAGCACGTTGTCTGATTGTTTCATCTCACAACCAGATTCAGGAATGGGGTGGGAATTGTCCTGGGAAAGTGGGAATCGGACGAACATTCCCATCCCCTAGAACAAGACAACGATATGATGAAAGGCGGGCGATTGAGTGTCTACCAGGTTGTCAAGCGCGCAAAGTGGAAAAATGTGCGAAAAAGTGTTCTCTCCATGCCAACCCCAGCAGGATTGAACGGGAGTGATGACCTCTAGGGGGGTGTGGCCTTCAGCATGCTGGATGAGCGAGCAGGGAATCATGGGAGGCCTCTTTACCGTGTTGGCGGTCATCGCTGCTGGTGCGGCCTCGGTCTATTTCATTGCCTCACCAATGGGGATGCAACTCATTCGCAAAAAGAGTGTGTCAACCATCCTGAAGGGTGTGCAAGCCCTACAAAGTTCGGCGCCTCAGGCCCCACTCCACGAGATCTATTATTCTCTTGCGGAAGAAAGAGCCCAACAGAGTAAGTGGCTTGCCGATGCCAATTACGTGGACGTGTTACGGGAGGCCGGATGTTTCGATCCGAGAACGGTGCCACAACCTAAACAATTTGCTGAGCTCATGGCGAGCGTGGAGGAGAAGATTCAACTCCAAGCCAGTGGTGGGGTGAAATGAATCCGACATCACCCAACACTATATATTGGGTTTGCTGGGAGAGAATTAGTCACTCGCAGCGCGTGAGAACAGTCTGCTCCCCGCCTGAAGAACAGCGCACGCAACCGTCAGCCGGTGCGGAAAAGTAGAGTGTCCCCGATTTATTTCCCGCCCCCGAACAGAACAACTCAGTCAGTCAAGAGGCCATTCCACTGATCACTTTGTCGCAACTGGCCCCCAGAGAGGAGAACCGGCAGGTGCGACATTGATCAGTTTTCGGTTCACAAACTCGCCGAAGCCGAGTTCCGACAATTCGCGCCCGAATCCTGAATTCTTGATCCCGCCGAACGGTAACTCCGGCGCGGTCCATGCGGGCTGATTGACAAATACCATGCCACTGTCGATCTGCTCGGCTATCCGCCGACCGTGCTCCACATCCGCCGTAAAGACCGAGGCGCCGAGACCGAAGGGGGTCGCGTTCGCAAGCTTGATCGCCTCTTCCTCACTGTCCACCACGTAGTAGGATGCAACCGGTCCAAATAATTCCTGCGAATAAATGGGGTTGTTCTTGTCAATGTCCGTAAGAACGGTGGGCTCAATATAGAAGCCGGGCCGGTCAATTCGCCCACCGCCGAGCACCACGCGCGCGCCGCCTGCTGATGCGACGTCTATCTGTTTCAACAGGAGGTCCATCGCTCTCTCGGACGATATGGGCCCGAGTGTTGTGGCCGAATCTTCGGGATTGCCGGCCTCGAGGGCTGCCATTCTTTGGACAAACCCGTCGAGGAAGGCCTTGCCGCGTTTCTTCCCAATCACGATGATACGTTTCGAGGAGACGCAACTCTGGCCTGTATTAAACATCCGTCCAAAGATCGCCGCGTCTATGCTCGCCTCCAGTGGGGCGTCTTCGAGAACGAGAAACGGATCACTGCCTCCGAGTTCCATCACCGACTTCTTGAGGTTACGCCCGGCGCGTTCCGCGACCGCGGCACCTGCACGCTCACTTCCCGTCACGGTCACACCGCATACTCTGAAATCTTCAATCACGCGCCCGATTTGGTTGATACTGGCAAAGATATTTGTATACGTGCCGGGCGGCGCGCCGGCCAATTCGAAGAGCCGCGCGAAAGCGAGGGCGCATTGCGGGACATTTTCCGCATGTTTAAGGAGAAGAACATTACCAACCATCAACTGCGGTCCGGCGACGCGCGCAATCTGATAATACGGAAAATTCCAGGGCTCGATGCCTAAGATAATTCCGAGCGGCCGCGTTTCGAGAAAAGCGCCGGGAGACTCATGAATTGCCCGCGGATTCAGGAACGCCTCGGCGTGCGAGGCATAGTAGTCAAGAATATCAGCAGATAACGCGACCTCCGCTCGCGCAGTGCCGATGAGCTTACCCATTTCGAGAGTTACGTAATGTGCATACTCATCCGCATTTTCACGCAGCTTGGTCGCCGCGTCTGAAACGATTCCTGCACGGTCGGCAACTGAGCGATGACGCCAATCGGTCTCAAAACAAGCCTGCGCTGTGGCGAGCGCGTTTTCTAAATCGGTGTCGGATATTTCCGGGTACGTCTTTACGGTCAGGCCGGTGGCTGGGTTGATGGTCTGATAGGTCATGATCTTCGCCTCCGATTGTAAAACAAGTCGTTCAGCGCGCTTCTATTCTGTCAACATATCTGGTTACGAATTGCCTCTGTCAGACCGCATATCAGCCTGCATGCTTGATTTCGACGCCAGATACCTGAACCTGCGAAGGCGTCTTTGCAGGTAGAAATGTGGCCCAAGAGAGATGACGTTGCCATGTTGGTCATCATCTCCCTTGGGTACGACTCCACCCACACACGCCCCTCCCAACGCTCACGGCAGCTAAACCGAAACCTAACGGTCCGCTACTCCGGGAGCGAGGATGAGATTGACAGGAATCTTTTCTGCTAAGGTATAGGGACTCGCCTTATTTTCCTTCACCCACCGCTTCTCAGCCACAGATTCAAAAGGTGGAGCGAGTTCCCCTTGGAGAGACCACAGATCGCACGGTGTCTCGTCAACGGAAATCTCCCAATCATACCCCAGGTCCTTGACGTAGGGAGCTATGACCGCATCGAGTGTCCTGATCCACCATTCTCTGAGGACCGAACCAGGTAATGTCCTGGCAATATGGTCGACCTTAAAGCGGACAAATCTGTTATTCGGCTCGCCACCGACAAAGCAGGAGTCCTTGGCGATCTCCTCAAAAATGAACACGACATAGAACTTAGGGATCGGAATGCTCGCATATACCTCCGTAACCTGCTTGGCCAGCGTCTTTTTGTCTTCAGCAGTGAACGCTCCGACAGGATGATACACTTTCCACAATGGCATATCTCATCCCTCCTTATTGGTTGGGTACTATTTGTGTTGGATTTGTCTGGAGATCCACAGTCTCCTCGATATCCGAACACTTCATGTTGATTCTCTAGAGGCTAGTGATCCATCTATGAATCCTCCTACTTCTCACCAGAACACTGAGTTGTTATTTGTCCGGTCGCTTGCAGCCGAAGAGCTCAGCCGGTGCCAATGTGCATAGGCCCTTAGCGGTGCTCGATGCGAGGGAATCTCTTCGTGCCCGGGTAATGCTTCTGCCCCCATACGATGATCGCCTCCAATACCGGTTCTAGACCCTTTCCCTTCTTTGTCAGGAGATACTCGTAGCGTGCGGGATTTCCCTGGTAGGTCCGTCGGGTCACAAGGCCGGCAGCCTCTAATTTTTTCAGTCTGTCCGCAAGGATGTTTGAGGCCATTCTTTCCGGAGAGGACATGAATTCCTGATAGCGTCTTTTGCCCAATACGAGATCTCGAATAACTAACAGTGTCCACTTGTCTCCCACGATATCCAGGACATTGGTGATCGGGCAGGCTGATCGTTCAAATTTCATTCTGACATTCCATTCTTGAAGGTTGTTCGTTAGTACGCACCTCCAACCTAATTAAGGGTTACTGAGCTACAGGAAGTACTGTAACCCAGTCACTTGTATTTTGCAATGCACTAGGCTACTATCGCGTTCGAAATGGGCGCGCACTAGCCAGACGACCCGCTCGGCTGAGTGTGTGACGGAACGCAGTCGGTGCGGGGGTGGAGGAGGATGGCAAGATGACACAGACTAAAAAGCGGACTGTCGTGGCGCGGACGACTTCGGCGCCTCGGGTCGACTCGAGCTACCCATCGCTCACCGAAGAGGCGCTCGGTCAGCTGAAGCTGTCCTGGCGGCTCTCGAATGAGGCGGATGACTGGACGAAGGGGAATCGCATCTCCGACGAGTTCGACCGCTGGACGTTCTGGCCCTACATGGCCAAGTTCACCTACGACTTGACGTACGACATCCGGATGTTGGCCAAGATGGCGCAGAAGACCCCGGCGTGGCAGGAGGTTTACGTCGACGTGGGGGACCGGCTCGTCCAGCGAACGACCCAATACGCCGCTGGGCATCGGCTGATTCGAGTCCAAGTCGCCTAACTATAATTCGACGTCTCAATCATTTCGGCAAACCCAGCAGATGTGGCATGCGGCCTCTCCGTTCGGCCAGACCCTCACATAGGATCTGGACCCGTTTAAGGCGGCTAGGTCACAACCGCAGGGACTTCACACACTCAGCTGATCAAGGACTGTTTTCGCCTCAATCAAGTCGCGGTTGTCGACGCCTTCGGTGAATCTGGAGTACACAGCAGTTAAGATGCGTTTGGCCTCATCCAATTTATTGAGTTTCTTCCAGAGCCTCGCCAGGCTCGTGGCGGCTCGAAGTTCAAGCATTTTCGCATGCTGATCTTGCGCAATCTTCAGGGCTTCGCAGAAACATTGTTCTGCTGCATGGACTGATTGGTCGGATTGTCCGAGCAGCAGTTCGCCTTTCAGTCGAAGCAGTTCCGCGTGCCAAAACAGTTCTCCCCCAGTGACGGCAAGCTTCTGCGCTTCCTCTATTGTGGCCAACCCTTCGTCAATGCGTCGTTTTCGTAAATATATCTCTGCCAGCAACGCCAAGGTACAAGTGTCGTGGATACGTGCTCCTATGGCCCGAGTAGCGGAAAGCACCGTGTAGTAACGTGCCGAGTCCTTCCTCTTGCCCAGTTTCGGCCAACGCCCAGCCTTGCGAGGTCGTCGCCCATGCCAACCCCAATGCAAAGGAGTATTGTGTGGAAACCGCAATGGCTTCGTCGGTGAGCTCCCGCGTTCTCTTCGTGTTGTGGACAGCGGAATAGAGCCAAGAAAGAAAATACTAAGGTAAAAACCAGAGTGTATGGGTGTTCCAACTCCCTTGCCATGCCAATGGCCTCCAATGCCAGCGGTTCAACTGGCTCCACCTCACCTAATATCCATAATGTCCTGGCCAAGTAAGTCCTCGCGGTTATCCCGGGATCTTGGCCGTAGCGTAAGGCAAGTGAGCGGTGTTGATTCGGATCATCCAGGGATATTGCGGTGAGCAGATGGTGTTTTGGCTTCGTCAAACCGTCCAAGGAAGAAATAGGTCGTACCCAAATCCCGGTGAGCTTCAACCAGCAGATCCGAGCTTTGCTCGCGGTGAGCCAGCGCGAGGAGATTTTCGGCTAGGCCGCGAGCATTAGCGAGGTGCCCTCTGACCAGATGAAAGACTCCATAATCCCCGAATGGCGCGAAACTGATGCACGGAATCGCTGTGCTCCTGTAACAACTCCTTCGCCCGTAGATAATTGTGTTCCATGTCGTCGGATGCATATCCTTTGACGGACAGCAAGGGGGCTCCGCGTGCGAGGAGGAGCTCCAACTCCAAGGCATTCCGCTCCGGGCCTTGCGGCAGCTCCTTGAGCAACTCGAGCGCCCGATTAAAATGATTGAGCGCTTCGATATTGGCTGATCGTTCCGCATCTCTACGAGCCGCACGATGCCAATACTCCACGGCCGGACCGGCCAAGTCCTGCCTGTTCATAGTGATACGCCAGGAGTTCCGGTTCCATTTTGACACGCTCGGCGAACCGACTCTCCAGTGCTTTGGCAATGCGAGCATGGAGGACTCGCCGGGGTTTCTTGGGTAGGGTGCTGTAGGCCGCGTCTTGGACGAGCGCATGCTTAAAGTGGTAGGTCGCAAGGGGGATCTCGCCCTCTTGGAACATGAGCCCGGACGCGACGAACAGGTCGAGTGCATTCCTTAACTGGCTGTCCGTCACTTCGACCGTGGCCCGTACCAGCTCGTAGGTGAATTCACGCCCGATCGCGGCCCCGGTTTGGACAATGTCCTTGGCTGGCCCCAATCGGTCCACCCGTTCCATGAGCAACGCGTGCAGACTGTCCGGAATGGGCAATTCCTTTAATGGGCCCTTCAAGGTAAATGCATCGTTTCCCTCCGTCAGCAGCCCGGATTCGAGCACATTTTCCGTCAACGCTTCGATATAGAGGGGCACGCCATCGGTCTTTGCCAGAATCGCCTGCTGCACCTCGGGCGGAAGCGCTTTTCCTCCTGTCATCGCCGCCACGAGTTCGGCGCTCTGCCGACGTGGAAGCCGACTGAGCGTCAGGGACGTCACGTGACTATAGTCCGCCCACACCGGCTTGAAGTCGGGTCGAAATGTGATCAGCAACAACACGCGCATCTGCCGGATGCGGCCAATGATTCGCGTCAGGAGGTCCAGCGTGGTGGGATCCAGCCAATGGGCATCTTCCAGAATGAACAACACGGGGCTGCGATCGGCCAGCCGTTGCTAGATACTGCACGAGGGCTTCCAGCGTCATGTCCTTGCGTGTTTCGGATGACACCGTGAGCGGCGGGTCCCGGTGCTCTCCTTGGATCGAGAGCAGATCCGCCAACAATGACACCGTGTCCTGGTTCTCGATTCCGCTTTCGCGAGCCATGGCGTCGAGCTTCTCCAGTTGTGCCTGGGCACTGTCCTGACTGGCCAGTCCCGCGGCCTGCCGCAGAAAATTGATCGCCGGATAGAGCGCCGTATTGGTGTGGTACGGTGAACATTGAAATTGAATCGTCTGGTACCGCTCCTCGGCGAGGCGGTCACACAGACTACGGATCATTCTTGATTTGCCGATGCCGGCCTCACCGCACAGGAGCACGACCTGTCCTTCGCCGTCGACCGCTTCGCGCCAGCGACCCAACAGGAGCGCAATCTCCTGTTCTCTGCCGACGAAATTGGTTAAGTGGCTGGCTCGATAGGACTCAAACCGGCTGGCCGACAACCTGAGTACTCAGCACCTGCCAGGCTTGGACGGGGGTGTCGAACCCTTTCAGCGACACGGCGCCAAGATCCGCGAACTCGAACTCATTTCCGACAAGACGTTTCGTCACCGGGTCAATGACCAGTTGATTGGGTTCTGCCAGTGCTTGGAGGCGGGCGGCGAGATTCGGAGTCTCGCCGAACACCGACCGTTCCTTGGCGGTGTCCTGCCCCATGAGTTCGCCGACGACGACATGACCCGTCGCGACTCCGATGCGTGCCGCCATACCGAACTCTGGATGGGGATTATCTTGATGAAGTGCCTTCACCGCATCCAGCATAGCCAGTCCGGCATGTACTGCGCGTTCCGCATCGTGTTCATGAGCCTGGGGGTACCCAAAATAGACCAACATCCCATCACCCATGTACTTGGCGATATAGCCGTTGAACCGACCGATTGCCTGGCTGCAGGCGTCGAGAAAACGCCGGATAATTTCCTGGAGGTCTTCAGGGTCCAACCGGCGAGACAGGGCGGTCGAATCCACAAGATCACAAAACATCACCGTCAACTGGCGACGTTCGGCTTGATCGCGTTCAGGCGGGAATGGCTGCTGTTCCGCGCCCATACCTTCAGCGCTCGGTGACAATTGCGCGATCGCCCGCAAGAGTGTTTTTCGATGCCCCAGTAGGACGCCCAGCGATTCCAGATCGCCCTGATTCAGCTCGGTGAGGACATCCCACGTAATCGCATTTTTTTCAAATGCTTCACGGTAGATCCCGAGACCCAAGTTCTCCAGCCACGCTGAGATACGATCATTCATGATGGATTACACCGACGATGGATATTCCAGCCTAAGAATGAATCTTCCACATCATCAACCGATCCTCACGACGGGAGTGGGGTCACTTCAAAAGAGACGTCATACACGAAGCTGAGCAAGGACCGTTCTTGCCTCCTTCAAATCGAAGTTGTCGACCCCTTCATGAAACTTGGCGCACACAGCATTCAAGATGCGTCTGGCCTCGTCCACTTTGCTGCGCGTCTTCCAGAGTCTCGCCAGGCTGGTGGCGGCACGAAGCTCCAGCATGGTGGCATGCTGATCCTGCGCGATCTTCAGCGCGTCAGACAAACACTGCTCTGCGGCATGGACCGACTGGTCGGATTGCCGGAGCAGCAGCTCCCCTTTCAGCCGGAACAGTTCCGCTTGCCAAAAGAGCTCTCCCCATGTTGTCACAAGCTTCTGCGCGTCCTCGATGGCGCCCAAGCCTTCGTCAATGCGATTGTGCCGTAAATATATTTCGGCGAGCAGCGCCAACGTAAACGTGTTGTTAAGACTTGCGCCTGTCGCCGCAACAGCGGAGAGCCCCTGTGTGAGTTTCCCGAGACCTTCCGCTCGCCCCTGTTCCGCCAACGCCCAACCTTGAAGGACCGTCGCCCAGCTCAAACCCAATTCGAACGAGTGTTTTGTGGAAACCGCGACGGCTTCGTCGGTGAGCTGCAGTGTTCTCTGCGCATCCCGAGTGGTGGAATAGATCCAGGAAAGAGACGTTAACGCAAACACCAGAGTGAACGGGTGTTCCAATTCCCTCGCCATGGCGAGGGCCTCCAGTGCCAGCGGTTCGACTTGGTCAACCTCACCCAGTATCCAAAATACCCAGGCCAGGATGATCCTCGCGGTGATGCCGGGATCTTGAGTGTACGGCAAGGCATGCGACCGGTTTCGATTCGGATCGAACAGGGTCTTTGCGGCGAGCTGATGGGCTTTTGCTTCGTCAAACCGGCCAAGAAAGAAATAACTCGAACCCACACTCTCGTGCGCTCGAATCAGCAGATCCGGGTTTTGCGCACGGCCGGCCAGCGCGAGGAGATTTTCGGCCAGTGCGCGAGCCGTGTCGGCATGCCCTCCGACCAGATGGAACACCCACAATCCCCAAATAGAGAGAAAGTGATGCTCGGAATCGCTGTGCTCCTGTGACAACTCCTTCGCTCTGAGATAATTTTGCTCTATCGCGTCGGATGCATACCCTTTGACCGTCAGCAACGGGGCGCCGCGTGCGATGAGGAGATCCAACTCCAAGGCATCACGCTCCGGGCCTTGCGGCAGATCCTTGAGCACATCGAGCGCCCGGCTGAAATGATTGAGCGCTTCGATATTGGCTGATCGTTCGGCATCTCTCCGGGCCGCACGAAACCAATACTCCACCGCCGGCCCGGCGAGTCCTGCCTCCTCATAGTGATAGGCGAGGAGTTCCGGTTCCAGCTTGACGCGCTCGGCGAACCGGCTCTCCAGCGCGTTGGCAATGCGCGCATGGAGCGCTCGCCGGGGCTTCTTGGGAAGGGTGCTGTAGGCCGCTTCCTGGACGAGCGCATGCTTGAAGTGGTAGGTCGCACTGGGAATCTCGCCCTCTTGGAACATCAACCCCGACGCGACGAACAGGTCGAGGGCCTGTCTCAACTGGCTGTCCGTCGCGTCGACCGTCGCCCGCACCAGCTCGTAGGTAAAATCACGCCCGATCGCGGCCCCGGCTTGGACAATGGCCTTGGCCGGCCCCAATCGGTCCACCCGTTCCATGAGCAAGGCTTGCAGACTATCCGGAATGGGCAATCCTTTTAGCGGGCCCTTCAAGGTCAAGGCCCGATGGTCCTCAGTCAGCAGCCCGGATCCGAGGACATTTTCCGTCAACGCTTCGATATAGAGGGGCACGCCATCGGCCTTCGCGAGAATGGCCTGCTGCACCTCGGGCGGCAGGGTTTTCCCTCCGGTCATCGCCGCAACGAGTTCGGCGCTCTGCCGTCGTGGAAGCCGGCTGAGCGTCAGGGACGTCACGTGACTATAGTCCGCCCACACCGGCTTGAAATCGGGACGGCATGTGATCAGCAACAGCATGCGCATCTGCCGGATGCGGTCAATGATGCGCGTCATGAGATCCAGCGTGGTGGGATCGAGCCAATGGACATCTTCGACGATGAACAACAGGGGGCAGCGATCGGCCAGCCTTTGCAGATGATGCACCAGCGCTTCCAGTGTCATGTCCTTGCGTGTTTCGGATGACACGTGAGCGGCGGGTACCGGTGATCTCCCCGGATCGAGAGCAGATCCGCAAACAATGCCACCGTGTCCTGCGTTCTCGATTCCGCTATCGATACCCAGGCCTCGAGCTTGCTCAGTTGCGCCTCGGCGCTGTCCTGACCGGTCAGTCCCGCGGCCTCCCGCAAAAAATTGATCGCCGGATAGAGCGCCGTATTGGTATGGTACGGTGAACATTGAAATTGCACCCTCCGATATTGCTCATCGGCGAGGCGGTCACACAGACTACGGGTCATTCTCGATTTTCCGATACCGGCCTCCCCACACAGGAGCACGACCTGTCCTTCGCCTTCGACGGCTTCGCGCCAGCGGCCCAGCAGGAGCGCAATCTCCTGTTCTCTGCCGACGAAATCGGTTAATTGGATGGCCCGACAGGACTCAAACCGGCTGGCCGACGACCGGCTGCTGAGCACCCGCCAGGCGTGAACCGGTGTGTCGAACCCTTTCAGGGACACGGCGCCAAGATCCGCAATGTCGAACGCATTGCCGACCAGACGTTTCGTCACCGGGTCGATGACCAGTTGATTGGGTTGTGCCAGTGCTTGGAGCCGGGCGGCGAGATTCGGGGTCTCGCCGAACACCGACCGTTCCTTGGCGGTGTCCTGCCCCATGAGTTCGCCGACGACGACTTGACCAGTCGCGATCCCGATTCGTGCAGCCATACTAAACTCTGGATGGGGATTATCTTGTTGAAGCGCCTTCACCGTATCCAGAATAGCCAGTCCGGCATGTACCGCTCGTTCCGCATCGTGTTCGTGGGCCTGGGGGTACCCAAAATAGACCAACATCCCATCACCCATGTATTTGGCGATATAGCCATTGAACCGACCGATCGCCTGGCTACAGGCGTCTAAAAAACGTCGAATCACATCCTGGAGGTCTTCAGGGTCCACCCGGCGAGACAGGGCGGTCGAATCCACAAGATCACAAAACAGCACCGTCAACTGGCGACGTTCTGCTTGATCTCGTTCGGGAGGGAATGGCTGCGTGTCAGGACTGACGGCACTGGGGAGAGGCCCCGGGCCAGTACGCTTCAGCGCCCGGTGACAATTGCGCGATCGCGCGCAAGAGTGTTTTCCGATGTCCCAGTAAGACACCCAGCGCCTCCAGGTCGCCCTCCTTCAGCTCGGGGAGTACATCCCATGTGATCGCATTGTGCTGAAACGACTCACCGTATCTCCCGAGACCAAGGCTCTCCAGCCACGCTGATACACGATCATGCATCATGGATACAGTCGATGGTGGATATTCCGGCCTGTGAAGGGTAGGATTAACTGCATTAAGCGTAGGAGGTTACTCGTTGTGGAGAGTAATCCTTCAATCGATGATACACGTATGATGAACAGCGCTTCCACGAATACGATCCCGCAACGGCCTTTCATTCGACACGTGGAGCGCTGGCTGGTCGGCCTGGCAATGATGGTCATCGCGTACCTGCTCGAGAAAGCCGTGTTACGTTCGATCAGGCGCAATGGCACGAAATCTTCGTCGCAGGACCGCACGGCATCGTAAACCATTGTGATCGTCAACGCCCTCGCAGTAGATCAATTACCAGGCCAACGGTCAGCAGACCTGCGACGATCCCGAATGTGATCGGTACCCACTCGGCCACACCCGTCGACATGACCGTGAGTCCACTGGCCAGAACACTTGCCGCAGCGGTCAGGCCGAGCGCCAAACGCCGTCCCGTGCGGTGCACCATATCCTCCAGCGAATTGGCCCGGAAGTTCACCACAAGCTTTTCGCCAGGGCGGGCCCCGATGAGGTGTTCGACCGCCTCAATCACGCGCAGGGCGCGTACTTTCAACTTTTGCGATTGATAAATCAGTGTCTTCGGATCGAGCGCGGTACCCATGCGCTTGACCACCCAGCGCATTAAGAACTTGCCAGCTACGTCGTAAGGATCGAGTGCTGGATCGAGATCGGCGGTCGCCAGTTGTACCTGCGCGAGTGCCTTGATGGCGAGCGTGAGCGAAGCCGGTAGCGGTACCCCATGCCGTAACGCGACCGCGCTCATTTCTTGCAGAATGGGCCCGATCTGCATCTCGGCCAGCGCGGCAGTGCGATGTTTCGCCATTATTTCCCCGATCTCGCTTTGGAATCGGGGCACATCGAGATCGCTCGCGATCGATGGCGCCAGTCATCATCAGTGTGACATCAGTGACAAACGCGGCATCGTCCTGCCACAGCGCCATCAACAATAACAACAGATGCTCACGGAAGTCGGGTCCTACCGCGCCGACCATCCCGAAATCGAGAAAGTAGATGCGGTTCTTCCACCACATCAGGTTGCCTGGGTGGGGATCGGCATGGAAGAAGCCATCGACGATGATCTGTTTGTAGTAGCTCTCCAGCAGTTGACGGGCGGCCTCGATGCGCTCTGAACCTGCCGGTGCCTGCTTGATCGGTATGCCCTGGATCTCTTCCATCACCAATAATCGGGAGGTGGACAGATCCCGGTACACGGCGGGTACGGCAAGGCGATCATAGCCTGCGAGTACACCCTGCATCCGCCCGATGTTGTCGGCCTCCTGACGGAAGTCGAGTTCACGGTGGAGCGAGCTGGAGAGGTGCTTGAACACAGCCTCCATATCAATCACCCGATTGAGCGCGGGACGCTTTCCAACTTTCTCGGCAAACACCTCGAGGAGGGCGAGATCCTGTTCGATTTCAGCACGAGCGGTGGGTCGCTGAACCTTGACGACGACCCGATCACCGCTTTCGAGTGTCGCACGGTGGACCTGAGCGATTGTGCCGGAGGCGAGAGGATTCGGGTCGATTGACTTGAATACATCCTCCCACGGTACACCCAATTCCTGCTCCGAAACCCGGACCACGTCGCGCTCAGTCATGGGCGGCACGTGGCTCTGCAACAGGGCAAGTTCCTCAATGTACTCGACCGGAAGGAGATCCGGGCGGGTTGACAAGACTTGCCCGAGTTTCGAGAATGTCGGACCCAGCTCTTCCAAGGCCGTGCGTAAGCGTTTGGCCTGCTGACGGCGGATGGCTATATCCGGTTCGTCGGATTGGCCGAACAGCTCTGTGAGGCCATGTTTCGCCATCACGGTTGCGATTTGCGTAGCACGCGCGACCAGCCGAGGCTCAAAAGGCGGAATGTCACCCTTCGGTCGGTGAGTTCGCACCGAGTCCGAAGCCTGCTCACCGGTAGATGCCAAGGTGTTCACGATGATCACGGTGCAGCGGGCATTGTGACTGATGCGGTTCGGTACATTGCCGAGCAAAAACTCCTTTCGTCCCGCCATGCCAAAATTGCCGACCACCAGGACATCGATGGCTTCCTGCTCAACGGCACGGACAATCGCTAATGCCGGATCGACATCAGTAATGACCAGGGCATGACCGCGCTCCCCGGCGACCTGCCGCGCGAAGTGCGCCAGGTCATTGTTGGCAGCATCAGCACGTGTTTGTTCGGCTGCGCCGAATTCTGTGGCGGACGGATACTGCGGCACCACCACCTGTACCACGAACAGTTCTGCATCGTAGCGGTCGGCGAACCCGGCGGCCCAGTGGACGGCCCGGTCGGCGGATTCGGAGCGGTCGGTGCCGACCATCACGCGCCGTATGGCGTGTCTCTCCAGAGGATTGTTCATACACGCAGTTAACCTGTTAGAAAGTCAGGAGTCCCGCCGCGTTGCTTTCTCGGCTAACTCTACTAAGCAACGCTTTCCGGGAGTGCTCCTGAGATCTATCACTGCCGCTATAGCACGATGTGCATACTCGTTTGCCAACTGATTAGCTGCATCAAGAATATTTCTTGACATAGTAAGCTGGACTAAGCTTTGGTTGCTTATTTTGGCTAACCCATTTGGTGTGGTCTTGAGAGAGTCGTAAGCCTTGGCACCCAAAATAGTGGGCTTGCCTTTGAGAAGATCCATCCTTACAGGCTTCTGGAGCCTACGTGGTGAACCTCTCATATCCAGAATGTCGTCCCGAATCTGAAAAGCCATACCTAAGTTTCTCCCATACTCCACTAGTTTCAAGGTCACGGAGTTAGGCAATTTATTAGCAACTGCACCAAGCTTCATAGATGCTTCGAACAATGAAGCAGTTTTAAATTGTATCATTCGAATGTACTGTTTCTCCGTGCAAACATCTCCCCTCGTCTCAACTGCTTGGCCTAGTAACAGTTCAAAAGTCGTGTCATATAATATGTTGCGCATTTTCTGCGCTTCGCCCGTGCTGCGATACGCACGCAGCAAAAGCATTCCAGCAGATACGATTGCAACATCATAGCCATATTTTTTATGAAGTGAACCTATTCCCCTACGCTTCGGCGACTCATCAATTATGTCATCGAGAATTAGGCTACTGACGTGTATCATTTCTAACGCAACAGCCGCATCTAAGGCGCACACATTATGCCGCTTTCCTGTTACTTCCGAAGCGCACAACGTTAGAACTGGACGTATTAGCTTGCCTCCGGAACACAGCAATTCCATGACTGAATCATTGAATACTGAAGGGAGTGATTGGATTCGTGCAAGCGATTTCAAGCGACGCTCTACGAGGGAGGAATAGAGTCTTGCTCTTGGAATCTGTTTAATCCAGCTAACTTCATTCATCTGTTTGTACTGCCCCACTTAATTTTGGAGAGGTTGTTGTTTGTTTGTGACGAACCAGGCCGCATAGCACTCGGCTGGCGACTGCATGTCCAAGGCGCTGTGCGGCGCCTCCCGGTTGTCATGCTCGAGCCACCCCGGCACATGCCGCCCACCTCTTCCAACGTTTCGAGGCACGCCTGATACACGTCATCCCGTTTGAAGCTGCCGAAGAAAGCCTCGGCCAACCCGTTCGGCTACGGACTCCGCCGGGGCAAGTGGCAGGGGATGAGTCCCATGGCCCGCACGAACGGCCGGAACCGATGCGACGTGTATTCCGGCCCGTTGTCGCTGAGGAACTCGATCCCCTGCGCCTGGGCTCGCACCTCCCCAAACCGCCGGAATACCGCTTCCCGCAGCATCTCGGCCAAATCCTCAGCCGTGATCCGCGTGGCGAAGCGCCAGATCAACACCATCCGATCCGCGCAGTCGATCATGATCGCCAAGCGCCCCTTCCGACCGTCCCGCGCTCGGATGCCCGTGATGTCCGAGGCCCAGCGCCGGTTCGGTTCGGCCACCCGCACTTTGTCGCTCATGCGCCGCCCAGACCGGACGAGTCGTGTTCGACTGGTGGAGAGCCAGCCCCGCCGGCGCATGGTCTCCTACACCGTCTTGAGATCGGACGTCAGTCCCTGGCCCTTGAGCAGCGCGTGGATCCGACAGTAGCCATAGGACGCCGGGCTGGTCCCCAGGAGTCGGCCGATCGCCGCTTCCACCTCCGGCCCCCTCACTGGCCACCGCCGTCCGAACGGCCGCCGATCATAGAACCAACTCCGTGGCTTGTCCAGCACCCGGCACGCCCTCGCCAACGAACAGCCCACCGTCCTTGCCAACCCTCTTATGTCCCTTCGGGTCATTTGAGCCCCTTGAGCTCGAAGGCGCTTTTTAACATGTCCGCTTCCAAGGCCTTCTGCCCCAGCGCCCGCTCCAACTCATCAACCCGTTTCTGCAATCCCAGCACATGGCTCTTCGGCACCATCTCGCCCAGCTCCTTAAGTCCTTGTTCAAGGCTGCGCTTCCAGCGGTACATCTGCGCGGCATTCACCGCATACCTCCAGCAGACCTCTTCCAACGGCCCCCCTGGTCTGCCCCTCCTGCAACAGCGTCAGCTTCTGATCGCTGCTCCACCGTCGCCTTCTGCCACGACCCGTTTGGCCCGGTTTCACCGAGGTATCCATGTTTCCCCCCTGACTCATGATAGCTGTCTACAATTTAAGCGGGCACAACACAAAATGAGCACAGCAGAAAGGCTCAATCATTTGCCGCAATGTTAGGGCTGATACCTCAAACTGGTATATTCGGTTTTGACCTCGCTTTCGGCAATCGTTTCGGTTATTAAATAACCCGCCTCGACATAGCCCGAACCACCTTTAAGAGATTGGCCATCAGCGAATACCAAGGTGATCATGTAGCTGGATTTACCTGGGACGTAGAAGTGCACGCTGCGGGTGGCGTCTATCGCCAGATTTGCAAACTCAACTAGGCCATGTTCATGAACGAGTCGTAGTGAGGCTATTCCTTTACCAGAAGCGTTATGCAGCCTTACGGTAGCGATCGGTGCACCCAAGTGCAGAGCGGCAGCCACGACAATGCCGGCAGCAAAGCTGACCAAAACCAAGGTTATCATGATCAGCCCCCAGTTGTTAGGCCAGCATTTAAATTCCTGCACACTGACCAGCGTGAGGTGCGGATCTTCCTGGAGGTATCAAGACCAGGGAAGCAATGATAGGTGGCTTCCGTTTCTTGGCTGTCCGGCGGTGGGGGACGTGTTGCAAGAGCTGATGCAAACGAGACCACACGGTCATCTGACCGTCTGCTGTGGCCACACTCATAACTCAGGCACGGCTCAAATTCTGCCGAATCTCGAGGTCATCACCGGAGCGGCAGAAAATGAGACGCCGCAGGTGAATGCCGTCATCGAAGTTGAGTGAGCGTCCATTCAGGCTGGACCAATTCAGATACAGTTTCATGGACATGGCCCGAGGAGGTTTCCAGTGAAGATGGACACTAGGCTAGGCTACTGGGTGGTTCAGGTGATTAAGGGGGGGGTTGGGGGAGCATTTGCGGGGGCGGTTGTGGGGGTGGTTGTAGGGGGAGTGGTAGGGGTGTTGCTGGGGTCGGTGCTGGGGGGGTCGGTGCTGGGGGGGGTGGTGCTGGGGGGGGTGCTGGGAACGGTGGTGGGGGCGGTGCTGGGAACGGTGGTGGGGGCGGTGCTGGGGGCGGTGCTGGGGGCGGTGCTGGGAACGTTGGAGGAATAAGCAAAAGGTGTGGAAATAGAAAAGAGGCGGTGTATCCTCGCGGGCGACCAAACCCAAGCAGCCGGGAGACCCGGCCACTCAAAGGAGGAAGACACCGCCATGAAGCAGCAGAGCACAGAGGCACCGAGATCGTCAAGCGTACAGTGGGACAATCTGGAAAGTTGGGTGCGAGGTCATGTGCAAGGCTTTATTCAGCAGATCCTCGAAGAGGAAGTCAGCGAGTTCTTGGGGCGCTCAGAACCGCAGCGACGGCGGCCGCTCTCAGAGGGCGGGTATCGCAATGGCTATGGGAAATCCCGGCGGTTGACCCTCAGCTGCGGGACGATCACGGTGCCCGGACGATCGCCGATGCCGGATCGGCATCCATGACGACCAGGGCATGACCGCGCTACCCTGCAACCTGCCGCATCTTATCTAGCTGGATCCGTCGATCCTCGGTTTCGTAGAATTGAGTGAGAGGGCTCAAGACCTTCGCAACAATGTCTTCGGCAGTTTTGTTGGGGGAGTAGGGACGGCCAAAGTTATACTTGCCTTTGAGATAGTCTGACCGGCGTACTCGTTCTCCGTTGATATAAATGAGGGCTTCTGAGTTGTCGTTGATGAACTCAGTCAGCTGCAACCCAAAAATCTTGCATAAATGCAGTGTCAGTTTATGTCGTGCAGGGATGCGCATTGCCCCAGCTTCGGCATAGAGACCGCTCGAAAACCCTTCCCTGAGCGTTCTCACCCTCCCACCAACTCGTTGGCTAGCTTCATATAGCCGAACTTGTGGGCCGGCTCTCTGGAGCAGCCAGGCGGCAACTAGCCCTGCCATCCCAGCCCCAACAGTGGCGATATGGCATTTGGTTCTCTTGTTGTAGCGTCCAAGACCTTTTGTCAGCAGTTCCAGGTAGTATGTGGTTTGTTCACGCATGCAACATCTCCGAGTGTCTTGCATTCCTTGGTAAAGGGTCGGCGACGGCCCGCTTCAAGCGGGTGTTCTCCCGTTCCAGGTCTTTGAGCCGCTTGATTGGATCCACCTTGATGCCGCCGTATTCGTTGCGCCAACGATAGTAAGTTTGTTCGGAGATACTGAGCGCACGGCAGACGTGAGCCACGGACTGTCCCTTACGTCATGGGCGACTTCGGCTTCACGTAATTTGGCGAGGATCTGTTCGACGGTGTGACGCAGACGTGGCATGCAGCCCTCCTTTCGGCCCGACCCTAACATAGGATCTGGATTCGTTTAAGGGGGCAAGGTCACCAGACCTACGGCTGATGCTCCTGGAGGTGACAGCAGACCAGACCTGGTGGCTTAAAGATGGCTGATCGCAGAGTCATTGCACGTCGACCATGATGGTATGGCTGGCCGTGACAGTTGAGTGATCCTTGCTGGTAGTTTTCACGGTAATCTGGTGCTCCCCTCTATTCAAGCCCTTAAACGTTCCGTGAAAACCCCTCTGATACTCATTGTCCACGAACACGTGGACATGTCCGACCTGCTCATCCTTGGTTATCTCGTATTTCAGCTCAAAGCTGTCGCTGACCTTATCCCCGTCCTTGGGAGACGTAATCATAACCTTCTGCCCGTCCTCAGTCGGCTTCTCCGCAGCGAAAACTGGCGCGCCACCGAGACAGCCGATTAACGCGATCCCCAATCCCATGAACCCGATGCGCCCCATCATATGCATCATGACCTCCTTGTTCGAACCGGCAGAATGAATGTAGCACCTTGGCATTCTCAAAAAAGTCGTATGCTGCCTTCGATTTTGCTCTCCAGCATCGCCCGTAACATCCAGGTAGTCTTTTCATGTTGCTCCATCAACCCCGTGAGGAGGTCGCTCGTCCCTGCATCATGGTACCCATCCGTGCATAGATCCACACTCTCCCGCGTTCGTGACCCTACCCGCCACGGACAATCGGTTTGGTCGTGATGCCTTCTTATCATGGCGGGGTGTACACACCTATGGCAGTGTATAGGTCAAGGTCGGCCAATGGGCACTTCCCCAAATCTCTCCTGCTCTCCGTTCCTCAATATAGATACCGGCGACGAACGGCGTTGTCCCTGTTATGCCCTTGAATCCGCCCTTTCCCCAGACCCACGTCATCTCGCCTTTGTATTCGCCGGTCTTTCCAGCACATCGGATTTCTCCGTACGCGAGGTCCTTGCCTTGATGAGCCCTCCAGATGCAGAGGATCGTCTTATGTTCCTCGACATTCTTACTATCACTGACTTAGGTTTCCTGCATACACATGGCTCATCTCCCTGTTCAAATATTAAGTGGGGCACAACACCCGACATTAGGGAGCGTCCGCCTCCATGGCTTTGTTAAGCAGGGGATGCTGCAACTGTGGCGTTCCATGCTGGATAGCCTCCGAGTAAATAATAACCTTGAAGGGGTTGAGCTCTTGGTATTTCTCTTTCTGCTTCAAGAAAGCAATCTTCCTCAGCTCCTGCAACTTGGCACTGGACGGATATTGAGTCAGTGCCCATGTCGTTGTGCGTGCCGCGAGTGCGTGGTCGCCGCTCTCCAGCATGTTTTCAATAGCACTAACCAGCTGTTGTTCTGAACGCTCTAAGTAGTGCGTTAATAACAAACCGAACTCTTCCTGACTAAGATGGTCCATGCCTTGAAGGTCGGGCTGCCAGTAGCCGATGTTCTGATCGTATATTCGGTTAATCACATTCTCTCGCATGACGAGAAAGGGGAAGTGCACCTCGGGATACTGATGGATGAATGGCGGCATCAGATTTTGATGATGGATCGCCGCTCGGCTCATGCCATTCCAAGTACCCTTCAGAGTTTCTTGGTAAAGCCATTCGAGATGGATTTTGAGATTAGCGAGCATGCCTCCGGTACTCCAGATCCGCGTGAGCGGCTCATGCCCGTGGAGCAGGTGCTTGGGGTTTAAGGAGACCACGACATCAATGGCTGCGAAGAGTCCTGGGAGGTCGCCCTCTTCAACGAAGGGAGCGCCGAGATACGGCATGATGAAATCACCGACGAACAGCGTGTCGTGCTCAGGCACATGAATAAAGAGTCCATCGATCGTTTCTCCACCGGGAACCGGAATGAGCGCAAAGCGAGTCCCTCCTACGGTGATTTCGGTACGCTTGCCGACGGTGATATCGGGCTTGAAATCAGAAATGAAATCCTCTTTAAAATCGTCGCCAAAAAAATAGCGAAATCCTCGCGTGCCTGGGCGAACGATCTCCAACTCCTGACGATAGTTGTCCCTGGCGTAGAACTTCACCTGCGGACCCAAATCGTGGAAATAACGGTGCCCGCCAATATGGTCCCAGTGGCTATGAGTCACAAATACCGTCGTCAAGGGGGGAGGTCAGGGAAGCGATGTCGCAGGAACTCATAAGCGGCCTGGGCCGCGTCGGGCCGGGTGCCAGCGTCGATGGATATCAGCTCCTTCCCGTCCTTTGACACGATGAAGTAATACTCGGTGAACTCAAAACCCGACAGATTAAAGATCTTGCCGGGAACGATTTCTCTTAATCGCTTGGGATGGAACGTAAAGCCTTTGGTGGCATTGACCGCATACGGCGTAGTGAGTGTGATTGGTTTGTTGAAGCCGTCATAGCCGCTCAGTTGCAAATAGGCTTGCGCCTGTTGTTGATCTTTGGCCCGATCGTATAGCACGGCCAGGTGATAGTACGGCTCGCGCAGCCAACCGTCATGGGGTGCCTTCGCGATGTTGTCCACACACCATTTGAGATCGGTCAAGGCGGCGTCGGCCTTGTTGAATCGATCGGGGAGCTGCGCATATACAACGCCTATCATCCATCGTACGAGAAAGTATTCGTTCTTGGTGAGAATCCGCGCGTGCTCTAGGATCTCGATCGTCTTATTCACCCAAGCGATTCGACTCAATAGGGGCACCTGATTGGCATAGGAGGCGCGCAGGACGCCCAAGGCGCTCAAATATAACCCTGTTTGCTCGGGAGAAAGCTGCCCTCCGTGCTTTTGTAGGAAGGATTCGAAGAACGCGATGGCGGCGTGCTGCTGGTTGGCATTCATGAACTGCTGCATCAAGAAGGCGACGAGCTGAGGCTCAGTAACAGGACCAGCCTGATGCAGCGATTTCAGATACTCCAATTCGGCGTTGTACGTTTGAGGTGGATAAGGGGAAGTTGTTGTACAGCCGCTTCCGAGCAGGATAGCCGCAATCAGAGAAATGGTAGTAATCGTGAGAGAGCATCGATTAGGTCTTAGCATGGTGCTTCCTCCTGAATGGGGTTGAAAGGGTGAGCTTCATCGGCCAGGGTCCGGTAAAGAGGGGTGTTTCTCTGATCGCAGAAGAACGTCTCATATTGTATTCGACGATCCGTACAGTGCGAAGGGTTCAAGCGTAGCAGTTCGAGGCGTATAAGTCGCTCTCGATTCATGGCATCCCACCCGCAGCACTGACCTTCCCCCGTTTGTTATAGCAGGCCAAGAAGTTACAGCCATATGTGACATTGGATACCCTCCCTTTATACGCACGTTGATGTTGATTATCAGACCTGGACCGCCTTACTCTTCCCTGCCTTTTTCACGGACTTTTCACTCCAGCCTGTCTGAACGGCCAGCAATGGAGAAGCTCGACACAGCCTTTCTCGCAGGCATTCAGAAATCGAACGATCTCGACGTCTACGAGCGTCAATTCGCTTGGGTCCACGCAATCCGCGACTGAACTACTGTTCGACCGCAACGGCAGGCCCCGAGTTTTTTCCGATATTGATGTCATCATTGCTCCGGCTCACCGAGCGCTCAACGGCCCAACCGCCACCAAAGGCCCTGCAGAGCGACACTAGGGAGACACGAACGGCGGTTTCAGCTTTGACACGCTCGTCGTTGATTGAGAGTTTGCTGCGTTGGGCATCCAGCACGGATAAATAATCACTCGCTCCCCTCTGATATAAGGCTTCGGAGAATCGATACGTTTTCTCTGATGCTTGTTCGGCCTGCAGCAGTTGTTCGCGGCGCTCCTTGGACGAGGTATGTGCGACAAAGGCATTTTCCACGTCTTCCAAGGCGAGAAGGAAGGTTTGTTCATACTTCGCCGCGACTTGATCCAGCCGCGCATCCGCGGAAGCGATGTGAGCCCGGATGCGTCCCGCATTGAAGATCGGCGCCGTGAGGCCCGACCCCAGCGCATACACACCCTCCACCAGAGTCGGAAATCCGCCGACGGCCAGTGCGCCGATCCCACCGCTCGCCGACAGCACCACCTTCGGAAACAGATCGGCCCGCGCTGCACCGAGGCTGGCCGCTGCTGCACTCACTTCGGTTTGCGCAAGGCGCAGATCGGGCCGTTGTGTTAGCAGGCTTGAAGGTAAAAGTTTTGGGATACCCGGCAGGTCGGAAGGATGAACTGTGGCACCAACAAGCCGGTGTTCAAGTTTCGCCGGAGATTCGCCCAGCAACACGCTGAGGCGATGGATCAGAGTTGCCTCTGCTGCGTTCAATACCGGGAGGGTACTCTCGGTGCTGCGCAGTAATGTTTCCTGGCGGGAGACCTCGGCTTCGTTCGTTAAGCCCGCGCGATAAAAGGCCTGCAGAGTTCTGAGCCTTTCCCGCTGGATGTCGATGTTTTTCCGCAGGATTGCAGTCCGTTCCTGTACGCCGCGTAATTCCAGATAGTTCGTCGCCACCTGAGCCAGCAATCCCACCTGTACCCCATGCCGAGCCTCTTCGGTTCCGGCAGCCTGAGCAGCCATCCCCTCGGCTTCAAGATGCCTGGCACCGAACACGTCTACTTCCCACCGTGCAGCAAGCCCACCGGTGATGACATTGGCGGTGGGTGTGACCAGCTCTATCCCCCCCTGCTTACCCGGTACCGCGAGGATTCGGTCGATCCGCTTTTCACGGCCGCCAAAGGAAAAGAAATCAACGCTGGGGTAGAGTGCTGATTCCGCAACCGTGACCATCGCGTTGGCCTCGCGAACGCGAGCCGTTGCGATTCTGAGATCGTGGTTCGCGGCTAAAGCCTGGGTGATCAACTCGTTCAGAAGGGGATCATGAAATCCTTGCCACCATTCCTTGAGGTCGGCCTGATTGGAATCATTTTGAACAACCGAGGCATGACGCCAATCCGTCGGAGTCGAGAGTACTACCCGGTCACTCACACGCGTTGGTGTACAGCCTGCTAAAATCACTATCATCAAGGCGATGCTTGGTATTAGATAGCGGGCCATTACGGGAATCTCTCCATTAAAAATTACTGAATCCCTGGACACCAGATTTTCATTCGAACCTGCCGGCGACGCATCCGCATGAGAAGGCTCCCGTTTGACCCGAAACCAGGCGGCATACAACGCCGGCAGGAAGAACACGGTCAGGATGGTCGCAATAGTGAGTCCGCCCATGATGGCGATAGCCTGCGGTCCGAAGAAATCGTTGCGCGACAACGGAATCATGGCCAGGATGGCTGCCGCCGCAGTCAACAGAATGGGCCGGAAACGTCGGACGGTCGACTCCACAATGGCGGTCCAGGTATCCCGGCCGGCCTTTTCGTCCTGCTCGATCTGATCCACCAGGATCACCGAGTTGCGCATGATCATGCCGGCCAGGGCGATGATGCCGAGCAGGGCCACGAAACCGAAGGGAGCGCCGAACAGCAACAGGGCGAATGCGGCTCCGATCACGCCCAACGGAGCCGTGACGAACACCAGGAACGTTCGGGACAGGTTCTGTAACTGCATCATCAACAGGATAAGCGTGACGATCACAACCAGCGGAATCCAGATCAGGATCGACTTCTGAGCGATCCAGGCGTCTTCCTTGGCCGCGCCGGTTTCGATGAAATAGCCAGCGGGGAGGCTGTCTTTGATGGGCTCGAGCTTCGGAACGATCTGCGCGGCTACATCGGGCGCCAACATGCCGTCTACCACGTCGGCCCGTACCGAGATCGCCGGGAAGCGGTTGCGGCGCCAGCGGACGCCGTCTTCGAAGACGGTTTCGAACTTGACGAACTGCGCCAGCGGTGCCGATCTACCGTTGGCCGTCCGAACAGTGACATTGGGCAATTCATCGGCGGCGCCACGTAAGTCCTTTTGCGCCCTCCAGACGATGTCGATGAGCTTGTCGTCCTCGCGGAACTGTCCAACGGGGATGCCCGTATAGTGAGCTTGCAAGGCTTGCGACAAGCTGGAAGTAGAGACGCCGAGTGCACGCGCCTTGTCCTGATCGAGTACGAGACGAGACGAAGGAATGCGATCGTGCCAGTCGTCGTTCACATCCACCGTGTTGGGGTTGGTGCGCACGACCTCGGCCACCCGGTCGGCGATGCTGCGAACGATCTTGGGATCTTCACCGAACACCCTGAACACGAGCGGATAATCCATCGGCGGTCCCGACGCTGAGGCGCATGGTGCGTCCGCGCACTTCCGGGAAATCCGTGGCGAAGGTCAGTCGAAGACGTTGCATGACCCGTTCGCGGGCCACATTGTCACGGGTCATCACCACGAATTCGGCGAGGTTGGTATTGGCCAGTTGTTGCACGATGAGCAGGAAAAACCTCGGGCTGCCGCCGCCGATATAGGTCGCGTAATTCATCACGTCCTCGTCCGTGGCAAGCAGAGTCTCCATGCGCTTGGCGACCGCTTCGGTTTGCGCGAAGGAACTACCCTCCGGCAACCAGAGGTCGATGATGACTTCCGGCCGATTGGACAACGGGAAAAACTGTTCGGGAACTTGGGTCAGGGTCACGACGCCGATGCCGAACAGCGCCACCGTGCCGATGATCACTGTCTTGCGATGTTCCACGCATCGATCCACCCAGCGGCGCAGACGATTATAGAACGGCGTGTCAAACAGGTCGTGGCCGGGCGTATCCCCGTTCGCCCTTGGTCTTGAGCATCAGAAAGCCCAGATAGGGTGTGAAGACCACCGCACCGATCCACGACAGCAACAGCGAGATGGCCATCACCTGAAAAATCGCCACGGTATATTCGCCCGCATGCGATTTCGCCAAGCCCACCGGCAGGAAGCCGGCAATGGTAATCAGCGTACCGGTCAACATCGGGAAGGCCGTGGCGCGGTAGGCAAAAGTCGCGGCGCGCATCCGATCCCAGCCCTCTTCGAGTTTGCGCGCCATCATCTCGATGGCAATCATGGCGTCGTCCACCAGAAGACCCAAGCGCGAGAATCAAGGCTCCCAGCGAGATGCGATGAATTTCCATGCCCAAGCAGCCACATACATAACAGCGTGCCGGCCAGAACCAGAGGCACCGTCAGCGCGACGACGGAGCCGGTGCGAAATCCGAGGCTCAGGAAGCTGACGAGCAACACCGCCGCCAGCGCCTCGAAGAAGGTGCGCGGAATTCGCCGATGGCCGTTTTGACCACGCGCGATTGATCGGCGACCCGCTCGACCTCGATGCCCGACAGGAAGTCCCTCCTCGATTCGAGCTCATGGCGCTTCCAGCGCTTTCCCAGTTCCAGCACGTCGCCGGTTTCTGTTCATCGTGACGCCGAGGCCGATGGCTTCCTTGCCGTTGAAGCGCATCTTGAATTCCGGCGGATCGGTGTAGCCCCGCGTCACCTTGGCAAAATCGCTGACCCTGAAGGTCCGGCCATCGAGACGTACGGCCAGGTTCGCCACGCTCTCCACCGAGTCGAATGGGCCGGTGAGTCGTAGAGGTAGATTGCGCTGCGAGGAAAACACCGTCCCGGCCGGCACCATGCCGTTCTGCGCCTGGAGGATCTGGGCGACCGCCGCGGTGTCCAGACCCAGTTCGGCCAGCTTCTTGTCGGAAAACTCGACGTAAATCTTTTCGTCCTGGACGCCGAGGAGATCGGCTTTCTCGACATCCTTGACGCGCAAGATCTGCTGCCGGGCCGAATCTACCGCAGCTTTCAGCTCGGCGTAGCTGAAGCCTTCCCCGGAAAAGGCATAGAGGAGGCTGTAGGTATCGCCGAACTCGTCATTGAAGAAGGGGCCGACGATGCCGGGCGGCAAGCTCATGCGGATGTCACCGACCTTCTTGCGCACTTGATACCAGAGATCGGGAATTTCTTTGGCTGGCGTATCTTCACGGGGTGTGACGAAAATGACCGATTCGCCGGGTTTCGAGTAGCTGCGGAGGAAGTCCAGGTTCGGTAGTTCCTGGATTTTCTTTTCCAGGCGGTCGGTCACCTGTTGCTCGGTTTCCAGCGCCGTCGCCCCAGGGTAGAGGGTTTTGACGACCATCACCCGGAAAGTGAACGCCGGGTCTTCCCGTTGTCCCAGCTGGAAATAGGCGACAATTCCGCCGAGCAGCACCAGCACCATGAGGAAACCGGTGATGGAGCGATGTTTGAGCACCCACTCGCTCAGATTGAAATCCTTCATGGCTGCTACTCCTTGCTTTCGGCGACGTAGCCCTGCATGGCCGCCGCGACCTGTTCCGGCAAGCGCACCGCCTGTCCCTCAGCCAGGCGCTGTACCCCGGCGCTGACGACTAATTGTCCGGACACGACTCCCGTGACGGCAACGCGCTCTCCGTCCAGTGCCTCGCCCAGCTGAACCGGCACGGATCTGACCGTGCTGCCCTGTTCGTCCACGAGCCACACACGCGGCCGTCCAGGCTCGTTTTGAGGGGTGAATACGGCCGAGAGTGGAACGGCGATGCGCGGTGACGTAGTCACAGGAATCCACACCGTCGCCGTCTTGCCGAGCCGTGCTTCATCCTGCCCCTCAAGCAGTGTCGCCTTGACGCGATAGGTGCGGCTGGCCGGGTCGGCCGCCGCCGCGATTTCGCGAATACGCGCCGTATACCGGCGGTTGCCGTCGGCCCACAAGGTCACGCTGACTTTCTGATGGAGCTCGATTCCGGCCACGCGCTGCTCGGGGATATCGATATGGATTTCCTTCTCATCAAGCCGGGCCAGCTTGAGGACGGGCTGACCGGCAGCCACCACCTGCCCCGTCTCGACTTCCAGTGCCGTCACCACGCCGTCCCGATCCGCCAGCAGATCGGTGTACTGTAATTGGTTGGTTGCTTGGCTCAGTTGAGCTTCCAGGGCTACTACCCGTTCCCGCGCGGTGGTGTACGCAGTGTCGTGCCGGTCGAACTCGGCTGGACTAATGACCCGTAGGTTGAGGAGTTCTCGGTAGCGCGTCAGATCATCCCGGGTAAAATCTCGTTCAGCCTGGGCGGATTTGAGCTGGGCGTTAAGCGCGTCCGTTCCAAGCTGATAATCGTTGGAATCAAGCCGCGCGACGCGCTGACCTTTGTGCACGCGATCTCCTACCTCAACGGGACGGTCAATCACTTTGCCCGTTACACGGAAGGCTAAGGTTGTCTCGTATCGTGCCCGTACTTCCCCGGCGAAACTCATCACTCCTGCTGCTGCCTCATCCCCGATTCGGACTACCTTCACGGGCCGGGAAATCTGCTGGGGTTGCTCGTCTTGATGGTGACATCCCAGGGTGGTCATCAAGGCCAGAAGGAAGACACCAACGAAACACGTGGCGGGACCGGTAAGGCTGATTTGAGCGAGTTTCATGATGTGCTCCTTGTAAGAATGGTTAGGGAAGAATTCATGTATTTGCATATGCAACTATATGGTCAAAAAAAAGGCCCCTACCCTGACGGCAGTTCGATGCTATTTTCAGCAAGCTTTCGCATAAGTGTCGCGCCAGCAACCCCAAGAAACTTCTCCGTGCGAGTTTGGGCCTTTCGCCAAGACGGACCGATTTGATTCAGCAGGGCACGACCTTGGACTGTAATCTGTACTGGGAGGCCCCGGCCGTCTTCCCCATCCGCAATCTCTTGGATCCAACCATTGGTCAACATGATCTTCAGATTCCGGGTCAGCGTGGATGGGTCGAGGTGCAGACGCTTCCCAATCTCGATACGTCGAATGGGGCCAGCCTTTGCTACAAGAACCAGAAGATTCGTTTGGCTGGCTTTCAGGCCGAATGGACGGAGTTCAGCATCGTAGATACCCGTGAGCACCCGATCAAGTTTGCGCACGCGCATCAGCAGGCACTCATGCGCGATCTGATCAATGATCTCGTTACCGTGATTCATCCGTTTATGTGTTTCCGTTTTCGTCATGCGCATAATATTGCATATACAAATAGATCTTGTCAAGCCCCCGTCAGAAATAATTTTCATGGTATCTTCGATTCCAATTTCATTATGCAATGAATATATGTGTCTCTCTGAACATCGCGATGCTGTTCGAGTAGAGCATAGACTGTTCCGGACCAGGTCGTCGACTCGAAACACAGTTCAAGTGGTAGATAGACAAGGGGTTGTTGTTCGGTAGGTATAGGCCCTCCTTTTGATGCAGGAATGCCGTGACGAAGATATCGTGCCGAAATGCAGGCATAGTGCCGAGAGTTCGGCGCTAACCCTTACGACAACGCCAGCTGCGAGAGTTTTCTGAACACGCTGAAGCGAGAGGAGATCTATGCGAACCGGTATCGGGATCTCGGGCACCTGCGCAGGAACATCGAGGCCTTCATCGATCAGTACTATAACCGGGCTCGACTCCATTCAGCGCTGGGCTACCGTCCGCCGGAGGAGTTCGAGCACGCGGTGGCACCAATCGACCCATCCGGCGCCGCGACCATACAGTTTTTTCAGCCAGCAGAAGGCGCTGACTGTGAGGGAATGAAGAGGGGGAGAAAACACATCCGGCCAACACGAGTGTGCTAATTCTGGTGTCTCAACGGAGGGGTTCACCCCATTTTGCTGTGCTAATGAAATGGACCCAGCCTTCTTCCCACATGAACCTGAGACGAGGCAAGATGGGGTTGTGAGAGCGCACACCTACACTCATCAGCAGGAAGAAGGGAGGGGCTGTTATGCACACTACGACCTTGGGCATCGATTTGGCGAAAAATGTGTTCCAGTTGCACGGGGTGGATGCGCGAGGGCGCGCAGTGCTCAGCCGACGCGTGAAGCGTCAGCAGTTATTGGATACAGTGGCGAACCTGCCGGCCTGTGTGATCGGGATGGAGGCGTGCGGGAGTGCGCAGCACTGGGGTCGAGCGTTTGAACAGCTCGGGCATACGGTCAAGCTGATGCACCCCAAATATGTCAAGCCCTACGTCAAGACCAACAAGAATGATGGGCGCGATGCGGAAGCGATCTGCGAAGCGGTGGGCCGACCCACCATGCGATTTGTGTCGGTCAAGACGGTCGAACAAGCCGACATGCAGGCCTTGCACCGTACGCGATCGCTCTTCGTAAAACACCGGACCGCCGTCATCAATCAGATTCGGGGCTTGTTGGCTGAGTATGGATTGGTGATTGGCCAATCCCCGGAGAAGGTCCGGCCCGCCGTCGTTCGTTTTTTGGATGACGCGGCGTCGGGATTGACCGCATTTGCCCGAGACACCTTCTCCGAGTTGTCTGAGCAACTGACGGAGCTCGACTCGCGTATCGAGCGGGTGACGCACCGAGTCGAGTGCGTGTATCGGACGCATCCAGTTTGCCAGAAACTGGCCGCGGTGCCGGGGATTGGTCCGTTGACGGCCACCGCGCTGGTGGCGACCGTCGGTCGGCCCCAGGCGTTTCAGAACGGCCGGCATCTGGCGGCCTGGTTGGGACTGGTGCCTCGGCAATATTCCAGTGGCAGCAAGGAGCGCTTGGGCGGGATTTCGAAACGAGGCAGTCGGTATGTGCGGACGCTGCTGATTCATGGGGCGCGCGCCGTCGTGCAACGGGCCGAGCGGCGGACCGATACGCAAGGGCGGTGGCTGTGCGCACTCAAACACCGCAAAGGCACCCATGTGGCCGCGGTGGCCTTAGCCAACAAAAATGCCCGGGTGATCTGGGCCTTGTTGGCCCATGATGAGGCGTATCGACCACCCGCCTAGGTACAAGGCTAGGGTGTAACGGTCTTTGCGAGGAGAGAGCCGCGAGCCGCATCACATAAGGAGGATCACACCAAGGAGTGCAGCGCGGACCATCCGTGATGACACCAGAGGGACACCCAGCGCGTTCAGACCCTGGACAAATTGTCGGCCCGGACAAGGCCGTTGTGCTAATGAGGAGAACGCGCGCGTATTTCATCAAGGCCCGGACACATTGATTGTCCACCGAGAGGCCGGATATATAGACGCAGCCCTGTGTTTAACTGGTGCATCGCGTGACACCCCGTCGTTGCACCGAAGGCTGGGTCCATATATAAATTTGTGCTATAAATCTACGAATCAGATCGAATTCTACAGAGTCAATGGAATGTATGGAATCATCTCAAATCCATGTTATCAAAGAAAAACGGGGAAACCTTTGCAAAATCAAGCCATTGATATTTTGGTCTTTTCGAGCGCTTAATCGGCGGGCTATAGCTATGCCCTGTATATTAAATGGCAAGGAGTCGGGTTCCCTAAACAGGCCCTGTTTGCCGACAACACCCCTCGGAGTCCGTGAGAGGTTGATCTCCTTCATGGAAACTTCACCCTACTGCTGGTTGATTCGATGGATGGATAGCACGGGCACAAGCGCTCTTCCAGATCGTATAGCCTCGAAGTGACCTGTTCGGCCTGAGCGATGAGCTGGTCCAAATCGTAGACTGGATCTGTTTTAAAAGTGGTCTGTGCTCTTCGCGGATCCCGCCAGAGCCCCGTCAGCGCCTTCATTACCCATTACCAACTCTCAAGGTGAGTAATTCCCTGTTAATTCCCTGTTCTTACGAACGCGTGGACTTCGTGGGGTCCGTCGAAAGCCGCACGGGATGGGTCTTTCCGTAGAACGAGCCTGCGAATGAACGCGCCGCACATGCAATTTTCCCTGTATATTTCACTGATGCAGGGAATTTTCTGCGGAGAAGGATTAGCTAAAGACTGGCTCCACCGCCATATTTTTCCGTGTAATACAAGGCATTGAGGCCTGAACTGTGGCCAAACTGTGGCTAAAGTCTCTCACGGTCCCACACGGCTGTATTTTCCCTCTCAACGAACTCCTCTTGTACAGCCAGCTTCTTGAGTCCTTCCGTTAGATCCGCCTCACAGACAATCGCATAGCGTCGATAGACGGCTTCCGTCTTGTGTCCCGTCAACTTTATCGCCACCGAACGCGGCACCCCTGCCCTTCCAAATTCCGAACAGCCGTACGCCGGAAGTCATGGGGAATCCGTGTCGGCACCCCCGCCTTATCGCAGGCTTCTTTCCATCGTTGATAAAGCACCTTCGGATGAATCGCCTTGATTGTGCCTCGATCGTTCCAATGGAACACGCTCGGAATGTCTGCCCCGTCGTCATTTCGAGGCCAATGGTTTGTTCCCATCGCCACTCTAACAGTCTGGCAAGCTCTGGAAGGACCCCGATATGCAATTCTCTGTGACCCTCCCAGCGGTTCTGAATGGGGGGGTTCCAAAGGACTCATTGTATTCGGCCCCCAGCAGGTTGCATGCCAGCCTGTGTTGAGAAAAGCGGCATAAACAAAATACTACGCCAATTTACAAGTTGCAATCTTCGGAGAGCGGTGAAATACTTAGGCGCGGCCTGTCGAAACTAGCAAAATACGTTCACCAGCGCAACGTGCGCTGGTACATGATCGCGCCTGAGTGATCTTCCATCAGTTCTCAGGTGCTACGTGCGCGCAACAGTTACCTCGAGTCGGCGTGTCAACGTCGGCTCTTCTCAGAAAGGAGAGATTTATGGCGCGAAGAATCTTTGAGTGTGTACAGGGAATGGGTGTGGCAGCAGCGGTGGTCGGGACACTGATTGTGGGTAGTGTGTGGCTATCCAGCTCGGCGTTGGCTGCCTCGGCAAAAGACATTGACGCTGGCGTGGACGAAGCCATCGTGAAATTCGAAAAAGAAGTCAAAGATGGGAAGAGTTTCCTCGACAGCAGCAAAGGCATGCTGGTGTTCCCAACAGTACTGAAGGGAGGGGCTGGCGTCGGAGGAGAGTACGGAGAAGGTGCACTCCGGATCGCAGGCAAGACGGCGGATTACTACAGCATGTTCCAGGGTTCATTTGGATTACAACTCGGAGGGGAAATCAAAACCGTCTTCATCGTGTTTCTGGATGAGGGAGCCCTAAAACAGTTCCACGAAAGCGAAGGCTGGAAGGCAGGGGTGGATGGCTCCGTCTCCCTGGTCACCTTGGGAGCTGGGCGTAGCATCGATACGCAGACCCTGAAAGACCCAATCGTCGGATTCGTCTTGGGGCAGAAAGGGTTGATGTATAACCTGTCGTTCGCAGGAACGAAATTCACCAAGCAGAAGAAATAAGTTTCACTCCCCGAATTGGTGCTTCGATTCTGGGGGTGTAGGGGTTCACACGCTCTCCCTACACCCCCCAACATCATCGACCTCTGTGGCTCAACTGTGGCAGAACTATCGTGCTCAATCGGGTTCTATCGGCTTCTCTCCAGCCTCTGGCTCCTCTGTAAGTGATTGAGAAGAAAACGATGAGAGCACATCGGTACCCATAGTCTCGTGGGCCGAAGTGTTTTCAAATCTCGCCCCCTCCGCAAACGACATGAGTAGGTTCATTACTTCAGTCAGATTTCATTTCGGCTTCCTGACGCCCACCCCATTGCAATAAGCGGTCTCTACTCTCTCCTGGGGAGACCGACCTCCGCCCACATCTCCATTCTTGCTGATACCCACACACCTACCCCTCAGGCTGCTACGCTAGGTTCGTGCGCGCATTTAACTTCTGGTCTGGGGCAATCTCTCTCCACCTTATATGCATATACCTCCCGTGGAGCATTCTCTCATCACCACAAGTGCTTGAAATCAGGTATTTATATAAATGCATGCACGAAGAATTCTTGCCCCACATTTGTCCCCCGCTTTAGTTCGGCCCCACCTACCTCTACGGTATTTTCAAAAATTCTGCCCTGCCCCAATATCACACAACAGCGCGTCTCACGGGTATCATTTCTTGAGAGGAGAGACCGATGCATAAACAGATCGGAAAAATCGGGGCCATTCGTCGGGAGCTAGACGGCAAAGCCTGTCCCTTCTGCGGAGGCCATAAGTATCAGCTAGTGCTTCGCGGGAACATGCAGTCGCAAGCTGGCGGACTCTTCGCCCGCTGTTCTAAGTGCCAGCGTCCTCGCGGACTCGATGAAGACCTCGGTCGAATACTCTGGATGTAAGAAAACTCCTCACCACTCAACACAGAAGGAAGGCGCGATGCACGTCCTCTCTTCCCCGATCCAATACATCAAGTTGCGCAGAGCGCACAAGAAACAGAAACGAACCGCGTTGCGCATGTTGGCACTCAGCGGTGTCGTCAGACCCAGCCATGTTGAACTCCGTTACGCGACACCCATCGCCAGTATTACCGCCTTCCGAGCGCAGCCAACTGTGATCGGGCATCCGCAGACCCACCCTATCCCTTTGACGTCATGGGACCACAACACCACATTCAACATGAAACAGACACGGCAATGGGCACGCAGCCTCTCATCCTCCCTTGTCCAACTTGCGAAAAAACCGATCTAACTTCGGTGGACCAAGCAGCTAGACGTTGAGCCTTCGCCGTCTCCCCCGAGAGTTTTTCTTGATCCACCTCGCGAATCGCTTGTACCTCCCACATGGCCTGGGGTAATATCACGGCTCGCTTGCTGGTCTTCCTACGGTCATCGACCTGCGTCGCAGATGATTGGGAACCCCGCATAGAACTGAGACCAGTGGAGAGGTGGCCGAGTGGCCGAAGGCAGCAGTTTGCTAAACTGCCGTAGGGGGAAACTTCTACCGAGGGTTCAAATCCCTCCCTCTCCGCCACAGCCTACCTTGTTCATTTGATCTATTCGGTCTGTCTCGTGTGTTTGGTTGGACGAAATGAACCATATAGACCAGAGAAATCAGATGAACCTGACAGACCAGGCGGCTTGATTTTTCTCTGACGATCCTGTAACAGTGCCTCGCTCTTCTTGCCGTGAACCGTGCCGAGGTAGCTCAGTTGGTAGAGCACAGCCCTGAAAAGGCTGGTGTCGACAGTTCAATTCTGTCCCTCGGCACCACCAAACGATACTCTCAGACAGAGGTTTAGAAGTATTAACAAATCAAATGGTGAAAGGGGTTCCTCTTTCGGTCCCTCTATAGCTAGCAGCTCGCTACTGGAGAGGCGATTCTGATGCTTGAGAAGGATGCCGGAATGTGATCGAGTTAGATTCAGAACTAGGACCAGAAATGAGAGGACTGTGTCAGCAGGTGGGCGCACTCTGCCGCGTGACAGCCTGCAGGTTCTCGGTCACGATTCATCGAAGGGGAGTGCGTGTCCGTTCAGTGAGCCAGTTCATATTGGACGATCTTTAACAACGCGTCCATGCTAAACGGTTTGTGTAAGGTGTGTCGGACTCCCAGGAGCTTCGCCGCGTCTAAGGCATGCTGTGTGTCTGGTGCCCCTGAGATGGCAATCACCTTTACATTGAGGAAAGCGCGGGTCAGTTCAAGGATCATGTCGAGTCCATTCATCTCGGGCATGAGCATGTCGGTAATGACCAGGTCCGTGGGCCTCTCGCGGAAGACTGCGAGACCGAGGCGTCCATCCGAGGCTTCCGTCACCTCATGGCCGGCCCTTTCAAGCACGGTGCGGAGCAGCCTGCGGAAGGAGTCTTGATCATCAATCACCAGAATCGTCGCCATGGGCTTTTTCCGGGCCGCCGATGCTATTGAGACGGATGCGTTCGGCTCTGTTGTTGTGCGGAACTTCGAGGGTGTCGCCGTCGGCCGTGTGCCTGACGCGTTTCCCCAGCGGGCCCGTGCTCGCCCATTCACGCCGAATGATTTTCGCCATCACGTCCCCTTCCTCGTTTTCTGGCTGGGAAGAATTCCTCATTCGGTCCGTGTCTGCCGATAATCCAAGACCAAGATTTCAGCGAGCTTGGCGACAAGATACTCTCGAATCTCTGGTGGAATCTCCTGGCGCACGCCAGTTTGCTCGGTGCTCTTACGTGCATAGATGGCAGCAATCATGGGCAGTCCTTCTGGTTCCCCAGTTGTTCGTTGATGCTAATTCGGAAAGGCGTCATCGTGTCCTCCATGGAAATACTCACGCTATTTCAGTGGGGGAGCCGTGAGGGCGCCTTCGCTGAAAATCGCCACTGGCACACAGACCGGACAAGGTTTTCGATAGACGGACTGCCGCATGCTACCCCACTCAGACAGATCGGCTGGCGGGCTGGTCAACGGGGTCGGGTCCAGCAGGTCAAACGTCAGGTGTAGCAGCAGCCCGGCGTCGTTCAGAAAACTCAACTCAATCACCGGCGCAGCGGAAAACACACACGTCCCGACGCAGAACTCTGCAGAATGACCGGGCACCCCGTTCATGAATGTGCTCGACGGCAGAATGGCACCTCCGGTGACCGTGAAGGTCCACGACGTGAGGGGATAAGTTGCGTTTGGGGCGAGCTCGCGCACGTTAGTCGCCAGCGACATCGCCGTCTTGTCATAGGTGAACGATCCCGTGGCCATGCCGCCGCCCCCGAACGCGCCAGAAAAATCCAATGCTATGGGAATAGCGACGGGAGGTGGGGAAATCGGCTCGGGTACCTGGGAGGGGGTGGGCTCGCTCCCGTCCCCACCACACCCCGCTACGAAGAAGAGCCCCGCGAGGACATAACGCATGGCGTGCATACTCGTCTCCTCTACAAGATGTTGAGCCCGTTGACGGGATTCTAGAAGGGTGCGAACGACGGTGCAAGGGGCTATGCGTGATTGCCTTTCGGGTTCATGCCAAGGGCACTTCGATCCCACCGCATCGGCGGAACCGGCACGTCAGCCGCGCCCCGATTCATCGGACTCGCCGGGTCCTCGGTTTCAAGACAAAACAAAGGCCCGGGTCCTTTTGCGAGCCGAGCCTTTACTTCATATCGCGGAGGCCGTCACCCCGTCACGCTGTCTGAAGTGTATTCATTCTACTACGCCCCCGGAACAATACATATGAGTACAACCCTAGTATTGTTCAAGAGGAACCTGGTTCCTTGGATCGTACCAGGTCACACCAAACTTTTTGATTTGCCGCCACTCCCACAGCGCCACCAGCCTGCTGGGTCATTTCCCTTTGGGAAGTCGCGAGAAGTAGAATGTGGCAATGGCCGCGGTCGCCGCAACATTGAGGGATTCTACGTCGCGGCTGAGGGGGATGGTAAATCGAGTGGTGGCCTGCCTGCGGATCTGAGCTGACAAACCGCGACTTTCATTACCGACAGCAAGCACAAGTTTCTGTGGCACCTGGTGAATCTCGTCGATCGGAACGGTCCCGTCCCCTGTCACTTCTGCTGCAAAGATCCGGCAGCCTTGCCGGATCAACCCAGACACATCCTTGGAGGCAAAGATCGGCAACGCGAGCAACACACCGCTCGTTGCACGAACCACTTTGGGGTTATAGATATCGGCGGATTCCGGCGTGAGCCACAGGGCGCTCGCATTGAGAGCTGCCGCCGTTCGAACAATGGCCCCAACATTGGCGGGATCTTGCAGCTGCTCTCCAAAAATTCCCAACAGAGTCGGCTGGCTAAGAACCTCTCCTTCATCCCATGTCGGTTGCCGCACCACAGCGAGGATGCCTTGCGGCGCATCCAGATCAGACAATTTTGAGAACTGGAGGTCGGTACAGGAGTACTGTTGCGTCGAGGAGGCTAGTCGAACCAGTCGGTCGCCCTGCCCCTCTTTTGGCAGATAACCGTGGGCAGTGACGATTGTGAGAATCTGCTCAGGATACCGCGTCAGGAGATCTCGAACTGCGTGGGCGCCTTCGACCACGAAGGCGCCATCCTGTGCACGTACGCGTCTATCAAGGAAGAGTTCACGAATGTGCGCCCCTTGCGAGCGCGTCAGGAGAGGGAGTGAGGCAGCCACGCTAATGCGTCACAGTGGACAGAACTGGTTCAGCGACGTTTCCGCCCGGATGCGGCTTCGGCAGCACGAATCCGTTGGGCCCGCGCTTTCGCTCGTTTGAGTGCAGTCAACTTCCCTCTGGTTCGATCCTGCTCGTGCTGAAGCATGTCGAACTGAGACTTGAGATGGAGCTTTTCTCGCTTGTGGAGCGTGGCACATTCTTCTTGAGAAAGCTGGATCCAATCTCCACAAGTCCGAGCCCGCTTGATCCGCTGTTCTAACGACTCCCGCAACTGTTTGGAACGCATGCTTAAGAGCGATTTCAAGGCGTCCTTGCGCCGCTGAACTTCTTCTTCTTCTGCGATGATTCCGCGAATATCTGTCCCTAACATGATACGCCTCCCACTGGATCGAGAATGACTTAGGAAGTACATTATACCTGATTCCATCGCTCATCTTCCACTGAGGGCAATTACGCATAAGCCATTGTGTTTCAAGGTGTATCGTGCCATAGGCCGACACTGGGAGGTTGCGGCAAGAGCCCCAATTCAGTATCATCGCGCCATGGCGCTCGGACAACAGATTCAAGCCTGGCGTATCTCGCGAGGTCACTCGGTCGACGACTTGGCAGTCGAGTCGCATCTTCCGCCTCGCATGTTAGAGGAAATTGAAGCGGGAGAGGTTGACCCCTCTGCCTCGCTACTCGAAGCGCTCGCTGCCGCCCTGAAGATCCCTCCTGCCTGGCTCTTTAGCCATCCGACCTCGTTTCGTACCTTGTTTGACGATCCGGAGGAAGATGCAAGTTCCACCCATGCAGGCCCCGATCCTGTCACAGAACGAATTCTCGCCGGATCACGGATGGATCGTTCGCTGTATGTCCTGCTGACCGCTATCATGCAAAGCGGCGAACCGAAGTTGCTCCGCGCAGCGGAAGTGAATTTGCGTAGCCTCGTCAAACAAGCCAAACAGGCGACGATCCCCTGGCAGAACCGTCCATCTGGCCACTTCGAACCACCGAGCGACTAGCAGGATGCTGAAAAATGGCGAAGTGGCTGGGACGATCCCCTTGCTTGGGACAAGGCGCGTCTCGGCGCGCTAGGGTTGGGAGAGTGAGAAGTCAGGCCTTTTTGAGCGTCCTGCATACGAGCGACGACCTCACCCTGGATATCTCACACTCACAATACTTGCAGGATGAAACATTTCAAGTACCGCGTTTCCGGCATGGTGGCAAGGATGGGATGGTCGCTGGCCTGTCCACGCTGTTCAAGCAGGCGGACCTGCCGCTTTGCATCTCGTGCAGCAAGCCGGATACCCGTCCACAATTCCTGTTCAGTCACGTGGTGGGAGCAGGAACTCGTGACCAGAAATCCCTCCGGCTTGGTGAGTCGCATCCCAAGCAGATTCACATCTTTGTATCCAGCCAGGGCACGAGGCACGGCCTGTTTACTGCGGGCAAACGCCGGGGGATCGAGCAACACCAGATCATAGCGGCGCCCAGCCCGTTCCAGCTTTCGCATCTCCTCAAACGCATCCGCCGATCGATAGACACAACGATCACCCACCTTGTTTAACACGCGCATGGTTGCGCGCAAGCGCCAGGACCTCCTCACTCACATCCAGCCCTTCGACCGACTTCGCCCCTGCGAGCGCCGCATGAATCCCAAAGGCTCCAGTATGAGCAAACACCTCCAGGACCTCCGCGCCGGCCGCGAACCGTGCCGTCACCAGTCGATTCTCTCGCTGATCGCAAAACCAACCGGTTTTCTGTCCTCGTTCGATATCGACGAGAAATCGAGCCGGCCCCTCCTGGATGCCGACCGACGTCGCACCACCCCCTCGGAGAAATCCCCTCTCCACCGGCAGCCCCTCCAAGGTGCGACTCTTGGCATCGTTGCGCAGATACACTCGCGTGGCTCCGGATTCCTGACATAGGAGATCGGCCAGGAGTCTTTCCGGCGGTCCATACCGGAGGATAGGGTCTGCATGACCAAGACATCGTCATAACGATCCACGACCAAGCCTGGCAATCGATCCGCTTCTCCATAAATGAGGCGATACGCATTGGTGTCGGCGACGACCCGCTGACGTAGCCTGACGGCCTGCGCGAGTCGCCCCCTCCAAAACTGTTCTGTAATGGGTTCGTCGTCGAAGGTTAGGATCCGCACGCGGATCTTGGACGCAGGATTGTAGAGACCTCTGGCGTAAAATCTTCCATTCGGCGCCATGACATCGACCACATCGCCTGAGATCAGCTCGCCGCTGACCTCCTCGATATAACCGGCATAGATCCAGGGATGCCCCAATGCCTCAACCCCACGTGCGCGAGAGAGGCGGACGCGCCCGCGTGGACTGTCATCATGAAGCGTCATTGCGTACTTATCCAATGGCGCGATCCGAACGTCAAGCCCTTCTGGACGCAGTTAGCCCGCAATATTCATGATCGTTTCTGCTGCAATCGCGAAGACGGAAGTCAGAACCCACTGCGGTATTCTTTCTTCGCGCCACGATCATGCAAAGGGCGCTCGACCTCGAAAGCGCGGTGGCGACGCACCTGGACGCGGTTGGCACGGCGTCCAGGCAGGCGGGCTCGCCGCTCAGTCGGTCAACATACCGTTTCAAGTATGCCTCACTCCCTCGCGGCTCCGCGCGCCTTTCTCAAGTGGCGACTACGCAATTTCGCGACGAACCGTCATGAATAGTGCGGGCTAGCTGCTTGACGGCTGACCCGCGCTGTGGTTTGCTGCGCCTACGCGTCAAGGACTGCATGTTTTCCGCTCCGTGAAACAGGAAGCCCCACGATGAAACGAATACCGACCATCGGTTCCGCCGTGATCGATCGGCTCCACCAGTTGGGAGTCCGTCATATCTTTGGAATCCCCGGCGACTATGTCCTCAGCCTCTACCAATTGATCGACGCCTCACCGATTCAACATGTCGGGACCACCCGCGAGGATTGCGCGGGGTTCGCGGCGGATGCCTATGCGCGCATCAACGGCATCGGCGCAGTCTGTGTGACTTACTGCGTCGGCGGACTCAATACCGTGAACGCGATCGCCTGCGCCTTTGCAGAACGGTCGCCGGTGGTACTGCTCACCGGATCACCGGGACTCTCGGAGCGTGTTCGCACACCCTACATGCACCACATGGTGCGGGATTTTTCCACGCAACGCGAAGTCTTCGAGAAGATCACGGTGGCCGCCATCTCGCTTGATGATCCCTCGACCGCCGAACGAGAAATGGATCAGGCCCTTGCGGCGCTGATGCGCTACCGCCGCCCAATCTACATCGAAATTCCTCGCGATCTCGTCCATACACCGCTGACAAACCCGTTACGACCCTTGTGCCTCGACGATGCGCCAAGCAATACCGCCGCGCTGGAAGAAGCCATCGCCGAAGTCCGCACCATGTTGGCTTCGGCCTGCCGGCCTGCTATTCTAGCCGGTGCAGAGATCGGGCGATTCGGCCTGCAAGACGATCTGACTCGCCTGGTCGAACGGCTCAATGTCCCCATCGCCTCGACCCTGCTAGGCAAGTCCATCATCCGCGAAGACCACCCACTCTATGTCGGAGTGTACGGGGGGCTCATCGCGCGTGATGAGATCCAACAGTTCATCAATGAATCTGACTGCCTGCTGATCCTGGGGTCGATCTTATCTGATGTCGAAGATCTCAATGCCGATTCGCCCTTGCTGTCGGAAGGCCGCACGATTCACGCGACAGCCGATCGGGTGGCCATCAAACACCATCGCTACGATGAGATCCGGTTTCAAGATTTCGTGCGGGCGTTGGTGACCAACCCCCTCCCTTCGTTTCCTTCCCGCTCGCTGCCGGCACCGCTCCCCGTGGCACAAGGCACGATTACGCCGGATGCCCCTGTGACATTGAATGGACTCTTCCGCCACCTCGATAGCCTGTTAGATGAACACACCCTCGTGATCGCCGACGTCGGAGAATCGCTCTTTGCAGCCGCCGATCTCCATGTCCACCGGCGATTCGAGTTTCTCTCTCCAGCCTATTACACCTCGATGGGATTTGCCGTCCCGGCAGCCGTGGGCGCCTCGTTTGCCGATCCCACGCTTCGACCGATCGTGCTGGTCGGCGACGGCGCATTTCAAATGACGGGAACGGAGCTCTCGACCGCCGTGCGATATGGCCAGACGCCGATCGTCGTCGTGTTGAACAATCGTGGCTACTCTACTGAACGGGAGATTCTCGACGGCCCCTTCAACGACGTCCACGAGTGGCGTTATGAACGGATCTGCGACGTGATCGGAGGCGGAGTCGGTACGCGGATCGCAACCCAAGGGGAATTCGAGCGAGGGCTCACCGCCGCCTTGGGCGATTCCAGCCGCCTGCATGTCATGAATGTGCTACTCGATCCAGCCGATCGCTCGGCCGGCATGGTCCGACTTGCCCATCGCCTCGCGAAACGACTCTCCACCGATCGCCCGTAACCCGCGCTATTCATGAACGTTTCTGTTGCAAGCTGCGGATACGCCGCTGTGACGCGCAGTCTCGCCGTTCAGACCTTCGACATACTGTGCTGGAGACTGGCACCTTTCCTCTTGCGTCTGAGGAGCGGGACAGGCACTGCCGCAGACGGCAGAGCCAGTCCCCGGCCTCCGAGTCCCCGTCTCGTTTCGCGTCTGTACGCTTTTGCGACGAACCGTCATGAAATAGTGCGGGTTAGCAGACTACAGCTGATGATGTGGCGCTGTGGACTCACCGGTGGGATCAGTTGTTTGCACCACAATTGATATTGGTTATCCGACTTCCCCACCGTGTCGGGACACAACGCAGGCCGAAGAGATTAGAACCGGAACCCGAATGTGAGACCGGGCATCACATTCTTCGTATCAGTTCGCGGCCCCGTATCGAGATCAGTAAAGTTGAGCAAAAATGTCCCCGTCAGGCTTAGAGCCCGAGTCAGCGCATAGTCCACCCCTATCCCAAGAGGGATCAAGAACGAGGTATCGTTTCGAAAATAATCCGCGTGAACGAACCCAATCCCGGCTTGCAGCACCACCTTGGCTCGGTTGTCGGTCTCGGGAAGATCGATCCAATACTTTCCTTGACCGGAAAACCCGATCTGGGTCAGGTCTCCTGTAAAGCCGAGTTGTAGAAGCGGGCCGAACGACACATTCTGCTGTAAGAATCGGTCGGCGTGTAAATTGAACGCAAAGGCAGTTCCGTCCAGTGTGTTGCTCAGAAATCCGACTGCGGCACCACCCGACCATGTTGGACTTGCCGACGCGACGTTCCGCGACGTCTCGTCGATCTGTTCCGCAGCTTGTACGGTGTGGTTTGCTGAACCCCATATGATGAGCCCGAAGACCATCCCCACGGCGAGCGCCCACGCTAAAGCCTTCTCTGCTGGTTTCATTGGCGACTCTCCCTGATCAGATCACATACGGCTGCCCGCCTTGCGAGCGTCATGTCTCTCTTTGAAATACCCGGCCCCTAATGCTCCACCGCCAAACCCTGTTCCGTGCGAGAATGGGAAGTGTCCAGCTCATGCTGTAATTGAGTCAGCCGTTGTTGAAGAGTCCTGTCATACGGAGGCGCCAGGGCCTCGGCATTGTTGAGAGCTGTTTGTGCTTCACGATATCGCCCCTGTCGAGCATAGATGTGCGCCATCGTATCCAGCACATAGGGTTGCAACGGACCACCTTGCGCGAGTGCCAGATTCGCCAGTCGTTCGGCTTCGTCCAACTTTTCCTGCTGAGTGAGATAGACCATCGCCAGATTATTGTTCCCACCAGGGTCCTCCGGGGCTGTGGTTAACGCCTGGCGATAATAGGATTCAGCCTCCTCCAGCGCACCCCTGTCGAAGGCCAGATTGCCGAGTCCGATTAACGCGGGCATGAATCCGTGCTTCTTTCTCAGGGCTCCGTCGTATTCCCGCGCCGCCAAGTCTGGGCGACCTTCAACTTCATAGGCCAGCCCTAGCGTGATATGCTCCTCTGGGGTAAGCGGATCATGCAGAACCAGGACTCGCGGCAGATGGGAACAGGCGGTGAAGCTGCCTCCGATGACTGCGACAAACAAAACAATCAGAATCCTACCCATCATTCATCCATCCGCTTGACTCGCTCGGAGGCGGCAACGTGACGCTCCATCGGCTGAACCCGCAACATCCATCGACCGGTTTTCTCCCAATCACTGAAAAGCTGCGCATAGGGCACGAACAGATCGCGGTCCAATCCCGAATGCATGTAGACCCCCTGCTGCCGCTCGTCATAGCCGGTGATCACTACATAATGGCCTTGCGGAAAGACAACCCAGCCAAGGTTCAGGAGTGCTACTACGGGATGATGCGCGTCTAATTCGGCCTTAAGCCTTTCCAGTGTTCCGCCGGAGACATTAGCCTTCAGCCCTCGATCCTCGACTGCCAGGAGAAAATCGATCGGTAATGTTCCCCCCAAATGAGGCCTGTAGATTTCCGCTTTGAGGACGGCCGGTTCACTTGGGATTCCCCAATACGTGAGTACGCTGGCAAGAGTTGCGGGACCACATTGATCGGTGCCATCGGGGAAAAAAGGAACCACGACGTGTACGGCTTGACCAGGGGAATCCAGATAATCCGCAGATTGTTGGACCTGCTCACTCCTGATCTCCAAGTACCTCTCAGCCGATCCTGGCAAGGGTAACTCGGCACAGGCGATCAGGAGCAAGACTCCTAGCCCGATCGTCAGGGCAGCACCAATCGATCCACACCTGCGTATCGTGTTCACTCCAAAAACCTTTCTCCTTTAGCTGTCGTTCTTGCTGATGACAATCCGGTGATTTAGCAGGTACACCAAGATGACTGCAAGGATAGCGATCACTAAAAGCACGACAATGATCCCAAGGCCGTCGCCGGCCGGGATAATGGCATCAAGGTCTGTTGCGAATTGATGCAGTTGGTCATCCGATAGTCTGGCCAGCCTGGTATTGATCTCTTCCTGGGAAAGCCCGAAATCTTCCAGCCGCTGCCGGACAACCTTCGACTCCAGTACGGTTTGAATCTTCTGAAGATCCGCCATTCGATGCGAATCTGAGGATGATTCGGCCGCCACCGGCAAAGCTGGGACCAGCATCGCCACAGTTTCTGGTGGATGCAGTCCCATTGCCAAGGTCATGATGATCAACAGCCAAATCATGGCGCGTCCGATGAGATGCCTTGACAAGATCCTTCTCATATCGCCTTCCCTTGACGTGCCCCCTCTCTGCATCGTCATTACAGCCAGCCCGGTTGGAAGATTCGATCGAGCCTCATTGAGCAGCGTATCCCGAATAGGATCATCGTGGGGATGTCGGACTCGTGTTCGGTAAAGGCGGCGCCGTGCCGTTCTGCGGAATCTGCAACGTGATAGATGTGGCATGCCCTTCCGGTGTAACCCTCGCTTCGATCTTGTCACCAACCTTGATCCTGTCCTCCAACTTGGTCTCGTTATTCACGTGCAGGCGCACTTGATGCCCAGTCGTATCCTTAACAAAGTAGAATTCACCCTCGATTATCTGCACATCCCCCTTGATCGTCAGGTCCGACGCTGCCGCTTTGGAGGAGTCGGCCGGAATTGAGTCGGCACCATGGCCGAGAGACGCCAGACCAACGCTGAACGCCGTTGCCACGAAGAGAGTTCTTAGGAGCTTCATAGAGAGACCACCTCTGCAAGACATGGGCGTTGGACACGTATTGTTGTCGGTCAGTTCAGAATCTGATGCCCAGGCCTCCGGATTCATGCGATTCGCCCAGTTGGTTCATTCGGCGAAGGAACCCCATGCTCTCCTGAGCTTGTGATTGACTTGAGGCCGCTTGCGGTTGCGGATGCTCCTCGATCGTCACCGCAATGTACTGATACGCACCGTTCCGCAGGACTCGCAATGTCACGTTCTGTCCGATCTCGAGTGTCTTGGACATGGCTGCGTACTGTTCTACAGTCTGAATGTCCCTGCCGTTAACACCCAGGACGATGTCGCCACCCAGCACCCATGGCTCGCCTTCGACAATTACGTTCAGTGTCCCGGCCCGTAGTCCCGCCTTATGCGCAGGGCTCCCCTCCTCGATGTGAGCCACAAGCAAACCTTTTGCCATAGGGACTGCAAAGAGGTCGATGACTTGATCTGGCACGAATTTCCCAGTAATGCCGAGCCATGGACGGACGACACGGCCATGCGCGCGCAATTCATTTACGACGGTCTTGGCGGTATTGATGGGAATCGCAAAGCCGATGTTCTGCCCACCATTCAGGATCGACATATTGATGCCAATGACCTCCCCTTTCTTATCAACAAGCGGCCCACCGCTGTTTCCTGGGTTGATGGCAGCGCTGGTCTGTATCACTCGCTCGTGGGGAGTGGATCGAGGGTCCGGTGTTGATCCAAACCCACTGACAACCCCTGTGGTGAGCGCATAGCCCAATCCGAACGGGTGACCGATGGCCACCACTTCCTGACCGATGTCCACACGATCTGAATTTCCCAGAAGGACTGTGGCGTGATGAATCTTTGAGAGGTCGACTCTGAGCAAGGCCAGATCCGTATACGGATCGCTTCCCAACAATGCGGCGGTCAATTGGGTACCATCGTGAAGAATGACCAGGATCTTGGCAGCTTTGTCCACCACATGTGCATTTGTGAGGATGACACCCTGGTGATCTAGAATAATCCCGGATCCGATACTGCTGCCTGCCCCGCTCATTAGGTAGTCGCTCGTCAATACCGATTTGATGAACACCGTGGCCGGTGCTACCTTCTTGTAGATTTGGGTGGTGTTCTCCTGATCAACAACCTTGGCTTGCACGCTGGCATCGAAACCGTCCGAGGCGCAGGCAGCCAAGAAAATGGCGAGAACAAGCCAACATGGCCGTAGAACGCTGTCAAAAATCCTGTTCATCGTTCACCTCTCACTCCATCGCCCTATCGAGTCCATCGATGCGACCGTGCTGCCGGTCAGCGTGGTTGCTGCCAGCAGTTCGCTGAGGCTGATCGGACCCACCGCTCCATTGAAAATCAACGCGCTGCGTACGGTCATCGTGAACGTTTTCATGGTTGCCTTCTTTCATTTGATCTCCCCAATCGGCATCGTGCCTTGGACCATCTAAATCTCTCAGGGAAGACGTACCTCATGACGCTGAGCCCATCTCTCGACTAAGCAAGACGTCGGCCGCAAGTCAAGACGTGGGATGGAGGGACAAGTAACGAAAGCAATTTCAAATGGTTACAGCACAATTGCAATTCTGCATAAACGAGCGCGGCGGTCACCGACAAGACAGTTTGTCTTGTGCTTTCATCCAAGCATTATCCGGAACATATTGATGATCAAGACGTTGGGTGAAGATGGACAGGTTGTCCTCGACAGACAGCGTGCCTCTAGATTTCGCAGTATTGCGCCCCCCCCCCCTTAAAATTTTGACAGGAAGATTAGTCATGCGGATGCAGGAAACTCAGTGAAATTCGTACACGATCATATGTTAGAGGGGATTGCAGAAACCCTCTAAAGATCGTGCCAGGCTGGTGCTACCGATTTTCCTTGGAAAGCTGAGGCTCGAAGATGGATGAATTCTTTAGCGGGAGAGAAAGCACTATGAGGTAAAACCTACAATAGAAGAGAAGAAAATCCCTGAGGATTGAAGAAGTCCTGAAACGTGGAGACTAAGGTTGGACTAGGCCCCGGCGGATGGCATACCGGACCAGACTGGCAGTCTCATGAATGTTGAGTTTCGCCATAATCCTGGTTCTGTGGGACTCCGCGGTTTTTGTGCTGATCCCCAGAACAACACCTACCTCCTTGGTGGTTTTCCCCTCGGCAATGAGTTGAAGCACCTCCCGCTCTCTACGGCTCAGCGGCTCTGGGGGCACCTCGGTTTTGGCCAAATAGGCCTGAACGACTGCCTCCGAGACTCCGGGAGTCAAATACAGTTTCCCTTGCGAGACCTCCTGGATTGCCAGGATCAGTTCTTCAGCCGCCTTTGTCTTCAACACGTATCCCTTAAATCCAGCCCTCAGAGCTTGTAACACATGATGGTCTTCTGCATGCACAGTCAAAAGGACGATTTTTGTTTTGGGAGAGGTCTGCAGGATGGCTCCTCCTGCATCAATGCCATTCAACAAGGGCATATTGAGATCGAGCAGGGCGATGTCGGGGCAAAGCTCCTGGGCCAGCCGGACCGCTTCTCGGCCGTCGGACGCTTCTCCAACGACGGTAAAGCCTTCCCGTTCTATCAGGAGCTTCAGGCCTTGACGAACGATGGGATGGTCATCGGCCACGAGGATGTGCAACGACATCTTACGATTCCAGTGAATTTGTGTGGGGAATTGTAATCACCAGCTCGGTTCCTTGGCCGAGAGTGGACACGAGCGAAAGTGAACCACCTAAGCTATTCAGCCGTTCACGAATGCCAATCATGCCAAGGCCTCGTTCACCGATTCGCGCTGAGAGGGACGACACATCAAAGCCGATTCCATTGTCCTTGACGGAGCACCGAAGAGTCTGGAGTTCGTGCTGAATAGTGACATTCACCTGCGTCGCCTTGGCATGTCTCGTCACGTTGGTAAATCCTTCTTGGACGATCCGGTAAAGCGTTGTCGACAGCAGTGGGGGGAGTGAGAGTTCAGAGTCCCCTTCCACCGTGATCAGGAGTCCTGTCCGGGCAGCAACGCCCTCGGCAAGAAATTTGAGGGCCGAGAGAAGTCCCAAATCGTCAAGGATCGTGGGGCGAAGCTCATGTGAGAGTCGTCTCAATTGTCCTTCGATTAGGTCAAGCAGCCCTTTCACTTTTAGAAGATGCTCCCTGGCGGGCGGCAGGTTTCCAGCCACCTCTTCCAATGCGAGATAGACCGAGGCGAGAAGCTGCCCCGCCTCATCATGAAGGGCATGGGCGATTCGTTTTATTTCTTGCTCCAATGTCTGATTCAGGTGACGGAGCGCGATGTTGGTTTCTCGGAACCCGCGGTGAGTCATTTCAAATGGCGACAGGCTCTCCGCAAAAAAACTAGCCCCTGCCTGGAGCATCAACGCAATCTCTTCAGGCGTCGAGTCTCGAGACAAACCTGATGCCAGCGCCTTGTGATACATGGCGGCCATGTCCAGCACGCCCAGACCATCGGCCAACGCTCTGCGCCCCAATTCATACGCCTGTTGCAAGGAGGATTCTCCCATCCCTGCAATAGAATCGCGCAGGGCGACCGTATATTGGTCCTCCAGCTTCTCCATGGTCTCCCGTATGGTGAACTTATTTTAGATAGCGTGCAACGACCACGAGAGCGTCGTCCAAGCCCTTGCTGTACTCGGCCAGAATCCGCTCGGCTATTAGCTGCGGTGGATCGCTCACGTTCACCAGATCGGCAAAGTTGCTGCGGATGCCGTCCGTCACAAGAATCAACGTATCTCCCTGCATAATGGGAATAATGGATGCACACAGCGACGGGAGATGGTTACCGACCACGCCGCCACGGAGCAGCAGAGACTCCTGCCGTGGGCTCGCGGACGCTGCCGCACGCACGACCACGCCGCCCACATTTCCGATGCCCATCCATGTCAAGTCTCCTTCCAGCTCGTTGATCACCGCCAGGCTCATGACGACGCCACGGGTCTCACGTAGCTGGGCGTGGCAGTGTTTGACGATCGCGATCATGGATTCCTGGACATGTTTGGTCAGTATGGTCGCCGCGAGGTCGGCAGCCGTGGCTGCCTCCTGGCCATGCCCTAACCCATCGATCGCCGCCAACAGCACCCCGTTCGGACAGGGATGCACCACATGCCGGTCGCCCGATTGGGATTGTCCTGGCATCGTCAAGCAGGCGATGCCCGATTCGATCAACGGGGTATTCATCGCCTCCACTTCTTGATTGTGACCGTCGTGCCTTTCTTCATATCGGAGACGAGATGGAACTCATCCATCAGGCGTTTCACGCCTGGCAAGCCCAGACCCAAACCACCTGACGTGGAGAAGCCGTCCTGCATCGCCAGTGAAATGTTGGCAATACCCGGTCCTTTGTCTCGAGCCACCACGGCAATACCCACCCGGTCGCCAGACTGCACCGCCGCGATGAGAATTTCGCCGGACTTGGCATAGCGAACGATATTCCGTGCTAACTCCGAGATGGCGGTGGCAAGGAGGGTCGAATCTGTTGAGACAAAGCCCAATTCTGTGGCTAACTCACGCCCCTTCTGTCGAGCGGCCACGACGTCGATATCCGTATTGATCGGGATAACGGCTTCGCTAGCCACGGGACGTGCGTCTCTTCGTTTTCTTGTCCAAAAACGCGAGCCCTTCTTCCAAATCCAGGGCTGTGTCCACTCCCTCCAATGTCAATCCGAGCTGAACCATCGCAAATGCAACTTCCGGCTGTATCCCTACGATCACGGTTTCCGCCCCACGTAACCTGGTCATATGGGCCAAGTCGCGCAGGGTACGAGAGGCAAACGAGTCCATCACGTCAAGCACCGTGACATCCACGATGACCCCGCGAGCACGGAACTTGCCGACCTTCTCAGCCAACGCGTCCCGCAGATGCAGCAGATCGACGTCGCTGAGCGCGGCTTGGATGGAAGCGATGAGATAGAGTCCTTGCTTCAGAATGGGAACTTCCATGGTCGCAGACTCCCTAGATGGGTTGCGGAGCGATCTCGGTGAAGGGGGTCACCTTATAGCCCAGCAGCCGTTCAGCCTCCTCGATGCCACCTTGGAGGTCGCCGACAGTATTCATCTTACCCAAGTCTACGCCGATAGTGACCAGTGTCTGAGCGATTTCCGGCGACAAGCCGGTCACGATGACGGTTGCCCCCAACAGTCGAGACGCCTCCACAGTTTGTACAAGGTGATTCGCCACCGTGGCGTCCATAGCCGCGACACCGGTGATGTCAATCACGACGACCTTGGCACGGTTGGTTCGAATGCCCCGCAGTAGTTGTTCTGTCAACTGCCGCGCACGCTGGGAATCGATCACACCGATGATCGGTAAGATGAGCAGGCGTTCGCGGACCTGAAGCACGGGCGTGGAGAGTTCCCTGATTGCTTCTTGTTGTTGGCGAATGATGCGCTCGCGCTCTTGGACAAACCCCACGGCCACCGTGTTCGCAATACGGTTCGCCGCAGGCTCATACGCGTCGAGGATGCGGTTGAGCAGCTGGAAGTCGGTTTGGTATTTCGCGAAGAGCGAACGCGCGAGCACGTCGCGCAGGAGTAGCACGATACCTACGACCTCATCGGTTTCCACCCCTCTCGGGATGATGCGTTCGGAGAGATCACGGGCGTATGCTTGCAACGCCTCGACGGCGCCGGTTTCCAGCACCTCCACGTAGTTATCATAAACCGATGTGGCTTCGGCAAACATTTCCTCGCTGGTCATCGCCCCGAGTAACTTGGCCGCCGTGATGCGCCGTGCCCACTCCTCACGGAGCTGCGTTCGGTTTTTCCGAAGGTGGTTGACCAGCTCGCGCAGCAATGAAACGGTGGACTCGCCATCGGGAGGAGGCATTTCTCTAGTCGGTGAAACAACTCTGCCCTTGTCTTCGTTTCTCTTTACTTTTTGGTCACCCATGGGAACCTCCTGCATCCATAATGACGATCCCTCCTACATGCATACACTCGTGATTGCATAGATCAACGCACCGCGATCACACCGCTGGTCTACAGAATGTTGATTGGATAGCCTGCATTCCATCAGTCCCGGTGGGCCTTCATTTCAAACAGGTTTCTCTTTTTCCCCTAACCCAGGTAATGTATGGGACTGAACAACGCACTCGCAACTGCTATTCATTAGTAGTAAGAAGGATATCTTCTGGTCCGACGGAGGTCAAAGGTAGGGTATATGCCTGAGAAGAACAATCAGGTAATCACCTGAATGTCGGGTGGGGTAAACACCTGAATCTGGTGGGAGGCTGGACTGATTATCTGAACCGGAAGATCACCACCCGCTCTCTTGATCGGTGCCCCTGCCGGGGCCTGAAGGACGATCCTTCCGGTCCAGCTGCTGCTTCGGAGTCTTAGACCAGTCTGGTAATGGCGGCTCCACCATCCAGACATCTCCTGGTTTGTCGAGTTCCAGCGCGACGGTCCATGTCGTCAGGTGCATGCCGGTTCCAATCGGGTCTGAGTGTACGACGTGTGCGGTGACCGTGCGGTGCCCGTGAAGGATATCCAGGTGCAGTTCGGTGCCGCATGGGAAGGGACGCAAGGCATGGATCACGCAGCCGTGGTGACTCACCTCGATGGTCTTGAGATTTCCCGCGAATGTAAAGAGAGAATCCGGGCACTTCACGAAGAGGGGAACTGACTGCGGAATCCGTTGACTACGCCGACGTTCCTGTATGTCGAAAGAATAGGTCATCTTCCAATCCCTCCTCCTCTAACTAAATCGTTGAGCACCGTAGCCCAGCCTCATCGAGGTTCCTCATGCGATTCCGCTACGCATGCGACTTGGAACGCCAGTAGATACCTCGGAGATCAGGATCGCCATCCACGACCAGAATGCATGTTCTTGACATGAGAGTTTCCTTTCCGACCGCTCGCGTGGCGCGAGTGTGCCACGGATTTTTTCATCGAGACGCAAGGTCCACAGCGGCGACAGGAGACCGGACCCGTTTCAGTGACGGCGGCACGCGCTGGTTCGTGCGAATGACGTCGTCATGGATCGCGCCACAGTTCACGCACCGCGACCCATGAAAGCCGGACAGGGACCCCTCCCGTGGATTGAGCAAATATTCACGGACCAAGAGGCCATCACAGCGTGGGCAGGTCATCGTCGAGACTCCCCCACATGTACTGGCGAAGCGGGCTTGTGAGGGACGTCTCTCAATCCAAGCCGTGGTCGTGAGCGGGATCGGGTCCAATCCCTGCTTACGCGTCATGCCACAGGGAGAGAGAGTGCTGAGCCGGAGGAGGGCTCGCCCATCCTCGAGACCGCATTGATAGCGTATGAACTGAGACCGGTGTTCCTCTCTTATGAAAGCTATCTGGTCACTGCAGCTCAAGGCATCCACGAGGCCGGCTTCCTCTGCCCGCCAGCCTGCGCGTTCTTCCTTCGTGATCGAGTGGAGGTGTTGCTGGAGCCGGCACCATTCGATGCGTGAGATGATGTTGTTGGTTTCGTACTTCATGGTTCCCTCCTGTGCACGGGGGTAAGGTGTTGCGCCTTGCCTAAAGGTACCTGAGACAGAGGAATCGCACTATCAGGTGAATCCCAGCATTTGAGGAGGGGAAAGACCTGCAAGGGAAGGTGGAACAGACCTCAACGTTCACTTCGGTATGCCGACGTGGCTTACGCCATTCGCGGCCCTGACTCGAAAAGGGTTGAAAGCTCGGCACTGGCAGGCGAATAGGAGTGTGCCTAAGAATAACTGTTCGTTACCTTGGAGACTAGATCTCTGCCTTCGGGTAGTGCGCGCAGGCTTGTACTGCCCTGCTTACTTTTGGATAGCTCGAGTCTTGTTGTTGACGCACCACTCCGAATGGCGCTCGGCTGCCGACTGCATTTCCAAGGTGTCGCGCCCACTTAATATTTGGACAGGTCTCATAAGCCAGGAAAGCTCGCTAGAAGCAGTGATGAGACCTGTCTTAAAATGGGCATGTTCATGTTGGGAGCCATGAGAAAACTCGGCGGTGATTCGGCGGGGAAAACCTGAAAGTATTATTATCAAACAGAAGAACCATCACTTAAGGTCGGTTTCTCCACCCTGTTGTCGTGCTACCAGCCAGTCCAGTACTGAGTGGAGTTTCTTGGGATGAGGTATCCAGGCATCTTCACCGACCGCGCCACGCCGCCCGCCGATTCGAATCGCAAGTCCTCGGCCATGTACCACGGAGAATGCGTCGAAATCCGTATGATCGTCCCCAAAATAGACCGGCACTCGATGACGTGCCCACGGTCGCCGAAGCAGCATCGACACCGCTGTGCCTTTGTTCCCTGCGCTGGAGGATCTGGCTTCCAACACGCGATTTCCCCGCAGAAGACTGACGGATCCTTGCGCGATCCATGGAGCAAGCAAACGCCACGCGCGCCTCCTCAATTGAGAACGCTGTTTCGGCTTCACCAACCGATCATGCAGCGCGACGGTCACGCCCTTGTCCTCGACAAAGGCGCCCTCGATTCCCTCCGCCGCGATTCGCACCGCCTAACCCATCGGCGAACCAACGTTCTCTTCGGCGGTATGGTCAACCATGTCATGTCTCCGCCTGCTCGAGGCAGGATAATCCATGATGTCCCACGTAACACACTTTCTGCAACCCGACCCTCCGTCGAAGATCTTTCGGAACTCGTCCACTGATGACAACGACCGGCAGCAGACCGACAATTTTCCGCAGCGTCTCTCTCACCGGCCGGCTCAGCCTGGCCCGGTTGGGGCGCGACACAATGGGCGTCAACGTGCCATCGAAATCCAGAAATAGGATCAGGCGATTCATCGGAATCGCCGCAAGTCTGGCTCGAAGGGACACCATGGGCTTATCCCGGCACGCTCTGTAACTGATCGACTTCAATCTCAACATCGCGCAAACAACTCTCGGCCCAGTGATAAATATCGTGCGCGCTGAGATGAAGACGCATCAGCCGCATCCGCTCTCGTCGTTCGTTTTCAGGCATCTCCAGCGCCCACCTGATCGAATCGGCCATTCCTTCCTGGTCGTACGGATTCACAACCAGCGCCCCGCTTAGTTCTTCCGCGGCGCCGGCCAGGTGACTCACCACTAGAACACCGGTCTCATCGACCTGCGAAGCCACGTATTCCTTGGCCACGAGGTTCATCCCGTCGTACACCGAGCTGACAAGTGTCAGGTCAGCCATCCGGTAGTACGCCACGAGTGTGGACGGGGTCACGCGTCCTTCGATATACTCGATCGGCTTCCATCCTTTGTTGTTTCCTTCCGGCGGCGCCTCGAACTGCGTATTGATTTCCGTCACGGTCTTTCTGATGAGATCCCGATATTGGCGATAGGCTTCAACATTGTTTCGAGTCGGGATGGCCACCTGAAGAAAGGTGAACGTCCCGGCGTACTCTGGGTATCGCTCAAAAAATATCTTCAATGCCCACAGCCGTTTCATCAGACCCTTGGTGTAATCCAGTCGATCGACACCGAGTCCGATTCGAACCCCACGTGAAACGCCCAGGCGCCGCCGTGCGCGAGCCATGGCGTCTTTGACCTCCATCGACGACTTCGCAAGATCGGAGAACAGGTTAAAGTTCACACTGATCCCACGTGCGGTCAGTTTTGTCTTATGCCCGCGGTAGAGCACAACCGCCTTCGACGCATCGATGGAGACGGAGGCATCCAAGAACTCCGTCACACAATTTGCAAATGCCGTCGCATAGGACATCGTCTGGAAGGTGAGACAGTCGGCCGCTAGAAGACCTTCGAGCAACTCTCGGCGTTCCGGCAGGATGCGGAATACGTCCGGTCCCGGCCAGGGAACATGCCAGAAATGGCAGACGCTGGTATCGGGTGAATGCTGTTTGATCAGCGCGGGTAAAAGGCCAAGGTGGTAATCATGGATCCACACGGAGGCCGGACGCTTGCCTAATTCATCCAACACCGTGTCGGCGAAGCGGCGGTTGAGCGCCTTCGTAGCCGGCCCAGAAGGCTTTTCGGTATGAAACCCGATCAAGTGTGACGTGACAGAGTGGCCACAGCACTTGATTGGCATAGCCCAGGCCACCGTTTCTGACCACTGCATGCTCCAACCAGACCCGTCGCAATCGATAGGCCGGCACATCAGGAGGCACAAGAAGGCCATCGACTTGGCCTGGCACCTCCTGATCTGCGTCTCCGCTACCCCAGGCAACCCATGTCCCGCCGATACGTTTCAAAACTGGGTCCAAGGCCGAGACCAATCCTCCATCTGTACGCTGACAGATAATACGCCCGTCGACTGAGTTATGCTCGTAGGGTTCACGGTTTGAAACGACAATCACATTGGACATCACGTCCTCCTTCTGTGGATGAAGTCGCTATCATGCCCTGTCAGCCATTCCGAATTCTCTGCTGTAGATAAATGAGCAGCCCCAAAGTTCAAGCAAGCGATGCTCGTCCATGGCACGTTTGCCGAGCACTTCTCGCAACTCCATGCATGAGACGAAACGAAACGGCATGTTGGCTGAGCGGTTCGACATTCCGGATCTCCTCTGCGAATGTGGACGACATCACATGTGTGATTCGTGACGCTGGTCCTCGGTCGCGCGGTCTTTTCGACAGAAAAGTGATGCAGAATCATCCAACGGTTTAGCGCGGCAATCCTTCTGCTTCTTCACGAACCGGAATGCATGAGAGTGACTCCCCACCAGCGCCGCCTCGATTTCGAAGGAGCGATCGCCGCCAACTGGTGATGGCGCACAATGACGGGGTCGGTGATGTCTCCACAATTCAGACAACGCCACCCTTTAAAATCTATCTCGCCGCTCACGTTCCGAAGGTCCATAAAGTGATCGCTGATCATCCAGCCTTGACAACGTTGGCATCGCATAGGCTTTTCTCCTGATGAAGTACCCGCTATCCCTGGCGACTCAGGTTCTGTCCGTCTTCTCCTCCACCCATGTCCTTCACATGTGGAGATAGAATTGTTTTCCTGAGGATGCATCGCTTACTCATTTGCGTCGTGCACCGACTTCTTGAAGCCTTTTATGTTGCAATCTCGCGGTCGCCTACCCCCACGAGACTCTTGCCCTGCTCGATCGCCTTGCCGATCGATGTCTTGGCGTCGCCCAGCATGTGACTTGTCTCTTCCTGTAGATCCTGAGTCAAGCTGTGGAGTTGGCGGCGTGTCCGGGCGCCTGATTGAGGCGCCAACAACAAGCCGGTGCCGATTCCCGCCACGAGACCGGCAAAGAAGGCCGTCGTGCTCATCCCTGTGCATCGTGTTCCTTCAGTCATGGCTCTATCCTCCTGTTGTTCATGTCCATGGTTCTTCAATTCAGGCATGGCATCCCCCTTCGATTTCGCCTGCTGTCAACTCTCGGGGGTTGCGGCAACGGCTGCATCGACCCGCAAGTATTCCGTTCCGGCCGTCTCCGCTCACGCGAAAGACGAGGAAGTAGCGCAGGCTCCCGCAATGAGCACAGATAGGACCTTCCAGATCGCGCAGGACTGGCAATCCTCCAATGTTCAGGTCCCTCTGCATATTGGGAAACGTCACTGACTGGGTGTGATTCATCTCTTTCATTGCCCCTCTCTTTCTGAACAGCAATGTCGAATGGGTTCTTCACCGACACCCCAACCCACACACGGGATGTCATGGCAATTTGCAAGACTCAGACCTCTCCACCCGATCGAAACTTCCGGATCGGATAACTCTTAATGTTTACAATGAATATAGACATGTGACTTCATCGCCGCGGGACAGATAATCGGTTATGACATAGGCATACAAGCGGACTCGTTGTATGAAACTGAGTGACGGGCTAAACACAAGTTACTGTCACAGAAGGAGAATGTGTGTGGAAGGAACATCTTGTCCGTCAGGGACAAGATGTCTCGATGAAAGCATCGTCATGCAGAATGAAAGAAGGCGCCGCGTTCGATTACTTCGTGACGACAATCTCGACTCGGCCTTCTCGCCGCAGTATGTTGATGCCGACATCTTTCGCATGACCTTCAAGCGAGAGGTCAACGGTCGCGTCTCCAATCCTGAGATTCTTAATTTCGATATGCTCCAGGAACGGCGGCAAGACCGGTTGTGAGAAAGTTAGGCATGCATGCGGGGCATCAATTCGCAAACCGAGACAAGATTGGAGCAGGAGAAACACCGCAACCGAGGACCACGTCTGAGGACTACAGGCAACCGGGTACAGCGTCGGACCTTCACCGGGCCGGCGCGAGAACCCGCAGAACAGCTCGGGCAATCGATGCAGCTCAAGAAACTGGCTGGCGTCGAAGAGACCGGAAAGAATCTTCAATGCGCCTTGTTTGAATCCATAGGAGGCCATCCCGGCTGCGATAAGGGCATTGTCGTGCGGCCAGACCGATCCATTGTGATAGGCCATCGGATTGTATCGGACTTCAGAGGCTGCGACGGTTCGGACGCCCCATCCGTTAAACATATCCCCGCCGACTAATGTCTTGGCTGTTCTCATGCCGTGCTTATAGTCGGCAATCCCCGTCCAGAGACAGTGGCCGGCATTCGACGTCTTGACTCGACAGGGCTGCTTGGACCCGTCCAAGGCTAAGGCATAAGACGAGAGGTCGTTGCACCAGAAGCGTCGCTCGAACTGAGTCCGTAGCTTGTCCGCCTCCTTGAGGAGCCGCTCGGCCTGCTCCGTATGCCCCAGCACGAGGGCTAATTGAGCCGCGCCCCGCTTGGCGGCAAACACGTATCCTTGCACTTCGCAGAGCGCGATGGGTCCTTCCGCCGAGCGGCCATCTGCATGAAACACGGCATCCTGAGAATCTTTCCACCCTTGATGAACGAGACCGTCTTTAGACCGGCGGCTGTACTCCACGAACCCATCGCCATCGAGATCTCCCGCATGATCGATCCACTGCAAGGCACGCTCAATATTCGACCAGATCTGGGTAATGAACGCCTGATCGCCTGTCCGTTCATAATACGCTCCGGCCAACATGATGAACAGCGGCGTCGCGTCGATGCTGCCGTAATAGCGACCGAATGGAATCTCGTTGAGTGCCGCCATTTCTCCTTTGCGTGTTTCATGTAAAATTTTCCCGATCTCTGCATCTTGCTCCGGAACAACCTCCCTCGCCTGAGTCGCCGCCAAAAAAGCCAGCACGCCGCGGGCGATGGTCGGATTGACCCACAGAAACTCAAATGCGGTAATGATGCCGTCGCGTCCGAACGGGGTGCTGAACCATGGAACACCGGCATAGGGATAGGGACCGTCGGGGGTGTCTGAGACCATCATGTGAAGGTCGGCAAGTGAGCGATTCAGCCAGACGTTGAATTGCTCATTCGATGTCACGATGAGGCAATCGTCAGCTTTGGCGGAATGGAGCGCTCGTTCTACTGCGACGAGCGCGCGATCATACGAAAGATCACCCCTGCTTCGCCTGCCGATGTCACAGGAGATCGTGAGCTCCCACTGGACGACTTCTCCCGCCGGCAAGAGCGTGTCGCAGTGGATCTCACCGGGAAGGACGGTCGTCGGCGCCGGCGCACAGCGGACGGTCACCCATCGATCCACACGATCCAATCCCTCATACCCGAGCGATATTCCATCTTTTGACGTGACGGTCTCCACGCGTCGGCCTCGTCGATTTCGCTTCGTCCCACGGACTTCGAACAAGATCGGCAAAATCGGCATCCACAGAGATGGAGAGCCGGACCGGAATGGGAAGCAGGCTATAGTTGTGGATTCGCAGGCGCTCGAAGCAGCGTCCCTGCCACAAGAACCGAGTCCGAGACACGTGCAGCGCTCCGCGCGTGACCTCTACTTGTCCCTCATGCGTCATATCGGGATTCATGAGATCGACGTTGAGTAAGACGTTCTTCTCCTTCACCGTCGAGCTGAGCAGCAAGGGCCGCTCCCCGTTCAGGGTCAGCTCGAAACGGGACAGAAAGCGCGTCCCTTCGTGGTAGAGACCTTGTGAGCCTGTTCTCAGAGAATGGATGTCGCCGTATCGATCGAACAAGCCGAACGTGTCACCCTGCTTCAGCACCTCGACGTGCTCTTCGGTCAACGAGGAGGAGGCAACGATGCTGCATTGATCAGTGAGATGATCGGTGTCTTCCATGAGTCCCTCTCATTGGTGTCGAATCGATCGGCTCAACCAGCCTCCGAGGGAGGCAGTGAGAAGAAATGTCGCGCCAATGCCCGCGATTCCCGCCGATTCACCAAACCGCTCGGTGATCTGGCCGAACATGGTGATCCCGCTGATGGCGGCCGTCATCGCGCCTGTGCCGTAGAGTCCGAGCACGCGTCCCACCATCATTCGAGGCGTCAGCTCTTGCACGATCCCCCAGGCGATCGGGGTAAAGGCTCCCATCCCTCCTCCGATCATCATCATGAGGAGGCCGACCAGGTAGAGGTCTTTCGTCCAGACGAGCACCCCAATCGCCAGGCCGCTCACCGCACTCGTCCAGACGATGATGTTGACTCGATCGGCGAGAGTCCGTCCCGTGAACCACAGGAGCACGATCGACATGACGAGCAATCCGACTCCCAGGGCAGACCAGAGATAGCCCACTTCGACCGGTCCCAAACCCAACAGCTTATTGGCAAAGACCGGAAACAACGTCGTCAGGGCGCTGGCGCCGAATCCATAGCATGCCGCAGTCACGATCAGCAGCAAGATGATTCGTTGTTTGCTCACGACAAAGGCCAGCCCCTCCGTAAGATCGTGCCATAATGAACCACCGATCTTCGTTGGTCCAGCAGACGGCTGCGCTGTTCCCAGTCGCACTAACCCAAGACACAGCGCTGACACGAGATACGTGGCCCCGTTTAGGCAAAGAACTTCCTGCGAGCCGAACAGGGCAATCCCCATCCCGCTCACTGCCGGACCGAAAATGATACCCAGGCTGGTCGTGCTCTGGATCAGAGCATTCGCGGCCGTAAATTGCGCGCGCGGAACGATCAGCGGCACCGACGACGTCAGCGCCGGACTAAACGTCGCCATCGCCACCGCATCGAAGAGGACAAGGATATACAAGAGATTGACCGTGAAGGTGTCGGTTGAAATGGCGCAGGGAATGATGCCGATCAGCACCGCTCGAAATACATTCGCTCCGATGAGGAAGAATTTTTTCGGCAACCGGTCCACATACACACCGATGAAGGGACCGAGCACGATGGGTGGAATCGTATGAAGGAGTCCGATGATGGTGGTTTTCACCGGGGAGCCGGTAATCGAATACACGAACCAGAGGAGGGCAAGGTTCGAGATGCCGTCGCCCGACTTGAGACACCATCTGACTGAGCCAGATTAATCCGAAATCTCTCGTAAGGAGCAGGCGGCGGCGAATCACGACGGGGACCTTTTCTTGTGCGACATTGCGCGCAGAGGTGAGACTCGTTGTGAGGATGGCCCCAGGTTTCATCCCTCACTCTCGATCCTGACCTTATCCGTCTTCACCGCTTTCACTCCGGGAACCTGCTTGGCCGCTTCTGCAGCTTCCAACACAATGACTTGGAATCGTACGGCGCCGCTGAGCGACACCACTCCCTGTTCCGTCTTCACGTCGAAATTGGCGGCCGTTACGGTGGCACTTTTGGCAAATCGCTCTTTGACATGGCGAGTAATGATGTCGTCTTGTTTGTGCGTGATAGCCTCCAGCAGTTCTTTGACCACCTCCAGCTTGTTCGACACAGATTTCACGGTCGGTACCGTGCTCGCAATGTCCGCCGCCGCCGCTTTTTCCGCTTCGCTAGATACTTTTCCCGCAAGCGTGACCTCGTCCGACCCGGCTTCCACTTCGATCTCGTAAGGAAAGAGGCGGGGATCGCCCAGCAAAGCGAGTTTGACCGTCAGGATCAGCGAGGACACGGCTTTCTTGCCTGTACCTTCTTTTCCCTTCTCTGTCCCCTCTTCTCCACTGTCTTTTTTCGTCTTTGATTCATCACTCTTGGATGTCTGCGTATTCGACTGAGGCGGCTTCGATTCCTGAACAGACGACTCGGCGGGAGGCAGTTCTTTATGTGGCTTGGCAGGAACCTTGGAATCCACCACTTTGCTCTGATTGGCGGAAGTCTGAGCTGATGTGATCGAACGCTGATCACTCTGTGCGAGCATCGGACTCGTGAGCTGGCTTATGAGCAGGGCACACACACAGAGTGCCAGGAGGGCCGCGCCCTGTCCAAAACTGCTGCGCCGGAGCTGGGACCGTTTCACATCTCTCACATTCATTTCCATCGAGATCAGCCTAGGCGATGAAACCGCGATGGAACCTCCTCACGCCGGAATGAAATCGGGAGCAGCCGTCTTGTCTGGGTGCCGTCGACTGAAGGCGGCTGCGACGGCCGCGGTGCACAACAACAGCACCCCGATACCCACAAGGCTCGCTGAAGGTCCAATGGCATCCGCCGCCCATCCAAATCCTGCCATCCCGGCCATGGCGGAGGCCATGGCGCCGGTACTGAAGGTGGTAAAGACACGGCCCAAGAGATGTTCGGGCGTCAATTCTTGCAACATCGCCCACACAATCGGCGTAAATACGGCGGTGCTGCCGCCGAACACGATAATGAGGGCGGCTGCCATGACCGGCGCCTGTAGCATGCCAAGCGTACATACCGCGACGGCGCCGACGGCCAGAGCAGCGGAAATCAACCGCAGACGGTTTTGGAGATCTCCCTGATTGATCCAAGCCAGCCAGACGGACGCAGCCAGCATGCCTATCCCGAGTGATGACCACAACCACCCGAGTTCGACGGGACTCGCATCGAGATGTTGCGTCGCAAACACAGGCAGCAAGAATACAAAGGCGCTCGCGCCAAAACTGTAGAGAGTGGCGGTGAGCATGAGCAGGAGTACGGTTCGATGCTGGACGAAGACAAACCGAAATCCAACCAAAAGATCCTGGAGGATGGTTGGTCTATCGGCGCGATTGCTGCGCGCGCTTGCAAGCTCTCACGCAGGCGGATCGGCATGAGGCACAAGGCAGACACCAAGAACGTAGCCGCATCGAAGTAGAGAACATTTTGGGCTCCGATCATGGCAATACCCACCCCGCTACACCGCTGGACCGATCAGGAGGCCGATATTGGTCGTGCTTTGAATCAGCGCATTGGCGGCGGTCAGTTGAGCGCGAGGCACGAGAAGCGGAACAGCCGACGCCAACGCCGGACCGAAAACCGTGGAGACGATCGACGTCGCGAAGACGAGCACGTAGAGCCGTTCGAGCGTCAAGGCCTCCATGGCATACAGCAAAGGGATGAGTATGACCAGCCCCGTGCGGATGAGGTCCACCCAGACCATTACCGGCTTTTTCTTCATGCGATCGAGATAGACACCGATGAGCGGGCCGAAGACCAACGGCGGAATTGTCTGGAGCAATCCGATCACCGCCATCTTGAATGCCGACCCCGTCAGTTCATACACGAACCACAGCAGGGCCACCTTGTTCATGCCGTCGCCGATCTGGGAAATGACCTGGCCGGAAAACAACAGACCGAAATTCTTTGTCCTCAGCAACTCCCATCCGGATCCTGCCCGACCTTCCATCATCTTGTCGCTGTCTACCACGGCGAAACCTCCTCGTAGCCCTCAATCACAGATGCACGTGCCTGTGCGTTTGAATAGGCATGATCTTGTTCTCCTAGCGGCCTCGTGAATCATGGCTCGAGTCAGTGTAACCGAAAGTGTCTGGCCTGCGGGTGAGATCTTGGCTTCGATCTTATCCCCTGGGCTAACCCTGTTCCTGACCTTGGTATTATCGTCGAGTTCGAGACGCACCTCTTTGCCAGATTGATCGGTGATGACATAGGATTTGTCCATGATATCGAGCGTGGCATCGCCTTGGTAATCCTTCGTCATCTGAAACTCACCGACAACCTTGGACACTTCGCCTGTCACAATTTTCAAATGTGAGGATTCGGAAGGCGATCGAGTTTCCGCCTGGGCTCCCAGAACCGCTATGAGGCCCACACTGGCGATTGCCATGGCCAAACTTGTCGACTTTATGGACTTCATATGGCACCTCCTTCTGAAGATGGAGAACCTAGTTCTTGTCCTCCTCCACCCGGAGCATGATCCATGTTTACGCACTGGTCGATAACACAGGCAAGGAGGCGAAACTCGTGCTCTCTGCCTCTTTTTTGTAGGTCATACCGAGCACGCTGCTCATACAACCGGACATAGTCTTGCGCCATTCGTTCCACCGTGAACCGCTGCTCGAAGGTCCGAGCGGCATCGTCGACGGTCGATTTCAGGAATACGTTGGATGGCCGCCGTCATCTCGTCGAGTCCCTCGCAGACGAATCCGGTGACGCCGTCCTCAATGATTTCAGGAATGGACCCACGCCGATAGGCCAGCACAGGCGTTCCGCAGGCGAGCGCTTCGATCAACACAAGGCCGAAGGGTTCCGGCCAGTCATAAGGACAGACTAACGCTGTGGCATTACCCAGAAACTCATCCTTCTCGGCATCAGTGATCTCACCGATATACTCGATTAATGGATCAGAGAGCAGCGGCTCGATTTCGGTGTGAAAGTATTCCTGATCTGCCGGATCGACCTTCGCAGCAATCCGCAAGGGAATCCCTACCCGTTTGGCGATCTCAATGGCATGATCCGGTCGCTTCTCGGAGGCAATACGCCCCAGGAATGCCAGATAGCCCCCAGGATTCGGATGTACGCTATAGAGATCCCTCGGCAAACCATGGTAGACGGTCGCCTGCCAATTTGCCCAGGAGACAGGTTTCCGCTGGGCATCCGAAATCGACACTATCGGCAACTCCGCATACTCACGAAACACCGGCTGCAGTTCGGGTAGGTCGAGCCGACCATGGAACGTGGCCACCGTCGGGGTCGGATTCCGCCGCGCGAAAGGAAAGCCCAAGAAATCCAGATGGGAGTGAATGATGTCGAAGTCGCTGGGGTTTCCCAATCCCTGCTCCATCAGCATCATCATGGGCGCATCACGGTTGAAGATCCCCGTATTCAACCGCAGTGCGTGATTGCAGATCGATTCTAGACGAGCGGTTGTGACCGAATCTCCGCTCGCGAACAGGGTCACGTCGTGACCGAGCCGAACGAGCTCTTCGGTGAGGTAGGACACGATCCGTTCCGTTCCTCCATAGAGTTTCGGCGGAACACTCTCCCACAAGGGGGCAACCTGGGCAATTCTCATCGGACTATTCCTTTCATCATTGGTTAATAGACACGTCTAGATGAACGATACCCTCTCCGTAGTCTTGCCATCTGAGCTTTTGACAGACCGCGAAGTTATTTCCCCGGCGAGGCATGACTCGTTCACCCGGAATCACATCGGCTTCGATTTTTTCGCCGGGAACCAAAAGCCGCTCTCGCTTCGTATTTTTGTCAACGCGGAGATACACAAACCTCCCGGAGATGTCTTTGACAAGGTACACGTCGCCCTTGATTGACAACAGATCGCCCTTGATCGTTTGAGGAGACGTGTCGAGCTGAGCCATGGCGCTGGGAACAACGAGGCTTAGACTGAACAGCAGAACGATCATGCAACTAATTACTCTAGACATGGTGTCATCTCCCTTGAGACTCTGAAAGGTTCAACTCTTTTGCCATATCCGACGCGGCGATGTTGGCTTCCAAACTGGCCACGAGCGAAGAACGCCAGGTAGCCGCCCATCGCGGTCCGGACAAGAACGAAAAAATGAGGATGGGGACAGACAACCCCCGGCTCCAGAGCATGAATCGATTTCCCAGCAGCGTCCGTGGAGCAAGATGCACGCGTGCTTCCGCACCCAGCCACTCAGACTTGATTTGGCCAGGGTCTTCTTTCATCTCGCGAACGATCGCTGACGGACTGAACATCGCTTGAAGCTCCTTTCGCAAGTGGAGGACCCGCCGGGCAACGTCAGGAACGCCCTTGCTGGACGAGGCCTCCGACAATTCGAATCGTTCCTGTCACGATGATCCGATTGCTATTCATGGCCGACGAAACTTTGTGCTCGGCGCACGACTTTGACGGCATTTTTCGCCTCCTGCAACACTTCGTAGGACAGGATGCGTGCCTGCTTGCCCGGATAAACCGATCGCACCGCAATTGACACACCGCCATCCACCATAGGCCCAGCCTCCGATGGAGGTCCCTCCGCCAATAAATTGTTCAGCCACCACCAGCCCAGCGCAACGTTCGCATCTCATGGTTTCCAACTTTCTCTCGACCTGTCGTGCTCTCCTCACAACGCCCTATGGTCTATCTTCCTTTTGCTTGGCCCAGCAGACTACTCTCTTGCGCCTGTCGAACGGCAGCGAGCAATTCTTCATTCCGAAACGGCTTCTGCACCACGGTCAGATCGTTGGTCTGCTGGGGACCGAGATATAAGCGCAGACGATGGCGCAGTTCCTGTGGTACCTCCAGACCCATCAAAACGATCGCCAGCGACTCGTCGTAAGGCTGAAGCATACCGAGCCAGACCAGTTCTTTTTCCGGAGAGTCGTGTCAATATCCAGAATCACGGCGCTCAGAGAATCGAAGCGCTCAACCTTGCCTTGCAACGTTTTCACGACGATCACCTCATACCCGCTGTGCCGTAGCACTTCTGCTAAGACAGCACCCAACACGGCATCGGCCTCGACTAGAAGAATTCGTCCATTCACGATGCGTTTCTCCCGATGTCCGACAGGTCCTGTCGTGGAGACTGAGCAAACTAGATGCCTAAAAATGATCCCTTGTCGTTTGCGCCGCAAGACCGCGGAAGATTCGAGGTTTTATCCCGATGACCGTTGCTGCGAGATGTGAAAAGTCGCGGATTGCTCATCAAGATGAGAGACAACTTATTCCGCTGCAGACATCTTGTCTCGAATTCTGATTGAACAAGGAAACACGAGGGACTACCATAACCCTATGCTGAACCGGTGGCACCGACTGAGCCTTCAAGTCAAGATGTCGCTGATCATCATCTGCATCGTCGGCCTCTCCGCGGGCACGACTGAGTGGCTCGAGACCCGCTCGATCCAACACACTGTGGAGGACAACGTCCGCGATGCGGCGCTGGCCGTCGGGCGATCCGTCGATCAGAACGTGACCAGTCTTGCCCAGCTGTCGAATCGGGAGGCGCGGACTAAAGAGGTGGAGAAGATCTTGGCGACTCTGCCAGATCTTCTCAACATCGTGCTGTACGAGTTTCCAACCAAACCGGGAGAAAGCCCTCTACCGATCACGAGCGCTGGCCCCACGGAGTTGCCTCGTCAAGAGGGAGCGCCTGATCTTGTTCAGCGGGTGCGCGAGGAACGGCGGCCCCTGATTGATTATGCGGATCGGGCGAATACCCATCGCGTCTTCCTGGCTGCCCCGATATTCCTGAAAAATGCCGTCGTTGGGGCGACCTATGCCGAGTTCTCTACCCTGCAAATGGATGAGGCCTTGGAATCGTTGCGGCAGGCCTCCAGAACTAGACGATTGCTGACTGGGTTGGCGATCGTGGTCGCAATCAATCTGTTTCTGTACTTCAAGGTGCATCGCCCTGTGAAACGATTGCTCACCGCCGTCGAATCGGTTTCCCAAGGAACCATGACCTCGGTCGTACCGTGTTGAAGAACAGGATGAACTCGGAGAACTTGCCGGTACATTCAACGACATGGTGAGGAAGATCCGGGAAGCAACCCATGACAATGCGCAATTAACAGAGTCCCTGCAGGCGATGAACGACAGCCTTCAGCTGAAAGTCAGTGAGGCGACTGCCGAGGTACTGCAAAAGAATCAGGCGCTGGCCCACACGAACGAACTGCTCTCGGCGGCGCAGCGCGATGCGGCGCGCGCGCAACGCCTGTCTGCGATTGGGCAGGTCGCCGCAACCGTGGCGCATAAAATCGGCACTCCCTTGACGTCGCTGTCCGGCCATATCCAGCTCATGGCTGAGGATCCGACTCTGGGCACAGAGTCTCGGCAACGGTTGCAGACGGTGGAAGCGCAGATCGAACGGACCTCCAAAATTATTCAAGACCTGCTGTTGTATGCCCGGAGACCGGAACCGGTGCGATCTCCGCTCGATCTGAATGCCTGTGTCGCGGAATGTCTCGCGCTTTTCCAGCCGGAATTCGATCGCCGGCGGATTGCGATCACTACCGAATGGTGCCATCAGATAGAGAAAGTCGAGGCCGATGCCCAGCAGCTCCAGGAGGTGTTCAACAGTTTGATCGAAAACGCGCTCGACGCGATGCCGGCCGGAGGAACACTGGTTGTTCGGGTCTCTCCCGAAGTCGTGCTCAGCCAGCCGGGCCATCGAACGTGGGTCGCAGTGGAACTCATCGATACAGGTTGCGGGATGAACGCCGCGCAGCTCGTACAGATCTTTCAGCCGTTCTTTACGACGAAGAGGGCCGGGCGTGGCACGGGACTGGGGCTGGCGAGCGCGCTGGAAACAGTACGGGCGCACGGGGGCCAAATCAAGGTGGATAGCGAGCCGGAAAAAGGCTCGCGGTTCACAGTCGTGCTTCCAACCGACGGAGGAGCGCGGTGATGATGAGACAATCTCGGGTAATGGTGGTGGATGACGACGCCGAGACGCTGGCCTTGCTGCGCGAGGTCGTGGCGAAGGAGGGGTACCAGGTCGAAACCGCCGAGGACGGGGAATCGGCCTTGCGGCAACTTGCCGAATGGCAGCCGGACCTGATGATCACCGATATTCATATGCCCGGAATGGATGGGCTGGCCTTGCTGGCCGCGGTGCGCGAGAAGACGCCGGATGTCCTGGTGATTCTGTTGACCGCCTACGGATCCCTCAAGACGGCCGTGGATGCCATCAAGGCCGGGGCCTTCGATTATCTCAGTAAGCCGTTCGCCGTGGATGACATTCGGTTGGTGGTTCGGCGGGCGCTCGAACACAAGAAGTTAGTACAAGAGAATCGTTCGTTGCGCGACCAATTACGTGAGCGATACCGGTTCGACAACCTCGTGGGCAGCAGTGCCGGGATGGTGGCGGTGTATAAACTCGTCGCGCGCGTCGCGGAGACAGACAGCACGGTTCTGATTCATGGAGAAAGCGGAACCGGAAAGGAGCTGATCGCGCGCGCCATCCATGCCAACAGTACCAGGAGCAACGGGCCGTTCGTCGCGATCGATACTGGTTCGTTGGCCGAAACGCTTCTCGAATCCGAGCTCTTTGGCCATGAACGAGGCGCGTTTACCGGAGCCGTCGCAAGCAAGAAGGGCCTGCTCGAACAAGCGCATCTCGGCACCTGTTTCCTGGACGAGATCGCGGACCTCTCGCCGGTGATGCAGAGCAAGTTGCTCCGATCGCTACAGGAACGCGAGATCCGGCGTGTCGGGAGCGAGACGCCTCGTGCAATTGACGTCAGAATCATCGCCGCGTCGAAAAAGGAGTTGAAACCGCTCGTCGAGGCCGGGACATTTCGAGAGGATCTTTTTTATCGGCTCGAAGTCGTCACCATCGTACTTCCTCCGTTGCGCGATCGGACTGAAGACATTCCGCTTCTGAGCCGGTACTTCGTCGACAAATTCGGCCGGACCAAGGAGAAGCCGGTGACCGGCCTCTCGCCGGAGACCATTCCTTTGCTGACACGCTATTCATGGCCCGGCAACGTCCGCGAGCTCGAGCACGTGATCGAACGAGCCATTGCCTTGACCCCGCATCCCATCATCACTCCGGAAGATTTGCCGGAGACTATCCGGATAACGTCCGTTCAAGACCAGGCGCGGGCTCGCGGATGGGACACCCTTCAGGATATGGAAAAGAATTATATTCTGCGCGTGCTGGAGGCCCATCATCAGGACCATGGCCAGGCAGCCGCTACCCTTGGCATCCACCGCAAGACGCTCCTCCGCAAGCTCCGCCAGTACGGCCAAGGCTGACCCAATCAACGGTCAACCTGTTCCTGCGCGAGACAACTTGTCTACAACAGTCGGAAGTCCACATACCACCGTGCATTCCCGCTGATCTCTGCCGCGTCTCTGCGACAACTTGTTCCCGTGAACGCTCGATCCTCCACCGCTCCATGAGGTCGTCTTCCACTCATCTATCGATTTGATTTTCCTTGGAATCTCTGGCGGTGGCCCCCCTCGCCGGCAGTGCGGTCTGCCGTTTGCTTACTGCGTTTCTGTATTGCTCCATTGTCTGTCCCATCTACCTTACGCTCGACGACATGGCGTTTGTTGAGGTGGAGCATGATGACATATCTAGATGTTGTCACGATGGATAGGTAGGATCGCTATGGCCAAGCTCTCACGAAATGCAATGGCGCTCGTCCTGTGGGGCTTCTGGACAGTCGCCCTATCGTTTTCTGGGCCGGAACAAAACCTGAGCACGCCACCCCCGCCACCCTCGTGTGAGGCGGACCTCCTGAGGATCGAGGGCAATCGCTATGTCGTCAAAGACATTGCGGGGGTGGAACGACAGGTTCTTGTCGGAAAGGACACCGAGATATTCGATCAAGCGAAAGCCGGCGACCGCATTCAATTATGGGTCCAACCGGATGGACATGCTCAAACGGTTATAATCGTCATGAGCAGAGCACAGTGACTCGCAGATATGACGAGACCCATCCGAAGCTGGTGGGGAAACCTTCCAGGAAAGGTTTGTGCAATCGTCGCAGGAAGGATAGATAGAAAGGAGACAAGAGCACTATGGAACGGAACAACAAAAGCGTGTTGGTCGTCGATGATGATCGCGATTTACTCTATGTACTCTCCGTCAGGCTCGTCAGCGCTGGGTATATGGTCTATGGAGCGGCGAACGGGTTGGAAGCCTTGGAGCAGATGGAGAAACATCCGGTTGACGTCGTTCTGACCGACTACCGTATGCCAAAGATGGATGGTCTCGAATTCCTATCCGTCTGCCACGTGAAGTGGCCCGGGATTCCTGTCGTGGTCTTCTCTGGAGAACAGGATGACCTGGCCCACGAAGCGGTTGAGCGGGGAGCGTTCGCGTGGGCTCGCAAAGGGAGTGACTTCACGATACTCTTGGAAATCCTTGCATACGCGAGTCAACAATCAGTCCATGCGTGAGCGAGAGAGTTAGACACGGCGACGGCAGGTAAAATGGTCGGGACAAGGAGAGAGTGGTCCTCTATGCGTCGAGGGAAACGCTGGTGGCTCACGCTCGTGCTGGCCCTCCTGATGCCTCTCAGCGGATGCGACACGAGCAGGCAATCATCACGATCATCGCTATTTGACAACGGTCGCTTCATGGATCTGTGGAGCACCTATACCCACTGCTACCGAAGCGAGGACCTTGATGCGATGCGTACGGACGCCCAACGATTGAGTCGAGCGGTAAACACGATCGACTCCGCCGAAGATCCGATCCTCCCTGAAAGTAATGAACCGCTTCCCCTAGGACCGACCGTCCGCCTCTCGGCCGATCCAGCAGCGATGACTGCCGCCTGTGCCCTTCGTGTTGGCCAGGTCGCGCAGGGAATGGGACACCTGAACATTGCACGAGAGATGTTTCACATGATCGTCAAAAACTTTCCGCAACCACGCTATCAGTATTACGTGGCCCAAGCCCGACTAGGTCTTGAGCAGTTGGACCCTGCGAGCCGTACCGCCTTGAGCGGCCTCACCATGTAGTGAAAACCAATCCTCAGTGTTTTCCGCACGATTCACAGGGCTCGCGGAGAAACCTCCGTTGCCACGATCCACAACGGCTCAATGAGCGTTGATTACCCAGGATTCTCGGAGGCAACCACGGTCGCAGTGCAACCGATGGGCTAAAGTTAATGCTAGCTGTCTAGTTTCATGACATTGTGAACGCCCATGATGACGAGGAACCGTCGATCCGCTAAGCTGGGCCGGAGCACTCACCAAGAAGGAGGGCTCCATGACCTATCACGACAACGCACGCACCACGCTGCACCAACGCAAGCGGATTCGGCACAGTCGCGCTCCCTATCGCGTACAGGCCAAGGCGCTGGGCGTCAGTGTCGCCACAGTGGCGAAATGGCGGCGGCGCGCCGATCCCCAAGACCGCTCCAGTCGCCCCCAACACCAGCACAACGCCTTGCCGCCCGACGCCGCACCGTTGTTGGGCTGGCTGCGGAAGGACTGGCTGTTGGATTTGGACACGGTCTGGCTGGCCTTGCGGCAGACCGTCTTCCCACAACTCAGTCGCTCGACCGTCTATCGAGAATTGGTCCGGTTGCAGCTGCATCGCCTCCGACTATTGCGGTCCCACCCGGCCCGACCGCACGGTCGCTTCCGCGCCTGTCCTCCCGGGTTTCTGCACATCGATACCGTTGCGCTGCCGCGCCTGGGCGGGCCCCGGCGGTATCTCTTTGTGGCCATCGACCGAGCGACACGCCTGATGACGATGCAGGTCGCACCAGCACGGGACATGGCCCGCGCCATCGCCTTCCTCGCGCACTGCCAACGGTTCTATCCCTTTCGCCTCGATCGGGTGCTGACCGACAACGGGCGGGAGTTCACCCTGCGGGGCGATCGCGGTCGGAGCGGGGCCCACACGACCAAGGTGCATCCGTTCACCCAGCTCTGTCGGCGTGGCCGGATCCGGCACAGCCTCACCAAGGCGTATCATCCCTGGACCAACGGCTTGGTCGAGCGCACGGGCGGCACCATCAAAGCCGAAACGGTCTATCGGTGGCATTTCGAGTCGACCGCCATGTTAGACGCGGCCCTCTATGGGTTCGAACGCTATTTCAACGCGCATCGCCCCTACAAAGCGATGGGCGGCAAACCGCCCGCACAGTTGACGCAAGAATGGTATCACCGATTACCCCAACGATTTCTCCGGCAGCCAGTCGGATCGGTCACAACCTGGTGACACTAGACAGCTAGAAGCATAATCTGACGCAACCACGATGGACGTGTACTTGAGCTGGCAGGAGGGGTCAGCAACCTCATGGCATTCACGTAAAACTGCTGGAAGTGAATGGTTTTCCCACCACCCTCTTCACTTCCCCCGCTGGTTCGCTCCGAGAACATCCAACGTTTGAAACATTCTCTAGTAGCACATCACCTGCACAATTGTTGTAATATACTGAAGCAACGCTACTTATGGTGAATGCGGCGCACATTTCTGACTCCCGCTTCTGATCCCGCTGCATCTCATTGCCAAGGACGGCAGGCGACTTGTTCATCGGAGGCCCCAATGTCAGACTTCTACCAAAACGGTGTCGTTACGGTGCTTCACCGCCTCGGAGAGCCGAACGTCGACCAACTGGAGCGAGAGTTGACGCGTTATGGGCGCGTCAATCCCATCGCCCTGGTCCTCCCCTCCCTCTATGCAGAATTAGGACGCCCTGCGTTGAAGGCCATCGTGGAGACTCTTAAGAGTGTGTCGTACCTCAACGAAATCGTTATCTCATTGGATCGCGCCTCGGCCTTGGAATTTCGCCTGGCTAAGCAATTCTTTTCCGTACTCCCTCAGCGGGTGCGTCTCATCTGGAATGACGGCGCGCGCATCCAAGCCATCCTCAAGCTCTTGGTCGATCACAACCTCGATATCGGCCTGCAAGGCAAGGGGCGAGGCTGTTGGACAGCCTTCGGCTATGTGCTGGCCAGAAACCACAGCCAGGTCATTGCACTCCACGACTGCGACATCACAAGCTACAGCCGGGAATATCTGGCGCGCCTCTGCTATCCCATCACCAACCCGAATCTCGGTTATGAATTCTGTAAAGGCTATTACAGCCGGGTCACCGACCGTCTCCATGGCAGGGTGACACGCTTGTTCATCACCCCCATGATCCGAAGCCTCCAGCAGCTCGTGGGGCCTCACGCGCTCCTGACGTTTCTCGACAGCTTTCGCTACCCTCTGGCCGGCGAGTTCGCCATGGTACGGGACCTGGCCTGGACCAACAGAATACCGGGTGACTGGGGTCTCGAAATCGGTGTCCTCGCGGAGGTCTATCGGAACTGTGCCTTGCGCCGAATTTGCCAAGCCGATATTGCGGATGCCTATGACCACAAACATCAAGAACTCTCGGATCACAATCCCGATGCAGGCCTCCTCAAGATGTGCGTCGATATCACGAAATCGCTCTTCAGAAACCTGGCGAGCGAAGGCGTCATCTTATCTGACGGGGTGCTCAAGACCTTGCGGGCGACGTATTTGCAAGCCGGTCAGGAAGCGATCAGCCGCTACGAAAACGACGCGGCCATCAACAGCCTCACATTCGACCGACACCAAGAACGGACGGCCGTCGAAGTCTTCTTGAAAGGCATGAAACTGGCCACCGACGGGTTCCTCGAAGATCCGCTTGGCGTCCCCATGATTTCCAACTGGAGTCGAGTGACCCACGCCGTGCCGGATATTTTCGATCGCCTGGTCGACGCCGTCGAAGCGGATCATGCCTGGGACCCCACGTCTGAACCGGCAGCCACTCCGTCATGAGCGCCAATCTCACACCACTCGCTGCACCAACTGAAGTACGCATCCAAGATATTGGCTCGGCGGAAATTCTCGTCGGGATTCCTAGCTACAACAACGCGGATACGGTCGGGCATGTCGTGCGGGCCGTGAGCGTGGGCCTCGCCAAACACTTCCCTGGTCGTCGGGCCGTCCTGGTCAACTCCGACGGCGGCTCTTCAGATGGGACGCCGACCATCGTCGCCCGCACCGCCGTCGACTTCCAACACCTCTTCATCGGCGACCAGCAAAGCGTCCTGCATCGGATCGTCACGCCCTACCAAGGCATTCCCGGAAAAGGCAGTGCCTTCCGGACGATCTTCGAAATTGCGCGACGACTGAAGGCCAGGGCCTGCGCAGTCGTCGACGCGGATCTCCGCAGCATTTCACCGGAATGGATCGAACTGTTACTCCGCCCAATCATGGAAGAGGGATACGACTATGTCGCACCTTACTATCTGCGCCACAAATACGATGGCACGATCACGAACAGTCTCGCCTACCCACTCACCAGAGCGCTCTACGGGCAACGGATCCGCCAGCCCATCGGCGGGGAGTTCGGCTTTTCCGGTGCACTCGCGGCCCACTATCTCGACCAACATGTCTGGGAATCGGAAGTGGCGCGGTTCGGCATCGATATCTGGATGACGACGGAGGCCATTGCCAGCGGAGCACGGGTCTGCCAAAGCTTCCTCGGCGCAAAAATCCATAATCCGAAGGATCCTGCTGCCGACCTGTCGGCCATGTTGATGCAAGTGATGGGAGCGCTCTTTGCCTCAATGGAACAGCATGAATGCCTCTGGTCTCAGCAGAAGGGATCGCAGTCGGTTCCACTCTTTGGGTTTCCCTACGAGGTCGGGGTCGAACCGGTCCATGTCAACGTGGAGCGAATGGTGTCGCACTATCGACAGGGCCTCACCGATCTTGAACCTATCTGGCGGCAGATCCTGGCAGACGGCACGTTCTCTCAGCTGCGCGACCTCCAGGGGACATCCGGCACCGACTGTCGTATCTCCGATGAATTGTGGGTCCAGGTCGTCTACGATGCAGCCACCGCGTACCGCAAGCGAATCATGCCGCGCGAGCACCTCCTGAAAGCCCTGACCCCCCTGTACCTAGGTCGGACCGCCACGTTCGTCCATGCCACTCAAGGCCTGACGTCCACGGAGGCAGAACAGAAGATCGAAGTCTTATGCCAGACGTTCGAACGCATGAAACCCTATCTGATTGAACGTTGGCAACCGCCGGCGCTGCAACCAGCAGCTCCGGCTCTGTTGCACCACGCGACCACCGATGCAGGAGGTGACCATGAATGACTTCTTTAACCAGGCGCTTCTAGGGCCGTTGGAATTGCTCGGCCGCCAGGTGCTCTCCGAACTCCCCAATGTGCTCGCCATGGGCATTATCCTGCTCGGTGGCCTCTTCACCGCGTGGGTGTTAGGTTCCTTCGCCGAACGGCTGTTTCGCGTGATCGGATTCGACCATCTCTGTGATCGGCTGGGGATGAATGCGGCGCTCCTTCGTGGAGGAGTCAAGACCGATCCCTCTCGCCTCGTCGGTCGCAGCATCTATTGGACGGTGCTTGTGCTGGCCTCGATCGCGGCGTTAGGAGCCCTGAACCTGACTCCGATCAACCAGTTCGCCCAGTCACTGCTAGCCTATGTGCCCCATCTTGTGACGGCAGCAGTGATTCTCCTGGCCGGGTACTTTATCTCGAACTTTGTATCTCAGGCCGTCCTGATTGCCGCCGTCAACGCCGGACTGCCTCCCGCCCGACTCATCGCAGCCTGCTCTCGATGGGGGATACAAGCCCTCGCGGGGGCCATGGCGCTAGAGCAACTAGGCATTGCCCAACATATTGTCGTCGTGGGATTCGGCATTACCTGGGGAGGGATCGTGCTGGCCGGCGCGATTGCATTCGGACTCGGCGCAGCCGATCTCGCAAAAGAGTTTTTAGAACGTCGGGTGGTGGCTCGATCCAAATCCAGCACGGGCGATGATCTACATCACTTGTAACGGCGCAAGACTATGCCCAATTTGATCGTCTTCACAGACTTGGATGGCTCGCTCCTGGACGGCATGACCTATTCCTACGAGGCGGCCACACCAGCTCTCACTGCGCTCCGCGAGCAAGGTATTCCGCTTGTGCTGGTGTCGAGTAAAACGCGCGCGGAAATGGAACCACTTCGACAGCGACTCGGTCATCGTGACCCTTTCATTGTCGAAAACGGCGGTGCGGTATTCATCCCTCATGGCCTCTTCGATTTCCCCTTCGAACGCATGCGAACCAAGTCTCCCTACCAGGTCATCGAATTAGGCCTTCCTTATCACATGCTGCGAGAGGTACTGAAACAAATCGAAGATGCTGTTGAAACGCCGTTACAAGGCTTTGGCGACCTGTCGGTAGAAGCCATCATGCAGGTGACCGGGCTCCCACGTGCCGACGCCATCCTGGCCAAACAACGGGAATACGACGAGCCCTATCTCCTGCAAGGCCCTCAGGCGCTTATCGAAGAAGTCTGCCGGCAAATCGTCAGCCGGGGCCTTCGATGGACAAAAGGGGGACGGTTATTTCATCTGATGGGGGAGAACGATAAGGGCGAGGCCGCTTCCGTGCTCCTGCGCTGCTACCATCGCCAACAACACATGAGCGGAGAGGCGGAACGGATCGAAACGGTTGGGATCGGAGACAGCATCAACGACGCTCCTCTGCTCGCCATAGTGGATTACCCGATTCTTGTCCAGAAACCAGACGGATCTTATGACCCTGATATTCACCTGTCCGGAATGATTCGTGCGCCTGGCATCGGGCCGGTGGGATGGAATGAAGCGGTCCTGGACCTATTGGCACAGGTTCCGTAAGAGACCCTGAACCCGACGCGCGAGTAAAGAACCCCGCCCTTCCAGGCGAAGCTTTCTAGAAGGATGCTGCAAACATTCCGCCAGCGGTGTTATGGAGTGAGTGGAACGGCATCTACCGGGATAACGTCCGCCGGTTTTGGAAAGGCGATGGAGGACTACTCTCCGAGTTCGCCACTCGTCCGAGCGGCAGTAGTGACTTATACAAGAGCGATGGACGGAAGCCGTACGCCAGCATCAACTTCATCACCTGCCACGACGGATTTACGCTACATGATTTTGTCAGCTACAACGACAAACACAACGACGCCAATGGCGAAAATAATCAGGACGGCGCCAACGACAACAATAGCTGGAATTGCGGCGCCGAGGGACCGACCGAAGACCTTGCGATCAATGCACTGCGAGCGCAACAAAAGCGAAACTTCATGGCCACCCTGCTCCTGTCCGCGGGTGTCCCGATGATCCTGGCCGGCGACGAAATCGGCCATACGCAACGAGGCAACAACAATGCGTATTGTCAGGACAATGATATCACGTGGTTGGACTGGAATATCACGGACGAGCAACGAGCAGTTTCTGGACTTCGTCTGTATGCTGCTCGATATCCGGCGGACACATCCGGTATTCCAGCGGCGCAAATTTTTCCAAGGGCGGCACATCGATGGCGCCGACGTGCCTGACATTTCCTGGTTTCGACCGTCGGGCGAGGAAATGACCGACGAAGCCTGGAATGCAGGGTACACGCAGTGCCTCGGGGTTTGGTTTCCCGGCGATCTCATCGGCGGTGTCAATGAACGGGGTGAGCCGATCACCGGGGACTCGATCGTGCTTTTGGTCAATGCCCACTATGAGCCGATACCGTTTAAGCTCCCGTCCCGCGGCGAACGACAGAAATGGGACCGATTGAGTGATACGGCTGATCCCGAAGCAGAAGCCATAAAGCGAAAAGGCGGGGAACAGTATGAGATCAAAGGCCGCTCTATGGTGATCCTATGGTCAAAACTGCCTCAGCTAGATGAATCGCCGACCTAGAGGCGTCGGAAGCACGGGGACGCTAGGAGGTCAGCCGAATGCATCGTCTCTTTTCGTCCGGTTCACTTGATTGTTAAGAGATCAGAGGACGAGTACATGGAGCAGCCGTTAGAGAACACTAAACGTCGATGCGGGGCCATTGTACAAAGTGATGGATCGGTTCGATGGCGTGTATGGGCTCCGAAGGCGGATCGTGTCGATGTGGTACTGATCAATGGCGACGCGCGAACGCTCTACCCCATGACCCGTGAGGAACAGGGGTTCTTTAGCTTCGTTAGAGACAATGTCCTGAACGAACAACGATACGCCTATCGCTTAAATGGAGGCCCGGATTACCCGGACCCCGCATCACGCTGGCAGCCGGACGGTGTCAATCAGCCATCCGCGGTCCTCCGCACCGATCAGTTCACCTGGTCGGATGAGAGCTGGAGGGGAGTGTCGCGCGAAGATCTGGTTTTCTACGAACTCCATGTCGGCACGTTCACGCCCGAAGGGATATTCGATGCCATCATTCCCCGACTTCCTGCATTGCGCGATTTGGGAGTGACGGCACTGGAGATCATGCCGGTCGGGCAATTTTCAGGCACGCGCAACTGGGGCTATGACGGAGTCCACCCCTATGCGCCGCAACACAGCTATGGCGGACCTCATGGGCTGCAGCGTCTGGTGAACGCGTGCCACATGCATGGCCTCGCCGTCTTTCTCGACGTTGTCTACAACCATTTCGGGCCGGAGGGCAGCTACCTGGGAGAATACGGACCGTACTTCACAGACCATTACCGCACCCCCTGGGGAACGGCCGTGAATTACGACGGTCGCGGCAGCGACGCGGTCCGGGAATTCATCCTAGATAACGTCCGCATGTGGATCGAAGAGTATCGCTTCGACGGCCTGCGTCTCGATGCCGTGCACGCCATTTATGATTTGGGAGTTCGCCATATTCTGCAAGACACTAAGGACACGGCGGACAAGGCTGCGCGAGAACGCGGCCGCCAAGTCCACATCGTGGCCGAAAGCAATCTCAACGATGTCCGCCTTCTGCTTCCTCCTCAGCGGGGTGGCTATGGGATCGACGCGCAATGGAGCGACGATTTTCATCATCTAATACATGTCGCACTCACCGGCGAGCGACAAGGATATTATGAGGACTATGGGGCGCCGGAACAGTTTCCGCGATTGCTGGAGAAGACATTCGTCTTGAACGGGTGCTATAGCGCGCATCGCGGCCGTTGTCACGGGGGCCCCGACGCCGATCTTCCCGGCGATCGTTTCGTCGTCTGCATTCAGAACCATGATCAGGTCGGAAACCGCGCCGCCGGCGAACGGCTGGGCACGCTGATCACGCCGGCGGCGCAGCGCTTGGCGGCAAGCCTGCTGCTTCTCGCACCCCATCTACCGCTTCTGTTCATGGGGGAGGAATACGGCGAAGAGCATCCGTTTCAATTTTTTTGTTCGTTCAGCGATCCGAAACTGATCGAGGACGTCCGTAACGGGCGTCGTCGAGAGTTCGAGGCGTTTCATGCCAATGGCGGGGCCGTGCCCGATCCTCAAGCTAAGACAACCTTTGCTGCCTCCCGTCTCACCTGGTCGTGGGAATCCGATCAACACAAGGCAGGGCTGCGTCGCCTGTACCAAGACCTGCTGCGCACGCGGCATGAGTGGCCGGCGCTACGGGATTATTCACAGCGTTCCGCCCGCATGCTGCCTGAGACCCAGTCCGGCGTCATCCTGGAATTGGTTCGCGGGGGGCGGCGTCCGGACGCCGGTGGGGCGATACAAGCCTTCTTCAATCTCACCGCTCAATCGCAGACTATCCCCTTCCGGGATCTTGCCACCGTGCTGTGGACGTCGGAGGCAGAGCGCTATCATGGCGGGCGACGGGCCGATATGGCCAAGGAGTGTTTGTTGCCGTATGAATGTATAGTCTTCGGCTCCACCCGTGATTCTTAACCGACGGAGCGAAACGCAGATGCAGCAGGAGATTTCCCGTGCGGACTGAAATCGCCACGTATCGGCTTCAAATGTGCGGCGGTTTTACGCTCGACGACGCGACCGCCATTGCCGAGTATTTGGCTGAACTTGGAATCAGTCATCTGTACAGTTCGCCCTTGCTGCAAGCCGGGAAAGGAAGCACACATGGCTATGATGTGTTGGATCATAGCCGCGTAAATAGAGAATTGGGCGGAGAGACGGCGTTTGAGCGCTTATCCGGGGCACTCCGCAAGCACAACCTCGGACTCCTACTCGACATCGTGCCGAACCACATGGCCATCGGCGGGAAGGACAATCTCTGGTGGTGGGATGTGCTGGAAAACGGGCAGTCGAGCAGATACGCGCCCTATTTCGACGTGGAGTGGATGCCCCCGGAAAGCAAACTGCACCATCTGGTCATGCTACCGGTATTGGGAGACCACTACGGCCGGATCCTTGATGCAGGCGAGATCCATATCGAGCGCCACGACGGAGCCTTCACCGTCCACTACCATGATCATGTGTTTCCCGTCGCCCCGCGATCCCTCCAGTTTATCCTGAATCGTGCTGCGTCTGGCGCGGCTTCCGAAGACCTGGCTTTTTTTGCAGATGCGCTGGAACAGCTGCCCTCGTCCTGGGCCACAGACTGGGTCAGCTTGCAACGCCGTCATCGAGACAAAGGTATTTTGGGTACCTGCTCACCCGGTTTCTCCAGGAGGACCACGAGTCAGCAGCGGTTGCCGTTGACCGCACCATCGAAGAAATCAACCGGGACCACCAGGCGCTGCACGATCTGCTGGAACGGCAGAACTATCGTTTGGCGTTCTGGCGCACGGCCACGCAAGACCTGGGGTATCGCCGGTTTTTCGACATTAACACGCTGATCGGCTTGCGGACTGAAGCATGAGCAGGTCTTTGCCGATATCCATGACCTGGTGTTCCGGTGGCTGAGATCGAACGGACCGGTCGCATGGCGTTCGGGTCGATCATCCGGACGGGTTATTGGATCCCGAGCAGTACCTGATTCGCCTGCGCGACCGCGTGCCAAGCGGATGGATTGTGGTCGAAAAAATCCTCATGCCCGATGAGCAATTGCGAGCGTCATGGCCCGTGTCCGGCACGACCGGCTATGATTTCATGAACCAGGTCATGGGCCTGTTCATCGATCGGGACAGTGAAGAGCCGCTGACCAGATTTTATGGTGACTTCACAGGCGAGACGAGAAGCTTTCCCGATATCCTGCGCGAGAAGAAACTTCACATACTGCGGCAAATGTTGGGAAGCGATCTCAATATCCTGACCTCCATGTTGCTGAATATCTGTGAGCGCCATCCTCACCATCGCGATTATACCCGGCAAGATTTGCATGACGCGCTCCGGGAATTGATGGTGGAGTTCCCGGTATACCGAACCTACGTCCGCCCTCGTATCGGCCACGTAACCGAGGATGATGAGCGAGTGGTAATGCACGCGCTCCAGAGCGTAGCAACGAGACGGGCGGACTTGGGAGGCGACCTGTTAGGTTTCATCCGCGATATTCTCCTCCTCAAGGTCGCCGGTGATCTGGAGAGCGACTTTGTGACCCGCTTCCAACAAGTCACGGGTCCCGTTATGGCCAAAGGCGCCGAAGACACGGCATTCTATTGCTATCATCGGTTCATCGCGCTCAATGAAGTAGGTGGCGATCCGGGACGCTTCGGAATCACAGTCGAGCAGTTCCATGCCTGGTGTCAGAACATGCAGCGGCATTGGCCGAAAACGATGCTCGCCACATCGACCCACGATACGAAGCGAAGCGAGGATGTGCGGGCTCGACTGGTCACCCTTTCGGAAATGCCTGCTCGATGGATGGACACGGTATCGGTATGGTCCAAGCGTCACATTCGTTATTGGGGGACACAGACTCCTGACCATAACTTTGAATACTTCTGGTACCAGACGCTGGTGGGCACCTGGCCGTTTGAGCAGGAGCGAGCCTTAGCATACTGCGAGAAGGCCGTGCGCGAGGCAAAGACCCACACGTCGTGGACGGATCCACATACGGACTATGAAGATAGCGTCAGATCCTTTGTTCAGAGTCTTTATGAGGACGATGACTTTCTAGCGGAACTCGGTCATTTGGTTGATGACCTGGAGACGTACGGACACCTGACCTCGCTCGCCCAGACATTAATCAAACTGATGGCACCGGGCATCCCTGATTTGTATCAGGGCACCGAGCTGTGGAATTTCAGTGTGGTCGATCCCGACAATCGGCGCCCCGTAGACTATGACGTGCGACGCCGGTTGCTGCACGAATTGCCCGGATTGTCGCCGGAGGACATCTGGCAACGTCGCCAAGAAGGGCTGCCGAAACTATGGATTATCCGGCAGGCCTTACGTGTTCGACATGAACGGCCACAGGCGTTTGGCCCCCAGGGACATTATTCCCCACTGTATGCGCGAGGGGAGAAGTCCTCACATGTGGTGAGCTTCATGCGCGGTGGGGAGGTCATTGTCATTGCTCCACGCCTATTTCTGAGCCTAAAGGAAGGATGGCATCAAACCGTGATCGAACTGCCTGAAGGGCGGTGGCGCCACGAATTCGATGGCCGGGTATTCGACGGGGGGATCTGTCGATTGCAGGAGGTGTTGCGTACGTTCCCCGTGGGGCTGTTGTGCAAAATTGCATAGCACCTGCACGGCTGATGCATGAATATTCCGGCGTCGGCACCACTAAAGCGGCGCGGAAATCCTGTAAGCACTCCTAGCTGGCTATCCTAAAGTGATGAGGGTACAAACTGCAGGTAAGCTGTTATGCTTCACGACCAATAGGCAAATACGGAGGGAAGAGAAGTGAGAACTTGGCCTGGAACCCCCTATCCATTGGGAGCCACATGGGATGGCGAGGGAGTCAACTTCGCCATCTTTTCCGAGAATGCCACGGCTGTGGAACTCTGCCTGTTCGACGGACCCGACTCCGACAGAGACTCGGCGCGCATTCGAGTGGAGGAGCAAACCGATCAGGTCTGGCACGTGTACCTGCCGGAGGTACGGCCCGGACAGCATTATGGCTACCGCATCCAGGGGCCTTATGAGCCGGAAGCCGGGCACCGCTTTAATCCGAACAACCTCTTGATCGACCCATATGCCAAATCCATCGTCGGCACGATCCAGTGGTCCGACGCCGTGTTTGGCTACACAATCGGGGATCCCAAGGCCGATCTCTCATTCAACACCCAGGACAACGCCGGGAACATGCCTAAGTGTGTCGTCGTCGATCAGGCGTTCACCTGGGGCGGAGATCAGCTGCTCAAGACTGCCTGGGACAAAACGATCATCTATGAAGTGCACGTCAAGGGCTTCACTGCCCGACACCCCGACGTCCCGGAGCCCATGCGTGGAACCTATTCCGCCCTCACAACGCCCGCCGTGATCGACCATTTGCTTGCTCTGGGGGTGACCGCCCTTGAGTTGCTACCCGTCCAGCATTTCGTCCGCGACAAACACCTGTACGATCGCGGCCTCACAAACTACTGGGGCTACAACACCATCGGCTTTCTTGCCCCCGATAGTCGCTACGCCACATCGCCGGTTCGAGGCCGCCACATACGGGAATTCAAGAGCATGGTCAAGACCCTCCACAGCGCGGGAGTCGAAGTCATCCTGGACGTGGTCTACAACCATACGGCGGAAGGAAATCACCTCGGTCCCACCCTGTCGTTTCGAGGGGTCGACAATGCCACCTATTACCGGCTGGTGGCGGACAACAAACGCTATTACACGGACTATACGGGTTGTGGGAACACGCTCAACGTCACGCATCCCCGGACCCTGCAACTCATCATGGATAGTCTGCGTTACTGGGTGACGGAGATGCATGTGGACGGATTTCGTTTCGATCTCGCCTCCGCGCTCGCGCGAGAAGTGCATGCCGTCGACCGGCTGAGCGCTTTCTTCGACATCCTCCACCAGGATCCCATCCTGTCCCAGGTCAAGCTGATCGCGGAGCCCTGGGACGTGGGCGAAGGCGGCTATCAGGTCGGTAACTTTCCGGTCGGCTGGGCCGAGTGGAACGGCAAGTACCGGGACACCATCCGGCGGTACGTGAAAGGTGATGGAGGCCAGGTGGCGGAGTTGGGGTACCGGCTGACCGGGAGCAGCGACCTCTACAGTATGAGCGGGCGGCGCCCCTTTGCGAGCGTCAATTTCGTCACGGCGCACGATGGATTCACACTCCACGATCTCGTCTCGTACGACCACAAGCACAACGAAGCGAATGGTGAAAACAACTGTGACGGAACGGACGACAACCTGAGCTGGAATGGCGGCGTCGAGGGGCCGACCGCCGATCCTGCCATCAACGAGCTCAGAGAGCGGCAGAAGCGGAACTGCCTGGCATTGCTCCTGCTCTCGCAGGGTGTCCCAATGATCTGCGGGGGCGACGAGATCGGCCGGACGCAGCAGGGCAACAACAATGCGTACTGCCAAGACAATGAGCTCAGTTGGTACGACTGGAAACTGGACCATGCGGCCCGTGAGTTGATGGTATTCACGCAACGTCTCGTTGGCCTGCGGAAGAACCACCCGGTTCTCAGGCGTCGGCGCTTTTTTCAAGGACGCAGGATCCATGGATCGGAGGTCAAGGACATCTCCTGGTTGCGTCCTGATGGGCAGGGAATGACTGACGAGGATTGGAACAGTGGCTCTGTCCGCTCCCTCATGCTTCGTCTCGCCGGTGATGCCATGCTGGAGACCGATAAGAGGGGCCGGGCGATTGTGGATGACACCTTGCTGATTCTCCTGAATGCGCTCGATACACCTCTCCCCTTCACATTGCCGGCGCACAAACGGGGGGTTCGGTGGCACCAGCTCCTGGACACAGATGCGAAGGGAGTGTCCCCGAAGTACGTGACGGTGCTGAAAGGCGGCGAACGGTACGAGGTCGAGGCGCGGTCGGTGCGGGTGCTTCGAGTGGTGCCTGCAGGCTCCACTCGACGAGATCTCTGATCCGTCGTCAACCGTGATAACCAGCGGCAGGGGCCGCTCCTAGGCGGTCGAAAATGTGGGAGATGTGTTAGGAGTGGTGTCTTTGCGCGTGCAGGGAGATCTGGAGCGATTCAAGAAATTCATCGAAAACCGCAGTCGCGAGACAGGGGCATGGCGTGGTCAGGTTTGAGGTTATCGCACAAACACTCTTTATGACGAACGGCCCGAATGCTTGAAGAATAAGGTCGCGAGGGGCGGCAATGTCAGGGTAATTGAATGTGTGCGCCCGTGGAGCGGAATCGGAACAGCCTCGACTCCTCCGAGATTACCCCATCCGCTCCCTCCGTACTGAATCGCGTCGCTATTTAATACCTCCTTCCAGAACCCACCGTAGGGAAGCGCCTATCCGATAATTCGGTCTGGGCACCGGGGTGAAGTTGCATACGATGAGCACTACCTCGTCCGTGGATTTCCCTTTGCGGAGCAGGCTGATGACACTCGACCCGGCATCTGTGCAATCAACCCACTCGAACCCCGCCGGAATCAAAGTCGCGCTCGTAGAGGGCCGGCTCATTACGATAGAGACGGTTCAGGTCTGTGATCCATTGCTGAATGCCGCTGTGCCGGTCGTCTTTGAGCAAGTCCCACTCCACAGTACTGTCGTGGGCCCACTCCCGCCGTTGACCGAATTCCCCACCCATAAACAGCAGCTTCTTCCCAGGCTGCGCGTACATATATCCGAATAGCAGGCGGAGATTGGCGAATTTCTGCCAGTCATCCCCCGGCATCTTGCCGAGTAAGGCCCCTTTCCCATACACCACTTCATCGTGCGAGAGAGGCAGAACGAAATTTTCATGAAAGGCGTAGAGCATGCGGAAAGTCAATTTGTAGTGGTGATACTTTCGAAAATAGGGGTCCTGGCTCATATATTCCAGCATGTCGTGCATCCATCCCATGTCCCACTTCATGCCGAATCCAAGGCCCCCCGCATAGGTCGGACGGGACACCAATGGCCATGCGGTCGATTCTTCGGCGAAGGTCTGAACATCCGGGTAGTTCTCAAATACGGCTTCATTCAGCCGCCGCAGAAAAGCGATCGCCTCAAGATTTTCTCTCCCGCCATACTGATTGGGAATCCACTCGCCCTCTTTTCTTGAATAATCCAGATACAGCATCGAAGCGACTGCGTCGACGCGCAGACCGTCCGCATGGTACATATCCAGCCAAAACATCGCGCCGCTAATGAGAAAACTGCGCACTTCGTTGCGGCTGTAATTGAAGACCATGGTCCCCCAGTCCGGCTGAAAACCTTGGCGCGGGTCAGCATGCTCATATAGATGTGTGCCATCGAAAAAACTGAGCCCATGGCCGTCAGTCGGAAAGTGCGAGGGGACCCAGTCCAGGATCACCCCGATATCATGGCGATGCAGTTCGTCGATCAGAAACATCAAGTCCTGGGGCGTGCCATAGCATCCGGAGGAAGCGAAATATCCTGTGGTCTGGTATCCCCAGGAACCGAAGAAGGGATGATCCATGATGGGGAGAAACTCCACATGGGTGAAGCCCATTTGCTGAAGGTACTGGGGTAAGGTTGCGGCCAGTTCCCGATAGGTCAGCGAGCGATTTCCATCTTCGAGCACGCGTTTCCAGGACCCCACATGCATTTCATAGATAGATATCGGAGCATCCAACGCATTGCGTGTGTGCCGGCCGGCCATCCACTGCTCATCGCGCCACGTATAGTCCAGGTCCCACACGATCGAGGCAGTCTTGGGAGGAATCTCGTTAAAGAAGGCGAAGGGATCGGTTTTTTCCACCTCGTAACCGTTAAACCGGGAGCGAATATGGAACTTGTAGAGCGTTCCCTTCCCCACTTCGGGAATAAAGCCCTCCCAGATACCCGATTTCTCACGGCGGCATAGGGGATGCGCGTCCTTTTTCCAGTCATTGAACGGCCCGATCACCGAAACCTGCCTCCGCATCCGGCGCCCATACAGAAAACCAGGTGCCGGCTATGCCGTTGCGTATGACAGGATGGGCGCCAAGCTTCCGGTAGAGATGAAAATGTGATCCCTCATTGAACAGATATACGTCTTCATCGCTCATCAAGGTCATCTCGTCTGATGCAACTGTTTCCGACTGACCGTTCTTCATTGGTGCCTCGCTCGCTAAATTGCCTTACGTGTGGTCGTCTCCAGTATTTCCAGCACCGCGCGGATCGGAATCTTTACCCACCCCGGCCGGTTGTTGAGTTCATAGCGAATCTCATACACAGCCTTTTCAAGAAGGTGCGCATCGAATAGCACTTGGAATTCCTCTTGCGATCCGGGCCAGAAGGAAGCTCGCCCCGCGATTGCGAGATACGCTTTCAGGAATACCACGCTGACCCAGCCAGACCAGAACCGGACCCACGGATCGAGCCTTCCTCCATCGCCCTCTGCGAGCAACTTTGACTGCTGGCGTGATAGTGCGGCATAGGGAGCATAGTGAAATGACCGCAGCATCCCCGCGACATCCATGATGGGGGTATGTTTCATGCGTCGCTCGCTGAGCGGACGGGCCGGCTCGCCTTCGAAATCGCTGATCACAAAATCCTGTCCAGTATAGAGCACCTGGCCTAGATGATAGTCCCCATGACAACGGATCCGCAGCGCGCTGGTCTCTAGCTCGAAAAAATCCCGGAATCGATCCAGAATCTGAGGCTCAGAGTTGACCACCAGCCGAGCCTCCTGTTCCGTGTCCGACGGCAGATCGTTGAGTCGCCCCTTGAGAAGCGAACAGGTTTGCGAAGCCAATCGGCACATGGATTCATAACGAGACCGACGATATTCCAATGAGAACGGCTCCGGCGTGAAATCAGGATTGTTCTGGACGTTCGCCAAGGCGACATGAAGTTCGGCCGTACGCTGTCCTATTCTGACGCCTGACTCCAGGTACGGACCGATGAGCTCGCGCGCGAAAGTGGGAATCTCTTTGTGTACCATCTCGAGCAGAGGCTCATTGAATGTCAACTCATCCTCTCGCCCGGTTGGCTGAGCGCGACATCGCTCCAGGTAACGATCGAAGGCCTCCAGGGTATATTTCCATGCGTCTCCCTGGTTGTGCACGAAGCCCTGAAGGATGGCCGTGGTGATGGTCTCGCCGTTGGCTCGAATATATTCGATGGATCCGGCCACCGGAGGGGCATGAGGGAAGTTCATCGTCGTCAGGATCCGTCCGATCTCCAAGTCAGGATTGACTCCGTTTTCAACACGCCGGTAGACCTTCATGATGAGGCGATCGCCGTATGCGACAGACGTATTGCTCTGCTCCGCCTTCATCACCGCCGGCTCCAGCGCGGCTCCTCCGCTGATCAGCTTCCCATATGCTTGAGTGGAGGAGGCGATCAGAGTACCAGTCTCGCCAGTGAACCGGCTTCCCTGCCCGATGGCAGACAGCAGCGTCCTCGAAAAGTCCTGGTTCCAGAGCGCGTCGTACAATACGCCGGTCTGTTCGCACTCTTTCGTCCGGACCTTCAGCGTCGTCACTATGGTACCGGGCATGTCTTTCTGAATCTGCGCAGCCTGCTCACCCAAGGCTGCCGTGACAGGGAACGCGTAGGTTTCAGGAGTGCCGTCCCTGTATTCCACCAGGATGAAGAGCAGGGCCACTGCGCTCGATCGGCAGGCTATAGGTAGGGACTCGACGATGCGGACCGACTCTATGGCGCGGGCTTTCCCGGCGAACCATCGCCGCGACTTCAAGACGTCGGGCAAGCAGGCTTCCAAATGGCCGCGGGCTTCCCCTTCCAGGATACGTTCCCATCGTTCGTTGACAATCAGCATGATCAGCGTCCCGCCTCTTACATGTGATAGTCGAAGCCTTGTTCCGTGCGGAGCCAACGACGTACGCGAAAAATATGAGCGGGCGCAGAGTGCGGGTTGATCTCTATGTAGTTGCGCGGCCCATCCCAGCGATAATAGGCATTCGTCAGCAGATCCTGCACCTGGAAGGGATGATCCGGATCGAGCCCCAGGTGGTCGAGGTCCAGTTGAACCCAGCCGGAGTGGGTATGATAAGGACTCAGATTGACGACGACCAGTATGACGTTGGATCCATCAGGCGTGCTCTTGCTATAACAAACCAGCTGATCATTATCTGTCGAGTGGAAATGCAGGCTCTCATCCCCGTGAAGCGCCGGATTCTCTCGACGGATCTGATTCACGAGGCCGATGAAGTCCTTCAAACTGTCGGCCCGCTCGATCTCCCACTGCTTGATCTCGTACTTCTCTGAATCCAGATATTCCTCACTTCCCGCCTCCCGCGGGCGGCCCTCGCATAGCTCGAAAGCGGGACCGTAAATCCCATAGCTCGCGCCTAAGGTCGATGCAAGGACGAAGCGTGCCATGAAAGCCGGCCGGCCCCCATGTTGGAGCTCCTCTGTCAGAATATCCGGCGTATTGGGCCAGAGATTGGGACGAAAATACTCGCGAACGTCGCTGTGGGTCAGTTCCGTGAAATATTCCTTGAGCTCTGCTTTCGTACTGCGCCAGGCGAAATAGGTATAGGACTGGGTAAAGCCCAGCTTCGCCAAACGGTACATCGGTTTAGGTCGCGTGAACGCTTCGGCCAGAAAGATGACATCCGGATAGTCCTCTTGAATCTCGCGAATCAGCCATTCCCAAAACACAAATGGCTTGGTATGGGGATTGTCCACGCGAAAGATGCGCACCTCTTGTTCGATCCAATAGAGAATGACGCTTTTGAGCTCCTGCCAGAGTGGCTGCCACTGGTCGCTCTCAAACTCCAAGCGGATAGATGTCCTGATATTTCTTCGGCGGATTCTCCGCATATTGCACCGTACCGTCTGGTCGGATCTTAAACCACTCTCGATGTTCCTTGACGTACGGGTGGTCAGGGGAGCACTGAAAGGCCAGGTCCAGCGCGATCTCAAGCCCATGCGACCTCGCCTTGTCCAGAAACTGCCGGAAATCCTTCACTGTTCCCAGTTGTGGATGGATGGCCTTATGTCCCCCGTCCGGTGAGCCGATCCCCCATGGGCTTCCTGGATCGTTCGGCCCGGCCGTAGGTGAACTGTTCTTTCCCTTCCGGTGCGTGACGCCGATGGGATGGATCGGGGGTAGGTACAAGACGTCAAACCCCATGGAGGCGATATATGGGAGGCGTTCTTCGCAGTCTTTGAATGTCCCGTGCCCGCCCCTCTTGGAACATGACCTTGGGAACATCTCATACCAGGCGCTGAACCTGGCCTTCTCTCGATCCACGACCACTACTGAGTTCTCTTTCATAGAGCGTCGCGAAGCGTCGGTCCGGATACTTCGCCATCAAGGCGGCCATGTCCAGATCTAAGGCCTGTTCGATGCGCTCTGACTCCGGCATATCCGATGACCGGAGTTGGTCCGCCCATTCCTTCAGCGACTTCCCTTCGGCCTTCGGGGCACGCCGACTCGCCTCGTCAATCAGCCGGGCTCCCTGAAGCAACTCCACCAGCACGTTCTGGCCTGAGTCTATTTTCTTCTTGAAATCACGACGCCACGTCTGAAAATGATCGACCCAGCCGGTCACGGTATACCGATAGCGGCCAAGATCGGTCACACGAAAGGATGCTTGCCATCGGTCATTCGTGAGAAGGGCCATCGGCGCCTCTATCCACTCCGGATCACGGTCGCGGCGATACAGAAGCGCCACCCCTAGGAGATCATGACCGTCGGTGAAGACATCCGCCTCGACCACTACGTCTTCGCCGATCGTCCTTTTGATCGGATAGCGGCCTCCGTCGACTTCAGGCGTCACTCTTTCGACAATGATCCGATGTCTTCCGTCCACTCCCGTCATCCTCTCCGTCACCCCCCTTCTGATCCTGACTCGCATGAACTTCGTCCCGTCTCTGCGATACCTCGAGGCCTTCAGGAGGCTCAGCATCTAGCCCATCGGATCGCCCACCCCCAGACTCACCATGAGCCTAGATGTGCGACATTTCGTCCTGTTCCACTTTCCTCCGACGTAATCGTTGTTCCAGAACGTCTTTTGCAATGGTCTGTCCGCCTAAGCCGACTGCGATGGCCAGTGCCAACATGACACCGCCGAACATAATCGAGAAGGCCGCCACGACAATCTCTTTGGCGATTCCGAGTTGGGTCAGCACCATCGCCGCCGTGAAGATGAGCACGCCCCATCGAATGAAGCTGGCGATGATTCGGGCTTCTTGAATCTGGGCGTTTACCGTGGCGATGAGGGCCGCCTCGGCAATGAAATTAGCCAGAAGCATCCCGAAGAACAGCAGCAGGACCGCTGCAAGCATCTGGGGGAAAAAGCCGATTATGACGCTCATCATATTCGCCGTAGCCGTCAGATCCAAGGCATCGATTCCCATGAACGCGAACAAGAGGAATACGAGCCAGAAAGACAGCCGCCCGATCAGGTGGGATGGCACCTGATGCTTCCCCGTTTTGGCCAGTGAAGAACCCAGTCCGAACCGTTCGCACAGCGCATCAAAACGGAACGCCCTTAAGACACGCAGGAAGAAAAACTTGACGAGCCAGCCGGCAGCCAAGCCGAGCGCAAGGAACGTCAGCAGGGCCAAAAGATTCGGCAATAGGTGCGCAATCCGAAGAGTGGTCTCTCGAAACGTCTCGAGCATGGCTTCCTGCCACAGAATACTCATGAGAACCTCCATCGCTGCGTCAAATAGGGTTTCATGCTCTCGAACGTCTCGCACAGTGTTTCGATAGCTCGTTCGACATCCTCCGGGGTCCCCTCTCTGGTCTCCAGGACGAGAGATGCCGTTCGTCCGAGATAGAGAGGAGTCAGAGACTTGAGCAGGTGTTCACGATGCAGAGCCTTCTCATGATAGGCCAGAGCGAAGTCATAGATCGTCTGGACCCACAGAGCTGCAGGAAAGCGGAATTCTTCCGCCTCGACCAGGCCCAACGACAGAATCCCATCTAACGTTTCAGGAGCCAGAATGATCTCCCAGATGGGGAGTAGATCCCGTAATCCCTGTTGGAATCCTCTCACCATTCGTTCAACGTTGACCGCGCCGCCCTCCGGGCCCGGTTCATAAGGAGGACCGAATTGGGGGACCGGACTCGACCCCGTTCTGCCTTCCCACACGTCCTGATACCCTTCCATCAGATGGAACAATGCCCCGACCGCTTGCGCGAGCAATATCGACAGTTCGATTCCGGTGAGCGTGGCATCATGAATCTTCGTTCCCAAAAAACCCTGGGAGACTTCACAGCCTTCGGCGACGGCAACGGTCGTCAACCAGCTATCGATCCCGTAGCGCGCTGCCTCTCCCTCCCAGACATTCTTCGTTAAGTACAGGCTCGCAAGCTTCCCGGAGAATCCATAGCCGCCCCCACTCTGATATCGCATCTGTTTGCCGTAGAGGGCCCGACTGAGCGGATAGATGATGCAATTCGTCAGACTGCCCTCATATCTCGCCCGTCGAAAGAGAGGGGCGACATAGTCCACGCCCTTTTCAACCACCGGCCGAAGCAAGACCTCCATCCAGTCGGAAGTCAGGGATCGGAGGTTGGCATCGACGACGACGCAGGCTTTTACCTCGCAGCTCCTCCGCGACCGTAAAGAACGCTCGAAATGCATGCTCGCGACCAGGCACCCCTGACTCGGAGAGCGCGTGCAGTGAGATGGGGCCGGGGAGGAAACCACCTGCCAAGTGTTGGACGAACGCAGTCGGAATATCCGGCCCCGCAGCCTGTTTTATAGTCTCCGGTGTGCCGTCCTGTGATCCAGCATCCGCATTCACCACCAATACAGAGGCGTGGGGGCACACCTTGCTGATGCCTGCCTTGACGGCTTTCACCACCGGCTCCACCGTCTTGGCGTTATTGAAAGTGGGGATTCCTACGAGCACCTCGATCTTCCCTCTGTCACCCAACTGCTCGCGAACCTCGCGCCAAACCGTCTTGGTCATTGTCATGGCAACCCGTCACCCGCGCCGCTGTTCACTCGAGGTCGTAGACCAGGCAGTCGGCGCTTCGTCATCAGTGCGTGAATATCTTCAAGAGCGTCAAGTAATCGCTCAGGTGACGCGTGATCAGGAAGTTTCGTCTGACATGCTCTCGGGCCGCGCCGCCCATGCGATGAATCAACCCGGGATTGTTCAGCAGATGCCTGACCCTGAATGCCGCCCCTTCGATAGAATGCACGGTATAGCCGGTCACGCCATCTACGATCTGATCAGCGATCCCGCCCGCAGTTCCCCCGACGACCGGCTTGCCTTTCCACATCGCCTCCGAGACCGCCAGGCCGAATCCCTCCTTAATGGATTTCTGAAGGACAATAGTGGCGGCTCGCTGAAGGGCATTGATCTCGCTATCCGCTTCGGGCGGCAACTGCAGCACATGGATATCGGAGTCGGGCCCGGCGGCGGTTTTGACATCGGCCAGCACCGCTTCTCCTTCCGGGTCGTTGGCCACTCCTCCGCCGGCCAGGATGAGGCGGCAATCGTAATGTTTCTTGACCATCCGATAGGCCGCGATCGTTCCGACCGGATCCTTAAAGCGATCGAAGCGCGCCACCTGTAACAGAATCGGCTTGTCCCTCGGAATCCCGAGGCGGTCCATCATCCGGTTCACTTCCACTCGCGACATCTCCCGGTTCTTTTCGCTTAAAGGATCGATCGATGGATAGATCAAGAACTTGGGGATCGGAAGCCGTTGGGCAAATCCGGTGACGGAAAAGATGGCCGCGTCATAGCGGACAACAAAATGGCGGAGGAAACTCCAGGCGCGGCGCTGAGGTTGCGAAAGATCCAGATAGCAGCGCCAGATCCATTTCCCGCCTTTACGATGTTCGATCAGCGCGGCAGGCTCAGGGTCATGGACCATGACGAGGTCGGCATCAAGATTGAGGACTTGGGCATTCCGGTGGTTGATCTTGAGATAGATTTGGGACATCTGTTCGGTAAACGACTGTTCCTGGCCTTGCAGCGCGTTGCCGATTCGCTTGGTGACGTCGAAAAATTCCTGGTCGCCTGCGAGGACTTCCCACCGGGCTTCGACTCCCAGCGACGTCAACATCGGTACGAGACGGCGCAGGATCTCCGCCATGCCGCCGCCGTACCGGACCGCGTTCACGTGCAAGAAGCTTCGTCCCTTGACCAGATCGCTCAGTCGATACAGAAAATCGACCGTCCCCTTGGTCGCGCTGTCCCGGTAGTCATCCAGCTCCAGTCGCATGTCTTCCGCTTCGCTCCCAAATAAAAATGAACGCGTTAAATCACGCTGCCTTCAATTCCGTAGACGGCTTCCTCGCGAGGCGCCTGGCGCAGCTTGAACCAGTAATACCCATACGGCGCGAGGCTTAGCATGTATGGTCTTTCACCGATCGGTGGAAACCGCGTCTCGCCGAATAATTCGATCGGCGCCGCCCCGGCGAACTTTCCGAGATCCAGCTCCACCGCTTGAGCAGACCCGCTCAGATTATGGACCATGAGCAGCGTGTCACCCCGATACTGCCGGAGGTAGGCAAGGACCTTGTCGTTTCGAGGCCGGAGAAACTCGATGGTGCCCCGTCCGAAAGCAGGGTACTTTTTGCGGATGGAGATCATTTGTTTCATCCAATGCGCCAGGGAATAGGGCGTCTGGACCTGGGCTTCCACATTCGTCGCGTGGTAGCCATAAATCGAGTCGAAGATCACGGGGAGATACAGTTTCGAGGGGTCGGCCTTGGAAAATCCTGCGTTCCGGTCGGCGTTCCACTGCATGGGTGTGCGCACGCCATTGCGATCCCCCAGATGCACGTTATCCCCCATCCCGATCTCGTCCCCATAATAAATGATGGGACTTCCTGGCAGGGTGAACACGAGACTGTTCAGGAGCTCGATCTTGCGCCGGTCGTTCTCCAGCAAGGGAGCGAGACGGCGTGCAATGCCGATGTTGCGCCTCATCTGCGGATCGCGCGCATAGGCATAGTACATATAGTCCCGTTCTTCTCCGGAACACATTTCCAACGTCAGTTCATCGTGGTTGCGGAGGAACAAACACCACTGGCAGTCCTCGGGAATGGCCGGAGTGTGTGTAAACATGTCGACGATGGGATGCCAATCCTCGCTGCGGATACCCATGAACAGCCTCGGCATCAAGGGAAAATGAAATGCCATGTGACATTCATTGCCGTCGCCGAAATACGGGCGGACATCGGCGGGCCATTGATTCGCTTCCGCCAGTAAGATGCGTCCCTGGTAGCGCTGGTCGATCCACTTTCGAATATCCTTCAAATACTCGTGCGTCTCAGGCAGGTTTTCACAGCTCGTGCCCTCCCGCTCGATCAAATAAGGCACGGCATCACACCGGAACCCATCCAGCCCCTGATCAAGCCAAAAGGCCATCACCTCCAACATGGCCTTTCGGAGTTCAGGATTATCATAGTTGAGGTCAGGCTGATGGCTGAAAAATCGATGCCAGTAGTACTGCTCCGCGACGGGGTCCCAGGTCCAATTGGATCGCTCCGTGTCGATAAAAATGATCCGGGTCTTATCATACTTTTTGTCACTGTCGCTCCAGACGTAAAAGTCGCGCATGGGCGACCGGGGAGATCGTCTGGCCTCCTGAAACCAGGCATGCTGATCGGAAGTGTGGTTGAGCACGAGATCTGCAATCACACGGATCCCCCGCCTATGCGCTTCTTGAAGAAAGGCTCGGAAGTCTTCGAGGGAGCCGTAATCCGGGAATACCTCGCGATAGTCCGAGACATCATAGCCATCATCCCTCAGCGGGGAGGGGAAAAATGGCAACAGCCAGATGCAGGTGACCCCTAACCACTCGAGATAGTCGAGCTTCTGAATCAGGCCACGGAAGTCGCCGATACCATCGTCATTGCCGTCGTAAAAGGCCTTGACGTGAAGCTCATAAAACACTGCGTCTTTGAACCAAAGCGGGTTCAGCGTGGGCACAGCATTATCCTCACTCGCACTAGGCGGAACGTTCCTTCTCCAGAAACTCATCACAGACCGTTAGGAGAGCGGATCTATGACGCTCAAGACTCCCCCGATACGGATTGATGGCGCGCAATTTCCCGGCCAGCTCCGGCATCTCCAGACTCTCCCCGATCCAGGTTGAAAAATCGCTCTCCCGCCTGCCAAGACGATGACGGGCTTCGAACATATGATAATAGATCGCGCTCACGTCCACGTCAGAAAGGGCATTACGAAATTCTTGCAATGTCCACACCTCTAGACCGGTGGGGACCTCCAGAATTCTGGACTGGTTGAAATGGAACGGTTTGCCGAAGATCACCCGCGGCACAATCGGTGTGCGGGACAAATGATCGTCGATGACTGAAATGAGCTCTTCCTTTAGTGGTTCTAGCCCTTGTAATTCGAAGGGGTCGACGACTGCAAGCCGCTCTGCGAGGACATGATCACGGACTTCCATCGCCACCCACTGGGCGAAATCATTTGGATACAGCTGTTCGACGTTACTATGTCGCAAAAAATAGGTGTGCGTATGATAGTAAATTGAGCCGAGCGGAACCTCTTCGAGCAATTCCACCAACCGCTTTTCATCCTCCGCTTCCTTCCCGAGAATTTCTCGCAGTTCGCTTGACCCGGTGAAGCAAAATGGCTGGTCAGCTTTGCGCACTTCTCTCCCCCTGCTGTTCCAATCATGACAACGGTTATGTTCTGTGTACCTCGCCATATTACCATTCAGCCAATGACTATGGGAGATTGTTTGGCTGAATATCCCGGGATGCGGTAACGTCAGGGCAAAAGCCTATTTTCTTGCGAGAGTTTCCAGAGTTAGGAAGACTCCTAGTTTATGCCCTGCAGAGACACATGTTGCACTGATCGGAACCCTATGTGTTGAAGGCAGAACTCAAGACAAGCCATGGCTTCGGAGCATACGTTGCAGCGTTTTTCAGTGAATGCCGAGGACTTCGGCGGTCCGACCGAGATCGTGATGGTGTATTTCCAGCACGCTCACAGTATCGTCTCGCTCGAGATTTTGGAGCGGCATCGAACCGGCTACCTGCGTTCCAGCTGATGCGACCACTTCTCTCTCGCTGCGAAGGCCATCCAGCTCCGGTAGGCAGCCACTGATTAGATGACCGTCATCGACTTGATGATCGTCAACTACCAATGCCGCTAACACCTGTCTCTCCTCGCACTCAGATCTTAGCACTCAACACTTCCCGAACTAGTCTTCTTCCGGATTAATGGTATGAAGGCCCGCCGAATGACAGGCCGTCAGCAATTGCGTATCGGCACTGACAACGGTCAGCCGCAAGGGCTTGAGTTCCAAAGCCAGCGCCAAATGCAATACTTGTGGCGATCGGAGCGCAGGATACTCCAGTGCAAGTTCTTTGGTCGCTAAGTACGTCTGCACCGTCGGGGCAATGAACTGGTAGAGACCCTCCTGCGATTCTCTCTCGAACTTATGGATTACCGAGTAACAATCGTCCCGGGTGATCTCTCCATGGTGGGCTCGATTAGCGAATGCCGTATAAAAATCTGTCACCGACCACGTCGGCAAAATCGCCACTTTGCTCCGCTTCACCATGAGCCTGCTGATGATGCGTGTGCCGCGCTCCATGCTGTACCGTTTCACCAGAGCTGTTGAGTCGAAATAGTAGTATGGCATGCGATCACACTCTTCCCTTCAGAATGATGGCGGCCAAGGGTCCCGACATTTTCGAGAGCCGATCTTGGAGTTCATCCAGCGGCAGCTCGTCATACCCCTCCTTACGGAACTTGTCGGCCAAGTTGCCCTGATTGAACGACGCCGTGTCGTTCTTGAGCCGCTCACCCAGCCTGCGTTTCGCCAAGCGACTGGGAACCCGTTGTTTTGTGACCGTTAACCCGCGGCCACGGCTGCGTGGTGCACGAGTAGATGTTCGTCCTGATTCCGCTTCCGGCTTCGATTTGGCCATACCCTCCCTCTCTATCTAAGTTAATGGGGTGCTGACGCCGGCGTAGATACCAGCCCTTCCCGCGGACATCCCGCGGGCTGGCTCGCCTGTACCGGCAGTTCCGACTCTCCATACACATACGCCGCAATGGCGTTCGCTACATCGGCAGAAAACTCTTGCTGCATGACACGCACAACTTTGGCTGTGGCCTCACGCTCCGACAGATGGCCTTCCTTTCCACCCTTTGACAAGGCACCGATCACCCGCTGACTGGTCAAATCCACGACTTCGAAATCGCTGCACCATCGCACGAACTTGAACTGCGGATCGCGCACGTCGATCGGCCACACTCGCACCACGCCCCGCACGAGCAACTCCGGGGACGGTCCGCTGGAGTCGCCGCCGATCGAATGATCCCCTCCCCACGGCCGACTCGTAACTTGCAGCCCTTCCTTCAGCAGTCCCTCCGTCAAGGCACGTTGCGCCGGTTCAACCTGATTGCCGGTCACCGCAACTGCCAGCACCAGATTCGTGGCAAGGAACTGTTCGAGTTCGTGCGTGAGTTCGCTCACGCGGTAAGCCGCGGCGGTACCCTGCCCGCTCGGTCGAATCACTCGAAGGTCGGCATTATAGGTCTCCCGCAGCACCAGATTTCTGGCAGCCCGTCTCAGTGCTTTGACTCTTGCCAGCTTATCGGTGGGCCGCTGGGCCTCCTCGACATCGTCTCTGATCGATCGGTCCAGCTCGGTAATCCGTTCCATGAACGCAGTCTCTGCCTGAGGCCGATGCATCCCCGCCAAGGCATACTGGAGTCCTTTGTGCACATCGATCCACCGATCGACTATCCGGACGTTCTCCAATACTTTGTCGGTCGACACACGGGTCAGATTGTCGAGCGTCAATCGTCGTTCAGCGCTGCTGTATCCCCGCTGCTCTATCACCAGATACGACTCCCAGTCTTTCGCCTGCGCGCTCACCTCGGCTTTGAAAATACGGGCTACCGCTGCATAGGCGCGATCCTCGGCTGCCGCGCGACTCTCCGCCTGTCCCACGCCAACGAGATATTGACCGGACGGATAGGCGGCGCTCACCCCATTGATCCAGTCTGGTTGCGATTGTCCTCCGAGCCATGCACAGCCGGATAGTGCGACCAACGCCGTCAGCACCACCCCGATTCGGCGAACGAACCGCGATCCTTCTATCATGGCATTACTCGTTGAAGGATCATGGCGGTCTCTCCCGGCCCGAGGGTCAGGGTCCGCATGGCCTCAGACTTCAGAGGATCATGAGACCCGCCGGCTGACTGGCTCTGCACCTCGTAGCGGCCCGGCGGAACCCAGACCCGCGCGAGATGGATTTCATCGGGCAACGTCCGCCAGCTCCTCTTGTCGGCTTCCTCCGATGCCACTGCCAGTCCTTTCGTCAGCAGCCCAACCAGTAGACCCACCCACGGCCCCGCATCATTTCCCGCTGCTTGCTGAGACCCTCTCGTCACTCCTTCGGCCAGCGCGAACTTCGTGGCGGCACGGGCGAGTGCCTTGGCGGTTATTCCAGCCCTTTGTTCCGCTAACGCCTTATCTGCCTGGGCCGTCACGTTATGCACCAACTCAGTGTTCACCGTCACCCGCGTGCCGTTGTCCGGGATGAGACTCACCGTATCGACAGACACGTGCGTCTTCTGCGGGACGAGCCGTGGCAAGGCCACGCGAACGACGCGTCCGTTAAGCCCGTACAAGACCGTGTCCACCCCGCGATTGGAATGCCGATTGAACTGCGAAAACCCGCGGTTGAAGAGCACCAATTGGAGCGCATCGAGACTGATCGGCAGGTCAAGAAACTGATCCTCTTTGCGTGGTGCGCGCCCATTATAGCTGATCACGACAACTTGAGCGAGTTGTTGCAATGCCTGACTAGTCTCCCACCTCGTAGCGGGAAATAGAGATTGGTACTCGGCCAATTCTTGAGTGAAGTGCAATGCCTCGGCCGTTCGCAGCAAATCTTCCCGCAGCTGAGACGGAACGGCCGTGTATGACCATGCGCGGGTGGCATCAAAGGTCTCATACGCCTTCCGATAGGCAATAAACGCATTATTCACATCGCCGGTACTCTCATAGAGAATACCGCTCAGATAGCGCGCAAAGCCGTCCTCCCGATAGGCATTTTTCTCCTTGGTTCGATCCGACAGGACGTTGAGTCGGTGGTCGATACGCCGAGCTTCGACCAGCGCATCTTGCCACTGACCCAACAGCGCATAATTGAGTGCCTTCAGCACATTGATCAAGACCTGTTCGTAGGGATCGCCCTCATAGGGTAACGCCGTATCATTCGTCATAAACGCGAGAGTTTCCGTGCGTATCCTTCGAGTGTAGAGGCGATCCAGTTCCTCCTCGGCCTGTTCCAATACGGCGTTGCTCTGCTGATAGTCGCCCGCGAGTTGAAGAGTCATCCCTCGATCCATGCCATAGAGCACACGGCCTTTCGAACCATAGTCTTTCTCAGCCACAGCGACGATGGCATCGGCGCCCTTGGGGTCGTGGGCTTGAAGACTCGCTTCGATGAGGAGATACCGGTTGACCGAGGGGCCGCATCCGGCAAGCAGCACAAACGCCAGCACGGCAAAGAAAGATTGGGTGGAAATAAAAAAGCCCCACCGTGCCGGAACAAGGGCGGGGGGGCGTGAGACAAAAAGGCTCAACGAAGGTCGTGGAGCTTAAAAGAGTGAACGTTTCTTTTCGACGACTTTCTTAATCTTCTTCTGACCGTACCAGACCTTGGCGTTGCTCTCCAAATCCACCATCTGCAGATCGACCTGGTAGAACACCGCCTTCGTCCCGTCGGCCTCGTCGAGGATCGTCGCAATGGTACCCTTCATCATGTAATCGGCGCCGATCTCTTTTCCCGGCGCTTTTTGCGTATCCTCTCGCGCGTACATCGCTTGCTCTTTGCGCTCGGTGCGAAGTTCCCCGCGATCTCCCTTTCCTGCCACAAACGTAACTTTTTGTGAGTTCGTGAGCTCACGTTCAAGATCGGTCACAAACGTGTTGACGTTGATATGTTCGTGGCTGCTGTTCTGAATGGTCCCGACGACGACGACCGGCTGGCGATGCTTCGAGCCGGAGAAGCCGTTGAGCCACGGATACTCCAGCGCCTCTTTGACCATGGACTCCGCAACCATCCTGGAATCAGTATCGTTCCAACGGCCGCTCAGATCCGTGACGACCCCTGAGTCGACCCTGGTTACTTTAGTCTCCTGGGCACAGCCGACTAGCGACAACACCACCAGCGCCACGAGCCCAATTCGTCCTCGATCCATCACGATCACGCGATACCTCCTCGCAGATGCAGCAATTGTCGGTTGCTCAGTAAACGGCCTTACCGCGGAGCCCGTTTGTCTTCTTCTTTCTCAAGCCTCTCAAAGAGCTTATCGGCATTTTTTCTGACGAAATCACGAACCTCCGCGTTGAGTTCCTTCGCCTGCTCGAGATTATTCTTCATCTCCTCGAGATTCAGCTTGGCCAACACGTAGTACGTGTTCGTCTTCTCATCCTTGTAGCGCTCGATGGGGCGCACGCCGCTGAGGGTTGTGGTCGTCACCGTCTTAATGGCCCTCTCGACATTCTGCTCTTCAGTGTTCTTTGTAAAGTCTCCAGCCGTCGTGGAGGCTGCATAGTCGCGCATCAAGTAGCCTGTATAGGTTTCAAAGGTCTTGGCGATTTCTGCCCTAGCACGATTTTCAGCTGTGTCCCAGGCCAGCGGCTCGTTTCGAACACCGGCCACGGACCCGACGCCATAAAAGCCTTTACTATCTTTCTCGTTGAAGGCCCCTGACCCTTGCTTCACCCACTTCGGAGGACCGCCACAGGCAGCAAGTCCGATTATCAGGGCTATTGCCACTCCTCCCCCGACCAACCTCGACCTGAACCCCAGTACCCTATTCATGCGCAGCCTCCTTGGTGACGATCAGGATAGTGAAACGGCGGCGAACCAGCGGCAGATGCCGGCGACGAACGTTCGAGAATTCACACGAATTCATGCTAACATGCACCCCTAATCCAGTCAACGAAACCGACGGACGATGGTTGACCGGCTCACTGTCCCCCTACAAGGAGGATGCCCGTGGCAGACGTTCAGATTGATGACGGTATCATTAAGATTCTGAATCTGGAAGTTCAAGATCCCAAAGCATCCGCAGTCCTCGCCGACTATCCTCAAGCCCGCTGGGCAGAAATTACGCGGAAAGCAGTCAAGATAGGGCTGGGGTATCTGAAGGGCGGCGAACGAGCCTAACGGCAGGCTGCTGAAAAAGGCAGCCTGCAATGGCTACGGCTTCGCGGGGACGACAGAAGCGGGGGGTGTTGACTGTGCCACAGCAGCCCGTGCACGGGCATGGTTCCCCCCAAGTTCGAGATAACGCGTGAACGCTTCAACCGATTTGGACTGATCTTGCATCTCGTCGGCGTAGAGGATGCCCAGCGAGAAATAGACATCTACATAGTTGGGATTGACCACCAGCGCCTCTCGCATGGCGCGCTCAGCTTCGGCATACTGCCCGCGCTTTTCGTAAATCAACCCGAGGGTATACTGAGAATCCGGGTTCTTCGGGGCATACTGCACCGCCAGCTTTGCCGCCGACAACGCGTCGGGAAGGTTCGGCAGCACTTCTAGCAGCACATAGCTCTTGAGCACATAGGCGTCGCCGAACGTGGAGTCGTACTCCAACGCTTTATTCAGCCGCTCCAATGCTTCTTCCGACGATTTGCCGGTTTGGAGAAGCACGAAGGCTTGTTCATACTGCATCTTTGCAGCCTGTCGTCGTTCGGCCGGAGACTGGGGCTCTTCCCCCATGATAAAGGCGGCCTTTCGGCCCTCAATCAACACCGTATCCCCTTCCCCTTCAAGCTGCACAAAGAGGGGATGCTGGGCGCCCTTCGACCGTTCCAGAACTTGTTGCTTCACATAGTCTCCGACTTCCGAGGCCATGAGCCATCCGTTTTTATTACGATCCGCCATGCCACTCAGCCCATTGACCAGTACCTGCGTGAAAAGACTCCTCCCATTCTCCTGACTCAACGACTCACCCTTATCGCCCGCCGTCAGCACTTGCACAGCTCGCCGCTCCGTATCGTCTTCCGGGGCCAATCGCCCTTCGAGGGACAGTGGCTGAGCCGTGCTTGCCTCCCACCCGCTAACTGCGACATTCAAGAAGAAGAGGGTGTGTTTGGATGCGCTACGCCGGCTGAACTCTTTCAGCTGTTCAAACGTCATTGATTTAGACACATTCCCCATCTGCGCATCCCAGGGAACGAGATACCCAAGTTCTTTGCCGGCAAGATCCTGCGTGACAGCCGCATGTCCGACGAAATAGAGCACAAGCCGATCATATCGACCGACCTTGCGGGGCAAGAAATCCGAGAGCGTCTGCTGCAGACGGCGAACACTCGCATCCTTGTCGTAGAGTTCAACAATTTCATCGAAGCCCAGTTGGCGGAACGCCTGGGCCACCGCTTTGGCATCCTCAATCGCGCCGGGAAGTTTCGGGGCCAGGAGATAGTTCTCCACCCCAATGACAATGGCCCACGACTTGTAATACAGCCCTTCAGGCTTCCCCAGTTGGGCGGACGCCGATAGCGGACAGGACGTCGCCACCAGCGAGTAGGCGAGACACGCGAGAAGGAATGGCCGCGATTGTCGGTAGGCGATCGGCAACATCAATTGGACCAGCCCCAGTGTATGACGCGTAATAAATTCACCCTACTCTCGCCTCTGCGAGACTGTCAAGAAACGGCAGGTCGAGAACACGACGCAGCCGCAGGCCCACGACGTGACCCTGCATTCTTCCCCTCCCGTACCAAGGTATGGTTGAGTTCCCCCCGCCCCTCCATCATAATGACCATGATTTGCTTCGCACCTCGACCTGAAGGAGTCATCGCACCATGGCAGAGAAAATCGATACCCTCCTCAAGGAAAGCCGCGTGTATCAGCCGACCGCTCAAACCAAGGCCGCGGCCCATATTCAGGACTACGACAGCGCCTACAAGAAATCGATTGCCGACCCTGAAGGATTCTGGAGCGATGTCGCCAAGGAGCTTGAGTGGTTCTCCCCCTGGACCAAGGTCCTGGAATGGAATTATCCATGGGCCCAGTGGTTTGTCGGCGCCACCTGCAACATTACCTTTAACTGTCTGGACCGTCACGTCAAAACCTGGCGCAGGAATAAGGTGGCGGTCATCTGGGTCGGCGAGAACGACCAAGAACGGGTCATCACCTATGGCGAGCTCTACCGACAGGTCAATCGTTGCGCGAATGCGCTCAAGAAACTTGGGATCACAAAGGGAGACCGGGTCACGATCTACCTTCCGAAAGTTCCCGAACAGATCGTTGCCATGCTCGCCTGCGCACGCATCGGCGCCATTCATAGTGTGGTGTATTCCGGATTCAGCGCCCCGGCCCTCGCGAACCGCATTCAGGACGCCGAATCCAAACTGGTCATTACAGCCGACGTCGGGTTTGACCGGGGAAAGGTCCTCAACCTCAAGTCGGTGGTGGACCAAGCCGTAACCAATTCGCCCACCGTCGAACGTGTCGTAGTCTTACGGCGTCAGACCCCGGGGGTGAGCTTATCCGCGCCGAAGGAAATCGATTGGCACGACTGGCTAAAAAACGAGAAGTCCGTGTGCGAGGCTGAGCATCTAGATGCAGAGCATCCGCTGTACATCCTCTATACGTCCGGCACCACCGGCAAACCCAAAGGCGTAGTCCATGTCCACGGCGGCTACATGGTCGGGACCTACATCACCACGAAATACGTCTTCGATCTCAAAGAAGAGGATGTCTACTTCTGTGTCGCCGACCCGGGCTGGGTCACCGGTCACAGTTATATTGTGTATGGTCCCCTTCTCAACGGCGCCACGATCCTCACAGCTGAAGGCAAGCCGGACTATCCGAACCCGGGCCGCTGGTGGGATTTAATCGAACGCTATGGCGTCTCGATTTTCTATACGACCCCCACCGCCATTCGCCTGCTCATGCGCTACGGAGAAGACTGGCCCAAGAAATATGATCTCTCCACCCTCCGCATCCTGGGCAGCGTGGGTGAACCGATCAATCCGGAAGCCTGGGAATGGTTCCATCGCGCTGCAGGTGGGGACAAACCGATCATGGACACCTGGTGGCAGACCGAAACAGGATCCATCCTGATTACCCCCCTGCCGACAGTCCCCTTGAAACCAGGCTCCGCGACCAGGCCCTTCCTTGGTATCGAAGCCGATGTCGTGGACAGCGAAGGCAACAGCCTCCCCGCCAACGCCGGTGGCCTTGCCGTCATCAAAAAGCCCTGGCCCTCAATGATGCGGACCATCTACAAAGATCCGGAACGCTACAAGACCTATTGGAACACGATTCCGAACTGCTACACCGCCGGCGACATCTGCCATAAAGATGAAGACGGCTACATGTGGTTCATGGGCCGCGCCGACGACGTGATCAAAGTGGCCGGCAACCGGCTCGGCACCGCCGAAGTGGAAAGCGCGCTGGTCAGCCACCACGCCGTAGCGGAAGCGGCGGTGATCGGCAAACCACACAAGCTCGTCGGCGAGTCCATCAAGGCCTTCGTCATTTTGAAACAGGGGGAAGTGGCCAGCCCGGCACTGATCCAGTCGATCAAGGATCAAGTGTTGAAGGAGTTGGGCAAAATCGCCGTGCCGTCAGAAATCGACATCGTGCCCTCACTCCCCAAAACCCGATCCGGCAAAATCATGCGGCGGGTGCTCAAAGCGAAAGAGCTCGGACAAGACCTTGGCGATATCTCGACGATCGAAGATTAATTCAATCGGAGGCCAGTCATGTATACAGCAACAGGTTCTAGCATCACGATCGCAATCGGAGTGTTGGCACTCAGCCTGGCAGCGATCAGCCCTACCGTCACCTGGGCAGCTGAACCAGTCAAGCAGGAGAAGAAGGTGAAAAAGCCGGCTAAAGCACGTGCAAGCGCGCCGGCTCCCAAATCGCCCGCCCCCAAAGCGACTGCTCCAGAAGTGGCCGCCCCAAAATTCGCCACGGCCGAGACTGCGGGAAACGCTCCATCCTGTTTCGGTGAAGCCCCAAACCTCGACAAGCTCACGCCCGACGAAGGAAAAGCCGGAGACAGAGTCATCATCACCGGAACCAACTTCGGCGAGGTAGCCTGTTTACGGGGCGTCTCCTTTGGCCCTGGTCATCCAGCTCAGTTTGAACAGACCAACGACAGCATCACAACGACCGTGCCAAGCGGCGGAACAAAGGGCCTGGTGCTCCTCACCGTCACTACCGCCTCGGGAGAAAACTCAAGACCGTTCCTCGTAAAATAGAGGGGGAGGAGGAGTAGCTAGGTGCCCTTCTTGCTCGCAGCGCCCCCACGATGAAACAGTGGTCGCTCGATGCGCGCAGTAAAGGGCAACCTAGCCACTCCTCTAAAGCGAGATCTAGAGAATTGGAATGTGCTCGCCTGGGCTACTGGCACATCTTGGCGTGCCAGTGGGTGGGCGGGTGAAAAAGTTGCGCGCATTCGAGGATCGACCAGGCTACCCTCTGAAAAGAGAAAGAAGCTCGTTTCGAGGGAGCGGTGGTCGCATGGGTTAAGGGCGCGTTTTAGCGCGCCAAGGGTGGCGCGGGTTAGATACTGCGCGGAGTGAAGGGCGGTTTGCTGCTCTCTCTAGAGAGGTTGAAGAATCTGTGGGTGCCCTTCCAAAGAGAGGATAAGTAAGCGAGCGTGGAAGGGCCACCTGACAGGGCTCGTCGGACATGAGCCGTAAGCCAGGCGAACCGATCTATCTGAAGCGTCACATGCTGGGCCTCGCTCTGGCCGTGGTCTCACCCATTCTGCTGCCCCTCCTATACCACCGCTACATCGCACCGCTGAGCTTTGACACCCTATTTGCCGCTGGCCTGATCATCGCTCTGATAGGAAGCATCGTGCTCTATTTCACCTACCGATCCTCGGCTCATAACGAACCGTAATACCTGACGCCGGGCCTGTCTCACATCATCTATTCCTGCGATTCCCGCCATCAGCTCGTCGTTCTCTATCCACGCACTACCTTCTCTCAGATCGTTCGTCTTAGCCCGCGGCTTCCCCGCTCACCGGCATTGGACCATGAAGTGATGGTCGTCGACTGTCGTCCGGATCGTAATCTCTCCGTGGTCACTGGCCGACCAGTTGGTGAAGGACTCCCCGTCGAGGGTGACTTTGCAGTTGATGGTAACTTAGTGAGTTGCAAAATACAAGTGACTGGGTTACAGTATTTCCTGGATCACAGCATTCCCTTCATAGGCAGCAGGCGCGTAGCAACAAACGACCTTCAACAATGGAATGACAGGATGAAATTTGAACGATCAGAATGCCCGATCACCAATGTTCTGGATATCCTCGGAGACAAGTGGACACTGTTAGTTATTCGAGATCTCGTATTGGGCAAAAGACGCTATCAGGAATTCATGTCCTCTCCGGAAAGAATGGCTTCAAACATCCTTGCGAACAGACTGAAAAAATTGGAGGCTGCTGGCCTTGTTACCCGACGGACATACCAGGGAAATCCCGCACGCTACGAGTATCTCCTGACAAAGAAGGGAAAGGGTCTAGAGCCGGTATTGGAGGCGATCATCGTATGGGGGCAGAAGCATTACCCGGGCACTAAGAGATTCCCTCGCGTCGAGCACCGCTAAGGGCCTATTCACATTGGCTCCGGCTGAGCCTTCGCCGGGCAAGCGACATGACAAATAGCAACTCGGTGTCCTGGTAAGAATAGGAGGACTCACAGATGGATCATTAGTCTCTAAAGAATCGACATGAAATGTTCGGATATCGAGGAGACTGTGGGTCTCCGTTTTCCGGACACACCCAACACAAATAATGTCCAACCAATGAGGAGGGATGAGATATGCCACTGTGGAAAGTTTATCATCCGGTCGGAGCGTTCACCGCTGAAGACAAAAAGGCGCTGGCTAAGAGAGTTACGGAGGTGTATGCGAGCGTCCCGATCCCTAAGTTCTATGTGGTGTTCATTTTTGAGGAGGTACGCCAAGGACTCCTGCTTTGTCGGTGGCGAGCCGCATAACAAATTTGTCCGGTTCAAGATCGACCAAATTGCCAGGACGATTACCTGGTCCGGTCCTCAGAGAATGGTGGATCAGGACACTTGATGAAGTCATTGCTCCCTTCGTAAAGGACAGGGGGTATGATTGGGAGATTTCCATTGACGAGACACCTTTCGATCTATGGTCTCTTCAAGGGGAACTTCGCTCCACCTTTTGAATCTGTGGCTGAGAAGCGGTGGGTGAAGGAAAATAAGGCGAGTCCTTATACCTTAGCGGAAAAGCTTCCTGTCAGTCTCATGCTCGCTCCCGGAATAGCGGACCGTTAGGTTCCGGCTTAGCTGGCCGTGAGCGTTGGGTGTGGAGAGTCGTACCCAAGGGAGATGACGGCCAACATGGCAACGTCATCTCTCTTGGAACAAATTCCTACTCTCTTCCGCCAAATGCCCTCGCTGGCCCGTTGTATTAGCGTGACCCGAAACTGTCGCGCCACGATGCGCGTGACTCACATTACCCGCAGACAAGGCCGCAGCCCGCGAAGAGGAAACGTATGGCTAGGCGCTCTTTGTATTCGGCTTCTGATGGATCCAGGTGAGAGGAGCAGTCACCTCGGCAAGGTAGGCCTGCCCGAATCCCAGAACCAAGTGCGCTTCCTGTAGCCGCAATTCCCAGAGCGAGAAATCCGCAAAGCCAAACATCATGGCCGATTGAGGAAAGCGAGCGAGATATCGCGCCTTCACTTCTGCATAGTCCGGTGCCTCAGCATTTAACAGCACCGCCTCACCCTGAAGATTCATCCGCCGTAGGGCCAAGGGGTTCTTCCCCGGCCGATCCGGCTCCGAGACAAACAGCCCCACTCGAGGGTCGCGCAACAGATGTTCAGTATGCAACGCCAAGCGGCTCACATGGATGTAGGCGCGCGTCCAGTGTTCGCCAAAGACATAGGGCACATGCGACCCAAACGGCCGCCCGTTTCTGAGCGTCAACAGAACTCCCGTACGGACCTCCTCAGCCAGATGAACCCAAGCAGCCTGAACCTCCTCATTCGACAGAGCCGCAGACATCGCCATCGAGACAACCTCCCCCTCCGACTAATTATGATGATAGTGGTCCGAGACTACCACCTCCTGTCCGTCTATCCAACCGGTACCTGGTCTCGCAGATCTAGCAGGGTGCTGAAGAAGTCGCTCTTTTCACCCGCCCAACCCCGGTACGTCGAGACGCACCCTTCATGTTTTATGTTTCACGTACCCTGAGAGGCTGAGTGCTTTCACTTCGCGAAACGTGTATTCTTTGAGACTGAGAGAAGTGTGAATACCAACTGCCGGTACCAGGAGCCGCGAGAGGTGGCCGAGTCGGCTGAAGGAAAGGAAGCCTCACACCCTCTCGCAAGACATCATGCTCCAATGAGACATCAGCCAGAAGGGAGACACAAGATGAAGAAAACATGGATCGCACTAGGACTCTGTTTATCGGTGGTTGCTGTAGGCTGTAGTAGTGAGAAGGCCGAAATCAAAGAGGACCGGCTGACCGTCGGGAAGGTCCAAGGTGAGATCAAAGTCGGCATGCCCGCCTCCCAGGTGGCAGAGCTACTTGGTAGCACCGAATATCGTCACGACGGATGACAAGCGTCGTGAAGTCTGGATCTACGACAAGGTCTCGACCGATCGGGTGGACGCGGCCAGTTCTTCCTACGCGGGGCTGATCATCTTGGGGACCAGATCGAGCGACAGCTCAAGCTCGCAGCGCCAGCGGACGCTCACCATCATCATCAAGTATGACGAAGAGAAGAAGGTCCGCGACTTTGCCTACAACTCCACGCAGTTCTAGCAAGAGCTGCAGCCCCGGACTGCGGCGGGCGCTCCTGGCGGGGACCTGTCTCCTCCTTTCGAGCCAGCTGGCCGCGTGTGTCAGCCATACCCAACCGGTAGAACTCTTTCAACTCACGCCTGAGAGTCCACGTAACAAGGCTATGCAGACCCGCTTCTTTGAGACCAAGGATGAAGCGGAGTTGCTTTCCGCCTCGGCCGCCGTCCTGCAGGATCTCGGCTTCCAGATTGAGGAGAGCGTACAGGATGTGGGGTTCCTGCGAGCAACCAAGGAGCGGAGCGCCAGGGAGTACGGTCAGGACATCGGCCGGTTTTTCGCCTTCGTACTCTCCTTGGGAAAATTCGTCATGCCCGTGGATCTCCATCAGAAGATCGCAGCCACGCTCATCGCGCGGCCGATCAATCCGGAGGCCACACGCCAGGAAGTCCGGATCATGTTCTATCGGATCGTCTGGAAGGGGGATGGCCAAGCCGATCGCCAATACATTCCGCCCGGCCAGCAAAAGATGGAGATGCTCCGCGATCCGGTGATGTACCAGCAATTCTTTGCCAAGCTCTCGAAGGCAGTCTTCCTAGAGCCCTTTACGCTCTGATCGAGGGGCCATTATGAAGCAGCGAGCCGTCCGGGGAATCATCGTAATAGCGGGGGCCCTACTGGTACAGGGGTGCACGGCTCCGGAGCCGACCCAGGACTTACTCGCGCTGACCGAAGCGCAGATGAAGATCCGGAGCGTTCAGACTCGCACCTTCGACGTGAAGGACCGCCAGTTGGCCATGCGCGGGGTCATTGCCGCACTGCAGGACTTGGGCTTCATCATCGAACGGGCGAACGAGCCCTTGGGCCTGGTGACAGCTGCGCGATTCGCCGAGCCGAACTATTACGACGTCGTCGGCGTCACCGTCACCGTGCGCCAGGCGACGGAAGGCCGCATGATGATCCGGGCCAACGCCATCTACAACAACAAGCCGATCGAAGACCCCAAGGTGTATCAGAACTTCTTTGCCACCCTTGAACGGTCGCTCTTCATCACCAAGGAGTAAGGCACGTGGGGTTCGCCGCGCCGGACAATTGGAAGGAGGCAAGCCGGACCATACAGGCACGTGGCATCGCCACCACGTTAGTCGTTGGGCTGTGCCTGTTGCTGCAGGGCTGCCCCACTCCTTACGAATGGCGCCATCAAGACCAGTGGGACTCGCGGGAACAGATCTGGCTCTCGGAAGAGAGCCAAGTCAAGCTGCGCGCGGCCCAATCGCGCGTGTTCGAAACCGCCGACCACCGACGGGCACTCGAAGCCATCGTCGACGCCATGCAGGACCTTGGGTTCATGGTCGAAGTCTTGGATGAGGAGCTGGGCATCGTCTCGGGCAAGAGGTTCGAGCCACTCGAACGGCCCAGTATCGGCACCGATCCCTACTACCACCTCTACGATGATCAAAGCCTCCTGATCTTCACTAAGTCCTACCAGACGTGGGGCCCCTTCTGGCACCGCAGTGATCTCGTCCGGCTCACCACCACCGTGCGCAAGCGGAACGAAACACAGCTCGTCGTGCGCGCCAGCGCCCAGTACTATTTGCGCGCCGTCGAAGATCCGGCCCCCTATCAGAAGTTCTTCCGCACCCTGGAGCAGACCCTCTTTCTCCAGGGCCAGTTAGTGGACTAACGCCCACTACGCCTCCTGCATGCGTACGAACTGGCGCGCGTCGATCAGGTCCTTTCTGGTACAGAGCTGCTTCTCAAGCAACAGATGCTCCAGCGCTGCAATCCGGGCGGTCATTTCCGGCAACACGAGATCAACCTGCTCGTGCAGGTCCCGCAGCCGGCGGCTCAGCCCCGAATCCCTCGCTTCGCAACGGAGCCCTTCTTCGCCCGGCCAACCACTCGACCTTGCACCCGCTTCCGTGAAACGATCCTCTTGATTGACATGGTTCCCTCCAGGTTGAGAATACTCCTCCGCTCGGTTTTGCAGGCTGGGTTGCCCTCCCCTACGTCCGTTGAGCCTATCCATCTCCTCCCCTCCCCAATATTTCACCTCTTACGTTTCACTCTCCCCGAAAGGCAAGGTGATTTCTCCAGGAGAAACCGGTATTCTTTACCGCCAACGAGTACGCCGTAGAGATTGCCGTCTCGAATTGTTTCGGCGGGAACAAGGAAGGGAATCCATGAGTTCGACACCAAGCATCACCGCATCGCATCAATTTAGGAAGCTCCTCTTGTCGGAACAGCTGGAGTTCATCTGTGAAGCCCACAATGGCCTCAGCGCAAAAATCGTTCAAGAAGCTGGCTTTCGAGGCATCTGGGCCAGCGGCCTCTCCATTTCCGCCCAATTCGGCGTCCGTGACAACAACGAAGCCAGCTGGACCCAAGTCCTGGAGAACCTGGAATTCATGTCCGATGCGACCACGATTCCTATTCTCCTCGATGGCGACACAGGATACGGCAACTTCAATAACATGCAGCGGCTCGTCCGCAAACTGGAGCAGCGCCACATCGCCGCGGTCTGCATTGAGGACAAACTCTTCCCCAAGACAAATAGTTTCATCAAGGGAGGCGCCCAACCCCTGGCGGACATGCAGGAATTCTGCGGCAAGATCAAGGCAGGCAAAGATGCCCAGACCGACCCGGACTTCTCCATTATTGCCAGAGTGGAGGCCTTCATCTGCGGCTGGGGGCTCGCGGAAGCCCTGCGTCGAGCCGAGGCCTATCATCAGGCGGGGGCGGACGGCATCCTCATTCACAGCGCCCTGTCGGTGCCCGATGAGATCCTTTCGTTCAAACAGGAATGGGGAAATCGATGCCCCGTCGTGATCGTGCCCACCAAATATTACGCCACGCCCACCGATGTGTTTCGGCAGCATGGGTTTTCGATGGTGATTTGGGCCAATCACATGTTACGAGCTGCTGTGGCCGCCATGCAGAAAACAGCGCGGACCCTTAAGGAGCAAGAACACCTACTCACCATTGAAGACAAAGTTGCGTCGGTCTCAGAAATCTTCCGTCTGCAAAACGCCGCGGAGTTACAAGAAGCTGAAGACCGGTATCTTCCCCGAGGCGCCGAGGACACCTGTGCCATAGTGCTCGCCGCATCCCGCGGCGATGAATTGGGGGAACTCACCGAACACCAGCCCAAAACGATGGTCAAAATCCAGGGCACACCAATCCTCTCCCACATTGTCGACGCCTACCATGCGGTGGGGATCAAGGATATCGTGGTGGTCAGAGGGTATAAGAAAGAGGCCGTCAATCTGCCCAACCTGACCTATATCGATAACAATGACTTTGCGGAAACCGGCGAACTGTGATTCCCTTCTTGAAGGCCCTCCAATCCAGGAAAGGCCATGTGCAGAGTACGATCATTTCCTACGGCGACGTGCTGTTCAACAAATATCATTCCCCAGTCTCTCTGTCAGGAGAATGGATGACTGCGTCATTTTCGTCGACAGCAACTGGCAGGAACAGACCAGCTATGCCCGCCTTGGCGGATTTGCCGAATGCACCATTCCCAATTCGAGAAAGGCCTTTAACGCCAAGATCTATCTCAAGCAATTGGGGAACAACATCCCCCAAGAATCCATCCACGGGGTCTGGATGGGCTTCCTCAAAGTCTCGCCCAGCGCAGCCGAGCCTCATCACCGACATCATTGTGGAACTCCTGGCCAAGCCGGCCAACCGCAAGGCCGGCATCTCCCAGCTGCTCCAAGAACTGTTGAAACGGCACTATCCGATCCGCGTGCTCTATACGGCAGGGCATTGGCTCGACATCAACAGCCTCGAGGATGTGGTCCAGGCAGGAAATTTTTAACGGGCAAGGATCTGATCATGCATAATGACCGATTAGACGATCCTCGTCCAGCAGCAGACGCGGCCGAAGGGGTGCATGCGGCAGTGCTGGCACTTCTTAAGTCGGACCCCCCGGGACAACTGTTAGATGCGCCGGCCGGTGAGGGCGCGTTTGCGCTTCACGCGCGTGAGCGAGGCTATACAGTTGTCGTGTGGGGACATTGCCCCTGCCAGGTTTCGAGCAAGCGACATGACGTGCCTGAAACTTGACTTGAATCAACCCTGGGATCTTGAAAGTGAATCCTTCGATTATGTTGTATCCATTGAGGCGGTGGAGCACTTGGAGAATCCGTGGCACCTTGTCCGGGAAGCGAACCGGGTGCTGAAAACGCAGGGAACCCTGATTCTCACGACGCCGAACATTTTGAGCATCCGGTCGCGATTGAGTTATCTGCTACGTGGGTACCCCATTTATTTCACTTACATGGTGCAGCAGGACTCACGCTCAAAGGAAGAGCGACCGATTGACCATATCAATCCTATTGGCTTTCTTGAATTACGACACATTCTTGCTCGATGTGGATTTATCGTCCAGCAAGTGGCGGCGAACCGTCTACAAAAACGAGTCGTTTCATCTCTGCTGAAACGACTGATATCGTCCAGAGGGCTCTCTCAGGTACGTGATGATCAAGCCAAGGCCGCGGTAAGAGAAACCCTGCTGTCTGACCCATTGCTGTTTGGGGAAAATCTTATCGTGAAGGCGAAAAAGGTTACGGATGTTTGAAAGAAGCAGAAATCATTGGCGCAAAGATTGCGCTGCTTCTAGTCAGAAGATCCTGGGTCATCGACTGTCTAGGCTATTATGCGTGCGGCCAAGCAAGCCAACCGCAAAGCCGACATCCCCCAGCTGCTCCAAGAACTGTTGTAACGGCAATATCCAGTCCGTGTGCTCTCTACAGTCAGGTCACTGGCTTGACATCAACAGCATCGAGGATGTGGTCCAGGCAGGAAATTTCTAGTCGGGTGCACCAGGCAATTGGACAGCTTGTAGACCGAAGAGTATGATGACTCGTCGTATGATCCGGTTGTTGCGCTGCATCATAATACTGACAGGGAGAACCGGGCCATGGCTTCGGTATTTTCCTGCTACGTGGACTGCCTCCGCTACGCCAGCGATCCTAACGACCAGCTGACTCAGTCGCCTCGTGCTGGTCACGGTTTCTACTCCCCTTATCACATTCCCGACTCCAACTTGACGGTCGAACTGATCCGCTTGCTCATAGCTACGATTGTGCAGCCTCGTATCCACAATGCACCTCACCCCTTCATGGAACCGCGGCGAATGACGTCGACGTGTCCACGAGGAAACCAAGGAGGTTTCTATGACATCCTCCAACAAGCTGCTACGGGGAGTTCGCATGCTGGTGTTCGGGTTGGGTATCGCCGGCTTAGTCGGGCCGAGCAGAGCGGAGACGGAAGGGACCGCTTTTAATCTGCCCATAGAAACGGTGGCGGACTATCTGTACGCCATGATTGAATCGGACCGTGAGGTGTACACCAAGCACGTCGTTGAACGGATGCAGACCAAAGGGGTGGTCGTTGCCTCGGAGAACTGGGAGGAGAAAAATACCCTGCCTCTCCCGGCTCAATTCCTGATGGAGTCCGGCCGCGTCATGGCAAGAAAAGGCATCGGCATACAGTATCGATTGATCAGCCTCTGGCCGATCAACAAACGGAATGTCGCCTCAAGCGAGTTTGAGAAGGTCGGCCTGGGGACTATCCTCACTCATCCGACCAAACCCTATACCGGTTTTGTGAAGGAAGGAGGAGCCCGTTACTTCCAAGCCGTCTATCCAGATCTTGCTGTGGCCCAGGCTTGCATCGGCTGCCATAATGCCCATCCGGACAGTCCCAAACGGGACTTCAAGATTAATGATGTCATGGGGGGGCTGGTGATCAGTATTCCAGTGAAATAGATATGTGAGCGAGACGCGCAAGACGTGCGCACCGGCGAACCCGAAGATGAAACATCCGACCCGTCCCGCTTGACTCGCAAGTCTCGCGCAAATAACGAGATACGCTTCACGAGGAACGCGCTTTCAGACGGTGTCGCAACGAACCGTCAAGAAGAATGCCTGCTACGGGGTCTTCACGCACCGGAACCCGGGGAAGTATAAGCTCCGGAACGACGGCGGATCCCAGTACCGATCTGCGGATCGCAGGTTCCGCTGGTTGCTGTTCCACGAGCCGCCACGGATCACTTTGAACCCGCCCATTGACGGTCCCGTCGGGTTCTGTTGGGGGCTTTTCGTGTAATAGTCATTGTCATACCAGTCGCTGACCCACTCCCAGACATTCCCGGCCATGTCATAGATGCCATAGGGACTCTTGCCATCTTCCAACGTCCCCACCAGCGCCAATGCCCCATAGTTGTGCGACCCCGTTTTCCCATAGTTCGCGTGGAGCGGCGTTGGGGAATCGTTGCCCCACGGATAGAGGCGGCCATCCGTCCCCCGCGCCGCTTTCTCCCACTCCGCCTCTGTCGGCAGGCGCTTGCCGGCCCATTTACAGTATGCGACCGCATCCACCCAATCCACATTGGCGACCGGGCGCTTCTGATGTGCCGGTTGGTTCATCGCCTGCCAGTCCAACGGCGAATTGACCCCTGTCGCCTGCAGAAATTCCGCATACTGCCTCACCGTTACTTCGTACACATCCATGGAAAAGGCATCCACATGGACCTTGTGCGCCGGTCGTTCGTCTGGATCACCATCCTGACTCCCCATCGTAAACTCTCCCGCCGGTATCGACACCATCGACCCCTCTGGCGGACGGGGCGATGCAGGCCTCTCCTGACTCTGTTTCTGTCCCGTGGCCGATTCCTTTGTGCCCTTATCACCTGGCGCTGCGGCCATTGCCTGGTATGCAGCGAGTACGATCAACGCGACTAGTACGAGCATCTTCCTCATGAACTGCCTCCACAATTTACCGAAACGAACCATGACAGCCTATCCACAAATCATCCAATGGGCGAGAACTATAAAGCCTCGCACCTCAGAAAAACAACCGTGCAAGGTTACGAATTATCCCGCATTATTCATGAGCGTTTCTGCGGTAGTCGCCGATGCTCAGGAGAGAGGCACGGGGCCAGAGGCTATGGCTTCCATGCGACTTCACGACGAAGCGTTATGAATAATAAAATGTGGGCTAAGGACTACGGAGACTTCGCGCACCGAAACCCGTCGAGTCCCTGGTCCGTCGGCGAAATGAGGCTCCGATTCGCAGAGCGCATGGCCCGCGGATTGCTGTTCCAAGCACCGCCACGGATCACCTTGGTCCCGCCCGATGACGGTCCTGTTGGGTTCTGCGACGGGCTGCTCTTGTAATAGTTATAGTCATACCAGTCGCTGACCCATTCCCAGACATTCCCGGCCATGTCATAGATGCCATAGGGACTCTTGCCGCCTTCAAACGTACCCACCGGTGTCAATACCCCGTGATTGTTCCAGTCCGTTTTCCCAAAGTTCGCGTGGAGCGGCGTCGGAGGATCGTTGCCCCACGGATAGAGGCGGCCATCCGTCCCCCGCGCCGCCTTCTCCCACTCCGCCTCCATCGGCAGGCGCTTGCCGGCCCATTTACAAAACGCGAACGCATCAGCCCAATCCACATTGGCGATCGGGCGCTTCTGGTGCGCTGATTGGTTCATTGTCTTCCAGTCCGAAGGCGGATCGATCCCTTTCGCCTGCAGAAAGGCCGCATACTGCCCTACCGTTACTTCATACACATCCATGGAGAAGGCATCCACATAGACCTTGTGCGCCGGTTGTTCGTCTGAATCTCCCGTCGGACTCCCCATCATGAACTCACCCGCCGGCACCACCACCATCGACCCCTCTACCGGTTGGGCCAACGCCGGCTTTTCCTGACTCTGTTTCTGCCCTGTGGCAAGTTCCTTGGAGCCCTTATCAACGGGTGGCGCGCCCATCGCCTGGTGAGCAGCGAGCCCAACCAACGCGATCAGTACAATCGTCATTCTCATAAACCGCCTCCGCATTCTGTTGAAGGAATCATGGCACCCTGTCCTCACATAACCTAATGGGCGGGAACTATAAAGGCTCGCGCCTCAGAAAAACAACCGCGCAGAGTCAGGCGGCTTTCCGGTCTAGCAGGATGCTGAGGCCGCTGAGGGCCTTTTTCACCACCCGGTTGCTGAAAGGATCCGCCCGCTGACTACATAACAAGGATAGGTCATATCACCATGGCCATTCCGGCCTGGTGCAACACTCTACGATGGAGGCCTCCATGCGCGCACTGTCGATTCGCTCCGGTCACGCCCTCGTGAGGCGGTTGATCTTCATATCATTCCTGCTGCTCCCCTGGCCTGTTCTGGCAGAGCAAGGGGCCGCACTCCCCCTCTCCAAGATCGTGCTCTATTCCAGCGGCGTGGGGTATTTTCAACATGACGGCAAGGTGAACGACCGAGCGCAACTCGACCTCCGCCTGCATGCGAACCAGATCAACGACATGCTGAAAAGTCTGGTCGTGCAAGATTTCGGAGACGGCAGAGTCTCGACCGTCACGTATGGTTCTCGCGATCCTGTGACGAAAACGCTCGGCAGCTTCGGGATCAATTTAAACGGCAATCCGACCCTGGGACAGATTCTGACTCAGGTTCGTGGGGAACCGGTTGAAGTCACCGCGCCCAATCCCATCGTCGGCACGTTGCTGGGCGTAGAGAAGAAAACGGAGTCCATCGGCGAGAGCTCGCAGCAGCGCATCATCGAGCAGGAATATATCACGCTCCTGACAGAAGACGGGTTCCGCTCGCTCTCGCTAGCGAACGTGCAACGCATCAAACTCACCAATCCCGCATTGAACACTGAACTGCAGCAGGCGCTGGCCGCACTCGCAGCGAATCACGATGCCCAGAAGAAGACGGTCTCGATTACCTTCGACGGTACCGGCAGCCGCCAGGCCCGTGTCGCCTACCTGACGGAGACCCCGGTCTGGAAGACCACCTATCGACTCGTCTTGGACGAGGACAAGGCTCCCTATCTGCAAGGCTGGGCCATTGTAGAGAATCAAACGCAACAGGACTGGCGCAACGTGAAACTCTCGCTTGTCTCAGGACGGCCCATTTCCTTCACGATGGATCTGTATCAACCGCTCTACAACCCACGTCCACTCGTGCAACCTGAACTCTACGCCAACCTCAAACCCCAGACGTACGGCGATGCCATGGATGAACTCAAGTCGATGGCTTCTGCCCCTCCAGCCCATAGCGATATGAAAAAGGAACGTTTGCTCGGCAAGCTGGCCCAAGGTTTTGCCGGTGGCCGGGCCAATGCCCCGGCAGCATCCGCCGTCGCCGCAGAAATGGAGATGGGCCGCTTGGAAGAAGGCGTGGTCCCCATGGCGATGGCCGAAGATAAGGGTGAGCTGTTCGAATATCGTATCGATCAGTCCGTCACCCTCGCCAAGCACCAGAGCGCGCTGCTGCCGATCATCGGCCAACCGCTCCAGGGACAGAAAGTATCGCTCTACAATCAGAGCGTCAACGCGAAACACCCCTTGAACGGGTATCGTCTGAAAAACACATCGGCCCTTCATTTGATGCAAGGGCCCATCACGCTGTTCGATAGCGGGACCTATGCGGGCGATGCACGCATTGAGGATCTTCCTCCGGGACAAGACCGGCTGATCAGCTATGCCCTCGATCTCAAGACCGAAGTGGAACCCAAACTCGAAGGTGGCACGCAAGAACTTGCGACAGTCTCGCTGAAGAAGGGTACGATGCTCATCTCACGTCGTTTGGTCGAAGACCGGACCTATCTCGTGAAAAACCGCGACGCCAAGGCCAAGACCGTACTGATCGAACAACCCTATCGTGCAGACTGGAAACTTGCCGAACCGAAAGAGCCGACAGAGAGGACGCGCGACCTGTACCGCTTTAGCGTCGCAGTCGATCCGGGGAAAAGCTCGACGCTCCGCGTCAAAGAAACGCTGCCCATTCAGGAATCGATCCTCTTAATGGAAAGCGGCGTTGACCAGATCGTCCATTACCAGCACGCGAAGGAAGTCAGCACAAAAGTGAAAGAGGCGCTGCAACGTGTGGTGCAATTGCGAAGTACGCTGGACGGAACACGTACCCAAAGGACCCGCCTAGACCAACGCACCACCGAGATCACGGCGGAGCATGCTCGCATCAGGGAGAATATGCAGCGGCTCCAGCAGAACTCCGATCTCTATAATCGCTATGTTAAGAAGTTGGACCAGCAGGAGACCGAACTGGAGAAACTGCGCAAGGAAATCGAGAACCTCAAGAATACGGAAGAAGAACATCGGCGGGAGATGCAGAACTACGTGATGAACCTGGATGTAGCCTAATTCTGTTAGGCGAAAAACCGCCTAATATCTTCGGAAGGTGCGCAGCCGACAAGGAGATCACCTTCCGACGAGACAATGAGGGGAACCCCGGCCTGGCCTGTTACGTGCCAGGCCGATTCCCATTCTTGAGCCACCCGACGATCCTCGTCATTGATCGTATCCATACTCTCCGGTGAGACTCCTACCTGCTCGACCAGTTGTCTGAGCACCCCCGGATCAGAGATGTCCATGCCTTTACACCAGAAGGCCCGATACGTCTCATGCACAAATGTCATCATGTGCGATCGATCACGCCGTAGGAGTACCACCGATTGTTCGATTGCCGGGCTCGTATTGGGCTTACCAGGAGGGAGCGCGATCGGCAACCCTGGCGCCAACCGCTGCACGACCGTCACTTCGTGGCGCAATTCAGCGCCCAACGCACCCTGCCAAGGTGTCATTGGACGAGGCAGATGCGAGGCATGCTGCACACCGCGCCATTCACAGAGCGCGAGCAGGTTCATCTCGTGCAACCGTTCGTGCATCGCATAACAGAACGGACAGTTAAAGTCGCTGTACAGGGTGTAGGGAGCCGTCATACTCTAACAGGATTCGGAAAAACTATTATGGCACGCTAGAACTTCACTGGCCCGCACGTCCAAGCCAACCTGGGTACGCCACGCAGATGATCGCCTTACAATAGCGCACCAAGCACCAAGAATACCAATAGTCTCCCACTATAATTGTCACACCCCGCAAACCTGGCATTCGTTCAAAGAGGTATGGTATGTGAGCGCATGCCGACGCCCTCCGTCTTGCTCCTCATTCCCCCGCTCACTCAGCTAAATACTCCCTACCCATCCACCGCCTATCTCACAGGGTTTCTCCGTGGTCGCGGGATCGAGGCTTCCCAAGCCGACGTCGGCATTGAAATGGTGCTCCGCCTCTTTTGTCGGTCGGGGCTCCAGGGCCTGTTTGAGCAGGTGCGCAAACGCGAAAATGAATTACCCGGTGAAGCTAGACAGATGCTGGCGGTCGAGCCGGCCTATCTGAATGCCATCGAGCCTGTCATTGAATTCCTCCAAGGACGCAATCCCTCATTAGCCTTGCTCCTCGCCCGTCCAGGATTTCTGCCCCAAGGCCCTCGGTTTGCCGGCCATAGAGGGAGCACTGCGTTGTCACGTGGCTTGTCGGAGCAGGATCGTGCTAAACGGTTTGCTACCTTGTATCTCGAAGACCTGGCCGATCTGACCCAGGCGACCGTGTCTCCCCATTTTGCCCTGAGCCGCTATGCCGAACATATCGCCCGAGCAGCCTCATCGTTTGAGACCATCATCGATGCGGTAGCCGTCCCTCCGACGCTGACGGACCAATTCATGCTCGAATCCTTGTGGGAGCATCTTGAGCGCCTCAATCCTTCGCTCGTCTGCCTAACTGTTCCCTTTCCCGGGAACCTCTATGGCGCGTTTCGTATTGCCCACTCGATCAAGAACCAACGACCTGACATCGCCATTGCTCTTGGCGGCGGGTATGCCAACACGGAGCTTCGCCGTCTGTCTGACCCCCGCGTATACGACTACGTCGATTATGTCACCCTCGACGACGGGGAACGGCCTCTGCTCTCGTTGATCGAACATCTGGCAGGGACAAGACCGCGCACGCGACTCTGCCGGACGTTTTATCGGGACAAGGATCGAGTGGTCTTTGCGAATGATACGTCTGATCGGGAGTTCAGCATGGCCGAGGTCGGCTGTCCGACCTATAGCGGACTGATCTTAGGGCGCTATCTCACGATCCTGGACAGCACGAACCCGATGCATCGTCTCTGGTCGGAGGGTCATTGGAACAAACTCACGGTTGCCCACGGCTGTTATTGGAAGCAGTGTACGTTTTGCGATGTCGGGCTCAACTACATCAGTCGCTATGAAATGACGCCGACCGATCGGCTCATCCAGCAGATCGAGCAACTGGTGGCCGAGACAGGCCGCCGAGGGTTTCATTTTGTCGACGAGGCTGCGCCTCCCGCTGCGTTAAAATCGCTCGCCTTGGCCCTACTGGAACGAGGCATCACCATTTCATGGTGGGGTAATATCCGCTTTGAAGAGGCATTCTCACCGGACCTGTGCCGCCTCCTGGCAGCCTCCGGTTGCATCGCCGTGACGGCAGGGCTCGAAGCTGCCTCGGACCGTCTGCTGGAGAAGATCAAGAAAGGGATTACCGTCGATCAAACTGCGTTCGTGGCAGCGGCCTTCAAAGACGCAGGCATTCTCATTCATGCCTATCTCATGTACGGTTGTCCCTCTGAGACAGTGCAAGAAACGGTGGACTCGCTTGAACGGGTGCGACAATTATTCGCGGCAGATCTGATTCAATCCGCCTTCTGGCATCGTTTCACCGCCACCGCACATAGCCCGATCGGGCTCAAGCCGGGTGCCCATGGATTGCGCATACTCGGGCCAGAGTTTCAGGGCTTCGCGGAGAATGACTTTCTACATGAGGATCAACGTGGCACGACACCGGAGTGGCTCGGCAAAGGACTACGACGGTCAATGCTCAATTACCTCGAAGGGCGAGGACTCACACTCGACGTCCGCCAATGGTTCGACCATTCCGTGCCAAGGCCTCAGATTTCTTCCACCTGGGTACGTCGTCTCCTTAAGGGCCGAACTGTTGAAGATGACTCACAGGCGGAACGGCGGTTCGTATGGCTCGGTGGGCAACCAGTCCGTGAACCTGTCGGAAGAAGAACGCGACTCATTCTGCCAGGGCGTACCAGCGATCACGCCGTTACGCTTGCCAACCCACAGGCTCAGTGGCTCAATGATCTGATTCGACAATCCACACCTCACACCAACCCATCGCGTCCCTATCCCCTGCTCCGGGAATCAAAACCCGCATTTCCAGGAACCACTCGGGAGTTCGAGTCCTTCCTAAACAGTACCTCTTGGAAAAAGGTTCGCTCCGCCGGCATGCTGCTCGTATAGAACCAGGATGCTGAAAACACGAAGGGCGGGAGAAGCTCACGGCCACTCCCGCCCTTGTGATTGATCGAACGCCAGACTACTTATTCGGCTGCGGGGTGTAACGGAGATACGGCTTCACGGTCTTGAAGCCTTTGGGAAAGAGCGTCTTGGCTTCAGCGTCGTTCACAGCCGGGGTGATGATGCAATCCTCCCCGTCCTTCCAGTTCGCCGGCGTGGCGACTTTGAACTTCGAGGTTAATTGGAGCGAGTCAATGACTCGCAGAAGTTCATCGAAATTCCTGCCACATGAAGCAGGATAGGTCAACGTCAACTTCACCTTTTTATCCGGTCCGACGATGAACACTGAACGGACGGTCATGTTGTCCATCGCATTCGGATGGATCATGTCGTACAGAGTTGCAACCTTCTTGTCAGGATCCGCGATGATCGGATAGTTCATCGTCGTCTTTTGCGTCTCATTGATATCGTTGATCCAGCCCTTGTGCGAATCCAAGGGATCGACACTGATGGCAATGACTTTCACGCCCCGCTTCTTGAACTCCGATGTAATCTTGGCGACGGTCCCCAACTCGGTGGTGCACACGGGGGTATAATCTTTTGGATGCGAGAAGAGAATCCCCCATCCGCTGCCCAGCCACTCATGAAAATTGATGGTCCCTTCGGTGGTCTCTGCCGTAAAATTCGGTGCCTCATCTCCTAGTCGTAGTGCCATGGTAGCCTCCCTTATTTATTCAAGCCAATGACGCAACATCGTTTATCGTACTACGATACTGTCCTTTCTAGGCGAAGTGCAAGGGGGAACCGGGGCTTATTGAACAGCCGTAATGTTCAATCGACTTCTCACCTTTTCGTGATCCGACGCGGTCAGATCGACTTCGGTCAAGAACACACGCTCGTCGGCAAGTTTGCCATCCACGAGTAATTGTCCACGCACCTGTTCCGCCCGTTGCTGTGCCAGGAGGCGGAGGTCCGAATCTGGAACCGGTATGGTGGCAACAAGCTGTTGCCGCATCTCCTCAATCATAGGCGGTTTCAAAGGGGGCTGCGCGCCCTCCGCCGGCGCCGCCACCGACTGCAGGCTACGCTGTTGATCGAAGAGCTCTTTGATTGCGCGTTCCTCCTCAACAATCGGCAGGTCAGCCTGTTTTGATATGCCTTTCCCCCGCTGCCATCTGGCGAGCAGTTGTGCTTTGAGCTTCTGAAGAGCCAGCACGTTTCCATCACGAACAGGATCGGCAGTGCCGGTGACCTCCAGGCGCAAACCAGGCCGTTCATCGAGCCCCTTCGCGATGGCTTCGATTTTCTTCAGTTCTGTAGCGGCAACTGCGACAGCTCCAGGATCAAATTCGAGATATTGCAGCTCTTCGGCATCGCCGCCGCCAGGAGTAAGCTTTCCCATCAGCGTAAACGGAGACGCCGCAATCTTTGTGATCAGATTTCCCAGCACTTTGAGGAGGGCCCGACCATACTTGAAGTCCGGATCGTTGAGGTCGCCCTTTACCGGTAAATCGATATCAATCTGACCCTTGCGATCTTTGAGCAAGGCGAGAGCGAGCCGCACGGGCAACGAGGTGGCATCAGGGCTTTCTGTGCTCTCACCGAGGGTGAGTTGGTCAACCAGCATCTTGTTTTCGGCGTCTAGGTGCTTCTGCGACACTTTGTACTTGAGATCAAGGGACAGCTTGCCCTTGGTGATCGGATAGCCGACATATTTCCCGGCGTACGGCGCAGCGGTTGTGAGGTCCATGTTGGCGAAATTAAATGTGAGATCGGTATATGCCTCCTCACTCAGCGGGTTAATCTGTCCGTTGATCTTGAAGGGAGCAACATTGTCAATTCTTCCGGCCAACGCAATTTTCGCCTTCGCAATCTGTTTCGAGGAAAGGCCTTTAATGGTCCCTGTCAGTTCGGAGATCCCTGTCACCACGCTCGGTTTGATCGAACGATCAGTGAACGTGGCCTTGGCCTTGACGAGTTTCACCGCGTCAATGGCAATCGGCACCGGGTTGGCGGATTGCTTTTTGTCTAGTGTCCTGGATTCGGCAGACTGCCCTGCCGAGATGGGAGCCTGTTCCCCTTGAGGTACAGCAAGTCGAGAGAAATTCATGACCCCGTCCGAATCAATGATTGCGTAGACGAATGGTTCTTGCAGTGCGACTTCCCCAATCTTCAACGACGTCGGCTCAACATCAGCGGCAATTTGGGTGAAGGTAATGGCCTTCAATGAGAAGAGTTTATTGGAAGAGAATCGATCGGCCAGTGAAAGATTCTTGATCGCCATGTCACCCATGTATCGTAGCAGGGGCCCATTGGGATGTACGCCCTGGAACTGAACTGTCCCGCTCACGTTCACTCCGCCGTTTACCACGTCAAGGCGCACATATTTGTCAAAATACGGTTGGAATGGCACGATCGGGATTTCAGAAAGGTTCAACGCGATATCTGCCCTCACGGGATTGACCCCAGCTGTGCCTCTGACTTCAACCCTTCCGCTCTCGTTCAGATTCAGGCCAAGCCCGAAGCGCACCGGCTCTTTGAACGGGACACGGACATCCTTGACGGTGAAGTCTAACGAGTCAATCCGCTGGCGCGCAGGAGTGGGTGTGGTACGGTCTTCGAAATCGACGGTGTAGTTCTTCAGCCCGATCTCCTTCACATACACCGACCATGGTCGCTGCTCCTGGGCGGGGACGGGTGCCGAAGCGGAAGCGGCTTCTTTTCGGATTTCCTTCTCGGAGTCAGAAGGGTGCGGGGCGATCAAGGCTTGGTAATTCACTGTCCCGTCCTGATTCAGCCATCCCTTAAATGTCGCATTCTTGGACTCCACGGACGCGATCTCAACGGTCTGCTTTGCAACATCTACGTTCATGCCGTGGACCAGGAATGACGGCACGGCAATCAGCACATCGTCTTGCCCGCTTTCAGCAAGTTTGAGATTCGTGAGACTCAGCTCGCCATCCGCCAGAATGAGATTGAAGGGCTCGACCTTGGCATCGAATCGATACCGGGCACTGATATTCAGCACACCATCCGGGATGTCAAAACGAAACCGATCCTTAATATATAGCCACAGGACCGGACCTCGTACTCCCGTGAGCGAGAACTTTCCTTCAGACTGAATAGGATCCAGAGAGATGGTGCCTTCCCAGTTGAGCAATTCTTCCTTTCTGACTTCTGCCGTAAAAGCATAGGCATTCTCGCCACCTCGGCGTGTGCTGAAATTCCTGAGCATGATTTCAATAGGCACAATACTGACTTCGAACGGCTTGGGTTTCGAGTCGTCCCGAAACTCCACAATCCCTCGACTGATCTGCAGTAGCGCGATTTCGATCGGTGGGAGCCGCTTCTTCTCCGCCCCATCTTTCACCGGCGGTGTTTCCTGGTCCGGAGCGTTGGAGCCGCCGGACACTTTTGCCAGCTCTAGCAGATTGAGCGCACCGCTCGGCATAATCCGCACCGACACGAACGGCATAACCAGTTTGATCTCGTCGAACCGATAGGCCTGACGCAGAAGAGAGGAGAGCTCGAAGTTGACGAACAACTCATCGAAGCCGAGCAACGGCATCTGGTCCGCCTCCTGGATCTCGAATCCGGTGATCGTCACCGAGAGCGCAAAGGGATTGATTGCAACCTCCTTTGCAAGTACCGGTCGTTTGAGTTGCCCAGACACCGTGGGAAAAACCTGAGACTTGACAATATAGGGAAGAATGAAGAATCCCAGCATGGCGTACAGAAGAACGAACACGGCCATGACAATCAGACTGGTTCGGAACCGGAGCAGAATTCTCATGGCAAGAAGAAAAATTGGTGCGCCCGGCTGGAATCGAACCTACGACCTTCAGCTTAGAAGTTCGCTCCAGCCAAGTCTCATATAAAAAGTTCAACGCCTTTTGGGTGCAGGATGCGGCAAATTGTATCCTCCCCGCTCCACGCACGACCGCGCGCTATCTTTTCACACTCCGTGACCCGAACGCCACCTTAACTGGGGGTCACCGGGAAACCCTGTGGCTCGCTCGCACGACCTTAACCCCACTGGATCGCCATGGCGCGGCGTACCTTCCTGGCCAGCCTGTTGGACTCTTCCATCCCATCGAGCCGCGATTGACCAGGTAAGTGCTTGATTTGTATGTCCAACGTGGATCGACCGCGGGGTGTTGTTCTTGCTCCCTTCTTCTTCGGCCAGAATTTGTCTCCGATGCCCGCGTGACGAATAGGAGGATTAAAGCATGGAACCACCGAAGTCCTCACTCGACCACTATGAGCGCGGTCGTGTGCTCAAGCAATCCCTCATGTTCGACGAGGCACGCACAGAGTTCGAACACGCGGCCCTCAACCCGCAGTATGCCGGGAACGCCCATGTGCAGATCGCTATTTGCTTGCGGGCAACGGGGCGCTACGACGAATCCGTCGAAGAATTCCGCCAAGCCCTGGAGGTGGGCACTTTCTCCTCTAACGAAAAAGCACACATTCTGTATTTCCTGGGACAGACATTGGAGTCACTCGGCCGAGTTGCCGAAGCGCTGGAGGCCTATGGCTGGACCAGAAACGAGGTCCCCGGATTCCAGGACGTGACGCAGCGGATTCAGCATCTGCTCGCCGGGGGACGCGCCCCGCTCCCCCAGCGTCGACCGGCCTCCCGATCCGTGGTCCGAGACATGCTCAAACTGGGGGGGCAACTCACGCCTCAGGTGCTGAGTTTGCTGGAACAGGCCTGGACATCATTCAGCCAGTATGCGGACAGGCTGGGGCACCATCGAGGGGACCAAAAACAGAATCCCAGTCTCCGAGACGTGAGCCATCCTGGAGAGCAAGCGCTCACGCCGACGCGATGCAGTCCACCGGCACCCAGGGATCGGAAGAGCAACACACGTCGGCACGTTCGCGTCGCAGTCCGATTGCAGAGCCACTTTGCATCAAAGGGTCGGAGGGTGACCGGTGAGGGAGAGCTGCGAGACCTCTCCCCCGGGGGCTGTCGCGTCACGAGTCTCGTGGCCGTCCCCGTGGGAGCAGAGTTGGAGTGTTGTATCTTCTCGCAGGATGCCGGCAACCCGTTCACCATCGACGGCGCAACGGTGCGCTGGAGCCGTCCTCAGGAATTCGGCCTGGCTTTCACCAAGGTACGTCCGGGCGTGCAGCGGCAGATCACACAGCTGTGTCAACCACGGACACCGCTAGGGGTAGACGTGTAGGACCGTGCGCAGCGTTCGGCCTCGAGACGGTCTCTGGTTGCTGCGTCATGGAAGCCACAGCCCGGACACTCTTGCTGTCTCGCCTCAAGTTGAGAGGCGGATAATCGACCAAGAAAGGCTAATAGAAAAATTAAAGGAGGAACTACGGAATAGACGAAACAAATAATGAACATTCGCCTGGAAAGTAACCAGGATTCTAACCGCTTCGTCCTCCCAACAACCGCAATCTGGCTTTTTACACGATAGTGCGGAAGGAGATGGTCTCTGTTAGCTCATCAACAAGGACTTCGAACTCATCTCCCCCGGCATTGCATTTTCATGTTGGTCTTTGGCATTTCAATAGATTCCTAAAAGTCATTGAAATTGCTGGTGCGCCCGGCTGGAATCGAACCAGCGACCCTCAGCTTAGAAGGCTGATGCTCTATCCGACTGAGCTACGGGCGCACATTGGACGGACAAGGACTTAGCGCTTCACCACCTGATGCCAAGGTGTCAGGTGTGATTAGGGTGTTAGCCTGATGGGACGCGAGCTGGGACACGGCCCGGCGCAGGTCTTCAGGCTCGACTGTATTATACCGTCGATGCATGTGTTCTGACTTGTGTCCCACGATCTTCATGGCGGTCGTTGCGTCCACCCCAGCCCGCCTCAGATTCGTACATGCCGTATGCCGGAGATCGTGCAGCCGGAGCTAAGTAATCCCCGCCCGATGGCAGGCCTTGTCAAAGGCGGTCTTGATATCCCTAATTGGCTTGTCTTTGTACAGGAAGACCCGTTGAGTGTCCAGTTGTCGCTCCTGCCATAGTTCGGTAAAGACTCGGTGCACGTCTGGAGTCATGCGTACTGTGCGTGAATCCCCGTTTTTCGTGCGCCGCAGCGGGGTAGAACCCTTGTAGGATAAAGTCCACGCCTGCGGCCCTTGCGCTGTCCTTCATCCCCCTCCTACAATACGCCTCCCTCCCTGCGAGGCTCTCATGCCCTTCTCGTTTCGTCCTCACCGTCGTTTCCCTGTGCAATGCCCCGTCATGATTCCAAGGAGCCTTCTTCGAGAGTAGAAAGATAGGAGGGGTCGCGAATGGAAATCATCTACATTGGCGTCGGCATCTTCTTGGTCTGGCTTCTTCGAACCCTACACAAGATCAGGGGCCGTGAGCAGGAGGAGGAGGACAAGAAGATCGCGTTCGCCAAGTGGGCTAAAGAACAGCACGACCCACACATCGTGTCCATGGTACAGAACTTCATGAGTGAAGGGCGTTTTAAGACCTGGGAGGAGGCGGCGATATATGCCGAGCGGGCCCTCAACACACCGTCGCCGGAGCCCCGCTCAAATAGCCACGCCAACGACACGGAAGGAACACCTTCATGACGCTCGTTCGCATCCCTCCTACAATGCGCATCCCAGCGAGGCTCCTATGCCCTTCTCGATTAGCTCCTTCCGTCGCTTCCCTGTGCAATGCGCCGTCACCTACAACGCAGGTCCATTCCTCAAGTTGCTAACCTACTTTTTGGGTTTCGGGATGCTGTTAACACTCCTGGTGAGTAGTGGCCCCGCGTGTGCGGAGTGGATGTCACTTGGTGCAAGTGACTCAGGAACGACTGTATACGCGGATCTAGCCACCATGCGCCGTGAAGGGGATCTGGTGAAGATGTTGGTACTGTTCGACTTCAAGACGAAACAAACCAAGGCGGATGTTTCATATTTGTCGGCAAAGGCGCAAATGGAATATGACTGTGCCGAACTGCGCTTTGAGGGGCATACGGTCATCTATTTTTCTGGCAATATGGGGAATGGTCAATTGCTTGATCGCAGTTCAGGCAAAGGCAAGCGGATACGAGTTGTGCCAGGTAGTCTTGACCACGATCTGTGGAAACTTGCGTGCGGCAAGAAGTGATCGCGCAGACCACTCTGAATGATTCGATGGGGCAGCGAGTGGCGAAGGGGGCGACGCACTCGCGCAATCGGACAGATCAAATACAAAGAGTGCCGATGAAGCTCTCTAGCGTGGGAGTCCTTGGGCTGATGCTCCCTTGGCGGCAGCACCTTTACCGACTGTCCTGGCGGGATGTCAGACGAATACACCTTGTTTTCGGTTGAGCGGCGCGGGTGTTGTTCCCATCATGGCGGGGTGTGCGGCTGTGAAAAGGAACGGGCTCTCTGTCGTGATGGACGATTGAGCCCCTCATGTGGTTGCGACTGATGAGGCGGCTATGGCCCCTCGTTGTGCTCCTTGCGTTCCTAACACCCTCTCCTGCTGCCGCTGTCTTTGAGTTTCAAAGCGAGGTAGTCTCTGTCCTCGACGGCGACACCACCGAAGTCCTGCGCAACCACCACGCTGAACGTATCCGCAAGAATATCGGGGATCCTTGTGGCGGAGAGCGACCAGGCGGTTGTGTTCCGCTCACTCACGCAGGAAATCGTACAAGCAATGGAAGGGCTGGCGGGTGGACCCGGAGCTTGATTATCGAAGTAATATGGCAAGCAGGGTGCCGATCGCGGCCATGCTACTAAGGACGAGAATGGCATCGAAGAGTGATCGAAATTCGCTCATTAAATGTAGTCACCTCCTGTATACAAACCGTACCGCTGAGAGTGCGTTTCGTCAAACTAGGATGTCCTTAAGAGCTGGTGCTGATTATGTTCCTAGGATGAAGGGCACAGGCTTTGCCCCCGGCCTTGCTTCGATTCCTAGCGCCCACCTTGCGGTTTCATGATCCCCCTCCTAGAATGGGCCTCCCTGCGAGGTTCCCATGCCCTTCTCAGTTCGTCCCTTCCGGTGCTCCCTGGTGAATCGCTTCCTCACAAGGCCGCAGGCCTACATTTTGGGTTTCGGGCCACTGATCACACTCCTGGTGCTGAGTAGTGGACCAGCGTATGCGGAGTGGGTGGCGATCGGCTATTCCGAGAGTCTTGGTGGTTATACTGTGTACGTCGATCCAGACACCATTCGCCGCAAAGGGGATCTGGTGAAGGTGTGGGCCTTGACCGACTATACGACCATACAAACCGTAGCGGACAACTCGTTCTTGTCTAGCAAGGCGCAAAACGAATTCGACTGTGCAGAAGAACGCCAACGAGAGCATGCTGTGACGTGGTTTTCGGGCAATATGGGAAACGGGAATGGGGTTTGGAACAACTCCGACGAAACCAAGTGGAGACCAGTTGCACCAGGGAGTGTTGGTCAAGGTGTGTGGAAATTTGCGTGCGGCTGTGCGACCACTCCTTGCCGCACACAACCTTTGATGTAGACAAGGTTACGCCATGAGCGACGACCGCCCCACACGCGACACCATGTCTATCGAGGAAGCCACCGTCTCCAACATGTGGGAGATCGCGGCCATTGTGGAAGTACTCGAACGCAAGGGCCTGTGTACCATGCAAGACCTCTACGACATCATCACCGAGTTCCGCCGCAAGAATCCCCGCGCCAGCATTCCTGAGACCGCCTTCCCTGAGCCGTACCTGCTCACCGAGATCGAGAACAAGATCATCGATGACATGCTGGAGCTACTGAACAAGCACGGTCTGACCTCGCATCAGTCGATGAACCTGCTTGAGCGATTGGGACGAATCATTGAGATGGGCCACCGGGTAGCGAAGTGCATGACCGCACTAGCGATACTGCACCTCTATCGGGCCTGCGACCTTCTATCGGTGCCCTTCAGTCGTTCTTTCCAGCGCACAGACATAAGTCGAGGAGAAGAAGTGAGAAATAAATTTAGAAAGATCAAGAAAAATATTCACAAACCCCTCTCCCCAGCTTCTGTGGATAAGTCTGTTCATAAGTTCGCCCCACCATCCAAATACAGCACATTTCTCTATCTCCACGAGGTCAATGCCTAAAAAATAGGCATTGATTGAAACGGCCCCGATACCACAAGATATGGGGGTGTTTCGAGAACCATAAGCCAGAAACAACAATTCCTAGAAAATGATAGGCAATTCATGCAGCACATGATGAATTGCCGCACTGGGAGAGTGGTTCGTGGTCGAGTTATGCACAGAAGCCGCTCCTGGACGGTGTTTTCTGCTTCATTCATGAGGATCCACCAAACCAGCAGCAGCCCAGTTAACCAACAGAAACGGTAGAGAAATCTTCTTTACCGCCCCCTGTGAGACTAGAGACTGTTGCTGTAGAATGTTGTGCATGGATCTCGCTCACATTTCGAGTGCAGCGGAACTACTAACAATCGAGCATCCCCACTTCGGTAGGATTCAACCTCCTGGATTCATCAAGACCACTCTCGGCACCGTCACTGGTACGAGCAGGAATGCCGTTGTCATAGCAGACTACAGTTCCGGCATACGTCAGACTGTTGCAATCCACATAGATCCACGAAATTTCATGGTAACCATTGCCAGTGCATATGTGCTGGTCACCCTGAAGGAGGGCGCGAGCAGACAGCCGGTTATCCACAAGACATGGAAGTTGGGGAACCAGCGTAAAGGAGAAGGAGTGGAGGACTTCTTCGGCACAGTCAGCACGTATATTGATTCAGATGGCTTGAAGTGGGAGCATCGATTCGAAAGACCACCTGATGAAGATGAGTTGATTGGCTTTGGGAGCAATGGGGAGGAAGTCCTTATCATCACTCTGGAGAGCTTCTACCCAACGACTGCTCCTGGCGTCAGCGGCGTGTTGATATCCCCTTCTCCCTAGGCCCGCCAATTCGCATAACTGACTCATCCATCGCGTGACTGATTTTCCCTCTGCAAGATAAAGTCCCCACCTGCAGCTCTTGCGCCCTCCTTCGCCCCCTCCTACGATACGCCTCCCTGCGAGGCCCCTCATGCCCCTTCAGGACCTGCGTGCTTTACAATGGCCATCACCATGACGGTAGTCTGTAATGTAAAACCACGGCTAGGGATAGATGGGCTTCCGCGTCCCCGTCATGGTTGATATTGGTTGATCACGGATTCTCGACCTTGAGAATCTTAAGCTGCACGACGAGCGGCTTCCCTGCGAGCGGATGGTTGTAATCCAACACCGCCGTCGTGTCTGATACTTCCGCCACAGTAGCGAAGTCACCCAGATCATTTTCTACGATATCTCCTTCTTTCGCTCCAGGCGGCAGCAGGGTTTTTGGGATCTCCATCTTTTTCCCATCATCATGAGGACCAAAGCCTTCCTCTGGACTCAGTTCAACCTTCTTTTCCTCCCCGGGTTTCATTCCCACTACCTCTTGTTCCAATGCTGGGAAGATCTCGTGCCGGCCCTGAATAAACTCGCTGACGTTGCCGTAGTCGATCCCGGTCGAGCCGGGAACGGTAGCCACATATTGGAGTATGACTTTCGAGCCTTCTATGATCCGTGAACTCTCGGCCTCGGGAAAAGGAGAAGAACTTGCTTGTGGAGGGTCGGCTCCAACACCGTATCCCCCAAGGAGTATCATGCAAGCGACGCTGACTATGAGACTCGTTTTTGTAAGGTCATGTCGTCTCATCCACACCTCCTTCTCGAATCTATAGAGATGAATTGAGTAAGTGTCACAGATCTACATTGTGCTTGTTTCCATAGCCCACCACCTCTCGCATTCGTCTCTAGCGGACATAGAAATACTGGGGGTCAGGCAGTGAGTCTGTCGACCCCCAGCGCATTTCTAGCGGTGTCCTGAGAAATCTTCCGACGCCCTGTGCTCCGGGATACGCGCGGCCTTCCGCGGCGTGTTGTCGGCTGGTGCTCCCATGAGCAGTGTCCTCTCGGTCGAGTCGCTCTGAACCTGCTGCTTGACGGGCACTCGGCCGGCGGCGCTAGCGGTTCCTTCCAACAAGACATCGGCCACGAGGGCATCTGTGGTCGAAGAGACCTGGACGGCTTCCTGGCGTCCCATCAACAGGTCCATGGCCAGCCCTCCGAATATATGCTGGCCGCTCAGTGCGTTCTTCATGTTTCCGATCCGCTGCGCCAACTCGATCGTGGCGGCTTGCCGCAACCGTGGCGCTAATTCGTCATCCACCATTTGCCAGTACCCTTCCTTCACCTCATCCAACGCCATCTTTGTTTCATTGGCCATCTGGAGATCCGGTATCGTGATCACATTACCTTCATGCTCCAATCGCGGCGTGCCCCAATAGTAGAGCGTGCCGCTTACGGCTCCGCTGGTCTCCACGGAGAGGAGCGACCGGCCGTTGACGTCGGAAGCGACCATGCGTTCGATCGTCAGCGTATTGTAGAACGTCGTAGGCAGCTTCGCCTCCTGATGGAACAGTCTGTCTTGCAATTGTTGAGTGAGCAGGGCATAGGGCACAGGCACAGTAAGGAGGATTCTATACGGCTGTCCCTCCTGCACCGCGACCGCCGTGTTGTCCATGTGCACCTTCAGTGGCGGTGTGGTCGTCGGCTTTTGACACGGTATCTGGTATAGGGCGACCGGCGTTTGCCGGACGACCCCCGTGATCGTCGTCTGCTGTGCCGGCCCCTTGAGTGAGCCGACGGTGAAGTCCTGGACTTTTCCGTACAGACAGAGCTGGCTGTTCGCCTGCCCGACGACCATGGGTTCTTGTAACCGATCCCAAACGAGCTGAATCGGAATGGAGTAGCCACCCCTATCGAGAGATTGGCCGATTTGTTGATTGATCGCCTCCTGTTGGAACAGCTCAGCCAACTGATCTTTCACCACAATATTGAACATGTTGCACTTGCTGTCGCTCTCCGGTTTCAAATTAATAGAGGTCCTTGAATCGCTCATCGTGACGTGAAGTCCCTGGTCCTGCTCGCGCAGCATGAGCCGTCCTGTCCCCTCAAGCACGGGAAAGAGAGGATCGAGCCGGCAGGCGCGTGCGGCCTTGGATTCGATCTCTCCCCGGTAGACCGCCTGATACTTCACCAATCCATCCTGAATGAATACCTCTGGCTCGCCTTCTCGGACAAACTGCCAGCGATAGTCCTTCCCGAGCGGGTGACCCTCATCGGTGAACCGTTCGGGCACCGCCGCTTGAATGGCCCGTTGAACCGGGGTGAGATCGGTCGTGAGGGTCACCGGCAATATCGATTCACGAGCTTGCGCTTGTGTTTCGTTGGCATTGAGCGGTGCGATCGTCGGTGGGGTCTTGCCTAATTGAGGCGGCGGCTGCGGCATCCTACCGGTTGCGGGAATAGTGTGGCTGCAGCCGGCCAAAATCAGCAACGGTATCAGGAGCGTGAGCGATGTAGGTCTGATAGAAGATCTCATGGGCACCTCCTTGCGCCTCAAAGCATGATTGCAGCAAATGATAATGGAATTGATTGTGAGCTAACACCTCGTTAAGAGACTAATTATAGTCTTGGAAGGTCCCTTCGGATCATTTCGTTCTGTCATGACCCTCCATTTCACGATCAAGAACCGCGAGCATCCTGAGATGGGCGGCATGATCAGTGGCCAGATCGGACGTAAACAACATGGGATACCGCTCCTGCACGAACCGCGCAAACTCATCTTGACGATCGGATGCACTGTGAATGAACTCTTGCTCAAGTCACCGGCGGCGTTTGCCCCTTCAACAGATGGACGAGGAGCAGGACCATGCCGATGACGAATAGGATCCATGAAATCTGCGTGGCCACAACGGCCACGCCGGATGCGCCCAGGACAGCCGCTACGATTCCCACAATAAGAAACATAAGCGCATAGGACAGCATCGATCTCCTCCTTTCGTTGCGTTCGAGCCGACCGGCTCCGATCGGTTATTGTGGCGGAACTGCCACATCGATGATCATCTCTATTGAATCTGTCTGACGCCTTCGAAAAGTTATCACGGTCCGTCAGTTCGTTGATTAATCGCAAGTCCACAGTCCGCTTTGCGCCAGGTTTGCAGCTCCCAGTTCAGGCATGATGCGCGGCAACGGCTACCTGCGCGCCAGTCACCTGTTCATCCACCACTTTCCAGTTGATATTGCTGAAGCAGGCGTCAACGTATTCCTCTCGCTCGGAGGGTCGGTAATCCAGAATGAACGCATGTTCCCACGCGTCCATGACGAGCGTGGGGACGAACCCCGCCACATTGCCGATTTCGTGCAGGGTGACCCAGTGATTGGAGAGGTGGCCGGTCTGTGGATGTTGATAACAAACGGCCCAGCCGACCCCTCGCATCTTGCACACGCCGATGAAATCGGCTTTCCAAATCTCGTACGACCCGAAGCTTTCTTCCGCGGCCGCCCGAAAGGACGCATTGCGAGGTAAACCATTCGACTCGGCCCGCACGAGGTCTTCAAAGTAAGATTCGTGCAAGATCATGCCGTTGTATTCGAAGCCCAGTCGGCGCTTGAGCTCCGAATAGGCCGGCATTATTTCCTGGTCCACATGACCGTCTTTCAGATAGTCACGCAGGAGGTGAGTCAAGCGGTTCGTCTCCATCACGTAGCTCTCATAGAGCTTCACGTGCATCTCGATGGTGCGATCGGAAATGCCGTCCAAACCGTGCACATCAAATGGCCTCGAGGCATAGGTGTCCGCCTGTTTCATGAGATCTCCTTATTTATGGTTCCAGCGGCATTGGCTGGCCCGTGATTCCCAATTCGGGGACCGGCATGCCCATCACTTTGTCCACCTGTCCGTCCCCGTTCAATTGAATGGTCAACCGATCGCCGACCGACAGGTTCCCAAACAATTCTGGTGTTCTCACCTCAAGGTATATGGATTTACCCAGATCGGTTTTGATCATCCCCTTTCCTCTCGCCAAATCCAGTTCCGACAATGTGCCCATCACCTCGTATGGTTTCCGAGTTTCGGTTCTTCCGCCGTAGGATCCGTAGGATTCTGCTCCGTTCGCGATCGTCGGCATCCAACCTGCGGCAAGGGTCAGACACAGGAAGATCTTCATCCCCATCCCCCTGCCATGTGGCGGCCGATAGTGGATCGGCGTTCCGTCGGATGGGGTTATATAGGTCGGCATAGTGACCTCATCGTGTGGGTTGAGGTGGAATCGGTTGCGGCGGTGTCGGGTCCGTCGGTCCCGGGCTTCCCGGCTTGGGTGATGGACTCGGCGAAGGTGACGGAGAAGGATGCGTGGGCCCCGGCATCGGTTTCGGATCTCCGATTTGACGCGGCTCCATGATCGTCACGAATTCCGCTATCGCCAATACACACACCAGCGCCGCTCCTCCCCACTGCCTCGTAGAATTCACGTGATCGGTAAACATGGTAACCATCACCGGCCTCTTCTCTCTGCTGAACACGAACTCTCAACGAATCCGTCTCTCGACAATCAGCATCGCAGTATCTCCGGGCCGGAAATTGGAATCGGCAAAGGCGCGGCGGCCTTCGCTCACGGCCTGGCGCACCAGTTGCCTCGTCTCTCGGCGCATCTGCGGTAACTCCTCCACGATCTTGATATACGGCTCGGCCAGCCTCTTCGAGGCTTCATAGGACATCTTCAGCCGCGTCAGTACTCCTCGCACCGACACACCTTGACTAGGCCATATTGGTTTCGATGTCCATTCCCAGGCCGATCCAGGCCCGCAACAGATCGTGTCGCGTGATCGAATGGGCCACCTTGCCATTTACTTTGACCGGCAGGTTGAGAAGTCGTTTTTCTTCCATGATCTTCACGGCCTTGTCGATGCTGGTGTCGTTCGTGACCGAAATATGCTCCTTGGCCATGACATCCTCTACCGTCAACTGGTTCAAGTCCTTCTTCGCTTCAAGCCCGCGAAGGAAGTTAAACTCGCTGACGAACCCGATGAATTCCCCCCGTTCATCTACCACCGGAGCTCCCGGCGTATGCGTAGCCAGTAATTCGACGGCCACTCCCATCGCATTCTGGTTCCGTTGAAATATAAGATTGTTCGTCGCATGAATTTGTCCGACAGTCTTGAACCCCCCGACAGGAACACCCGGTCTCACTAATGTTGTCATGAACGCCTCCTTTTGAGAGCATTGAATGGTTACAATTCGTTCGTCCCCACCGATTGTGTCATGGTACGTTTTCATGTCCTTTTCATTGCTATGGTGCCAGCCATAACCCTTCCCTGCGGCTCCCCTCGTCGTCTCGCTCGGGAGTTATCCAAAGCGACGGGCGATCACGTAATGGTAATGGGACGCGGAGGGCTTCTGGTTGACTGCGAGTGGCTTTATACCGGCGTTCATAGTTGCGCTTCTTCTTCCTGAACGCAGCATTGGTGATTCTACTTCGCTGGCGTTGCCGGTCGTCGGTTGGCATGTTTAACAACCTCCCCGCTCATGAGCGCCCATACTTTTCAATTTGTCATGCACCCTTTCTGCTAGTTAGGTTTTAGCTTCAACCGGAGGAACCCCTAGCTGTGTCATCCGTCCTCACCCGATGCCTGTCGCGCTTGGGTTCAGCGTGGCATACTCCAGCGCGAAGGCCCGGCGAGTCTTGCGTTCCGGTGACAATCCTACCGACTCCCAATACCGAATGCGTCGAGGTCTTATTGAGCCGAGCGAATCGACAGCGCATGATCCTCACCGTTCACTCTCGCTTCAATATGCTCTCCTTGGCCGATGCGTCCGGTCATATGGGTGCTGTCATCGATATGCACACGCACTTCAGAACCGTCGTACTGCTTGACGAAATAGGAACTGGGTTCAACGCGAAACACTTCGCCCTTAATGGTGTGGATGCCATTCATGGACAGACACAGGCCCAGCAAGCACCCGCACGACAGGACACCAACGATTTTGGGAATCGAGACCATGGGAGCCGCCTCGGTTAGGTGTAAAAACCGCATACATGGAACGCTACGCTCATTCTGCAATCACTGGACCGAGTGAGACGAATGGAAAAACCAATGCCTTTATGGGCAGATAGCTGATAAAGCGGAAAGTGCCGACGATTGGTAGACGGACAACTTGTCTGCACCGGCGCAACTTGTCACTTGAGAGGAGGTGTGGTTATGCCGACACCCTATTTCACGCGATTCTTTGATCGGTCGTTCGAATGGGCCACCACGTCGGGCGTACGCGTACTGCTGATCGCAGTGGCCATGCTCGTCTTGTTGGCTCTGCTGAAGCGGGGCGTGGCGAAACTCAGCAGTCTGTATGAGGGCACGCTTCCCATTCGTGCCCAAATCAAGAGAGCGTATACGTTGACGCACATCGTCAGGGATGTTGCGCGAATTGTGATCCTGTTCGTCGGGATGACGATGATCCTTTCCGAGGGGGGCGTTGACTTGAAGCCCCTATTGGCGGCGGCAGGTCTTGGTGGCTTGGCCATTGGGTTCGGGGCCCAAAGTCTGGTGAAGGATCTGATTTCTGGATTTTTTATCCTCTGGGAAGACTCTGTCCGGGTAGGGGATGTGGTTGAGGTCGCGGGAGTAGCAGGACTTGTCGAAGAAGTTGAACTGCGAACCATCAAGCTCCGTGACGAGTCCGGCAATCTCCACGTGGTCCCCAACGGGGTCATCGATACGGTGAAGAACTTGACGAAGGATTACTCCTACTATCTGATTCAGATCGGAGTCGCGTACCGAGAGAACGTCGATGAGGTGATGGGGGTCCTGCAGGAGATCGCCGAGGACGTGCGTCGGGATTCTCGGTTTGCAAATGATATTCTGGAGCCGCTGGAGATGTTGGGCGTGGACCAATTTACGGACTCGGCCGTGATGATCAAGTGTCGCATCAAGACCGAACCAGCCAAACAGTGGCGGGTCGGTCGGGAGATGAACCGCCGAATCAAGAACACGTTCGATGCCAAAGGAATCGAGATCCCATTCCCCCACCGAACAATCTACTGGGGCGAACCCAAGAAGGGGAGGCCGCAACCTGCATAAGTTATTGAATCGCGGTCCGATGGCATGAACGTCAATCACACGCTGGTCAAAGACGGCTAGTTTTGGTGGTATCGGAAGTTTGCGCCGGGGGATACGGTGCTGAAGGGCTAGAGCATGACGCGCGCGAGGGGCAGAATTCAGACCCAACCGTGACTGGAACCGGAACTGAGCACGAGGAGGGGGAGAGCAAAGGTGTGCGAGTGGTTGGATGCATTGGTCGGGGCGAGAGGATTTGAACCTCCGACATCCTGCTCCCAAAGCAGGCGCGCTACCGGGCTGCGCTACGCCCCGACATTGGAATGACAACCTCTTACACCTTGCCCCGATACTGCTGACGAGGCAAGTGTTATTACGGTGTGAGTCGTGTACGTCTGGCGCTTCGCAGCGGCCTCGTGGAGGTCTTCCGACTGGACCGTATTATACCGCCGTTGCATCTGTTCGCTCTTGTGTCCAACGATTTTCATGGCCGTTGTCGTGTCGACCCCTGTTCGTCTGAAAGTGGTTACAACATAGCTTTTCTTTATACAGGAACACTCACGGAGTGTCTAGGCGTCGCTCTTTGTGTGTGCTGCGAGCCTCGGCTTGACATCTCCCCACCGAAGGCCTAGCCTTTTCGGTACCGATTTGATTCGTGATGGATGACATGGGAGGAAACCCATGAAATCGAAGCAACCGACCACATCGAAGACGAAGCGTCAGAGCCCCGCCCCCCGAACGAAACCTGGTGCTCACACCCCTCCCGTGTCGGCAGCTCTCCACGAACGGATCGCCGCGCGGGCCTTCGAATACTACGAACGACGCATCCGTCAAAGTCCTCTTGATGACTGGCTTCAGGCGGAGCAGGAAATCCTTGGACAAGAGAACACACGGCCTGCTGACATACCACATCGTGGTGGATACGCCGGTGAGGAGCAAGGCTCACCAATCATCACCCAGACGACCTCTGACACGATCAAGGAGCAGATCGTGGGGAGACAAACTCCTCAAATACCACCATTTTCCCCACTCAGCTCTTACTCCTAGTTGGAGACCTTCCTGCAATATGCCTACCGGTGAGGCTCTCATGTCTTTCCCGGTTCGCCCTCACTGCCACTTCCCCGTGCCATGCGCTATCGCGTACCACGTGGGCGCGATCATTACGCTGCCGCTGACCCACTTCTCGGGTTTCTGCTCACTTATCACACTCCTGTTTCTGAGTACGGTTCCTGCCTATGCGGAGTGGGTGGCGGTTGAGAAAGACTATCTCTTACCAGGACTACAGACTGTGTACGTCGATCCGGACACCATGCGCAGAGAAGGGAATCTGGTATCGCTGTGGCAATTAATTGACTTTAAGCGGATGCAAGGGAATGCGGGGATGGGACCCCTCGGATTTGGACCCCACCGATTTTTATCGACGAAGACCCACAAGCAATTCGACTGCGCGGCAAAGGGCGTTCGGCTGCTTGCATTCACGGAATTCTCACGCCGTATGGGAACCGGTATAGCGGCTAATGGATACGTAGACACAGGCAACTGGCTACCAGTTGAACCAGCGAGTATTAATCAAGCCCTATGGGAAGTGGCCTGCGGCAAGGAGTGACCGCGCAGCTGCACGCAAGCTTCGACGTAGTGCCCTAACCCCCTTAACCCAATCCAGTCCTATATTAGGGTCTGACCAAAAGGAGGGCCCTATACCATGTCGTTCTGCACTGGACCTCCGCGAGATGCACGCGTGGCTATGCGGCGGGTGCACTTTGTAGGGCCCCGCCAGCCGATCAATACGACCATTTTTCCCCACGCCCCGCCTTGCGGTTTCCTCAGTCTCCTCCTAGAATGGGCCTCCCTGCGAGGCCTCTATGCCCTTCACGACCTGCCTGTCATGTTCAATGAGGTCTTCTTGGGGTCGGCATCGTAGCACTGTCGCTAGCCTCGGCCGGACAAGCATCAGACATCGCCATGATCTCCGTACGAACGAAATGTGAGGACCACAGTATGCCTGGCACCACTCTGTGCACACAACACAACCAAGGACATCATTTTATGACTCCGTACGCTTGGCTCCAACGGTGGTCTGCGTGTTTTGCAATGGCCATCACCATGGCCGTAGTCCTTTGGGGATGCGCCAACGTGCCGCGCCATTATGTGCGGATGGCAGAGCCTGGCACTACGCTCACCGCGCTGACCGCCCATCCGGAGATGTACCGCGGGAAGGTGGTGCTATTGGGGGGAACGATCATTGAAGAAGAAGAGAATGAGCAGGACCTCTGGTTGCATGTCATAAACCGGCCGCTGGACCAAGATTATATACCTCATCGGCCCGCCGACATGGTTGGTCCCGAAGCCGGCTCCTACTGGGTGGTGGTGACAAAGCAACAATTCCCCCGCCAGTATCGGCAGTGGGCGCGAATGACGGTGGTCGGACGAGTAACGGGCACGCAGCGATTCGAGACCGAGCCGGTGCTGTCGCTCCTCTACGTGCGAGGATGGGGATTAAGCTCGGTTCATCACGGGGTCTGGGAGAATGTTAATCCCAATTATATCCCCTCAACTCCGGGAGGCATCAGAAAGAATTAGGTGAGACTCTGCCTTAGCCCCATTATTCGTGAAGATTTCTTTTGCGATTGCGAAAAAGCAGAAGTGAGATCAAGCGGGGCGGACACAACTAACTCTATTGCGAAGGGAGTTTCCAGCCATGACTTTACTTGATCGTATTATTGCTGGCTCTTTATCGCTTGGCATTTGGGTGTGGATACTCATGAGCGTGCTTTCCCCAGTTTCGTTGCACGCTCTAGCTGTTGATCCCGGCGATGTGAAAGGGCTCCGGAGCTTCGTAGAGAAAGTCGTAGAAGAAGATTGCACAGTCTACGGGTTTAGCATCAGCTGTCGAAGTCCTGCACAACCACTGCGCTGAACGTATCCGCTTCAAGGGCAGGGGGCGTATGCCCCCTGCATCCCAATCATCAAATCACTCCAATCACCGAATCCTCAATACAGAGACTCGCTCATCGGACCGCGCACACACCATGCTTGGGCGGTGGAACTCTTAGCGATGGTCTCCACTGAGCCCTCCTGGAAGTTCACAACCAAAATGTTGCTGGTACCAAATGCAGAAGTACTACTCGCACTCGTCGTCGCCGACCAATAGTTGGCCCCGACGACAGTGGAGAACGGATGGCCCTGCGTGAGGGTCGGGCCCGGAAAGGCCACGGAGGGATCAATCAGACTCGCCAGCTCTGGGATGGACGGCAGTCGCCAGCCCTTCGTACCCCCGACTGGCTTCTTGAGACATCCCTCGCGGGCACTGAGCCACGTGTCCATTGTAGACGGCAATTTTTCCCACACCAGCCCAGTATCGCTATCCTTCACAGCCGCGCTCCCAAAGTCCGCCAAGACGGTAAAGCGCAACGCTGCTGACTGATTGTGGGTATCCCACGACGGCGATTGATACCCCGCCCCGCCCCCGGGGGATGGTGAAGGAGTACTGCCTCCACCGGTGTTGGGCGAATTGAGGATCTTGAGGATCGCGTCGAGTTTACTCAAGATTTGCTTGAACGGATTCTGATAATAGCGGTGGTGCGCCTCCGCAGGCGTGACCCCTCCGCCGTAGTTCGCCAGGACCAGGCCCCCGACGAGGAGCGCCCCCCCGACTCCACTCAGCCATTTACTCCATCTGCTTCGCATCATGATGCTCCTCCCCTTGGTGATGTGGTAGTTGCACCGACTGACTGTCTCTGGGCCTGCACGTCATCATGCGTGACGCATCTCTCATGAAGTGTCTTGTCTCTTGCCTTGCCTCTGCCCCCTTACCCCCTTTACCCAGCCTTACTTCTCTGCCTCAGGCTCCCCCTCCTCCTCGATTGCCCACTGCTGTTCGATGATCTCCATCGCCTTTGTCTGCACGTCGTCGTCCTCATCATCCAGTGCCACAACCAGCGGGTCCAATGTCGCCTGGGCTCCCTGCTGCGCCCACGTATCCAGGGCCTGGAGCCGCACGGAGACCTCCGGAGCATCCAGAGCCTGAGCGATCCAGCTGGGCAGGTCCAAATACTCCGGCTGCGGCTCCGGCTCTTCTTGGGTTGCTGTTGCTGGCAAGTAGTTCGATGAGGGAAACGCGGCCGGAGTGAATGGGTTGTTGCTTACTGATGGACTGTGCTGCGAGACGGGTTGCCACTCGGACGGCGCAACCAGGCTAGCGCTGGACTCCGGGCTCGGCGCGTGGTCGGACGGCGCCGGCCCACAGCCGGACAGCCCGGCGAGGAGCATCAGGCCAGCGACAGCGAGATTGCAAGAATATAGCCCCGCAATCATTCCTGGGCGCACAATCATCGACGTCTTCATCCTAATGCCTCCTACTGATGCCTCTTACTGCTCTCGGCACGCGGTCTTGGTGCCCATCCGTTCCTCCTGCAATAGCGCAATCGCCGTGCCACCATGCACCACGATCCGGCGTGGCTAATACCCACGACAATCCAGGAGAATGCGCTATTCGATGCCATGAATTGCCAAGAAATGTCCCTGCCCGATCGGCAGAAGGACGGAAATTGGCGCGGCAGAAGGACAGAATTGGCGCGGCGGAACTGCTAAAGCAGTACGCTGCTATAGCTGACAAACTCGCCCCCACAGAACTGGCCGCCATCACTACGCGAGTCATCGATAAACATCAGGCCCGACATTAAGAAAAACCCCTATGCCTTGAGCAATTGAGTGTGCCGCATGCTCGGCTTCATGAGCGAGTACGTAGGTAGATCTTCATCCTCAGCTTCGACGACACTGACTCTCCCTTACTCCCTTCAGCCGCCCTTATGAGCTGTGCTTTGAACTCAATTGACAGGCAATAACAAAATCACGGTCGTATGGATACGCTGCTGCCATTTCAAAACCTATGCGATTTCGTTCATTCTGGCATTCCTCAGACGTGGCATACGTATTCAGCACCATGACTTTATCGAGTCCAGGCACTATATTTAGTAGAACGATGATCAAGAACCACATAGGGCTCCTTTCAGCGCTCCAGCGGCGTTGGGCGCGACCTTGTGCAAATCCTTCACCCCTGCTGTCGCCGCAATCATTCCTGGGCGCACGATCATCAGCGTCTTCATCGTAATCCCTCAGTACCCCTCGGCACGGTTTCGGTACCCATCCGCTACTCCTCCAATGGCGCAATCGCCGTGCCACCATGCAACACGATCCGGTGTGGCTATTACCCACAATAATCCAGGCGCTTGGCGCCTGCGATGCCAGGAATGGCCGAGTGACTGCCCCTGCCCGAGCGGCAGAAGGACAGAAATTGGCGTGGCAGAAGGAAGAAATTGGCAAAGATGAGGTACAGCTTGGCATTGAGTACACAGCCGCCGGTCATGAGGTGGGTTAGGAGGCTAAACACCGTATAAAGAAAGGGGATCGCTGCTCCTATCAAGGACTTCAGCAATCCCCTTATTGTGATCTCAAAGCAGACGCGCTACCGGGCTGCGCTACGCCACGACATCGCTTACACAGAATTGATTAGTGTTGAATAGGAGATGAAGAATCGATTCTTACCTCCCTTAG
>CAVZKI010000005.1:0-228506 GCA_963775905.1 Nitrospirota bacterium | reverse complement strand
TGAGGGTTCCTGCCACCGAGGAAGGAGGCGCCGAACAGTCTTTTTCACCCTCTTGTTTCAGATTGACCGGGTAGGGTAGACTTTTGTATCATGCTCGGTCTGAAACTAGCCTCGCCAACGCGGATCTCAATTGCGATCGAGTCACCAGGGCGGAATACGTTCCCGTTTCCCCTCATGGCTGGTGGTAGGAGATAAGGGAACGAGAGAATAAACTGAGCGGTTGTTTGTTCATAACAAGGAGGCAGTCACATGAGACAGGGTGTGTTATCAACGGTATTGGGCGTGGCAGCCGTCGCGTTTGTCGCGGCGCCTCTCACCTCGTTTGCAGGCGGAACGCATTTCCGGCAAGGTGACCTATGCGGGAAAGTCCGAGCAGAAGGAATTTTTGTTCGCGAAGTTCCCCAACCCCAAGTTCTGTCCGAAGAACCCACACAAGGAATTGATGGATGGGGACAAGCGGTTCCTGAAGACCGATCGAAGTCGGTAAGGATGGTGGCCTGAAGAACGCGGTGGTCGCCGTCATTGATGTCGAAGATAAGGCGTTCGTCGATGGGTATCAGGGCACTGAGGTGGTTGCGGAATTCTGCGAGTTCCTGCCGTTCGCCGGTGTGGTGGTGAATAACAAGTCCTTCAAGGTTGAGAACCATGACGCCGATCCGGATGACCCCAAGTCGGTCCAAGGTGTGCTCCACAATCCGCATAGCTTTGTGGTGAAGGGCACCAGCTCGGCCACCGGATTCAACATCGGTTTGGCCAAGAAGGGTGACAAGCTCGACAAGCCGGTGGTGTTCCGGGGTGGAGCAGAAAAGGATGGTTACTATCGTTTACAGTGCGACCAGCATGAGTTCATGCAGGGCTTCTTTCTCCCGGTGTCGAGTCCGCACTTTGCGGTCGTGAAGGACGATGGCTCGTTCGAGATCAAGGATGTACCGGCCGGCAAGCACAAAGTGGTGGCCTGGCATCCGTTCGCCGCCAAGGGTAAGAAAATAGAGTTTGAGGTCGAAGTGGCTGATGGCGGGACTGCCAACCTCAAGGCTGAAATCAAGTAAGCCAGCTTTTCATATTGGCGGGGTAACCCGCTATCAAAGGGCAGCGGAGCAATCCGCTGCCCTTTGTGTTTGTGCAGCATGCCGCGTCCAGTCGGCTGCCTTGCCTTTCAGTTTCCGATCTAGGTAAGATGCTGAGTTTCAAAGCTATTTGCTTGAGGGGAGTGGTGTGTCACGAGAACTCTCGCTCGCAGAAATCTTCCAGCTTGGGTACTACTGGGAGACCAAAATCCTGCTCACGGCCGTCAGGCTGGATGTGTTTTCTGCCTTGGATGGGAAGCGGAAGACCCTCCACGACGTGGCCGGTCGTCTCGGCGTCCATGGGCAGACGCTGGGACTGCTGTTGAATGCCCTTGTCGCGATGCGACTGTTGGAGAAGGACGGGGATTCCTATGGGAATTCGACGGCTGCGGCCACTCATCTGGTCCGCAACTCTGCCCAATATATCGGGCATCTCCTGCTGCTTCACGATGCAGAATGGGACAACTGGGGCAAACTGGAGCAGACGATTCGCACGGGACAACGGTCGGTCGACCGGCACATCTTTGAGACCGACCCTGATCTAGGCAGCAACGTGCTGGCGGTACTCCATCGGATTGGACAGCAGAGCGGGCCAGATCTTGCCAAGCGGCTGCAGATGAGTGGGCCGGTGCGATTCCTGGATCTGGGAGGCGGAGCCGGGACAAACGCGATTGCGTTCTGTCAGGCCTATCCAGAGCTGACTGCCACCGTGTTCGATTTGCCTGCGACGCTCCGACTCACGGAGCGAACGGTGAAAGAAGCTGGTTTGGAATCGAGGATTGCGTTGCTTCCTGGCGATTTTAATAAAGATGGACTGGGCGGACCCTACGATGTGGCCCTGATGTCTGACATCCTGCACTATCAAGATTTTTCGACGAATGCGGCATTGGTGAAGAGGGTTTGGGCCCATTTGGCACCCGGCGGCCGGTTGGTCATCAAGGATCGATTCTTAAATGAGGCAGGAACCGGTCCTGCCTGGACCACCGCGTTTGCGGTCCACATTCTGGTGAACACGGAACGAGGCGGCTGCTATAAGACGGCAGATGCGATCCAGTGGATGAGGGAAGCCGGCTTTCCAACCGTGACAGAACTGGAGCCGTCAGCAGTCGTGCAGGGTATGAAAGCTCGTGAAGCGTAAGGCGTGTTCAGGTGACGAAATCGGACGTGCAGATACACGAACGACAAGGAGCATCATGCTTGAATGGCTGAAAGAGCCGGGATTTTTTGGAACCCACGCCACGGTCGGGGCGGACATGAGCCAGCTCATGGCGACATTCTTTACGGGGCTCTTCGTGATCGGCTGGATCCAGGCACGGAAACGTCGGGCGGATGCTCATCACTGGATGATGTTTGGCGGGATGATCGCCATGTTGGCGTTCTTCACAAGCTACTATTTATTTCGTCAATTAGGCGTGTTGGCCTTTGAAGGGAAGGAAGGCTTTGGTGGGTCGCAAGCCCTCTACGATTATGTCTTCATTCCTGTCCTGACGGTGCATATCATTCTGGTGATTCTCGGATTGGTCATGGCGGTCTACATGATCGTGCTGGGTTTTCGCGCACAACAAGTGATCGATGGCGTCCGATCGCTCAAGGAGACGCTGTTGCACACGACGTGGAGGAAGATCGGGATGATCTTTGGTGCCCTCTACGGCGCTGGTCATGCTGTTGTTCTTCTCGTCGCGTGGCCACCGCCGATTTTTCGATGCGGAAATTCGAAGTGTATCTCGGTTTATTGCCCTGATCGCCATTGTGTTTTCGGTTGAAATGACGATCCAACGGATCTGGCCGAACGGCGCGCGACGCCATCGGGCACTCGGGCGCTTCACGATGGTCGTGTACTGCATTCTCTTTGTGACCGGAACCACCACCTACACGATGCTCTATCTCTTGTACCCAGGCAAGATCGGATGAGCTGAAGAGTGCTGAGTGCTGAGTAATGGGTACGCAATGCAGAGCTGCGGATAATCACGCGATTGCAGACGTCTCAGCGCTTAACGCCTCACGGAGCTTGCCATGTTGACCTGTGGCTGTGGTCGCTGGATGCATACCGAAGGGATTGAAGAACGTTCGTATGGGGATGGGACGCCTCAGTGGTTCATTCGGACGGAATGTCGCGGCTGTGGGCTAAAAGTAGGGGTCGATGTCCCTGCCGGTCAACCCGGTGGGCTCGTCGATCGGGTGATGTGGACCGATGATGCGATCCATCGGCTGGATCGCATGCCTCCGTACCTTGCCCCGCTCGTGCGCGGTGAGGTCGAGCAAGACGTGCGGGTGAGAGGAGAACGAGTTGTCACCTACGACACGTTGCTCCGCCCAAGAACCGGCGAACGCATCGAGTGGACATCTGAAGCAGAACGTCGATTGGACAAGGTGCCGGCGCCGGTACGTGCCATGGCACGCATTGAATTGGAGCGGACCGCGGCCGATCGCGGCGAGACGCGCATCACCGTCGCGCTGATGGAAGAAGTGAAGGCGCGCTATTTCGGGATGGCCTCTCCGAAGGACGTGAAGGAGTGAAGGTGAGGGGTGAAGTGCATATGGTAAAGAGGAGCCCAATGATCCCCTTACCCCTTTCCCTTAACCCTTAACAGGTTAAAGATGTTGCATCGAATGGCGTTACGAGTGTTACCCAGCCTCAGTCTGGCCGTCACAGAAGACTCTGTGCGCAAGAAAAAGCGGATCGTCATGTTTGTGCCTGGGTTGGTGGCGTTCGCTGTCTATCGGTTGGCCAAGCTTCTGTTGCCGCTTTCGGAACCGATCGTGTTGTTGATGGTCAGCGGCCTTGTCGCGTTAGTGACGGCGCTGTTAGCCTATCGCGTCGGTCGGGCCACTGTGTGGGGGAAGATCCTTCGAGAGGATGGGAGCCGGCTATTGATATGGCTCGGCGGCTGGATTGGGTTTGTGTATGGGGTCCAGTTGTCTCTGTTGGTCTTGGCGCTGCTCTGGCTCGTCGGGTATGACTATCTCAAACATCCGGATGGGCCGGCCATGATGGCCATCATCATTTCCTGTACGTCTGTCGCGCGCGACGCCTTTGAGATCGGTCACGTGCGGAAAGTGGCCCTCATGGGCCGTCCATTTCCGACGTTTCCCGATGGGGCGGCCCTCCGCACGATGGTGGGCGATCATGCGATGGAACTTGCTCCCTGGGTCGCAGTCGGTCTCGTCGTCGGTGCACTGGGCGCGTCGCTGGGGCACCTCATCGAGGCGAGTCAGGTTGCGGCCCTGGTCCAGCTGTCCGCTGTGGCGGTGCTGGGGGGCGGGGTCGCTCTCTGTGCCTATTTTGGCGGACTTCGTCCACAGACGTCATGGACCCAAGGGCTGTTACAGACGAAGGCGAGTGAATTGCTCAAATATTGGTGGTGGCCTGGACTCTCCTTTGCCGCGACGTACTATCTGGTAGCGGCGGGATGTGTGATTTTCCTCTTGAGACAGCCTGGAATTCCCACTTCCTATGCCATGGCTGGTGGCGGATTCGTGACAGGCATGATGGCGCTGTATTGTTACTATCTCGGGTTTCGCCGGCAAGTAGAAGAACAACAGGGACACACGATGTCGAGTGCCTTGCTCCGATGTCCCTTCGTCATGGGAATTCTTGGCAAGTCAACGGGTGCAGGCGTCTCAATGCACGGCTGGTTCCGGCTCGAAGGTTTAGCAGGATGCTGAAAAAGACCGCCAGCGTCGTTCTCGCATCGTTCACGACGCCTCAGAGGACCTCGGCAGCCTCGATCACTCGGCGGCGCGCACAAAGTGGTAGTTCCTGCATTCGTCGACAGCGTGTCGCTCAAGAGGGTCCTGCCTCAGGGCGGCGGGTCACGTCACCGCCGGGGTTGGGCGGGTAAGAAGTATGGTCTTTTTGAGCATCCTGCTGGGAGTGTTCTCTTGTTGTGTCACACGTGCGGATTATCGAAGTCCTCGCGCACCAACATAGTGTTTCAGTAGCCCACTAAGAAGTATGGTCATGAAGAAGAAAGCGTACAGAGTCATCGGGTATTCTGTTCTGTTGTTGGTTGTTCTCGCGGTCTCGGGGATTGGCTGGGGCCTTTATAGCCAATCCTTTGCCGAGGGCACCACCGATCTGTATTTCAAGACACCAGGGACCCCCCAGGGGCCGCCGGCTCCTTCTCCCCAAGAGACCGTCTACTCGCGCATCGGGTCGTTCGACAGTCGATTGCTCGTGTGGTTTGTCACGCAACAACACACCTACTTCGGAGGGTTTGTTCTCGCGTTGCCGATCTTTTGTGTGTTGCTGGAATTTCTGGGACTCAGCAGCAGAAAGCCCGCGCTCGCACTTCGCTATGATGGCCTTGCGCGGGATTTGGCAAAAGTCGCCCTCCTCGCCCTGTCGGTGACGGCCGTGGTCGGGGGCCTCATGCTGGGGATGTTTCTCTATTTCTATCCCAGCTTCATGAGGTACATGGGCGGGACGTTCAAGGCCTTTATGCCGGTCTATGCGTTCGTGTTTGTCGGAGAATCGCTGCTGCTCGTCACCTATTACTATAGCTGGAACCGGATGGCTGAGCCGGCCTCGAAATGGGGTCACGCATCGATCGGCCTGTTGACCAACGTGTTTGGGACGGCACTGCTGTTCTTGGCGAACGCCTGGTCGGCCTTCATGATGGCTCCGGCCGGTGTCGATGCGCAAGGGCGGTTTTTGGGGAACGGATGGCATTTGCTCCATTCGGCCCTGTGGAATCCATTGAATGTCCATCGGTTCCTGGCAGACATTATGTCCGGCGGCGCGGTGGTGTTGGCCTATGCCTGCTATCGATTTTTCACCAGCAAGACTGAACAAGCGCGCGCCTATTTCGACTGGGTGGGGCACGTCTTTCTGTTTGTCACGGTCTGCGCGTTGTTACCGATGCCCTTTGCCGGCTACTGGTTGATGCGGTCGGTCTATGCGTTCAGCCAGAGTATGGGTGTGACGATGATGGGCGGATTACTCACCTGGCTCTTTGTAGTGCAGGCCCTCTTGATCGGCGTCCTCTTCCTCGGAGTGAACTTTTATCTGTGGCAGAGTATGGCACGCCTTCGTGGAGGGGAACGATATCAGCCCTATTACCAAATGCTGCTCGCGGTGTTTATGTTGGCTCTGTTTATTTGGCTGACGCCGCACACCGTCTTTATGTCGGCCGGTGAAGTGAAGGCGATGGGCGGAGCGTCACATCCCGTGGTCGGCAACTACGGAGTGATGTCGGCGAAGAACGGCGCGGTGAACATCATGATTCTCGTGACCACCCTGAGTTTCATGTATTACCGCCGCGCCAATCGAACGATGGTCGTGTCCTGGGTCAAGAAAGGGAACATCCTCATCGGCGCGCTGTTCCTCCTGGGGGCGCTCAACATTATCTGGCTCTCAGTGTATGGGTACTATCTGCCGGCGAATCTCCGCGTCGGGCTGTCGTCGCCGCAGGCTGCGACCACGTTGACGGTTCTTGTGGTCGGTGTGGTGATCAATCGCATGATGCTCAAAGGGGCGCTCCTCCACGGGCCGGTCCAGTGGGGAAAGATTTCTCTCAGAGGGATGGTGGGCTTATTCGGATTGGCTGCTGCATTCTCGTGGGTCATGGGTCTCATGGGCTATATCCGTTCCTCCGGACGGTTGGCGTGGCATGTAAGTGAGTTGATGGCCGATGTCTCTCCCTGGGCCTTTACGCCGGACTTCGCGTTTGCCGCAAAGATGGTGACGCTCAATATGATGGTGTTCTGGGGCCTGGTGCTCACTCTATTCTGGATGTCTCAGCGTGATCAGTCGCCTGTGATGGGAGAAGAGTTGGCCGAGGGAAACGCGAGGGTATTGGCGCCGTCGTCGTCGCAAGAGGCCTAAAGATCGAAAGGGGTAGAGGAGTATGAGGCGAGGGGTGATGGTCCGGAGATTTCTCACGGTCGGGCTGGTGGTGTGTGGAAGCTTCGTGATGCAGGGAGCGGTTTCGGCCCAAAGCCAATCCTTGGTCCTGGAGGATTTTCAGGCGAAAGAAGCGGACGGATTTCCCTCGAATTGGGATACATGAAAGTCAACGAAGCCAATCCAAGGGGCGGGATGCGTATAAGGTCCAGACAGAGAACGGTGTGAATTTTCTGGCGGCGAAGGATGCGGGACAGAGGATCAAGAAAAAGAAGATCGATTGGGACCCGAAGGCCTTTCCAGTCCTCACCTGGCGTTGGCGTCTGCAAAAAGCCACGACGGAGACTGAGCCTATCGCGGCAATCTATGCCTCGCTGGATATCGACCTGATGTTCATTCCTGTGTTTACGAAGTATGTCTGGAGTGCCACCAAGCCCGAGGGCACGTTGACCGAAGGAGGCATGTTCAGCGGCTCGGAGATCGTGGTGCAAAGCGGCACGAAGGATGTCGGTCAGTGGTTTGAGGAACGGGTGAACGTCTACGAAGATTTCAAACGGATTCACCAGCATGAACCAGCTGCCAAAGCCTGGGGTATTTCGATCATCGCCGGGCCCGGCGTAGAAATCGATTTTGGTTCGATGGTCGCGAGCGCAGGACGCTAGAAAAATGGAGCGTTGTTAGCATGGCCAAGTCCGGCACGGAACAATCGGCACTTTTAAAGGTGATTGATATCCTGTTCGGCGTGGCCGTGATGGGAACTGTCGGGACGCTCATCGGGGTCATAATGGGCGGCGGCATCATGCCGCTTGCGAGTGGGGCAGGGCTGTTGTTCGGCGGAGTCATCGGGTTTATGGGTGGGCGACGTTTCCTGGTGAGTATTTTGGTGGGAACTCTGTTAGGCGGGGCGCTTGCCTGGGTTCATTGCCGGTCCGGAGAGAATCTCCGTGGGCGCGGGGGCCGGTGCCGCCATGGGTGGATTTCTCGGTGTGCAGATCTCGATGTTGCTGGATATGCGCGCGGCAAAGAAGAAGGCTGCAATCGGAGGAGCATGAGACGAGATGGAAAATAGGGGAGTGCTCATCGGCTCGATCGTGTTTGTCTTTGGGGCGTTTGCCCTGATGATTAGCTTGCTGGTCTATGAGTCCTACAAGGCGAAGCAGATGAAAGCACTGGCCTTGTCGATCAAGACCGAAGCTCGCCCTGCGCCGAGCAGTGCACCCTCGCTGGATTATTCCATGTATAAAACGAAGATAGGCGATGAAGGCCGAGAAATGGTGCAGATTCCCGAAGGCCCGTTCATCATGGGCAGCAAAGATGGCGACCCGGATGAGGTGCCGGAGCGTCAAGTGTTTCTAAAGGCGTTCTATCTCGACAAGAAAGAAGTGTCCCAAGAGGAATATGCCCGGTTCGCCAAAATGACCAAGCGGCCGCTGCCCAAGATCGAAGTGTTTGAAGACGATCAATCCAAGCTGCTGCAGCCCGAGTTTGCGGCGATGAGCATGACATGGGACGAGGCGGCGGCCTATTGCAAATGGGCGGGAAAGCGCCTTCCCACGGAAGCGGAATGGGAAAAAGCCGGCCGTGGTGAGGGAAAGCGGAAGTACGCGTGGGGCGACACCTTCATGAACGGCCGCGCCAATGCCAATGTGGATGGGAGTGAAGACGGGTATCGGTATCTCGCGCCTCCTGGATCGTTCGAGACCGGGCGAAGCCCCTACGGAATCTATGACATGACCGGGAACGTCGCGGAATGGGTTGCGGATTCGTACGATGAACACTACTACCAGAAAGCGCCCTATCGCGATCCGAAAGGGCCAGAAACCGGAGATTTGAAAGTCGTGCGCGGAGGGTCGTGGCGAGAGACCGAGCATAACACTCGGCTATCCAAGCGATTTGCTGCGAAGCATTGGCGAACGGATATTACGATCGGGTTTCGCTGTGCGAGCGATATGGAGGTTGGCGATAGCCCCGCGGCGTCATAACAGACATGCTCGAAACCAAATTCAAGGTCTTGTTTCTTCTTGCCGTCCTTGCGTTTGCTGCGATTCCCATCATGGGAATCCTCCGCGGCACCACGCTGACCCCGTTTGAAGAGTCTCCTGCTGATTCCACGGATTCAACCCCATCAGGGTCGCTCGATCCCTCTCAGGTGTCTCGTGAAGAGCCAGTTCGGGAAGAAATGGTCTCGATTCCGGCAGGACCCTTCATCCGTGGGACCAATGAAGGCGGGTTCGATGAACAGCCGCAGCGCACGCTGGTGCTGGATGCGTTTGCCATTGATCGGTACGAAGTGACCAACTTTCAATACCAGCAATTTGTCGATGCGACCGGACATCGTAAGTCTGGTCCTCCTGCCCGCTACGCCAAGAACATGAGCAAGATGCAGGGCATCAATCAGCCTGTGGTCTACGTGTCATGGGAGGATGCGGAGGCCTATTGCCATTGGAAAGGGAAGCGGCTTCCAACTGAGGCGGAGTGGGAGAAGGCCATGCGAGGACCGGATGGCCGTCTCTGGCCCTGGGGTAATGTGGAGCAGCCCAACGGAGCGAATTGGGCCAGGGTGCAGGATGGGCATGATGTCTCCGCATCTGTCGGTACGGTTCCGACCGATAAGAGCCCGTATGGTGTCATGGATGGGGCAGGAAATGTGATGGAGTGGGTGGCCGACTGGTATGCGGAACGCTACTTCGAGGAGGCCCCAGAACGGAACCCGCCGAGCCCAGATCACGGAGTATTTCGGGTGCTTCGTGGGGGGGGGTATGCGACCACGGGAGCCGATATTCGCATCACCAGCCGGAGCAAGATGGTTCCGGACTTTCGCGATGAAACGATCGGGTTTCGCTGTGCGGATTCAGGTACGAAATCAGAGAAGAGCTGAAGGGGAAAACCATGAGAAACTTACAAGAAATCAAAGTAGTAGAGAATGAGAAACACGGCCAAAAGTATATTGACAACCATACCGGCCAAAACTATAATGTCGAACACTTTTGATTTTTTTTTCATCGAGTTTCCCCTGACTTTTCGTGTGCGGCAAGGAATTTTGAATAACATACGGATATCGGTGTGTCAAGAAATTCGCTGAGCTGATTCGGGACGTATTATTTGCATCAGTAGAAGGAGACGCGATGGCCACGGCAACAGCGGATAGCGAGCTAAAGGTCAAGATCGGCAAGATGATTTTTTACGTGACCTGTGCGGTGGGCCTGTGGTTTTTTTATTGGTTCGCTGGGATTCAGTGCCCCTGCTAAGCAGGGCCGCTGCAGCGCTGGGATTTCTTGAACGTCCGCAAGGTCTGAGGGAGGGAATGCGATGGGTATGACAATCGTATACGTGGTGGTGTCTTTAGTCATCTGCATCGCGTATTTTACGGCAGTCGACCACTTTTTGATGGAGTCGCAGGGGCTGGACTACTGGTACCTTTTCCGAAAGTAGAGCCTGGTAGTTGTTCTGCTCCGATTCGGGCTTGTGGGTAAATGGTATGAGTCTTTTTCGGAATGCATCAAGGAGGTATCTCATGGGCCGTGTAGCCGGGAAGAAGTTGTTCTCAATCATGGCGCTTTGCGCGATGATTGGCCTTCTCCTGCTCCCCATCGCCGTATCGCTCCCGTCACTGGCTATTGGCGCAGATGCACCTGATGCGGTGAAGAAGGAGGGTGAGGCGAAGGTCGAGAAGGGGCGAGACGTCTATTATAAGACGGAGGGTATCGTCGTCGGTGCCCCTGCTCCGAAGACCGTCGATGGACCCAAAGATTATCCGCGGTACAACTTCGAGAGCCGCGTGTTGCTCTGGTTTGCGAACCAGCAGCACCTCTATTACGGAAGTTTCGTGCTCGCGGTTCCAATTTTCTGCATGGTTATTGAATTCATGGGGGTGGTGACGAAGGATAAGGCGATGGCGAAGAAGTATGACAACCTCGCCTATGACTTCATCAAGATCAGTCTGACGGCCTATTCGCTCACCGCGATTCTGGGCGGTATCCTGATCTTCACCTTCCTGACGCTCTATCCTGCATTCTTCGGCTACTTATCCAGTATCTTCCGCCCGGTCATGCATATCTATGCACTGATGTTTGTGGCGGAGAGCGGAACCCTCTACATCTACTACTACGGCTGGGACAAGATGAAGGAAGGGTTCCTCAAGTGGATTCACTTGAGCATGTCCGTGGTCTTGAACGTGATCGGCACATTGCTCATGATGCTGGCCAATTCCTGGATCGGCTTCATGATGTCGCCGGCCGGCGTCGATGAGCAGGGCCGGTTCCTGGGGAACATCTGGCACGTCATTCATACCGCCCTCTGGAATCCGCTCAACGTGCATCGCATTTTGGGTAATATGGCGTTCGGCGGCGGTGTCGTGGCGGCCTACGCGGCGTACAAGTTCTTGGCCTCCAAGACAGATGAGGATCGTGCGCACTATGACTGGATGGGCTACATCGCCATGGCGCTCGGCGTGGCGTTCTTGATTCCCTTGCCGTTCGCCGGTTACTGGCTGATGCGCGAGGTGTATGCCTATCGCCAGCAGATGGGGATTACGCTCATGGGTGGTCTCCTGGCCTGGCTCTTCATTATTCAAGCCACCATGATCGGCATCCTCTTCTTGAGCACGAACTATTATCTCTGGCAGGCGCTTGGTCGGATGCGCGGTGCTGAGAAATATCAACGCTACATTAAGTATCTCGTATTCGTTCTCTGTTGCGGCTACCTGGTGTTCATCACCCCCCACACGATCGTCATGACTCCAGCTGAGCTCAAGGCTATGGGTGGTCAGCAGCACCCGGTGCTGGGAAACTACGGGGTGATGTCGGCCAAGAACGGTGGAATTAACGTGATCATCACCACCACCATTCTGAGCTTCGTCTGGTACATGCGAGGCAATAAGGTCTCGACGGTATCCTGGTCGAAGTTCGGCAATATCTTCATGGGTATCTTCTTCGGATGCGCCTATGTGAACATCATCTGGCTGGCGATCTACGGATATTACATCCCGGCAAACGTGCGGGTGGGTCTGTCAGTGCCTCAAGTCGCCACGACGCTGTCCTGCCTCTTCTTCATGTTTCCGCTGAACGCCGCCATGATGAAGGGCGCCAAGCAGATGGGGGCAATTGAGTGGGGCAAGATCTCTGTTCGATCGCAATATGCGTTGATCATGCTCGCAACCGCCTTTACCTGGATGATGGGCTTGATGGGGTACATACGCTCTTCGGTCCGATTGTTCTGGCACGTGAATGAGATCATGCGTGATAACTCGCCTTGGGCTTATACGCATACGGTGGGTTTCGCAGCGAACATGATTTCATTCAATGTGCTGTTCTTCTGGGTCAGCATCCTATTCGTCTTCTGGCTGGGAAGCCTCGGGATGAAGAAGGCGCCTGTTGAAGCGAAGGCAGGGGTTCCGGGCGGCGCACCGCAGCCGGCTGGGGGCCACTAATCATCTTTAAGTATCTTGGTTGGGGGAGTGGAGGCACGAAGAACGTGCCTCCCTCCTACCCAAACCTCAGGAGGTTACATCCGTGGGCGATCTGATAAAGGAAGCTCTATCTATAGGGTGGCCGCTATTCGCGCTTCTCGCCGGTCTCTTCGTGTATTCCCTGGTATCCATTAGCGATCGCGCTGCAAAGAAGCGCGCGATGTTCAAGCTCTTTATCGGCATGATTGCCGCCTTCATGCTGTTGCTGGCAATTGCGCACTATAAGGGGAGCTTCTATGAAGCGAACCGGATGCTTCCGGTCTCCTTAGTCCTCATCACTGCGATGTGTTTCATGATGGGGATCTATTTCCCCAATCAAGCCGCACTGCTCAAGATCGGTGGCTTCATGTTCCTTGTTGCCGCCGGCCTGTCAGGGTATGGGAATTGGTTGCCGCAGGTCGAAGGCGGGTTTCCTCCTAAGGAAGAGAAAAAAGATTTCAGCTCGATGACTGCCCAGCAACTTGCCGATGAAGGCGAGAAGATCATTTTCGGTGGAATTGGAAAGAACAAAGAACAGGGCGCGGTCGGCAAAGGCCAGTGTCCTCTCTGTCACGCGTTCCACGCGGGGATGCTGGGTGAACGCGCTCCCAACTTGCTTGGCCTTCCAGATCGAGCGGGCAAGGAGCGGCTAGAAGATCCAAAATATAGTAAGGGGAAGCCGGCGGCTAGAGAGTATGAGCAAAAGGAATCCTTCCCAGGAGTCGGGGACTGCGGAAAATGCTCAGGAATATATCGCTGAGTCCCACTCCTGCCCGAGCTGTTATGTCGTTGTCGGCTACGGCGTCAAGGGAACGAACGATAAGTCAAGCCCGATGCCGCCCATTCACAAACCACCGATCTCGTTGAGTCTTCCTGAGTTGGCGGCCGTGGACACCTGGTTGTGGGTCCGCGAAGGGCGTGACGCTCCGACATTCGAAGAGATTATCAAATCGTATGAGAAGTTTATTCCCGAAGCTGACCGGCCTAAACCAGCAGGAAGATAAGCCGGCAGGTGCGGCAAGCGCACTCGTGGCGGATGGGACCGAGACGGTTGATCAGATTTTTACCAAGGCGCAATGCATCATGTGCCATACGATTCCAGGCATCCCTGGCGCGGTTGGCAAGCAGGGTCCCCTGCTGGAAGAGGGGACGAACGCACCGAACCGAATCAAGGATGCAGCATACAAGGGGGCCGCGCATAACACTCAAGAATACATCATGGAGTCCGTGGTATCACCCAGTACCTACGTTGTAAAAGGTTTTCCTGACAATCTGATGCCGAAGGTCTTTGGGCAGAAATTGAGCGCAGGCGCTCTGAAAAAGATCGTCGATTATCTGTCGCAGGTAAAAGCGGGTTCGCCGCCACCGAAGATTTCATGATCTTGGCTATCTCTCTCTTTTGTCGAGCAATGGGAGTTTACCGATGAAAGCATTAATGTCAGTCGGGGCACTCATAGGGGTAGTTGGAATACTCCTGCTTGCCGGAATGGTCGTGGGCATCGTTCCGTCAAACACCGTGCGCCTGATCGAAGGGTACATGCCGGTCCAAGTGATCTTGGAGCTCACGCTGTTCGTGGCGGGCTTTACAGGGATCAGCTATATGATGGCGTCCATGGGAATGGCGTTCCCGCGGTTCTGGCAGGGGATTCTTTTTTGGGCGTTCATTCTCCTCTATTTGAAGTTTCGTGTGTATCCCCCGATTCCGTTCAGCGTTCGCGCTATGTATGGGACGGTCTCCCTTGTGGCCGTGTTCATGTGGGTTTCTGCGAACGAAGAAGATTGGAAGAAGTTCAAGCAGCCGATCATGAACGTCTTGGATGCCAAGACCGGGGGAAACAGGTTGTTGCGTTATGCATACCTGTTTGTTCTGCCGCTCTTGATCGGCGGGTTCTCATACAACGCGATGGTCCCAAAATCAGAGGAGCCGATCGAGTTGCGGACGGTGCATCCGGCGCCACCAGCCAGCACCAAGGTGCATGGAAAGACCTACACACTTCAAACGTCGCAGAACCCCTATCGTGTCAATCCTGAAGGAAAGTACGATCAGGAGTATAGCAACGCGAATATTGTGGAACAGGGCATGGGCCGCTTGATGAAGCCGAATGCCAATCCCTGGGATAAGGATGCTCAAGGGTACCTCAAATATGTGCGTGAGGGCGGAGAGATCTTCTACCAAAACTGCCACTTCTGCCATGGCGATAACCTGAACGGCCGCGGTCTCCATGCCTTCGCGTTCAATCCGATCCCGGCGAACTTTACCGATCCTGGTACGATTGCGCAATTACAGGAAACGTTTATCTTCTGGCGTGTGTCCAAGGGTGGAATCGGCTTGCCGAACGAAGCAGTTTCCCCTGGGCCTCTGTGATGCCACCATGGGAACAGCATCTGACTGTGGACGAAATCTGGAAAGTCGTCTTGTTCGAATATTGGCACACGGGGTATTACCCCCGGACCTGGGACTAGCCGTTCACGGGAATTGTATAGCCAACCTGGATTTATGAGATGAGGGAAGCGATGAAGAATTCGTTTAGTCTGAAGGCGGGGGCACTCCTCGCGACTGCCTTCGGAATCATCCTGGTCTCCGGAAGCGCCGGGGGCTTGACCTTTGCCGCAGATGCTGCTCTTCCTGCGGGCTTCAAGAAGGGCGAATTAGCACCTGAGCCTTCTGCCGACATGATCGAAGCAGGAAAGCGGGTCTACTTCACCAAGTGTGTCTGGTGTCACGGGGTCGATGGCGCGGGCGATGGACCCGGCGCCGATCGTCTCTGGCCGCGTCCCACGCAATTTCAACCAGGGGACGTTCAAGATTCGGCACACGGCCAGCGGCGAGTTGCCGTTGTTCGATGCCAAGAAACCCGTTGCCGGTCAGAACGATCTGTTTGAGACTGTGACCCACGGTCTGCCAGGTTCCGCCATGCCGTCCTGGGAAGGCATTCTGACGGAAGAGCAACGGCTCCAAGTGTTGTCATTCGTCACCACCCAGCTGGTGAAAGATCGAAAATTTACCGACAAGCAGTCAGAGAGCCAGACCGTGTTGCGGATGGACGACCTGAAGCCGATTGCTCCGACGGAGGAGAGTTTGAAAAAGGGAGCAGAGCTCGTTGTCGAGAAGAAGTGTGTCGAGTGTCACGGCGCTGATGGCCGTGGTGACGGCAATGCGTTCAATCTGAAAGATGACTGGGGTTTTTCAATACAGCCGGCCAACTGGCACAAGTGTTGGAACTTCAGAGGCAGCCGGCAAGATCCCTATAACGTCAAGAACATCTTCCGGACGTTTTCGACCGGAGTCAACGGTACTCCGATGCCCTCGTTCGCTGACAACACCACGGTTGAAGAGCGTTGGCACATTGCCAACTGGGTGAACTCGCTCTGTGAGCGTGAGGCAGATGGGACGCCCCTCGCGATCGATCCATTGGCGGACAAGCCGAAGATCAACTTTGTGTTGTCCTCCGGGGTGGTCGAAGGAGAGATTTCAGCAGATCCCGAGAACGAAATGTGGACGAAACGAGCCAGGCGGTTTGTCGCGATGGGTGGTCAGATCACCCACAAGCCCAGAAATTTCGTGAACCGGATCGACGATATCTGGGTGAAGTCGCTCTACAACGACCAGTACGTCGTGTTCATGTTCCAGTGGGACGACCGGACGAAGAGCGTAGCCGAAGGGAAGTTGCCCTGGGCTCCGACCTCAGTCAATATCGATGTCAAGGAACAGGAGCCGAAGACCGGCGAAGAGGGTTCTATTGCCTCGCATCAGAATAACTACACGGTCTACAACGATGCGATCGCCATGGAAACTGCCGTGAAGTGGAAGGAGCTTCCCTCACCGATTAAGCCGCGGTATCTGTTCGGCAGCAACGAACAGTTCCCAGTCGACATTGTGAAATGGGAAGCTGACGGTTCGCTCCGCGCCTTCAAGGGTACCGGATGGGATAAGGACTTTGAAGAGCGGTTCAACTACGAAGAGAACATCAAGATACTTCATTCGGAGTGGAAGAATGGCCGATGGACGGTGATCGTTCAGCGGCCGTTGGGCAACAAGAAAGATCAGGAGTACGACGAAGATACCTTCTTTGAAATGGGGCAATATATTCCCACTGTGTTCTTTGCCTGGGACGGCCACAATGGCGACGCAGGGCGGAAGATGGCCGTCTCGGCCTTCTACTATACCTTCCTGGAGCCGCCGACCCCTCGCGAAGCCTATATCTATCCGATCGTGATTGCGTTTGGTGTGGTCCTTCTGGAAGGTTGGGTGCTGACTAGACGATCGAACAAGCGGAAGGGAAAGACTCTCTAACGTTCGCCTGAGCGGAGAGAGTCTGAAGCATGAGGAGGGGGTGGGGTGACCCACCCCCTCTTTCTTTTTGGCCTCCTGCATTGAGGGCATGATGGAGATCGAGGTGACCGGCGTCCTTCTCGCCGGGGGCAAAAGTCGGAGAATGGGCGAAGACAAACGGTATCTCGTCGTGGGGGAACAGACCCTCCTTGAACGAGGACTGGTTGTGCTTCGCTCAATCTTTCAGGAGGTACTGGTCGTCATTGCGCAGGACAGCCCTCCGCTCGACGTCGACGCCCGAGTTGTGCGAGACCTGGTGCCTGATTGTGGCAGTCTCGGAGGGGTGTACACCGGGCTCACGCAGGCAACAGCGCCCTGCATATTCGTGGTCGCATGCGACATGCCGTTTCTCGATCAGGCGGTCATTGCTCAGTTCACGAGTCGAAGAGCCACCGCAGATATTGTGATGGCGAAACTCGCGGCCCGGTTACATCCGATGCATGCGTTGTATGGCAAACGATGCCTGCCGGCCTTAGAACAGATGATCCGGGCACGACAGCTCAAGATCCAAGAGATGGTGTCGCACGCGTCCCTTCGAGTACGCTATGTCACCGAGGCAGATCTGCTCACCCTCGATCCCTCCGGGCGTTCCTTTCAAAACGTGAATACACCGGCGGATCTTGAGGTGGCGCGGTCCCTGCTGGCTCGGGTACCTCCATCAGGAGAACCGTAATGTTCACCGTGAGAAGGACGATCATGATGATCCATCCCGGCGGCCTTGGCGATGTGCTCTTGGCGGTTCCGGCCATGGGTCGGTTGCGGACCCGCTTCCCCAACCATCGGCTGGTGCTCTGCGCAGAGGACCAGGTTGCGAGGTTGCTCCTCGCAGTGCCGCATCATTGATGCGTGGACCTCAGTGCAGGGGCGAGCCTGCGCGGACTTGTTCGCCGGCGCGGACTCAGTCACGGGTCAGGTACAGACATGGTTGGAGGACTGCGATCTTGCCATTGGCTGGACGCAGGATCTCGATGGCAAGTTGACCGAGACACTCAAGGCAGTCGGTGTCCGAGAGGTTATCGTGAGGTCTCCGTTCTCGACGTCGATTCGGGCGACACATCAACGTAACCGGTTTCTTGAAGCGATCAATGAGGCACCGTCTGACGACGAAGGAGATGTCCTGTTCATGGTGACGGAACCGCTCCTCCATCTCGGACGAGCCTGTCTTGAAGCGGCAGGTCTCGCGATCGGACAGTCACTTGTCCTCATCCATCCGGGGAGTGGGAGTGCCCATAAGTGTGTGGCACCGGAGATACTCGCGGCTGTAGTGATCGCGCTTCAGATTTCCGGGGCGACTCCGGTGGTTCTAGAAGGGCCGGCAGACCGGGAGCCGGTCGAGCGTCTTGTCCAGTTATGTGTGAACCCACCGATCGTCCTGAAGGGCCTTGATGTTCTTACCGTCGCCGGGGTGCTTGCTCAGGCACGGCTCTTTGTCGGGCAGGACTCGGGAGTCACACATATGGCGGGACTGATGGGGGTGCGTACGGTTGCTCTATTTGGGCCGACTGATCCCGATCGCTGGGCCCCACTGTGGCGCCCATGTTACCGTGATCCAGGGCGCACCCTGCCTCTGCCAATCATGGGGCGATGTCAGCCGATGCGAGGAAAAACCTTGTCTCGCGATGCCGCAGGACCATCTTGTGGCACTCTGTCTAGCCCGCCTCAAGGAGGCAGCGGTCCGGGAGAGAATCGCCTCCGGCTGTCTTGTTACTGACTATCCCGTATGCTAAAGTGACCAGTTCATTTTTCCTTTCATTGGTAAGGACTTAGGAGTTATTTTCTTGTCCAGCGGGGTCGTTCAGGAAAAGGTCACCAGCGCGCTTATCGGAGCGCTCAATGGGGCCAAAAAGAAGGGCCAACTGAAGACGGAAGCCTGGCCTCAACTGAATCTGGATGCTCCTAAACGGCCTGAATGGGGAGATTTAGCCTCGACGGTTGCCATGTCTCTCGCGGCGTCTGAGCAGCGAGCGCCCCACGATATTGCCCAAATTATCATCGACAATCTTTCACAGCGTGAACAACTCTTCGACCGAGTCGAGATCGTCAGGCCGGGGTTCCTCAACCTCACGCTCAAGCCCGCCGTCTGGCAAGAAGTGCTTAGAGAAATCGAGATGGAAGGATCAGCCTACGGGCGAGCCGAGATGGGGCAGCGACGTCGAGTCTTGGTGGAGTATGTGAGTGCGAATCCGACCGGCCCGTTGCATGTGGGACATGGACGTGGCGCGGCGGTCGGGCAGGCTGTCGCGAATATGCTCAAGGCGGTCGGGTATGACGTCGTGAGTGAGTACTATATCAACGATGTCGGTCGGCAGATGAAATTGTTGGGGACCTCCGTCTATGCACGGTATGAGGAGTTATCGAACCGACCGGTAGAATTTCCGTCAGAGGGGTATCACGGGGCCTACATCACTGCCGTGGCCGAGCGAGTGAAGCAACAGCTCGGGCCCGAGCTGACCGGACGTGCGGCCACAGAGGTTGAGGAGCGCTGTCGAACGTTCGCCTATCAGGAACTGCTGAGCGTGATTCGCGAGGATCTGAAATCCTTCGGGATCGAGTTCGAGTCGTGGTTCAGCGAGGCCTCTCTCGTGAACTCAGGAGCCATTCAACGGGTCTTGGATGAATTGAAATCACAACATTTCCTGTTTGAGCAGGAAGGTGCCTGGTGGTTCCGATCCTCGGCATTCGGTGACGAGAAGGATCGTGTCGTGCGGAAACAGGACGGCGAGTACACCTATCTGGCTTCCGATATCGCCTACCACCAGGATAAGCTGCGGCGCGGATATGATCTCCTCATCGACGTCTGGGGCGCGGATCACCATGGCTACATTCCTCGCATGCAAGCGGTGGTGCAGGCCTATGGGTATCCGAAAGATCGCCTCCAGGTCGTGCTGGTCCAGATGGTGAATCTGTTGCGCGGCGGGAAGAAAGTGGAAATGTCGAAGCGGGCCGGCGAGTTCATCACGATGCGGGAAGTCATCGATGAAGTCGGGGCCGATGCGGCCAAGTTCTTTTTTTTGATGCGCGATTCCGACTCGCATCTGGACTTTGATTTGGAACTGGCCAAGCAACGGTCATCCGATAATCCCGTGTACTATGTGCAGTATGCCCATGCCAGGATCGCCAGCCTCTGGCGCGTCGCGGCCGCGCGAGGCATCGCCTGTCCCCTGCCGAGCGAGACGGATTTGACGGTCTTGATGGACCCGGATGAATTGGGGCTGATTCGCAAGCTCTCGGCCTATCCCTCGGTCCTGCAGGGCAGTGCGATGGCCTTTGAGCCTCACCGGATGACCTATTACCTCCAGCAATTGGCCGGGCTGCTGCATACGTTTTATAACAAGCACCGGATTCTACCTCCCGCTGCGGATCGAGAGCTTTTGGCGGTCACGCCGGAGGGATTGGTCTCAGGCGAGGGGCTGCAGAAAGAGGGACTGACCCCCGAACGGACTGCGGCGAGATTGGCGCTGATGCGAGGAATCCAGCAAGTCTTGAAGAATGGACTCGGCGTGCTCGGGATTTCCGCACCAGAGCAGATGTAGCCGGCAAGAGGGACTGTGGACTTTTCAGTTCAGCAGGCAGATCGTGAGACGAGCGCCCGGTTGGGGAGACTCAGCACCGCCCATGGCGAGATCGACACGCCGGCCTTCATACCGGTTGGCACGTTGGGGCCGGTGAAGGGGATTGATCCAGCCGACTTAGAGCAGCTCGGCTTTCGTCTCATGCTGAACAACGCCTACCACCTCTATCTGCGGCCTGGGCATAAGGTCGTGGCTGAGATGGGTGGATTGCATCGGTTCACCGGGTGGCCCGGAGCCATCTTGACGGACAGCGGCGGATTTCAGATTTTCAGTCTCGCCAAATTATGCAAGGTGACGGACGAGGGTGTGAGTTTTCAGTCACATCTCGATGGGTCTACGCATTTCATCACGCCGGAGACCGCCATGGAGATCGAAGAAGCGTTGGGGGCCGATATCATGATGGCCTTCGATCACTGTGTGGCCTTGCCGGCTGAGAGAGAGGTCGTGCGCGATGCCGTACGACGGACCACTCTCTGGGCACAACGCTGTCAGGCCAGTCGGCGTCGCACGGATCAAGCCCTCTTTGGGATCGTGCAAGGCGGCTTGGATGCGGATCTCCGCCTGACTTCGGCGCGTGACCTCGTCGGGCTTGGCTTCGAGGGCTACGCGGTCGGAGGGCTCTCGGTGGGAGAATCGAAGGCAGAGATGTATGCCATGTTGGATATGACCGTGCCGGAGCTGCCGGCTGCGAAGCCGCGGTATTTGATGGGTGTGGGGATGCCGGAGGATTTGATCGAAGGTGCGGCGCGCGGGATCGACCTTTTCGATTGTGTGGTGCCCTCGCGCCATGGGCGGACCGGTTCGCTCTTTACGAGTGTTGGGCGAGTGGTGATCAAGCAAGCGCGGTATGTTCGGGATGAACAGCCGATCGATCCGGCCTGCGGCTGTCCGGTCTGCGCGCGCTACTCGCGAGCCTATCTGCATCACCTCTTTCAGGTGAAAGAGATGCTGTCGTCGAGGCTGAATACGATCCACAATCTCTGGTATTTTGCCGATCTGATGGGCCGGGTGCGGTCAGCGATCGCACAGGGAAGGCTACGGTCGTTCCGGGAGGAGTTCTACCGATCCTGCGACCGGACTGCATCGGACGCTTCAGCTGCGGACGTGGCTGAGGCTGATCTACATCGGCATGCCGGATGGGACTAACGCTGTCGAGGAGGATTTCGTATGGTAATGCAATCGGTCGCATGGGCTCAAGGGTTCGGTGGAGGGGGTTCGAGTTCCAGTACGTTCCTGTCTCTCATTCCATTCGTGCTGATCTTCGTCATTTTCTATTTCTTGGTCATTTTGCCGCAACAAAAACGCACGAAACAGCAGAAGGCGTTGCTGGAGGCCCTGAAGAAGGGCGACAAGGTGGTCACGGCGTCGGGTATTTGGGGCACCGTGACGAATCTCGGGAAGGAGACTGTGACGCTGCAGATCGCCGATAGTACGAAGATTCGGATGCAACGGGACCAGATTGCTCGATTACGCGGCGGCGACGAAGAGGACAAGGATAAGGACTCGTAGGTCTGCGAGTGACAAAGGGGTTACAGACGACATGAAAAAAGTGGGTGGGCGGTTAACATTGTTGGCGTCGGTGGTGGTGCTGTCGGTGATCTTCTTTATCCCGACCTATCAGCCGATCTATCAGGCATTGCCTGGTTGGCTGAAGAGGGTGATGCCGAACAAAGGCATTACCCTGGGCCTGGATCTCCAAGGCGGGATTCACCTCGTCATGGAAGTGGACGAAGATCGCGCGGTCGAGATCGCCGTCGATCGATCGGTCGTGTCCCTTCAAGATGTGTTGGTCGATAAGAAAATTCCCGTCGAGTCTGTGACGAGAACGGGGCCGGCTCAGGTCACAATCCAATTCCAAAACGCCGAACTCAAGGAGCAGATCCAGAAGTTGATCGATGACTATCCGACCTTCAGCGAGACGCAGTCTGCCGGATCGGCCAATCGGCTGGTGTGGGAGTTGCGGGAGACCGAGGTCAAGCGGATCAAGGACTCCGCGATCAACCAGGCACTGGAAACGATCCGGAACCGCATTGACCAGTTTGGCGTGGCAGAACCGATGGTGCAGCGGCAGGGGTTGAAGCAGATCGTCGTGCAGTTGCCCGGTGTCAAAGAGCCCAAGCGCGCCAGGGATCTGATCAAAGAGACGGCGTTGCTCGAATTTAAGATGCTCGACGAGGACAACCAGCAGAAGCTCGATCTGCCAGCCCGCATTCCGAAAGATAAAGAAGCGGATGTGCTGAAGCAGGTGGAGGGAAAATTGCCGGAAGGCGATCAGATCCTCTTTGAACGGGCGTTCGAAAAAGATAGCGGCCGCGAATATCGGATTCCCTATCTCGTGAAAAAGCGGGTCATGTTGACCGGCGATGTGTTGAGCGATGCACGGGTCTCGATCGGTCAATTCAACGATCCCTACGTGTCGATCACCTTCGACGCGAAGGGTGGTCGGGAATTCGAACGGATTACGGGCGACAACATCAAGAAACGAATGGCCGTCGTGCTCGACAACACGATCTACTCGGCACCGGTGATTCAGGACCGCATTACCGGGGGACGCGCGCAAATCACCGGGACGTTTTCAATGCAAGAGGCGAACGACTTGGCCATCGTGCTCCGGGCCGGCGCCTTGCCGGCTCCGCTCAAGATCATTCAAGACCTGACGGTCGGACCGTCGCTGGGGAAGGATTCGATCGAGAAAGGGGTGCAGGCCACGCTGTTTGCCGGTGCCATGGTAGTGGTGTTCATGATCGTGTATTACCGGATGTCCGGCGTGATTGCGGACTTTGCGCTGGTGCTCAATCTGTTGTGTTTGATCGGGGCCCTTTCCGCCCTGAATGCAACCCTGACCTTGCCGGGGATCGCCGGAATCGTGCTCACGATGGGGATGGGCGTCGATTCGAACGTCCTGATTTTCGAGCGTATTCGTGAAGAGCTGCGACTGGGGAAAGCGGTGCGGCTGGCGGTGGACGGAGGATATGACAAGGCGCTACTGACGATTGTCGACTCTCACGTGACTACCTTGATCACGGGGGTGGCGCTGTTCCTCTTCGGTACGGGGCCGATCAAAGGATTTGCCGTGACCTTATGTCTCGGAATCGGGATCAATCTGTTTACAGCCCTGATAGGCACCAAGGTCATCTTCGACCTCTTGAATCAACGACACAAAGTGGAACAGTTAAGCATCTAGTTCGAAGGAGCCTGCATGTTAGAGATCCTTGGAAAAACCGATGTCGATTTCATGGGGAAGCGCCGCTGGGCTTTCCTTTTTTCCGGTATCATGGTGGTACTGGGAATTGTGGCGGTCATCCAGATTGCCAGAGGGTCGGCGAACCTCGGCATTGATTTCGCGGGCGGGACCGCGGTGCAGTTGAAATTCGACCAAGCGATTCGGGTCGACGAAGCGAGAAAAGCCTTGGAGGCGAACGGCTTGGCCGACGCCGAACTGCAAGAATTCGGTCAGGAGAACAAACTCCTGATCCGCTTGAAGGCTTCGACCACCATCGAGGAGAAGGTTGCTGAGCGGGTCGTGGCGGTCTTTACGAAGGAGTTTCCCTCGAACCATTTCGTGGTCGATTCCAGCTCGGAAATCGGACCGACCATCGGGCAGAAGCTTCAGCAGGATGCCCTCATCGCGGTCGTTATTTCCTTTGCCGGGATCATTCTCTACGTCGCGGCGCGATTCGAACTTCGCTTCGGCGTCGCCGCGGCCTTGGCGACCTTCCATGACGTGTTGGCGGTGTTGGGGGCCTTTTATGTCCTGGATAAGGAAATTACCTTGCTCGTCGTGACGGCGTTGCTGACGTTAGCCGGCTATTCGATGACGGATACGGTCGTCGTGTTTGACCGTATCAGGGAAAATCTCAGGATGCGCCGGCGGGATAGCGAAGAGACGATTATCAACAATGCGGTCAACCAAGTTTTGAGCCGCACGATCGTCACCAGTTTGACCGTCGTGTTGGTGCTGATTCCTCTGACGCTGGCCGGCGGAGAGGTCTTGCACGACTTCTCTCTCGCCCTGTTGTGGGGCGTGATCTTCGGGACCTATTCGTCTATCTTCGTCGCGAGTCCGTTGCTGTTGCTCTGGCCGGGAGCGTCCGGGCGGCTGTTGAAGCGGAGTTAACCGGATGGTGACATAACCACTCGTGAATCGTGAGTGAGATAGGCGTGGCCCGAAGGCCGAGGGGAAGGCTGAAGGCTGAAATGTTCAGAACTTCGAACCTCGACCTTCAGCCTTCCCAGCTTCAGCCTGCCTCACCCGCCTTGGGGCACAGCCATGACACTCTGGAGTCGGTCTCACAGTCTCCAGCGCAAGATCATCACGGCGATCGTGCTGGTCGGACTTCTGCCCCTGATCCTTCTGCTTGCGCTCACCTACGTCGAGGAGCGGCGCGCGCTTCGCGAAATGACCGGCGCCAATTTCAAAGAAGTCGCCGTGGAAGCCGCTCGCCGCATCGAAATGCAGGTCAGTCGTGGGATGAACGAGGCCCAGCAGCTCGCCACGACCCCCTTTCTCCACACCGCCGTCACCGAAGCCAACCGCACGTACGAGGGAAAGGACGCGCAAAGCATCCAGGGCATGATCAAGGATTGGCAGCAGCGGTGGCATCAGCGGGATAAGCAAAGCGAGTTTCCCCTCTTCATCAATCGCATCGTCACCAACTACCTCATCCGGTGGCACGATATCCGCAAATCGGACTATGTCGGGATCTTGGTGACCGACCAGCAGGGAGCGCTGGTTGTCAGTTCCATTCCGCAAGTGGAATATTTTTACGGGAAAACGCCCTGGTGGCAAGCGGTGGTGAAAGGGGGAAGTTTCAGGGGCTATGTGAGCGAGATCGCCTTTGATCCCGCTTTCGGGACTCACGTGGTCGTGGTGGCGGCGCCCATTCTGGACGATACAAAGGAGACGGTGATTGGGACGGTCACGATTCTGTTGCGTCGAGACACGATCTTCCATGCCATTGCCGAGGTCACCATTGGGGCGACCGGTCACGCGATGTTGTTCAGTTCCGATGGTGTTCCTGTGATCTGTCCGGTCCTGAGCCCCGGAAGAGCATACGGTAACGCCTGAGTTGATCAGTGCCCTCGGCGGGTTGAAAGCTGGTTGGACCGTTGTCGCAGACGATTCGCATGGAGGCCGGAACGCTTTGGTCGGATTCGCCCCGGTTCGATTCGGCGAGAGCTTGGCCCCGGGGAGCCTCGGAGGAAAACAGTGGATCACCATGGTGCGGCAGGATCCCCAGGAGACCTATGCGCCGCTCGCCGAACTCGTGGCGAAAGTGCTGCTCTATGGGTTGCTCGTGCTTGCCGTGCTGTGGGGGACAGGGGTGGTCGTCGCACGTCGGATTGCCCGTCCCATTCAGTTGTTACACGATGGGGTGCGTGAAATCGGAAGTGGACGATTGGACCGTCGATTGGAACTGAAGACCGGCGATGAAATTGAAGGACTCGCCGATGCGTTCAACCAGATGGCGACGAATCTACAGCGATCGTTTGCGCAGATCGAACAACGTGTGGTGGATGTGCACCGCCTGGAAGAAAAGTACCGCGATTTGATCGAGCATTCTCCAGAGATGATCTATCAATTGAACCGGAGCGGCGGATTCGTCCATGTGAACAAGACGGGGATCGAGAAGCTGAAATACACCCTCGATGAGATGCTGTCGATGCGGCTCAGGGACCTCGTGCCGCGTGACCAGGAGCCACTCGTATTGCAATATTTGGAACGATTGGTGGCGCAAGGGCGCAGTTCGATGGAGACGGTGTTTCTAGCCAAGGACGGTCACCCGATCGACGTGGAGATTCACGCCACGGCGCTGATCGATCAAGAGCGGGGCGGGCTGGTTCACTCGCGCGCGTTTGTGCGCGACGTGACTGAACGGCACCGGCTTGAGCAACAACTGCAAGAATACACGACGAAGCTTGAACGGGCCGTGTCGGAGCGGACGCAACAGCTCGTGGCCTCGCAGGCGCGGTACAAGTCGTTGTTCGACTTGGTGGCGGACTCGGTGTTTATGGTGAATCCGAACGGTATGATCGTAGCCGTCAACAAACGTGAGGAGCAAGCTCTGGGGTATGCAGAGGCGAACGTGGTCGGCCGCAGTCTGCTCGAAGTCGTCCTCTCCGGCTATCACGACGCGTTTCGCGGATGGCTGAGCGACAGCATTTTGGGACAGCGGAAAGTGTCCACCCAGGAGATCATGGTGCGCCATGCCGACGGGCTGGAAACTCCGGCCGAAATGGATTTGATCCGAGTCGGAGTGGCCGACCAACTGTTGGTGATGGTGCAGTTGCGAGACATTACCGACCGGAAGCGGCTCGAACGGCAGCTGGAGACTTACCGAGAAGAGTTGGAGGACAAGGTGCGAGAGCGCACGCGGGAAATTGAAGAGACCAAGCAGTATCTTGAAAATCTGCTCGAGAACGCCAACGATGTCATCTACACCCTCGATACCGAGCAACGGTTCACCTATGTCAACAGCAAGATCGAAGCATGGGGCTACCGGAAAGACGATCTGCTTGGGCGCCCGTACCTCGCCCTTCTCTCCAAACGCCATCGAGGGAGGCGTCTCAAGAGTACCTTGGATATCGGTGCGAAGCAGGTCTATGAGGTCGAAGTGGTGACTCGCACAGGGGAGCCGAGGGCTGTAATGGTCAGTGTTTCCCCGTTGCATGGGGTCGAGGGAGCGATCCTGGGCGTGCTGGGCATCGCGCGCGACATGACCGAGACTAAGAAGCTGGAGCAGCGGATCAGGAATTCGGAGAAGCTGGCTTCGGTCGGAAGGCTCGCCGCAGGGGTGGCCCACGAAATCAATAATCCCCTGGGGGGCATCCTCAATTGCCTCTACAACTTACGGAAGGGGACGCTGTCGCCGAGCCGGCTAGAAGAATATCGGGTCTCGATGGAAGACGGTGTGCGGCGTGTGCAAAAGATTGTTCGGCAGCTCCTCGACTTCTCCCAGCAGGATGAGCCGGAGTTTGCGCCGACGGACATCAATCATGTCGTCGATCGCGTGTTGGTCTTGACGACGCACCTCTTTGCCCCGAACCGAATCCGGTTGGAAACGGGATTCGGTCAGGGGTTGCCGAATGTCATGGTCGATCGGCACATGATTGAGCAGGTGCTGATGAACCTGGTATTGAATGCGGTGCAAGCGATGAAAGACGGAGGGGGGCTGACGATTCGAACATCCGTGGTCGAAGGGGTCTGCCTGATTGAGGTTCGCGATACGGGATCGGGCATTCCGCCGGCGGTCCTGCCGAGGATCTTCGATCCTTTCTTTACGACCAAGAGCGAAGGCGAAGGAACCGGACTCGGCCTGTCGGTCAGTCTGGGCATCGTCGAGCGCCACGGAGGAAAGATCTTGGTAGACAGCGAGGTCGGGAAGGGGACGACCTTTACCCTCTGTCTTCCTGTCTCCCGGGAACGTTCGTTGATGGAGCGGGTGTCATGAAGGGGCTCAGGATCCTGCTCGTCGATGACGAGCCGCTGATGCGGCTTTCGATGGTCGATGCATTGGAGGCGATCGGCCATGACGTCGAAGCGGCCGCATCCGGGACGGAAGGTATCGAAGCCATCCGCCAACGGCCATTCGATCTGGTGATCACCGATCTGCGGCTGCCCGGCACGGACGGGCTCACGGTGCTCACAGCGGCCAAAGAGCAGTCGCCCCACACGGAGGTCGTGGTGATTACCGCCCACGGATCGGTGGAAACGGCGGTCGGCGCGATGAAGCTCGGTGCCTTCGACTACATCACGAAACCGTTCCAGATGGACGAATTACTGTTGATCGTCGAGCGGGTGGGCCGCGTCGTGACCTTGCGGCGCGAAAATCAGGATCTCAAAGCGGTGCTGGAAGATAAGTTCAGTTTCGGGGGCATTCTCGGTGCGAACAGCCAAATGCGAGCCGTACTCGAGAAGATCAAGCTGGTGGCAGGAACGGATTCGACGACGCTGATTCTTGGAGAGAGCGGAACCGGCAAGGAGCTGGTCGCCAATGCCATCCATCAAAACAGCGCCCGAAGCCACTACCCCTTGATCAAAGTGAGCTGTGCGGCGCTTCCGGAAACCTTATTAGAAGCGGAACTCTTCGGCCATGAGAAAGGGGCGTTCACGGGGGCGCTGCGGCAGCGGCGTGGGCGGTTTGAGCTGGCCCATCGAGGCACGTTGTTTCTCGATGAAATCGGGGAAATCTCGCCGGTCGTCCAAGTGAAATTGTTGCGGGTGCTCCAGGAACGGCAGTTTGAGCGCGTCGGGGGGAACGACAGGATTGATGTCGATGTGCGCCTGGTTTGTGCCACCCAGAAGGATCTTCGAAAGGAAGTCTCTCAGGGACGGTTTCGAGAGGATCTTTTTTATCGGCTCAATGTCGTGCATGTGGTGATTCCGCCGTTGCGTCAACGGCAGGAAGATATCATGATCATTGCAGAGCATGTGCTGAAGACGTGCTCCGGCAAGATGAATAAGACGTTGAAAGGGTTTTCTTCCGTGGCGCGTGAGCTCTTCTTGCGCTATTCATTTCCAGGGAACGTGCGGGAGTTGGAGAACATGGTCGAGCGTGCGGTGGCGCTGGGGCGGGATCGTGAGGCGATCCAACCGTCCGATCTGTGCGGCTTCCAGTCCTGTCCTTATACAGGCGGGGTACCACAAGAATCTTGTGGATTCTGTAGCGAAGGGCTGACGGGGCAGAAGCGCGAGGAGCGTCCGCTGACCTCGCTGGCGACGGCGCGGGAACAGTTCGAGAAAGACTATATCTTGTCGGTGCTTGGAGCGAGTGGAGGGCAGCCGCACGACCGGCGCGAAGATCCTCGGCCTCTCGCGCAAAGCCCTGTGGGAAAAGTGCAAGCGCTACGGGATTCCATCCGCGCGGGGCGAGTCGGGTGACGAAGAGGAGTAGGGATCGGGGGCCCGATCGATCTTCCTGTGCTCGCGCGAACGCGCGGCGCTCGCGAAGGCCCCCTCGATTGGGACGCGCGCAGTGGAAGATCAATCAGCCCCCATCCCTGAAGAGAGAACGAGCGAGCTTGGAAGGATGGGACAGGAGCGGCCAGGTGCCCTTCTTGCTCGCAGAGGGTGGGAGAGGAATGACACCCGTGCTGGTCCCTTGCTCCCGGAGCGCGCACGATCAGAATGTGCTCGCTCGACGGCCGCAGTGGGACCAACACGGGTGCCATTCCTGGGAAAGTGAAACGAGCAAGCTTGGAAGGATCATTGATGGATGGTGCTCGCCTGGGACAAGAGCGCGTCTCGGCGCGCTCGGGGTTGGGCGGGTGAGAATGTTGCGCGCAGTAAAGGGCAGCCTCGGCCACTCCCTCCAAGAGAGGCATAAGGAATTCGGAAGATCCTCGCATGAAGGATTATCACATCAACATCTTCTATAGCGACGCGGACAAGGGCTATATCGCGGATATTCCCGATCTGGACGCCTGTTCTGCCTTCGGGAAAACTCCAACCGATGCCTTGAAGCAGGCACAACTGGCCAAGAAAGTCTGGCTGGAAGCGGCTCGCGCGGCCGGCAAACCTATCCCCAAACCGCGTTACCGACCTGCCATCTACCAAACCGGCTCGTAAGATTTAGTGGCTTCCACTGCCGCCAGGATGTGGGGACAGAGGATGGGGAGGGAGCGGCCAGATGCCCTTCTTGCTCGCAGAGCAGAGGAGGGGATGGAGCCTGATGATCTTCTGTGCTCGCGCAACGCGCGGTTTCAGAAGGCCCTTGTTGGACGCGCGCAGTGGAAGATCAATCAGCCCCCATCCCTGGAGAACCAACGAGCGAGTTTGGAAGGATCAATTAGATGGGTGATGCTCGTTCGATGCGCGTATAGGGGATCAACCACGCCACCCTGGTTTAAGATAGGGGGCGGGGACAGACCGCTGATAGGCCTGTTCCCGTTCGGAACAAACGAAGGGATCGAGAGTCTTTCCAAAAAGCCGTTAAGACTCCCGATCCCTTTTAGCGTTCTGTACGAACTGAAAAATGTTCTAGGAAGCATTGACTGTACCCTACGCCAGTAAACCATCTACAAGAAGATCAAGGATCAAGTGATTGCCTGTCAATCACGAATAAAGTAAAGACAAATGGTTGTTACCAAAACAAGCCAGGAAAAAGAGGAACGAATAATATTTCAACTGTTAGCGGCGGCTGCTCATTTACCCGTTACATTGGGCTCGATCAGCAGCGAACCACCGCCCGCCCCTGATATTCTTTGTGAGATTCAGGGGAGAGGAACTGTTGCCTTCGAGCTGGTGGAGATAGTAACGCCAGCGCTAGTCCAAGAAATGGGAAATGGCCAAAAGCTGACAGAAGCTCTCAAGACTTCCTGCGGAAGGTATTCTGAGATAGCAGTCAGGTTTCGCGACGCTAGTATCTATGTTGGTTTTCTCAAGAATGTTCCGATTCAGCAACGTCTCTCGGTCGTCCCTGAAGTTATTGATGAGCTACGTCAACATTCTGAGGATTCAAGGGGATATATCAAAGTCCCGCCCAAGCTGCGAAAAATCCTAGCCGAAATTTCGGTAACTCGTGGGGTCTCTGGCGGTCCAACATTTGATGTCATGGAAATGACGAAAAGGACTGAGGAGATATACGGACAAATTGAGAAGAAGTGCAAAAAGATGTATTCGCGTGATCACCCGATCGAACTCTTGGCCTATTACATAAACCAGCCTGCCTCCGATAGCTTCAATTGGCAGTTCGAGTTCCACGATCATGTTCTCAAGATTTTTTCCGGGTGTCCGTTCGAACGAGTGTGGGTCTACGATAATTGGAGCAGGGCGATCAAGTATGTTCACCTTGATCCGGAAAGGAGCCGATAAAGGTTTCCGTATCCATTGATTGCCTCCTCTCACTCATAGGAATGATCGCGGGAGTAAGAAGGGGTCGGGAATCTTAAATGGGCCTAGGACAATGGCTACCAGCGCAGCCTACTGAACGTGGCGAAGCGTTAAGGCGACAGGCTTGTAAGCGGCCTGTCGCCTTTCATTTTTTATTAGCTGAAAACGTACTTGCAGGGGTGGCATGCCCTGAAGCGTAATTCGCCGGAGGAACGGGGTGCCCATCGAGACTTTGCCAGGAAGGAAAACGGAAACTGACTGAGTCTGCGAAGGAATTTCCGAAGGATTCCGCCTGGCAAAGTCCGAAAGGGCCGTTCCGGGAGGCGTTGGAGCGGAAGGGCCATGCCACCCCTGCGCCTTCTTATTCGGGATACGGATGGCGAGGGTAGTGAGGGGATCGTACGGTTACTCTTGAGGTTCCGTGCCGCCTGCCCACAGTTTCACCGTGCGATCCCATGACGCACTGGCCAGTTTCATCCCATCCGGTGACAGGGTAATGCCGCGAATGCCTGCGGTATGGGCCTTGAGGGTTCTGAAGCAGCGGCCGTTCGACAGGTCCCAAAACCGAATCGTTGCATCGTCGCTGGCGCTGATGAGCACCTTGCTGTCCGGAGTGACGGCGAGCGAGCGCACCCAGGCGGTGTGGCCTTTCAGGGTCCGTTGTTCTGCCACATGTGGCATGTCGAACAACTTGATCGTCTGGTCACGACTCCCGGTGATCAGTAGTTTGGCATCGGGGGTAAAGGCCATCGCGCCGATCCAATAGTCCATCGGCTTTTGAAATCCACCGTCGTCTTCGACAAAGTACCCGCGTGTTTCACTGGTATCATCGTCGTGCTGTTTCCAGTGTCCGTTATGCAGGATTTTTTCCTCTCCGCTGGGTAACACTTCCCAGAGCTTGATCTTGCCGATATCCGTTCCGCTGGCGAGGTGCATCCCGTCCGGCGAAAAGGCGACGCAGACCGACCAGTGGTGGTCGTACTGGTCCTTGCCGAGGAGGGTCATGAGCTCGGTGCCGGTCGTGACTTCCCAAATCTTGATGTCTTTATTGTGGCTGCCACGCGCCAACATGAGGCCGTCGGGTGAGAGAGAGAGGCTGACGACATTGTGGTCATAGCGTGTGAAGAGGAGCTTCTTCGATTCGCCAGTGTTCGGATTCCACAGCCGGATGGTACGGTCCTCGCTGGCAGTGGCCAGCGTCTGGCCATCCGGCGTGAAGACGACAGATCGAATATCCGCAGTGTGTCCCCTGAGTGAGCGCAGGAGGCGTCCGGTTTCTATATCCCACATGCGGACGAGCCGGTCGACTCCTCCGCTGGCGAGGGTCAACCCGTCAGGCGCGAAAGCCACCGACCAAACTCCATGCGAATGGCCGCGAAACGTGGTCAGCTCCCGTGCTCCTGTCTTCCAGTATTCGAGGAAATCGACTGGTGCGCTGCCCGTTCCCGACGACGATGGTGTGAGCGGGGAGGGAGTGGGGGCAAGTTGGGAAGCAGCGTGATCGACCATGTTCAATAATCCTTACGACTGGAACAAGGTGAAGCAGTCCCACGGCGACAGGCTTGATTGCCAACCGGCGGCTTCGCCCAGTATAATTCGTTCCGGCTTGTGGTGATCGTAAGAGAAGCCTTGTCATCAAGTCAAGCAGGCTAGCAGGATGCTGAAAAAGCTCGCCAGCGGCGTTCTCGCATCGCTCAGAGGCTCAACGTACCGAAGCGTACGCCTCGCCTCTTCGCTCGCTGCGGCCTTGCCAGACAACTTTTTTGAGCATCCTGAGGCTAATGTGACATCGGCACTATCTTCAAGATTCCAACAGAGTATTAGGTGTAAACCGATTTTTCCAGGAGCCTTCTAGCGCGCTCCCAGGGACGGTTATGGAACTTCGTTTTCAGCCCGCATTGCTGCAAGAGGTCATTGACTCGTTCGTCGAAAAGACGGAACGGGAGGGCGACCCCACCTATTATAAAGAGTTCCACGAACTAGCCGACCCGATCTACGAGAAGTTTACGCTCGATGATCGTGAAAGTGAGTTCAAGAAGCTCTACCAGTATATGTTCGGGACCTGGGGGTTTTCCGATATCATCCGCGATGCCTTCAACGAATATCCTTTGGTGAAGGAGCGAGTCGGAATCGTGCTCGTCAAGGGGGTGCTCAAGGAAGATCAGGAAGGCGTCGATATTCTCAGGAAGTGGGGATCTGTCGAACACGAGCTGGCTCGCGAGTTCGAAGAAAAAGGGCTGAAAGGCGTCGGGATAAAGCTTATCCCACGTCGATTTTACGATCCTGCGCTCACGCGCTATTGCCGCCATGAGTTGTTGCATATCTCGGACATGCTGGATCCGGTCTTTGGGTACGATCCGGATACCAAGGTCGGGCAAAATCCAGGCGAGGAAACCCTCATTCTCCAACGCTATCGCATCTTGTGGAGTCTCACCGTGGATAGTCGGCTGACAGTAGCCGGCAAAGAGCCGATGCTGAGGAAGGAAGACCGGTTCAAAGAGTTTCGTTCCTGGTATCGCAAGATTCCCGCGCCGCAATTGAAATCGGTGTTCGAAGGGTTGTGGCAGACGAGTTTCTTTACCCACTCGGAATTGATCGAGATGGCGTCGGACACCTTGCGCGTGATGGACCGTGCCGTGGATGTCGAGGGGGGCGAGGTTCCGGAGACGGAAAATAAGGTCATGTTGATGCCGGGATTTCCCTGTCCTCTGTGCCGGTTCCCGACCTATTCATGGGTCGAGGATATGGGCAACAAGATCGAGACCTATGTACTCGATTTCATCCGCGAAAATCACCCTGGCTGGGATATCGAATTCGGGGCCTGCGACCGCTGCGTCGAGGTCTACAAGCTGCGCGCTGACGGCGTCATGTAACGGTGCACCACTGTGGCTACTGATTCACCATACAGACGTCGCGACTTCCTCAAGGATTCTGTCGTTTCCGTTGCCAAAGCGGCACAGGAATTTGCCAAACACCAAGAGGTTGTGCCGGAACAACCGGCTCCAGCACCGGTGCGGACGGATTGGTTGCGTCCTCCCGGTGCCGCTGACGAGGCACTCTTTTTGGAGCGATGCACAAAGTGCGGCGACTGCGCCAAGGTCTGTCCATACGGATCGATTACGTTCACATCCGCAGAACGGGACACCGGTGATTTTTGCGGATCAGATGCCGTGCTATCTCTGCGAGGATGTACCCTGCATTGCGGCCTGTGCCACCGAGGCGTTGCTCCCTGTCGAAGGACGAGCGCAGATACGAATGGGTCTCGCGGTTGTCTCGCACCGAATCTGCACGGCAGGGCAGGGGTGCCATGCCTGCGCATCTAAGTGTCCCACGGATGCCTTATCGATGGATTTTGGCACGCAACGTCTTGTTGTGACGACCGAGCGTTGCGTCGGATGCGGACTGTGCGAACAAGTGTGCCAGACAGTGAACGATCACGTGGCCATTCGAGTCACACCGGTTAGATTGTTGGCGCAGTCGCTCTCGTGATCCATAAGAACAGACCTGAGTGCAAGAAGGAAATTGAAGAGAGAAGGTGCGCATCGCGAGGGAGAATAATTTGAGAAATCACCAACTTAGATTATCTCTTGCGAAGGGGAAGATCGCGCTTGACAACCCCTGGGTCGGTACCTACCATACAAGATCCTGTGCCAAAGGTTTGACCTCAAATGCCCTGAAAATTCATGTGGGCAACAGGGTAAACCGAGGAGCTGATTCTCATGACGAGTAAACAGCCGGTGCAAACAAATTCTCCGGCCGTGGCCGCGGTCATTCCGACTTCGCCGGCCATTAAAGATTCACCCGCAGTCGAACGCGCCCTCAGTCGCAGTAAGCTCTATCTCCTTGTGTCGTGGAGCCTGCTCTATCCTGAAGACGATGAGTTTCTTGATTATGTGCAATGCGGAGAGTTCGTTGAGGATGGGCGAGCGGCGATCGATGCCTTGGATCAGGCGCTCGACGGCATCGGCGGTGAGCGGGCCAAGCAAAAGCTGGTGCTGCTGCGCAAGCAATTCGATCAGATCGAGAAAGTTGTCGCGTCAGAATGCGTCAACTGGCAACTCAGCGATCTGCAGGCCGAGCATCGCCGAGTGTTCAGTAATGTCATCACGCTTGATTGCCCTCCCTACGAAACGCTTTTCGGAAACGACCACGTGTTTGCTCAATCGCAAGTCATGGGCGATATCGCCGGATTCTATCGTGCGTTCGGGGTGGAATTGTCCAAGGATATCCATGAGCGACTGGATCATCTAAGCGTCGAATTCGAGTTCATGCATTTCCTGGCTTACAAAGAATCCTATTCCCGCTGTCACGATGGAGCGGACAAGACCCAGATCGTCCTGGACGCGCAGAAAAAGTTTGTCAAGAATCATATCGGCCGGTGGGTTCCGCTGTTTTGCAGGATGTTGGTCAAGAAAGCTGCATCCGGTTTGTACAAACACGTGGCGGACGTGATGGCGGAGTGGATGGATTTCGAAGCCGCGTTCCTAGGCGTCATTCCCCAGCCTTACTCGGAAACCGATTACCGCCCGGCGACGTTCAATTCACCGGAAGGCCAGACGTATGAGTGCGGTGCGCAGGATCAGGGAAATGAACTGAGTCTGTTGCTGAACGAAGTTGGCGCAGAGTCATTTTTGGACAAGAAGGATCAAGGCAAAGACAAAGAGGAGGGGCCGATCGGAACCGCCTAACCGTTGTCCATTATTCATGAAGGTCTCCATGTGTTGTTCGTCGGCAGTTATCTTGGGCCATCGCTCTTGATTTTCTTAATAGAGAAGAGGAGTATCCTATGAAAAAAGTAGAGCAGCCTAAAGAAGTAACGCCGTCACAGAGCAAGCTGATGAGGATTGGCATTCTTCTCGCTTCGTTGATCGTCGGCGTGATTTTGGCCCTCTTCACTATGCTCTCTCAGCCTTGATTGTTGGTACGATATTGATCTTACTTTTTTAATCGAGAGGAGGAGTATCCTATGAGAGTAATGCAGACACACAGTAAGCGTGTTGTGTTTGGCATTCTTCTCTCTGCGTTGATCGTCGGCGTGATGCTGACGATCGGGCGGGTTCCGTTGGCTGTCAGCCAGCCGGTTACGATTCCGGCGAAGGTGGTCAAGGGAGCGATCCCGATGGACGGCGCGAACCCAGTTTGGGAGAGCGTGCCCGGGGTGATTGTTCCGTTGAGCGGGCAGCTGATCACTACGCCGATGCACCCGAATATTTCGGTGAAGTCGGTGTTCGTGAAAGCCATGACCAACGGCAAAGAGCTCGGTTTGCGCATAGAGTGGAGCGATCAGACCAAGAACGATACGACCATTGGTCCCCAGGACTTCCGGGATCAGGCGGCGATCATGTTCCCAGTCAACACGGCTGGAGCGCCACCCTTCCAGTGCATGGGTCAGTCAGGCGGCACCACCAACATCTGGCGGTGGAACGCCGAGTGGCAGAAGGACCTCGGCAAGGATAGCGCGGGCATCTGGGATGTGGACGACCAATACCCCGGAATTTTCTGGGACTACTATTTCGAGGAGCCGGCGGGCGGCGTGACCTATCCGGACCGGATCGGCCGGAGCCTGGGGCCCTTCAATCCTGGCATCTGGTCGGGCAACATCATGTCCGATCCGACGTTGCGCGTGAGCTCGGTTGAGGATCTGAATGCCAACGGCTTCAGCACCCTCACGACGCAAGCGCATCAGGATGTCATCGGAAACGGTGTGTGGGAACCTTCCGGTTCCGTCAAGGGTGGTGGATACACTGGTCCAACCTGGCGCGTGGTGGTGAAGCGCACGTTGGAAACCGGTGATGCCAACGATACCCAGTTCAAGGCGGGAATGTCTGTGCCCATCGCGTTCGCGGTGTGGGATGGTAACAACATTGAACGTAACGGCATGAAGGCGCTCTCCACCTGGTTTACCCTGAAGCTTTAATAGGAGAACCCGCCTCTGGAGAGACCATCTCTTCACGAAAAAACCCCAGTCCGGCCTCAGGTCGGACTGGGGTTTCTCATTTGTCCGCCGAACTACTTCTCCGCGCGGAGTCCCTGCACCACCTTCTTCTCGAGGTCCGCCCGGTGAGCGAAGGTCTCGAGCGGCGTCACCTTCCACTGCATGATGCCCCAGGCGGGAAGCGCACGAACGAGTTCAGTCACCTCATCTTTCGACTTGGCTTCAACCACGATGGCCCCGGCGAGAGTACCGACGACGATGCCTCCCGCACGGACCTTGCCATCCTTCCCCAGACTCTCAAGGGTTGGGATGACGAGTTTGTCGAGCAGCTCGATCGTCTGCTCGCGGCTTGTCGGAACTCCGGCTTGGGTCGTCTCGAACTCGACCAGATAGAGCACATCCATGATCGTGGCGTTGCGCTCACGTTCATGAAGCACAACGTCCCGCCGCGCACCACCTTCGCCAAATACCGGTTGAAGAGGCAGTACGATGGCTACTGCAGTAACCAGAATCCCTGCCAGCACAACGACTCTTAATTTCCTGAATAGTGTCATAGGCTTCACCCCTTCCCCAAAGTGACGGCAAACCCGAGTTTTTTATTCTAGGTGCCAAAGTAGATGGAAGTCCAATTGAAAATGGGAGGAAGAAAAGTGAGGAGAGGGACAGGCTCCGCCAGGAGAAAGTGAGAGTCTCCGAGGGTTGCATTTGGCCGATACCGGAGTGTATAAAAAGAGTCGAATTTATTGAGAAATCATCTTATTTTCCCTCAAGTTGGTGGTGAATTAGCATGAAAGTTTCACTGCTCTTTCCTCCAACGTGGCATCCGTCACAGCCCTATCTGAGTCTCCCCTCGTTGATGGGGTTTTTGGCTCAGGGCGGAGTACCCGATGTCTCCCAGCGCGATCTTGGGATCGAGCTCTTAGACAGGGTGGTCACCCAATCCTATGGGGCGGAGTTCTATCAGGAGTTGGTCGATAAAAAGCGAACGCTTGAGCAGGGGCGAACTGGAGAGACTGGATCGGGAAGTGCCGAGCATTTGGCGAGAGTTGTGGAGTCGCTGGACCGTTTTCCTTATCTCATTGATCGGATTGAGCCGGCCAAGGAGACACTCCGCGGGGAGGGCTTCTACGATCTCGAATCCTATAAGGAAAGCCTCTTTCTCATCGACAAATGGCTGGAGGTGCTCTCCACACTGTATTTCCCGACCCGACTGACGGTCGTCGACAATCAGTTCAGCAGCTATTCTATCTATTCATCCAAGGACCTGATGAAGATCATCAGGGATGAATCCCAGAACCCCTACATTCAGCTCTTCCGTAAGCATTTCATTCAGTCGATTGTCGGTGACCAGCCGGACTTGATCGGTGTGTCGATTACGGCGACCTCGCAGATTATCCCTGGTCTGACACTCTGTCGTTTGATCAAAGAAGCCGCTCCCAACGTCCATCTCACCATCGGCGGCAGCATCTTTACCAGACTGGTCGACAACGTACGTCGCTGCCCGAGTCTATTCGATCTGACCGACGATATCATCGTGTTCGAGGGCGAGACCGCGTTGCTCGAACTCGTCAATCAATTGGCCGGGAGAAAAGATTTCACCAAAGTCCCGAACCTGATCTATCGCCAGAACGGGAAGATTACGGTCAATCAGCCGTTTTATTCTGAAAATATTAACCAGCTGCCGGCCCCCAACTACGACGGCTTTCCGCTCGGACTGTATTTGTCGCCGGAGCCCGTGTTGCCTGTGCAGTTTTCACGAGGCTGCTACTACAAGGATTGTGCGTTTTGCGCCCTCACGCTGGATCACCAGAACTTCAGGCAGAAGGAACCGGGACGAACCGTCGAGGAATTGGAATGGCTCAAGCAGCGGTATGGGGCCCAACGCTTCTTCTTTACCGACGAGTGCTTTGCCTTATCGCCGACCAAACGATTGTGCCAGCAGATCATCGACAAAAAGCTGGATATCAAATGGACCTGTGAAATGCGATTCGAAAAACATCTCACCCGTGAACTCCTGGCGGCGATGCGGGATGCCGGATGCCTGAAGATCGTGTTCGGATTGGAGTCCTTCAATCAGCGCGTGATGGACTTCATGAAGAAAGGGATCAAGCAGGAATGGGTGCGGCGCATTGCCGACGATTGCGTCGACCTGGGGATCGCGGTGCATTGCTACATCATTGTGGGGTTTCCGACCGAGAAGGAAGAAGAAGCCCGGGAGACCATGAATTTTATCGTGGAGAACGAGCGGCTTCACGGATCGTACGGGTTCTCTTGTCAGCCGTGCCTCTTCGATTTGGAAAAGGAAGCGCCGATCATGAGCGACCCTGGCGGCTATGGAATCAGGCGCATCATGCGCCCGTCGGCAGAGGACTTGAGCCTGGGCTTCTTCTATGAAGTGTCGGAAGGCATGACGCCGGATGAAGCGGAGAGCCTGTATCAACACGTCTATGAAAAAGTCAGCGAAGTCGTATGCGAGTTGCCGTTCAACTACTCGATGGCCGATGGACTGCTGTATATCGCACGGGCAAAGGCCCAGGAAGTGCGCGTGCCGCAGCCGGCGGGGTCGTGATGAGCCTGTCCCGCACCACGTTGACCCTGCCTTTTCCCGGTCGGTATAATTCGACAGTTCCCTTAAGGGTGTACAGAGTGATTGCCACGAATTCCACCATCGACCGGATTACGGGGAAGATCAGCGATCAATCCCTTCTGTTTCAGTACACGGTCAAGCTCGTCCTGATTGTCTCCTTCTCGGAATTGATTCTGTATCGGCTCGTGTCGCGGTTAGGGATGCATCTCAGCAAGCTGGCCCAGGCGCATGAGTGGATTATCCCGACCTTCACGGCACTGACGCAGATCGGGCAGTGGCTGCTCAATGTCGTGGCGATTCTGCTGTTTCTTGCCCTGAGTGTGGCGGGCGTCAATCGGATGGCCGGTCGTGGGTTTACGGGATCGAACATGATCGTCATTCCCGGTGTCGCGCTCCTGTTGCTCCTCACGGTGGGTTTCTTGTTGATCCCCCCCGCCTTCCTGGGGTCTGCAATTTATAACTTCGTGGCGCTGGTCGTGCTGATCTGTCTGATGGTGGAATACCTCTCCACCCACACCGAGTGGTCGCATCGCGCCATGGGCATCACCTATCTCCTGGGGGTCGGGGGCTGGTTGTATTATCAGATCATGTCCACCATCTATAGTTTTATCGGAACCGTAGCGGCCCCGCCCTTTGTGTACGAGGCCCATCGCGGGGGCGAAGGGCTATTGGTCTTGTCCAGCATACTGGTGATGTGGGCCTATGGACGGGGCGTCTCATTTCGGACGCGCAATCAGCGGCAACGCCGCCGCGCCATCTGGTTCTGGGCGACCTCTGTGTCCGTGTTTACGGCGATGCTGTTCTTGGATTATCTGCTCAATCGGTATGACCCTGGGATGGCCAATAACATTCGGAAGGCGGCAGACGGGATCGGGTGGATTTTTCAGTTCGGCATGGGCTACACGTTTTTTCTCCCGTTTGCGTTCTACATGACGGGCTTGTTGTGCTGGTCATACACGGTCATTAAGTTACTCAACATGGGGCGGCTTGCCGGGTATGGTCTGGGATTGATGTTTATTGCGGGGTATGCGCTCCTGTATTCGAATCTGACGCTCATGGTGGTGCTCGGCGCCATGCTCTTGACCATGGACCGGTACCGGCGTGATGCGACGGAATCGGCACCGGCAACGAACGCTCCAATGGTCGGTTCGCCGGATTCATTGGCGGGCGGGCATATCTAGCAGGATGCTGAAAAAGTCCGCCAGCGGCGTTCTCGCATCGCTCCCAGGAGCCGTGAAACGTACCGTAAACGTACGGTCAGCCCGCGGCGCTGCGGCCTTGCTTGGGACAAGGCGCGTCTCGGCGCGCCAGGGTTGGGCGGGTGAGAAGTCAGGCCTTTTCGAGCATCCTGAGGCTCTGTTGACATTGGCACCAATATTGAAGATTCCCAAAGTGCATTGTGTGTAAACCGAATTCTTCCGCAGCCTGCTAGCAGGCCTTTTTACAATAGGGAATCGTATGAACGAACCAACCGCTTCTGTGCCTGAACACAGCCAGACCATCGTCGATCCCGGCGATCAGCCGCTGAATCCCGACGAAGAAATCGCTGAGATTGAAAAGCTCTTGGCGGCCGAGCCCGACGATTTCCAGGCCCGCTGCCGATTAGGCGAGCTGTATTTCAGCAAAGGCCGGATGGATGACGCGCTCGTTGAGGTCAAGAAGTCGATTGAGATGGCGGAGGGGCTCCGCGCAGAGATGAATCGGTCGCTCGCGATGTACTATTCGAATTTGGGTACGATCTACGCGACGAAGGCCATGACGGACGAAGCGGAAACCGAGTTCAAGCATGCGCTCGAGGTATTCCCCCACGATGTCCTGGCGCTCTTCAATCTTGGACGGGTCTATGCCGACAAAAAGAAGTTCATGGAAGCCAAGGATTACTACGAGCGCCTCGTGGAAATTACGCCGGACGATCCCATGGCTTGGTACAATCTCGCCGGGGTCTATGTCGAACTCGATAATCCTCAGGTCTCGGACTACAACACCATCGACATGGCCATCCAATGCTATATCCGTACGCTCGAATTGGACCCGAAGCATCTGGAGGGCAGTTTCAAGCTGATGGAGCTGGCGCTGAATCACAAGAAGACGGATCTCGCCATCAAGGTCATGGAAGAGGCCGTCGAACAGAATCCCGAGGAGCCGCTGGCCTACTACAACTTGATCAGCGTCTACGACAAGGCGAAGATGTTCGAACAAGCCGAGCAGGCGCGGAAGCGGTTGAAGGAACGATTTTCCAAACGGGCGAAAGAGAGCAGTGCATCCTGATTCACCCATTCATACGGAGGAACACACCATGTTTGGGAGTCTTGGTATTACAGAGTTGATCCTGATCCTCGCCATCGTGCTGATCATCTTCGGCGCGGGGAAATTGCCGCAGCTGGGGGAAGGGATCGGCAAGGCGATCAAGGGCTTCAAGAAGTCCGCGCATGAGGCGGACGGGATTGAGGCCGAAGCCCAAGCGGCCCAGCAGAAGACGGCAGCCGCTCCGCAGCAAGCGATTCGGCAACCCACGGTGCAAGCACCGGCTCCCGTGGAACAGCCGGCCGCGCCGGTTCATTCAGCTTCACGCGGCTAACCAGCCGGGATAGGGCGACAGGCATATGGAAACCGAGCTTCAGCTCGCGACCGGCTATATCGAGACCTTCGCAGGCAACGGCAAGGCCCGGAGCACCGGCGATGGAAAACGGGCGGTCAAGTCCGGGATTCCACTGCCCCATCACGCCGCGCTCGACAAGGACGAGACCTGGTTCTACTTTGCCGAGTCCGGGTCCGATCGTATCCGGCGGGTCAATCTCCGTGAAGGCACACTCCATAATTTCGCCGGCATCGGCGAAACCTGCTATAGCGGCGACGAAGGTCCCTGTGGGGAAGCCGGGCTCTATTTGCCGCTCGACGTCGCGTTTGACTCCCGCAACGATCTCTATACCTGCGATTCCGGCAGTAACCGCATCCGGAAAGTGGACCATGAGACCGGCATCATCACCACGATCATCGGCACGGGGCAGCATGGGTTCAACGGTGATGGTCCGGCCCGCGAGGTCAATCTCACCTGGCCGGCCGCAATCGCCTTCGACCCCAACGACGTGATGTACATCGCCGACACTCAGGCGCACCGAATCCGTCGCTACGATCCCAGGACGGGCATGGTCACGACCGTGGCCGGGACCTGGACGGCTGAGGACGAGGCCCGTGAGCAGCCGCTCGTTGCGAGGAATTTGGTTGTGCTCTCCGGCGATGCCATCGGCATCGATTTCAGCGATGACCATGGCTGGCTCATGCCGGTCTGTTCAGACGGACTGGATATGTCCATGTATCTTGACGATGGAAAGCCCGCGCTCGAGGCCCGCCTCTATGATGTCGTCGGGCTCACGGTGAACGGGAAAGGCGATATTATTTTCGTCGACAAGGGCAGTAACCGCGTCCGCAGCATCGATCACCGCAGCGGCATTATCTCGACAGTGGCCGGCGTGTGCCGGTACGGCTACGACGGTGACGACAAGCCGGCGATCAGAGCCATGCTCCATGCGCCGGAAGCCGTGGTGGTCGATCAACAGGACAATCTCTACATCTCCGATACGATGAACCATCGCGTGCGCAAGGTAGACGTTGCGACCGGCCTGATCACGACGGTGGCGGGCAACGGAGACAGCGGCTACGAAGACAAGAATATGGGTGGCTGCGGCGCCGCGCGCTTCGTGGCGAAAGAATCGGCAGGAACGGTGAAACATGGAGACGGACTCCTCGGAGTGGAGGCCGTCGTCAACTCTCCAGTCGGACTCTCACTGGACTCCCAGGGCTATCTCTACATCTGCGAACGGGGCGAAAATAAAATTCGCCGCGTGAAACTCTGGTAGAAATCCTGACGCAGTCAGATTGGTCTCGCTCGGGCTGTGTGGTAGTCTGAGCCCATCACAATGTGCTCGCGCCGGTCACCCGAGGACCTTGCATAGTGCGTACGACGACGAAGATTTCTTCCCGCCCGTTACTTCTCTTGTTCCTCCTCATTCTGGTTGTGGCCGGCGTCTTGGTAGGCTTTGGCGTGCCCCTCGTCAGTTCCGAGGGAATGATTATTCGCGCGCGCCTCGTCGAGGGGGAACTGCCGACGGGGCCCGAGGATGCCTCCTGGGCCAAGGTCTCGCCGATGACTCTTCCATTGAGCGGTCAGGTCATTACCAGGCCGGTCTGGCCGGAGCCGACCGCGCGAGCCTTGACCGTGCGGTCGCTCCACAATGGGACCGAGATCGCGTTTCTGCTCGAATGGCAGGACAACACGAAGAACGACCGTCTGACGCCGGGGACCTTTCGGGACGGAGTCGCGATAGGACTGCCGCTCGGCGATGCACCCGCGTTCTTCTGCATGGGCCAACTCGATCACTACATCAATATCTGGCATTGGAAGGCCGATTGGCAGAGCGATATTGATCGCCGGGCCGCCAAGACTTCCGAGAAAGCCCGCGACGGCGTGAGGACGTTTGAAGTCATTCCGCGCCGGGTCTCTTCTGTCGAGGACCTCATCGGCGGAGGCTTTAGTACCTTAACGACCAAAGAAAGGCAGGGCCGTGTCCAGGGGAAGGCTGCGTGGAAAGATGGAGTGTGGCATGTCGTCATGCGCAGACCCTTGGTGAGTGAAGAGCAAGAGAACGAAGCCAAGCTGATTCCCGGTCGGGTGCAAACCGTGTCGTTTGCCGTGTGGAACGGTGAGAACAAAGAGCGGAATGGGCAGAAAGCCGTCGCACCCTGGTTTCAGCTCGTGATCGACCCAGTTGCGAAGCTTTAACAGGATGCTGAAAAAGGGGGCGGGGTAGCTGGGACAATCCCCGTGCTCGCGCAACGCGCGGCTTGAGAATAACAGGAGGGGGAGCAGCCAGACCATCCTTTGTGCTCGCAGAACGCGCACGATAAAACGGTGCTCGTCCGATGCGCGCAGTAAAGGACAGTCTGGCTGCTCCCCCGAGCGCGAAGTGGGGAAACCCAGAAGGCCCTCGCCTGGGCAAATGGCACGTCTCGGCGTGCCAGTGGGTGGGCGGGTGAGAACGTTGCGCGCAGTTGGGATCATCCCAGCCACCCATTATGAAGTGATGGTTCGCTGCGGCCTTGCTGGGCAGCCTTTTTGAGCATCCGGCTTAAGTTTTTTGTTTGGGATGGCAGTACGATGAGAGGCGTGAACGTTGGAGGATGCTCGAATCAGTTCAGTCAGTGCTCACACAAAGGCCCTTCGGAGTGGAAGGGCCTTTGTCTTGTGTGTCAGCCTGTGCATGGGAGCCCTGGCCGGTTGCGCGCCGGTGCCGGTGAGTGCGGCGGATCAGGAGCCGATGACCGTGGATGAAGCCGGGCGATTGGGTGAAGAATTCGGCGTGATCGTCGGAGACGTGGACGAGGATATCAAAAAAGAATTGAAACTCGAACGGGCGCAAGGCGTCGCGGTGTTCGAAGTGATCGGGAGCTCGCGCGCCGACTATGCCGGCATCAAGGTCCGATCCATCATCAAGGAAATCGACAAGACCGAGATCGGAAACATGATCGATTTTGGGAGAGCGATCAAGCGCGCGATGAAAGAATGTAACTTCACCGTCGGCACCTATGAGCCGGCCGATCCAGGCGATCCGGTCGGGTGGGGGGTGAATTTCCATTTCGTCGGATGTAAACGGGATTGAAGATGTCACGACTCATCCGGCATACACCGCGAATCGCCGCAGGCCTCTTCCTCGCGCTCGTTGTGGGCGTCATTGGCCTGTATCATGGCCGCGCCATTGCACAGAAGGCAGAGGCTCAGGCTCCGGCCGACTGGGTGACGGAAATCGAAAAGATCTTCATTCGATCGGAAGACTGCAAGCAATGCCACGATCGGCACTATGAAGAGTGGAAAGGTGTGCGCGAGCAGACGCCGGACCTCAAAACCTTCGGCCGGGTCGATGCGGCGCTCTTGCATGGTACGTCGCTGGAGTCGCCGGTCTTCCGCACGGTGTTGGGTGTCTGGCTGCAGACCAATCCGACGACCGACGAGCGCCGCCGCTGTCTCTCCTGTCATGTGCCGTCGACCACCGTATTCCCGCAGCATGCCGAGAAGATTGTGGCCCAGGTGTTGTCCGGCAAGCCGCAAGTGGAAGGCATCGGTTGCGCCTCCTGCCATCTGATCAAGCAGGTCGAGCAGACACCGAACTCTCCGCCCTCGTTCAAGATCGAGCCAGGCAAGATGATCTATGGGCCCTATGCGAACCCGGAGGAAAATCTCGTCCATCCTGCGACGCAATCTGAACTGTTCCGTGGCGCGAACTATTGCGCCTCCTGCCACTTCGATAAGGTCAAGGATGTGACGCGGAAAGATCTGGCCGGTGAGATCCTGCAGGGGACGATTTGCCAAGATTGCCACATGGAGCCCTCGACCGGCAGTTCCACTTCGAAGCGCGGCGCCATGACGCGCGCAATCGGTCGGCACTGGTTCCGCGGCGTGGTGGTTCCCGGCACCCTCCTCAAGAATCGAAATCTACAGGCCGAATGGATGCCCCGCGTGGATCTTGAGGCCACCAAGTCGGCCACTGCGGTGGAGGGGACGGCGCTGGTGAGAATCGGCAGCCTCCCTCACAGCTTTCCTGACGGCGACCCGGTGCTCAAGCAGTTCTATCTGATCATTACCGCCAAGGATGCGCAGGGCAAGGTGCTGAAGGAAGAGACCAAGCAGTTTGGCTTGCCCTACGACAAAATTCTCCGGGGCCCGATTCCTGATCCCTTCATTAAGGGGGGCCATACGCGAAAAGTCCCCTTCTCCCTTGCGATCCCGGCCGGATCGACTGCCGCGTCGATTGAAGCGGTGTTGAACTATGCGTTGATTCCGACGCCCGAACCGGCGCTCAAGGAGAAGTATCTCGCAACCTTGGCGACCGACAAAGAGCGGGAGAGCGCGAAGATGATTTTCGATGAGTATACGCAGCCCCGCCTGCTGACCTATCGGGCCAAAACACTCTAACAGGATGCTGAAAATGGAGGTGGGGTTAGCTGGGACGATCCCCGTGCTCGCGCAACACGCGGCTTGATAAGACTGGATGGACGCCAGACATTTTGTGTATCGCAGACGCTCCGATAAAATGGTGCGTTCGATCTGGCTTATCCGGACAGTCTGGCTGCTCCCCTGAGGACGAAGTGGGGCAAACCATAAGGCCTGCGCCGGAAAATGAACGTATCGCCATGGGTAGGCGGGTGAGAACGGCCTTTTTGAGCATCCTGCTTGGTGCTCTTGAAGGAGAAGAATAGGATGATGGTGCGAGACTCGATCCGTGTGAAGATGGGAATCGGCGCGTCGGTCGCGGTGGTTGCGTTGTTTCTCGCTCACTGGCTCGACCGCGGCACGTTCGCGCAAGAAACAGCTATGTCGCAGAGCACCATCGAACAGGCCTTTCCGAGCTCCAGCAAGTGCAAACGTTGCCATGAGCGCGTGTTTGAAGAGTGGGAAACCTCTCCGCTCTCGCGCTCGATCCATTCCCCGGCCTTCCGCGCCTCGCTCGATGCTTTCTTGGCTTCCCCGGCAGGAAAAGACAAAGCCCTGTGTTTTCGCTGCCATGCGCCGCACGTGCGCGAATTCCCCAATCAGGCCCAGCTCTTTATCGATCAAGCCAAGGCCGGTGACCCGTCGTTGGATGGGGTGGCCTGCGCGCAATGCCACTTGATCAAGCAGGTCGATCGGACGAAACAACCGCCGGAGCCCAAGTACGAACTCGAGAGCAAGACGCTCTACGGTCCCTATAAGGATTCTGTTCAGAACCGTGCCCACCAGTCGATGGAGCTGAGACTGTTTCAAAAATCCGATCTCTGCCTCAATTGCCACCAGTCGGTGCCCTCGGCTGCCGGCTTAGGCAAGACCAACGATCTGCTGGGTAACTGGGATCAGAGCAAGGCGGTGAAGTCCGGCAAAGAGTGCCAGACCTGTCACATGCCGGAGCAAATCGGCGAGTCCGCGAACGGGGAGAAGAAGCGCAAGGTGGCGAACCATACGTTCCCAGGGCGGATTGGAAAACTCCGCCAGGAAGCGGCCAAGCTGGACGTCCAAACGAAAATCGAGGGCGAGAAAGCCACGGTCACGGTGAAGGTGCAGAGTCTCGTCCCGCACAATCTGCCGACCACCCATCCTGCCTGGGCGACCGTAGTGCTCGATCTGGATATCAAAGGGAAGAATCTGAAGACCGTGTTTACCGACAAGCGCGTCTATGGCCGAGTCTATCAGGATGCCAAGGGCCAGAAGACGAGCTTCGACTTTGAGGCGGTCAAAGTTCTTGAGGATACGGTCTTGAAGCCGGAAGAAACGCGCGTCGAGACCTTTACCTTCCCCACGCCGAAAGACACCAAGACGTTCGATGTTGAAGTGACTCTCAACTACGCGCCGATTACCGGCCCAGCCCCATTCCTGCAGCGTGTCGAAGCCGAGTCATCCAAGGGATCGCAAGATCCCGTCTTCCAGCCGATCGAGATCGTCAAGTACGCTGAGAATATCCCCATCAGTAAGTAAGGGGTGAGGGGTTAGGCTACCTGTTACGTCTCACGAAGGGTGTTCAAAAAGCCTGTCCAGCAAGGCCGCAGCGAGTGAAGGCCCGGAGGCGTACCCTCTGGGGTACGTTGAGGGTCTGAACGATGCGAGAACGAAGCTGGCAGGTTTTTTCAACACCCGCTACTCGGAGATGATGCTGGAGCCAGGCGACTTCATCTTAAAAATCTGAACGGCGTTGTACATGCCCTTGGCTGGGTGGTTGAGGATGAGGCGGGAATTGGTAATGTGGGTGTCGAGCAACTCGTACTGTCCACCGCTGAAATAGATGTCGCAGTCATCGATCGCGCAGTTCTTGTAGACGTGGTTGTCGAGCGACAGCTTTGCCTTGCTGAACTTTTCCCCCTCCACCAAAATATAATCAGGCGCCACGCCCATGGTCAGTTCCTCCGCCGCGCACTATAACAAAGTCGACCACCGCCGTAAACCTGTCGCTTTTGGAGGCCAGATGAGCCCGATCCAATAACCTCTATGGAACTCGCGACGCAACTAAGCGTAATATCAAGGCACTCACGATAAGTCGAGATTGGTTCAAAAACGAATCTTTCTTGAGTCAAAGCAGAGAGTAAGACTGGGTCCAATTTGTCGCACGGGCGTTCCGGGGGCCTGTGATTGGTATCCACAAGTGACTTGGTCTATGTTCTGGGCCTGTGGTTTCTGCATAAGACTTCATAGTGGGAGGGAGACATACGATGAACATCAGATTCCTGATCCTGTGGCTGGCGCTGGGGCTGCTCGCTGCCGGAGGCTGCACGAAGTTGAAGGAGATGTACGAGATAAGAGGTACGAGATCAAGGTGCGCACGGATTTCGATCAGTCCGCCGACTTCTCTTCGTTTCACACGTTTGCCTATTCGGGGATGACGGACAGAGGGCGAAAGATCGGGGCCATCTGACAACAATTCGCCCTTGAGGATGCGGATCAAAGAGATCGTCAACAAGCAACTCGCCGCCAAGGAGCTCCGGCAAGTCGGCTTGGAAGACCGTCCAGACCTGCTGGTACACTTGTTATTCGGCGTGAATGATGCCGATAAGTATCAGGAAGCCACCTTGGTCGTGAATCTGGCTGAATCGTCGAAAAAGAAGCGGGTGTGGCAGGCCGTGATCAGGGAAACGGTGGGAGACAGCTTGGAGAAGAATTTTGAAATGGTCGACAAGGGAGTCGCCAAGGCATTCAAAGACTATCCCCCGGCCAAATGAAGTGATCGGATGATCCCTACGTCAGTCGCGGCAGGATGAGTCCTTCGTCACCTTGAGCCCTTAGCGCTCAACCCATCGATCTTGTGTGCTGGCTCGCTAGGGCCCAGGAAGATTCAAAATCAAATGTTATTGGAGGTATGACGATGAGAACAATTTTCTCGATCCTCTTGATCATGGTCTTTGTCCAGACGACCGTCTCAGTGCGTGCAGAGCAACAAGATGTAAAAGTCACTGCTGTGATGAAAGGTTCAACAACGATCGGCGGCAAGCAGATTGAATATCCCAAAACCGATAAGGCAGAAATGGCCTCGGTCCTGATCGACATCCAACCTGGGAAGGAAAGCGGTCGCCACATGCATCCAGTCCCCACCTATGTCCATGTCCTTGAGGGAACACTGACGGTAGAATTTGAGGATGGCTCTCGCCAGACATTTCAAGCCGGGAGTGGATTTTTAGAGGTTGTGAACACCTGGCATAACGGAAAGAATTTAGGCGACGTACCATTGAGATTCCTGGTCGTCTTTGCAGGGGAAGAGGGAAAACCAAATCTTATCCGACCCGAAAAACACCAGACATCGGACACGACAAATTGATTCAAAACCAGTTCCTTTTGAGTCAGCCATAGCAAGGAGCGTAAACAAAAGGATCCTGCGAGATTGCAATGACCCTAGGGGATAGGATTTTGATCCTGGGGCTTTTTCATCTCATGTCCAGCAGGAAAGCGTTTGAGCAATTAAAGGAATCACGCACTTGCAGTCCCGTCGGTGAATGATTCGCCAATATTCCATGTGTGAGCAATTTTGACCAGACATCCAAGAAGCGATCGCGCATCATCCTGCCATGCTTCACGAGTTTGTGACTTCGAATCGTACCGAGTTGATCGCGCGTTGCAGGAGTAAGGTGGCGAAAAGGCTCTCGCCCTCCGAGATGCCCCTCGCGCTCGATCACGGCGTCCCGCTTTTCCTGCAGCAGCTCGTTGAGACCCTTCGTCTCGAGCAAAGTGAACCTCACCCTGCTGCGTTCGAGGTAGAGCGGTCGCCAGCTGCTACGGAGATCGGTCGCGCCGCAACCGTGCATGGCGCTGAAATGCTACGCCGCGGATACACCGTCGACCAGGTCGTTCACGATTATGGGGATGTGTGCCAAGCCGTCACCGAGTTAGCCGTCGAACACAATGAACTCATCGCCGCAGGAGAGTTTCGCACGCTCAATCGGTGCCTCGACAATGCGATTGCCGACGCCGTCACGTCCTTTGGGAGTGCCCACGAGGTCTTACTCGAGGACCAAGCGGAAACCTTGCACCAACGCTTGCATTATTATTCGCTCGAGCATCGACGGCTCATCGATATCGCCCTCCAGGCCTATGCCGTGATCAAGAGTGGCCAAGTAGGAGCGACGGGAGCGACCAGCACATTGCTTGTCAAAACCTTAGAGGACCTGCGCTCCCTCACTGATCGGACGTTGCCTGAGATTCACCGGGCCTACGACATTGCGATTCCATGATCTCGAGAGGGGACGCGATTGTCATCTTAGAGCCACAACCCGTAGAAGTAATCGCGGTAGTCAATTCGGCAGAACTCATTCCACCATAACAATGTTGTGACACCCAAGGAGAAAACCATGAGGACCATGAAGATGTGGAAACGAAGCCTTGCATTGTTACCCTGTTTATTCGTCGCGGTCGCGTGCAGCCATACGCTACCACAGTACACGGCGAGCTCGATCCCGCCCCCGCAATATACAGCGCCGGCCCCCGGCGCCATTGAGGTGCCCGTGTCCCAACTTCCTGACTCATCGCTTCCCACCACGCTCGTCATCGATCTCACGTCTCTTGAACGGACATTACAGACAACCATGCCGGAACGCTTTAGCGAAGCCAAGCATCCATTGGGGAATGACTACCGGTGGGATTTCATCAGAGAAGAAGAACCACAAGTCTCCATTCAAGATGGCTGGGTGACCATCCATGCCACATACAGAGGGGATATTGAAGCCAAAGAGGCGCTCCGCCGCTGTCGCTTAGATCCGGTCTATCCGGTGCTTGACACCACAGGCCAACTCGAACTTAGGCAAGAGGGCAACGTATTCGCCCTGAGTCTGAAAAACCCTCAAATGGCCATTGAGCTCAAACCGGAGAGCGAGAGTAAGTGCAACATGTTTAATAGCCCGGTCAAAGATCAGCTGGCGGAGCTCCTGAACCGCGGCACGCTTGTCCAGACCATCAAGCGGGCCGTTGATGAAGGGGGGTTCCAGATTCCCTTGCAACAGGTCTGGACACAGTTACAAGCGCCGGTCGCCGTGAACGTGGCGACGTTTAACACGCAGGCCTGCATCTATGGGAAACCTGCAGAAATGGCGATCGGAACCCTAAAGGGCACCGTACATCGGACGACCATTCCTATCGTCGTCAAGGAAACACCGACAGCGACTTTTGAAAATTCCTGCAGTAAGCCGTCCAACAGCGCCATGAAAGTCACCTCCGGAGCAGCCCTCCTCGAGGGACAGCCGTATAAAGTCTTGGCATCCGTGACCGTGCCGTATTCCGTGGTGAACGAAGGGCTTCAGGAGAAGTTGTTTCACCAACCAATGAGGGTCGGCGGAGACGACATGGTCATCGATCAGGCCACGGCCTCAGACTCTTCAGGGAAGGTGCTGATCACCATCCGCACTTCTGGAGATCTTAATGGCTCGATCTATTATTGGGGCACGCCGCGTTTGGAAGGCGTGGGGTCCGTGCTGACGATCCCTGATCTTCAGATGGCGAGCGAGTCGAAAACAATGTTGGACAACATCAAGGTGGGATATTGGCAGCTTGTCGATCTATCATTACGAGACAAATTACAAAGAGCGCTACGTGTCGATTTGTCCGACCGGATCGCAAAGATGCAATCCGCAATCACGGGCACGCATACGAGCGGCGATGTGACTACGGCGATGACGATGGTGCATCAGCAACCGCAGCGCGCCTATTCGACCCCGGGGGCGCTCGTGGCTGATATTCTATTTGAGGGCACCGCCAGTATGACCACGCCAGTGGCGATGGAAGCCCGCCCTACGGCGGAACAGACGCCGAACAAGACGCTCAGCTTCTCGCAGCCGTCTACCCAGAAGTAAACGTGCCTCGCATGGTCTTCGCGCCAGCCGGATCAGGATGCGGCTGGCGCCCATGATCATATCCTGATTCTTGAGCCCGCCCAACATACCGACCGTGCTCCCATGTCGATGGGGGTCTTAAGTGCACACGACTTCTGGGCAAGAACGATCCCTAAACATCGCAAGTCCGACTATTTTTGCTCAAGACCGGGTCACTCAATCGAATCTGTTTGTGCTAATGAAATGGCCCCAGCCTGCTTCCCACACGAGTCTCACACGAGGCACAATGGGTGGTGTTGAGCGCGCAACCTACACTCATCGTCAGGAAGAAAGGAGGGGCTGTTATGCACACTACGACCTTGGGAATTGATTTGGCGAAAACCGTGTTCCAGTTGCACGGGGTGGATGCGTGAGGGCGGGCAGTGCTCAGCCGACGCGTGAAGCGTCAGCAGTTATTAGATACGGTGGCGAACCTGCCGGCCTGTGTGATCGGGATGGAGGCGTGCGGGAGTGCGCATTACTGGGGTCGAGCGTTTGAACAGCTCGGCCATCGCGTCAAGTTGATGAGTCCCAGATATGTCCGGCCGTATGTCAAGACCAACAAGAATGATCGCCGAGATGCGGAAGCGATCTGCGAAGCGGTGGGCCGGCCCACCATGCGATGTGTGTCGATCAAGACGGTAGAACAAGCAGACATGCAGGCCTTGCATCGCACGCGTTCGCTCTTCGTGAAACATCGGACCGCCGTCATCAATCAGATTCGGGGCTTGTTGGCCGAGTATGGGTTGGTGATGGCGCAATCCCCGGAGAAGGTCCGGCCAGCCTTAGTCCGTTTTCTGGATGACCCGGAGTCGGGATTGACCGCATTTGCCCGAGACACCTTCTCCGAGCTGTACGAGCAACTGACGGAGCTCGACGCGCGTATCGAGCGGGTGACTCACCGAATCGAGCGCGTGTATCGGACGCATCCGGTCTGCCGGAAACTGGCCGCGGTGCCGGGAATTGGTCCGTTGACGGCCACGGCGCTGTTGGCGACCGTCGGTCGGCCCCAGGCGTTTCACAACGGACGGCATCTGGCGGCCTGGTTGGGGCTGGTGCCTCGGCAATATTCCAGTGGGGGCAAGGAGATCTTCGGTGGGATTTCGAAACGAGGCAGTCGGTATGTGCGGACGCTGCTGATTCATGGGGCGCGCGCCGTCGTGCAGCGGGCCGCGCGGAGAACCGATACGCAGGGACAGTGGCTGTGCACGCTCGTGCGCCGCAAAGGCACCAATGTCGCCGCGGTCGCCTTAGCCAACAAAAATGCCCGGGTCATCTGGGCCATGTTGGCCCATGATGAGGCGTATCGACCACCCGCCTAGGGACAGGCTAGTCGTACCGGTCTTTGCAAGGAGAAGGGAGCCGCATCACATAGGAGGATCACACCAAGGAGTGCAGCGCGGACGATCCGTGATGACACCAGAGGGACACCCGGCGCGTTCAGACCCTGGACAAATTGTCGGCCCGGACAAGGCCGTTGTGCTAATGAGGAGAACGCGCGCGTATTTCATCAAGGCCCGGACACAGTGGTTGTCCACCGAGAGGCCGGATATATAGACGCAGCCCTGTTTTCAATGGTTCATCGCGTGATACGCCGCCGTTGCACCGAAGGCTGGGTCCATATATAAATTTGTGCTAAAAACCCCCTGAAGCCCAAGACTCATCAGAATCAATGGAGACAGTGAAATCCACCTAAGAGCCCGATACAAGGAGAGAAACGGGGAAACTATTTGAAACACCGAGTCTTTTCAAAATCGTCTTGCTCCCATTCCTAAACCGCTGGTCTAGCCAGAAAAAGTGCGTTGAGTGTCGAGCGAGATTGCTCTGTCTTTTATCTTGATCCTCTCTCGTCATCTGTATAGAATGGCCCACCTTTTCAGGTAGTTAGCTGCACGGATCGAATCTGCACCACCTCGCGTTTCGTCCTTCTAGCTCATGTACTTTGGATGGGTTGAAGCCATGGGGAACCGTGTGACATAAGAGCCCCTCAACTCATAGGAGGAGTGACCTGTGAGCGACTCAGTCATCATTACGTTTGCGTTGGTAGCGGCGGTGACCGGCATTGTCTACGGCCTGTACCTGGCCATGTGGGTGTTCAAACTCGACGCCGGCAACCCGAAGATGCAGGAAATTGCGAAGGCCATCCAGGAAGGCGCGAGCGCCTACCTGAATCGCCAGTACCGGACCGTCGGCGTCGTCGCCGCAGTGTTATTCGCCATATTGTGGGGAGCGGGGGCTATCTCCGATAAATTCGGCTTACTGACCGCGGTCGGATTTTTGATCGGTGCGGGCGCTTCGTCGCTGGCCGGGTATGTGGGCATGGTCATTGCGGTGCGGGCGAACGTGCGGACGGCTCAGGCTGCTCATAAGGGGATGAATGCAGCGCTGACCGTGGCATTCCGTGGCGGCGCGGTGACGGGGCTCTTGTTGATCGGCTTGGGCTTGCTGGCCATCACCACCTTCTACACGGTGGCATCGCAGTTTGCGGGACAGGAGAAGGCGATCCATGCGTTGCTGAGTCTTGGGTTCGGCGGGAGTTTGATTTCGGTGTTTGCCCGTGTGGGCGGTGGTATCTATACGAAGGCGGCGGACGTCGGTGCAGACCTCGTCGGGAAAGTTGAAGCGGGAATTCCGGAGGACGACCCTCGCAACCCGGCAGTCATCGCGGACAACGTGGGCGACAACGTCGGCGACTGCGCCGGTATGGCCGCGGACCTTTTCGAGACCTACGCGGTGACGACGGTGGCGGCGATGGTCTTGGCCTTCACGTTGTTCAAGGGAGTCAGCGCCCCGATTCTGTATCCTCTCGCCCTCGGGGGCGTCACGATCTTCGCGACGATCATCGGCATATTCTTCGTAAAGGTGAGCCAGGGCGGCGAGATCATGCCGGCGCTCTACAAGGGCTTGTTTGTAGCAGGCGGCATTGCTGCGTTGGCGTTCTATCCCGTGACGACCACGATCATGGATGGTGTGGGCGGCGTAAGTGGGGTGAGCTATTACCTCGCAGCCTTGATCGGCTTGGCCGTGACACTCGCACTCGTATTTATCACCGATTACTATACCTCCAAGAGCTATGCGCCGGTGAAGTCCATTGCCAAGGCCAGTGAAACGGGCCATGCGACAAACATCATCGCCGGACTGGCGGTTGGGATGGAGTCTACAGCCTGGCCGGTGGTGGTGATCGGGGGCGCGATTCTTGTGAGCTACTGGATCTGCGGCGGCGCGGCATCGGGAGGCTTGTACGGCGTGGCCGTTGCGGCGGTGTCGATGTTGTCGATGGCAGGTATTGTCGTGGCGATCGATGCGTTCGGTCCGATCACAGACAACGCAGGCGGTATTGCGGAGATGGCCCACCTCGGCAAAGAGGTGCGAGACATCACCGATCCATTGGATGCGGTCGGTAACACGACGAAAGCGGTGACCAAGGGCTATGCGATCGGATCGGCTGGTCTCGCGGCGGTTGTGCTGTTCGCCGAATATGCACGTGAGGTGGCAAAAGGGAGCGGCGCGAGCACGTTCGACCTCTCCAATCCTTCCGTCCTGGTCGGACTTTTCTTGGGCGGGATGCTGCCCTTTATCTTCGGGGCCCTCTGTATGAAAGCGGTGGGAGAGGCGGCCGGCATGGTGGTGGAAGAGGTGCGCAGGCAGTTCCGGACGATCAAAGGGATCATGGAGGGAACCGGCAAGCCAGAATACGGGACTTGCGTGGATATCGTGACGCAGGCGGCGATCAAGAAGATGATGGTGCCGGGATTGATTCCGGTCATCTCGCCGATTGTAGTCGGCATAATCCTGGGGCCGCAGGCATTGGGCGGCATGCTCGTCGGCAGTATTGTCACCGGTCTGTTCGTCGCTATCTCGATGACGAGCGGCGGCGGCGCCTGGGATAACGCCAAGAAGTATATTGAAGAGCAGGGCAAGAAGGGGACGGATACCCACAAGGCGGCGGTGACGGGCGACACGGTCGGCGATCCCTATAAAGATACGGCTGGTCCGGCGATCAATCCGATGATTAAGGTCATCAACATCGTGGCGCTTTTGATTGTCTCGCTGATTGTCAGATAGCGAGATCGCGAGGTTCTCGTCGTTCGTCTCTCGTATCTCGTGTGTGTTGATCGGATGAGCTGTCTCGCGCGATACGCTTCACGAGCGCCGCTTCACTGTTTCTCCGCTTGGCTTGACGGCTGAAAGAATCGTGGAGTAAGGTGATCGTATCGGATCACGCTGGTGGCTGATCCACGAGAGTTTCCCAGAATCACGGGAGGTGCTCGGATGGAGAAACAAGAGCGCAAGCAGGAACCCAGGCGAGAGCCTCAGGGGAAGGAAGAGGTCAAGGCCAATCCGAAGGTCGTCGAAGCCGGCAAGAAGTTGAAAGAAGACATCGATAAGCTGGTCGATGAAATCGACGACGTGCTCGAAACGAACGCAGAAGAATTCGTCAAGAACTACGTGCAAAAAGGGGGGGAGTAGCCCCAGTAGTCAGGTGGACCTACTCCCTCATCTTCCTTCCTCCTCATCACACTCCGGTGTTCATGGTCCGACCTCCGTCCGTCACGGGCGCAACTCCACGTTCTCCAGTTTGACAATGCAGGGCCGAGCGGCTAGTATCCCTTTAATTCTCAGATAGTTAGCTTCTGCCGAGACTCAGAATCATTCAAGAGGCCCTCATGAAGTCCAAGCTCTGGGTCTTCCGTGATATCAATCTGTCTCAGCGGGCTTCGTTAGCCCAGGCCCTCTCGATCTCTCCTGCCACCGCCTCGTTGTTCCTGGCTCGTGGCGTGACCACGCCGGATGAAGCGACGATATGGATGTCGCTGCAGGCACCGCACGATCCGTTTTTGATCCCCGACATGGAGCAGGCGGTTGAACGGTTGCATCGCGCCGTGACGACTCAGGAGCCGATCTGTTTTTACGGCGACTACGATGTCGACGGGATTACGGCGACCAGCCTCTACATGTCGTTCTTTGGCGGGTTGGGCGCGCAGGTTCGCGCCTATGTCCCGCATCGTCTACGCGAAGGCTATGGACTCAACCTCGGCGCCGTGCAGCGCTTGCATGACGAAGGCATTTCGCTGTTGGTGACCTCCGATTGCGGCACGACCGCGCATAAAGAAATCGCATTGGCGGCTCAGCTCGGCATGGATGTGGTGGTGACAGACCATCACCAGACCGACGAGGAAATGCCTCCGGCTGTGGCGGTGCTCAACCCCCATCGAGCCGGCGCCCTCTATCCCTTTCGTGGCCTCTGTTCCGCGGCGCTGGCCTACAAGGTGGCGCGGGCCTACCAGTTACGTTACGGGGCCGCCGGGGTGCCCCTGGATTCGTTGCTCGATCTCGTGGCGTTGGCGACGGTCGCCGACGTCGTCCCCTTGCACGATGAGAATCGGAACTTTGTGCGCGAAGGTCTGGCCCAGTTATCGCGTGGTGCGCGCTGCGGCATTCGGGCGTTGAAGCAGGTGGCGGGGGTCACGCGGGAGTGCACGGCGGAAACGATCGCCTATAAGCTGGCGCCGCGCATCAATGCCGCCGGGCGATTGGATGATGCCATGTTGGGTGTGCGGTTATTGACGACCGACAATCCGGCCGAGGCGCAGCAGTTGGCAGATCGGCTTGAGCAGCTGAATCGGGAACGGCAGCGCATTGAAGTGGATATCATGGCGGAGGCGCTGGTCTCATTGAAGGATCAAGAATTGCCGCCCGCACTCGTACTGGCCTCCCGGCAGTGGCATCTCGGGGTGGTCGGTATCGTCGCGGCGCGCTTGGTCGACCGGTTTCAGCGCCCGGCGATTGTCATGGCCATCAACGAGCAGGGCATGGCCAAAGGCTCAGCACGGACAACCGGCGGGTTCGACCTCTATCAAGGATTGGCTTCCTGTCGGGAGCTGTTGGAGGCCTTTGGTGGGCATCCGAGTGCCGCAGGGGTAACGATTCGCGAGTCTCGGATTGACGAGTTTCGTGCCAGATTCTCCGATGTGGTGGCCGGGTGGACCCACGACGGTGCCAAGGTTCCGACGCTGAACGTTGATGCCGAAATGCGTCTGGACGAAGTGAATCTGCAGTTGATCCAGGAAATCGGTTCACTGCATCCGTTCGGCGCGGGCAATCCAGAGCCCACGTTTGCGGTGACCCGTCTCGAAGTCATGGATTCGCGCACCGTCGGTGAGAAACATCTGAAAATGACCGTGCGGCAAGGGTCATCGCTGCCGTTCGATAGTATCGGATTCGGCATGAAGTCGCTGCTAGAGCGTGGCATTCCGTCACGCGCCCCGATCGATCTGGCCTTCACGCCGGAACTGAACCACTGGAACGGCCGTGACCGGATTCAGCTTCGCATTCGCGATGTCCGACCGAGTGTGAGTGAGTAAGTAAGTGAGTGAACCATGGTGTACGAGACCGTCACAGATCTCGACCAGCTGCTGGATCGGATCAGAAGCTATCATGCTGATGCCGACCTCGGCCTAGTTCGCAAGGCCTACGAGTTTTCCGCGAAAGCGCATGAAGGGCAAATTCGTCGGTCCGGAGAACCCTACCTTCGACATCCCATCGCCGTCGCCGGAGTCCTGAGCTCGCTCAAAACGGATGTCACTGCCATTGTCGCAGCACTGCTGCACGATACCCTGGAAGATACCGTCGCGACGCCCGACGAACTCGAAAGGGAGTTCGGGAAGGACGTTGTGCATCTGGTCGATGGGGTGACCAAAATCGGCAAGATCACGTTTCGGAGCTATGAGGAAAAACAGGCGGAGAATTTCCGCAAGATGGTGCTTTCGATGGCGGATGATATCCGGGTCGTCCTCATCAAGCTCGCCGACCGGCTGCACAACATGCGCACCTTGGAACATCTCAGCGGAGCCAAGCGGCAGGAGATCGCCCAGGAGACGCTGGAGATCTATGCGCCGTTGGCGAACCGCCTTGGAATCGGGTGGATCAAGAATGAGCTGGAGGACCTGTGTCTCAAGCACCTCAAGCCTGAGGTCTATGAGACATTGCGTGTCCGTGTGGCGAAACGGGACGAGGATCGGCAGCAGTACATTGATGAAGTCCGCCAGCTCGTGAAGAGGACCATGCAGGAGAACGGATTGGCTGGACAAGTCTACGGCCGGCCCAAACATCTCTACGGCATCTACCAAAAGATGAATAAGCAGTCGATTACGTTCGAAGAGGTCTACGACCTGACTGCGCTTCGGATCGTGACCGATACCAAGATGAACTGTTACGCCGTGCTCGGGGTGATTCACTCAGCCTGGCGGCCCGTGCCTGGGCGCTTCAAGGACTACATCGCGATTCCAAAGTCCAATCTCTATCAGTCTCTGCATACGACGGTGGTGGGCCCGAAGGGTGAGCATGTCGAATTCCAAATCCGTACAGAGGACATGCATCGTATCGCCGAGCACGGCATCGCCGCGCATTGGAAGTATAAAGAGCAAGGGGACGTTGCAGATCGTGACAGCAAAGCCTTCGGCTGGCTCCACCAGTTCGTCGAATGGCATGAAGATTTGACGGATAACCGGCAGTTCATGGACTCGGTGAAGCTCGACCTCTTCCACGATGTGGTCTATGTGTTCACTCCCAAAGGCGTTGTGAAAGAGTTGCCGAGGGGATCGACACCCGTCGATTTTGCATTTGCGATTCACACCCAGGTCGGGGACCATTGTGTCGGGGCCAAGGTGGACGGGAAGATCGTGCCGCTCAAGCATCAACTGGCCAGCGGAGATACGGTCGAAATTCTGACATCTCCCACGCAATCGCCGCACAAAGACTGGTTAAAATTTGTCCGCACCTCGCGCGCGAAGACCAAGATCAAACACTGGATCAAGCTTGAAGAGCAGAAGCGGAGTATCGAGATCGGCCGTCGTTTACTGGAGTCGGAGTTCCGCCGTCAGGGGATGGCGCCGGCCCGGATGTTCAAATCGGCGGAGCTCTTGGAAGTCGCTCGTCAGTCGGGATTCGACAGCACAGACGAATTGGCTGCGGCAGTAGGGTTCGGCCGCGTGGCGACGTCGCAGGTCATCGGCAAACTCACGGCTCCGTCATCCGGAGCGCAGGCGCCGGCTCAGGAACGTCCCGCCAAGCGTAAAGCGGTAGGTGGGAAGAGCGATGGCACCGGCGTACAGGTCAAAGGGTCTCGGGATCTGCTGATGCAGCTGTCGCGCTGTTGTCATCCCGTGCCCGGCGACCGCATCCTCGGGTACATTACTCGTGGCCGCGGGCTGACGATCCATGCCGTCGATTGTCCGAATCTTGAGGCGCTGGACTACGACAAGGAACGGCTGGTGGAAGTTGAGTGGGACGCTGCCACACCCAGCACGCACTCGGTCAAAGTGTCCGTCATGGCCGTCGATAAGACCGGAGTGTTGGCAAACGTGTCTTCCGCGATTGCGGAATGCCATGCCAACATCAGTCGTGCCGAGATCACGACGCGAGAGGATCAGAAAGCTGTGCTGGATTTTGTCGTGGAAGTTTCAGACACCCACCATCTCGATCAGGTGCTCAAAGCCGTTGAGCGTGTGGATGGGGTGATTACGGCCCGGCGGCTGCGGGCCTGGCAGGAACGGTCCTAGCCCGCGGGATGCTGAAAAAGACCGCCAGCAGGGGGAGGGGAACGGCCAGGTGTCCTTTTTGCTCGCAGAACGCGCACGATGAAACGGTGCTCGTTCGATGCGCGCAGTAAAGGGCAGCCTCGGCCACTCCCCTAAAGAGTGGTAGAGAGAATTGGAAGGGCCTTGCTGAACGGCCTTTTTGAGCATCCTGTGTGAACGCGCCTGCTACGGGACCCGGAACTGAAGTTTCGATCCCCGCTGCAACTTCAAACTCTCAGCTCGCCCCCCCGCGAGTTCCAAGACATAGAGCGCGTCCTCGTTTGGCCGATATTGGGGGCAGCTGTCGTCTGTTCTCGTGCAGATCGGGGCGCTTTGTTCTATGTGGATGATCTGCTTTTTCTCATTCATCCAGATGAGATCGAGCGGGATCTTTGTGTTCTTCATCCAGAACACCCAGGCCTGCGCCTGAGAGAACGTAAAGAGCATGCCGCGGTCGGCGCCTAAATGCTCGCGGTACATCAATCCCTCTGCACGTTTTTGGGGCGTGTCGGCCAACTCCGCATGAATGATGGTGCCCCCCGGGAGGGTAATCGGGATCAGCCCGGGCGGGGCCGGATCGTTTCCCGCCAGGGTATAGCAGGGGAACAAGAGGAGGAGGATGAAGAAAAGCGCAAATGATCGGCGTCGTTGCACGGCGGCATCCTATCGGCCCACTGGAAACGAGTCAAGCCGGAGGCCGCGTGCGTCTTGCAATCGCGCTGTCGCCTATGCCATCCTCGGGAAGCCCGCAATATTCACGAGAGTTCGTGACGAAACCGCCGAGACGCCAAGCGAGACGGGCGCACGGAGCAGCGAGGGAAGAGGCATACTTGAAACAGTATGTTGACCGACCGCGCGGCGAGCCCGCCCGCCGTCAGGCTTGTCGCAGCGGCGTATCGGTGGTTGCAGTAGAAGTCTTCGTGAATAATGCGGGCTCGGACAAACAAGGGATGGGCGCATGAAAGAAACGCGGAAAGTGCATTATGTCAAAGGCGTGTTCGTTTGCCCGAAGTGTCGGCAGTCATACGTGCAAGAAAAGTGGATCGAAGAATGGCGGGTTCGCTGTCACAAGTGCGACTATCGCGGAACGTTGACGGAAGTCTCCGTTGAAGAACGGATGGAAGAAGAAATTGTCCGTCGTTGAATAGGCGCCGATCCTGCGCGCCGTTTCCTTCTCTCTGTGAGTCGATGTTTTTGCCTCTCACCTCTATTTCACGTCTCCGCCTCATTGGCTCCCTGCTTCTGTGTGCCCTTCTTCTGGTGCTGGGCGTTGGCTCTGGCGAGACATTCGCCGACGAGCCGGCACCGCGGGTGAAGGTGCTCGTGACCTACCATTCGCTTTCCGGCAATACGGAACGCATGGCCGAAGCGGTGGTCGATGGCGTGAAGAGCGTTTCCGGCGCCGAGGCGCTGTTGAAACGAGTCGGCAAGGTGACGGCAGACGATTTGTTCTCCGCCGATGCGGTCGTGGTCGGCTCGCCGGTCTATTGGTCGAACATGTCGGGCGAGGTGAAAACATTCTTCGACAACTGGCAGTTTAAATTCGGTGTGTTCCCCGAATTCAAGATGAAGAACAAGATCGGCGCGGCTTTCGCCACAGGTGGGCAGGTGTCGAGTGGCAAGGAAGTGACGATGTTGACGATCCTTGCCGCGATGCTGGGGAATCAGATGATTGTCGTCAGTGGGGGCGGGGCCTTCGGCGCATCTGCCACCACGGAAGGCGACAGTCTCGGCATCGACAACAAGGAGTTGGCCGACGCCAAGGAATTGGGCCGGCGTGTGGCCGAAGTCGCTGTGATGATGCAGCGAGGCTCTTCTCACTAACAGGCTGTTGAAAAATGCCACCAGCAGGGGAGGGAGCGGCCAGGTGCCTTTCTTGCTCGCAGAGCAGAGAGGGGATGGAGCCTGATGATCTTCTTTGCTCGCGCAACGCGCGGCCTCAGAAGGTCGTTGGGGAGTGGCCAGGTGCCCTTCTTGCTCGCAGAACGCGCACGGTGAAACGGTGCTCGTTCGATGCGCGCAGTAAAGGACAGCCTTGCCCACTCCCTTAAAAATAGGTTTGGCAAATTGGTAGGCCCTCGCCCGGGTTAATGGCACGTCTCGGCGTGCCAGTGGGTGGGCGGGTGAGAAAGACGCGCGCAGTGGAAGGTCAATCAGCCCCCATCCCTGAAGAGAGAACGCGCAAGCTTGGAAGGATCAAAAGGATCAATTAGATGGATGACGCTCGTTCGATGCGCGCAGTAAAGGGCAGCCTTGGCCACTCCCCTAAAGAGAGGTAGAGAGAAATTGGAAGGGCTTTAGCCTGGATTAGCTTCGTACGCTGTTTGAGGAGGGAGCTTGGTGCGCACTTGTCGCGATTTGCGCAAACTCATGAATATTCTTTGAGCAGCGACCGCAGCATCCTGCTTCTTTCAGTCCGAACTTCGCTTTGAGTTGGCAGGGCATGACGATGCCGGCCTGTCCTGCTTCACGGACATCCGAATCGGTAATTCCCTTACAGAGGCAGAGATACATGGGCTGCATTCCTTTATCGTCGAGCAGGGTTCTCAACCGACAGTAACGATTATGATAACCGTTATCAACTAAGATAATGATACTCCCGTCCTCCCCATGTGTCAAGAGGGGAGGGAGGCAAGTTCGATGGGGGAGGGTGGGAATATCTATCGTCTTGAAAAGATGGGGCGGCTCTACAGCGTTTGTTCCAGCTGATCGACCATCTCGCGGATCGTATCGAAGCCCGATTGCCAAAAATCTTCAGAAGCCATATCGACTCCAACCTTGGCGAGAATCGTCTGCGGTGCCTCCGACCCGCCGGTACTCAGCAGATCGAGATATTTTGGCACGAACGCTGCCCCTTCTTTCTGATACATCCGGTAGAGGGCGAGGACCAATAAGTTGCCGAAGCTGTAGGCGTAGCAATAGAAGGGGCTGGCAAAGATGTGTGGAATGGTCAGCCATTCCCATTGAAACTCATCCGGGACCTTGATCCCTTTTCCAAACTGCTGCCGCACCTCGGCTAGATAGGTTTTGGCCAGATCCTTCACAGTCGCGCCCTGGCCGATCATCTCATGGGCCTGATTCTCAAATTGGACGAAATAGGCTTGCCGGAGGACCGTGGCGTAGATGTCATCCAGTTGGTTGAGCAGGAGCCCCTGCCTCACTTTCTTGTCCCGTTCCTGGTTCATGAGGGCATCGGACAGGATACGTTCCCCGAACACCGACGCTGTTTCCGCCAGCGGAAGGGTGGAATGGAAGGTAAACATGGAATGCCGTGCCGCCAGCATGCCGTGGACGGCATGGCCGAGCTCATGGGCCATCGTCGCGATATCGCGTGCCTCGCCGGTGAAGTTCAACAGCACGTAAGGGGTCATGCTTGGGACGACGCTGTAACAATAGGCGCCCCCGATTTTCCCGGGCCTCGTACGCGCGTCGATATGTCGTTCATGAACCACCCGATCCGCCAGCTCAGCTAATTGCGGAGAGAATCCTCGGTAGGCGTCCAGCACCATTCGGACGGCATCCTGATAGCGATAGGACTTCTGCTCCGTCCGATGCGGCGCATAGATGTGATAGCGGCTCATCGGCTTGATCTTGCATAGGCGAGCCTTGATGCGGAAGTAGTCCTGGAAGATGCCTGCGTTTTTCTGACAGACTTTCAGGAGCGATGCCACGGCTTCGTCTGGAATGTCGTTCCCAAGGTTGCGGGTGGCAATCGGAGAGGCGAACCTGCGCACTTGGAGATTTTCCGCTTTCCAGTCGTTGACCAAGGTCTTGTAGATTTCGCCCAGCAAATCGTGCTGATCAGCGTAGACACGGTATAGCTCTCGATATGCGGCTTCACGCAGTCGTCCTTGCGCATGGCGGAGATAGGATGTCAGTTCCTCGCGCGTCAGCGTCTTCCGTTTGCCTTTGACGGTGAGCGTGAACATGAATCCGTTCGTCACGATGTCGTACAGCGAATGGACTGCACTGCGACCCGTGACGTTCTTGATGTTGATGATCTTCTCCTCCGGTTCAGACAGCGTGTGAGGTTGAAACCGGCGAATGGTTTCGAGGTGATACCGGAGCGTGCCCGTTCCGGTCATGAGCCGGCGCGCGTTGTCCTCATCGACGCTCTGCCACCACAAGTCGAAAAAGACCAGTCGGTTGTGGAGTGCCGTGAGCCGCTCCTCGACCTTGGTCTTAAACGAACGCGCGGCGAGGTGTTTCGTATTTTCGGAGAACCAGAGGTAGGCATAGGCGCTGAGCCGGGACGAGGCAGCCGCGATGTTTTCGCTGATAGTCAGCAGCGGGTGGAAGATTGAAGTTGCCATGGTCGGACTGAGCTGGGCCCGCGCAGATTCAAATTGCGCCACCATGGACTCGATCTCTCCCACCAGTGCCTCGAAACGCTGAACCGGATCCTTCTCCAAATGTGAGAGATCCCACCGCTCGGAATAGCTGTGGCTCTGCCCTCTTGGGGGAGAGGTGTTGCGTGAGCTCAAAGTGTTCCGGCTGGTCTTCACAGGCATACGCGCATCTCCTTCGTCTCGCCCCCATGCATCATGCGGGGTGGGCTTGCCCGGCCACGATCATACCATTCCCGCTGACGCGGCCGCAGAGTTTTTCGCTGGCTTGAGAGCAAAGGGAATCTTCCATCTGCGGTGGCATTCTCGGTATGATGCGCCAAACCTCATGACCGACCAAGAACTCAACCGGGCAGTCCAATATGTCACAGCCAGCACGTCCTATGGGCGCGACACAGTGGCCGAGATTCTCAAGACGGGGCTGAGCGAGATGACTTTGCTGGCCATGCAATCGTCGGAGCGGTTCGAACGGGACGTGCTGTTGGAATATGTCTGCCAATGGACCATCAAACGCACGGGCCAACCGGAACCGTTGGTCAGGGAGATCCTTGGCTGCGCGAGCCGCTGGCTTGATGAAGTGTACGAGGAAATCGCCAAGCGCCAGCCGGAAGCCCTCGGCCTCTCATCCGATGATGACGACGAAGGAACGGAGCCAGTGTGAACCATGCCACCGAAGGAACTGTTCCAGGCTCACGCGGGACGACCCGTGGTCCCGCGTGTTCAGTGAAGCCTGGCAGGGCGATATCGTTAAGTGAGCGACAGGAAGAGGTGTTCCTGCAGATTGTGTGAAGTGAGTAATGTGTGAGACTAATCGGTGAAGTGTCAATTCCTAGGCGGGCAGCGCGCCTTTGAGTAGTTCGAAATTCTTCGTCACCACCGCGTCGCCGTTTTGAAATGCCTACGTTACGATCCCTTGCGAGCGTTGTAAATGTCGCCTCCAGCCTTTATATAGCGCTGAAAGACGGCCATAGCCTCATCTCGGCATAGATCACGACTCACGTCGATCCCTCGTTTCTTGAGCGCCGTCACCCAGTTCTTCGGTTTTGGACCTTCATCGAACCCGATTGCCGACGCATCGTGAGCTCGCGCGCCGCAGAGGACTTTCCGAACTCCTGCCCAGGGGATGGCCCCGTAACACATCGCGCAGGGCTCACAGCTTGTGACCAGTTCATGCTTTGGCATGCCCCGCGCGCCAAGGTCGAAATGCCCGATGGCCTGTTGCGCGTTGGCGAGGGCGACGATCTCAGCGTGGGCAAGTGAACAATTTGTCGATACGACGAGATTCACCCCGATGGATACGAGCCGGCCGGTTGTGGTTTCGAACACAGCGGCGCCGAAGGGTCCGCCGGTTTCCAGCGCGACATTGGTCAGCGCCAACTGTATGACGAAGCGCATGCGGTCGCGAGCCGTCAGGATGGGCCTCTGTTGGCGACGCGCGAAACGGATGGCCCAAGATGGAAGACGAAAGGGAGACGTGGGCGAGAAGCCCGGCTTCATAATGGCAAGGAAAGCTTCAGCGCATCCAGATTCTTCGTGACCATGGCATCGCCGTTCTTAGTGGAGACGTCAATTCCGGTGGCGCAGACGGTTCGGCACTCGTCGATTCGACCCAGCTTGTGCAGTGATTGGGCCCAGGCATAGTAGGCGGCTGAGTAGGTGGGTTTCACCGTGACGCATTGTTGAAGGGCCTTGGCCGCTTCTTCGAAGTTTGCATCTTCCATGTAGGCCTTTCCGAGACCAAACCAAGCAACCTCGTCGTTCGGATCAATCGTCAGGACTTTCTTGAGCGGTTCGATGCGGGGATTTGGCATTCCTCTCTCCTTGTTGGATGCATGCTGTAACGACCGTAGCATGCGTTTCCGCTCGTTGTCTATGCGCTTTCCTGCATGTTACGATTCTAAATGTGATGAGTGAAGGGTGATGAGTGCGGTTTAGCATTCTGATCGGTCACTGATCACCCGTCACGCATCACTGATCACTGGATTACATCATGGGACACACCGGACTCGTCTACGATCCACGCTATCTCGACCATGATATGGGAGTCGGGCACCCAGAGTCTCCCAACCGGCTGCGCGGCATCATGCAGCAGCTGGAGCAGAGTGGCACAGCGGCTCGGCTGACCAGGATTGAACCGCGAGTGGTTGAAGACGAATGGATTACGCAGATCCACACGCCCTCGTATCTTGCGATGCTGAAGAGTCATGCCCCGACGAACGGGCGGGTTTCACTCGATTCCGATACCTCAATGTCTCCCGGCTCATTGACCGCCGCCTATCTGGCAGCCGGGGGGGCATTGGCCGCTGTCGATGCGATCATGAGCAGGCAAGTGGACCATGTATTCTGTGCGGTGAGACCGCCTGGGCATCACGCCGAAGCGGGGCGCGCGATGGGCTTCTGCCTCTTCAATAATGTGGCGATTGCCGCGCGCTATGTGCAGAAGAAGCATGGCCTCAAGCGTGTGTTGATTGTCGATTGGGACGTGCACCATGGGAACGGTACGCAGCATAGTTTCGAGGACGATCCCTCCGTGCTCTTCTTCAGCACGCATCAATACCCGCACTATCCGGGAACGGGTCGAGAATCGGAACGGGGACGGGGAGCAGGGGAAGGGTTCACGATCAATGTGCCGATGGAAGCGGGTGAGGGCGAGGAAGAGTATCGCGCAATCTTTCAGAAATCGTTGGTGCCGGCGGCCGATGCGTTTAAACCAGAATTCGTGATCATCTCAGCCGGCTTCGACGCGCACAAAGACGATCCGCTCGCGAGCATGGGGTTGACGGAAGAGGGCTACTCGGACCTCACCGGCATCGTGGCCGGCATCGCCAAGCGCCATGCCTGCGGACGCATTCTCTCTTCGCTCGAAGGTGGGTATCATCTGACGGCTCTGGCCGCATCGGTCGATCGCCACATTCAGGCGCTGTTAGCCGCATGAAGACCTCTGTCAAAGTTCTGCTCGGTTGTGTCCTGGCGGGTGTGCTCGTCTATCTGTATTACACCGAGATCAAACCGGTCGTGATTTTCGGGTTGCGGTCGGATTACGCCCATGCGATTCCGTTTCAAAAAATTCCTGAGGGTCTGACGAGTCTGAGGGCTGAGTCTTGTGGCCAATGCCATCGCGAGATCTACGACGAATGGAAGACGAGTATCCACGCCCATGCCTATGTGGATCCGTTTTTTCAGGCCTATTGGAAAAAGGACAAGAATATTTGGGTGTGCTTGAACTGTCACACCCCGCTGGAAAACCAACAGCCGACATTGGTGAAAGAGATTCCTCGAGGGCGGGTGGAGAAGGCGATTCAAGAGCCCAATCCCCAGTACGATCCCGAGTATCAGAAAGAATCGGTGACCTGCGCGGCCTGTCATGTACGGGACGGAGTCATCTACGGACCGTTCGAAGATTCGGCCGCGCCGCACCCGACCAAGTTCGATCCGAATTTCAGGACGGCGCAGGTCTGTTATCGCTGTCACAATGTCGTGTCCGGACCGGCCCAGTTTTATAACGTGGGACCTTGTGGGACTTACGCGGAATACGAAGGTAAGTTCTTCATGCAGGAGCGGGGCTTCATTTGCCAGAGCTGCCACATGCCTGAAATCGATCGACCGATCGCGGTGAATAGTCCGATCCGACGCGGACGCCAGCACCTCTGGCGCGGCGGGCACGACCCCGATATGGTGAAGCGGGCGGTGGGAATACAAGTAAGGGCCGATACCGCTTCGCCCAAGCCGGGCGATCGAGTCGGGTTTACGCTCACGTTGATCAACGCAGGTGCCGGCCATAAGATTCCGACTGGCGATCCTGATCGGTACTTCACGGTAGAGTTTTCCGTAGAAGATCAGCAGGGGCGGGTACTGGATCACCAAGCATCGACGATGGGCCGCTGGATCATGTGGCAGCCGGCCATCGTCGAGTTGTATGATAATCGCCTGTTGCCCTTGGCCAGCCGGGAATACCAGTTTGCGTACCAACTTCCGGCTCAGGCAGAGGGCTTGAAAGTAAAGACCCGTGTGCAGTACCACATCCTGACCGATAAGCAACATGAGATGCTGCAAACTAAATACGGGCTGACGGGGAACGATCCCTATCGATTCGTCCTATACGAGCGGGAGTTTCCGCTGTCCGGTGGACTTGCCGCGGTATTGAACGAGGGCAATCAGCTCTCAGCGGTCAGGCATCAGCAAGATGGGTTAAGTTGTAAGGCCGAGGCTAAGGGATGATCGCGACAGCTGAAATTACCAAGGAACGACATGACACACGCGTTGCTTATTGATACCGAAACCCTCCAGCAGAGATTGGGGCAGCCGGACCTGGTGATTCTCGACGTGCGTGGGCGGGCGGCCTACGAATTCGGCGGCCATATTCCAGGGGCTGTGCATTCGACCTGGCATGAGTACAGCGACCCCCATGCTGTGCCGAAGGGATTGCTCGATCCCGATCGCGGACGCATGGAACAGAAGATCCGCGCCTTGGGCATCAGTCAGGACAGCGATGTGGTCATCTATTCCAATCCGTTCGACAACTGGGGAGACGAAGGCCGCATGTTCTGGATGTTGGAATATCTCGGACACACGCGTCTGCGTATTCTCGACGGTGGATGGGTCAAGTGGGTGCAGGAAAAACGGCCGTTCGAGCACGGGTCCGTGACGCCCAAGCAGGGGACCTTCACCGTCAAGCCAGTGGCTGCCGTGATTGCCGGCAAAGACGAACTGAAGAATCTCATGAAGCAGCCGCATCCAGGCACCGTGATCGTCGATGCGCGCAGTCTCGAAGAATATCTTGGGAAAGAGGTGTCAGGGATACCGCGACCCGGCCACATTCCCTCCGCGATTCATCTGGCTTGGACTGGTTTTCTTCAAGCAAACGCCACGGTGAAAGATCTGCAGACGATCGCGGAGAGTCTCGCCGAGAAAGGTCTCACGCAGGATCAAGAGGTGATCTGCTACTGCACCGGCGGCGTCCGTTCAGCCTGGCTGTATTTTGTCCTCAAACTCGCCGGGTATCGGAAGGTCCGCAACTATCCGGGATCCTGGTGGGAGTGGAGTCGGGATTTTGCCTGTCCGGTGGAAAAGGACGCCAAGGGATTGCAGCACATCCTGAACGTCGATCCCCAGGTGCGGCCTTCTTGACAGTGAAAAAATGGCTGTGTAAGGTGATGCAAGTCGAACAGAACTGCAGACACCGTTCACCCGTCGAATAAACCTTAACCACTGAGGAGGAACCCATGAAAATGAGAATCCATCGCGGAGCACTGGTTGTGGCGGCGGTTGCCGCGCTTGTTGGTTTCCCGCTGTTCAGCGGGCTCGCCCTTGCCGCTACGACAAGCATGCGGCTGAAGCCTTGGAACATGCCAAGGAAGCCGTGGCACATGGCAAACAGGGGCATGCCGATGTCCTGGTGCAGCATGCTGAAGAAGCACTCAAGCATGCCGGGGCGGCCGGGAAGAATCCGCATGTGGATGAAGGGATCAAGCATCTCAAGGAAGCCGTTGCCCATGGCAAGGCAGGTCATGCCGATGTGGCAACACAACATGCCGAAGAGGCAGTCACCCATTTGTCCGAAGTGAAGTAAGCCATTCGGTCAGAGATCTTTCTTGAACGGGCAGGGGCGACCCTGCCCGTTTCAGTTCTGGGGACATGACGATCATGCGTGTCGGATTTTTTCAGTTCACTCCACAGTTCGGCGAGGTGTCGCACAATCTCGATAAGGTTGTGGAAACACTCGACCGGGCTGATGCTGATCTGATCGTCTTGCCCGAGTTTTGTGCGTCCGGTTATCAGTTCGTGTCGCAGCAAGAAGCGATCACGCTGTCGGAGTCGGTGCCGGATGGACCAACCACACAACGGCTGATCGACCTTGCGAAGCGGCGCCGGATGGTGATTGTCGCCGGTCTAGCGGAGCGTGCCGGGACTGCCTGCTATAACTCCGCCGTGGTCGTCGGCCCGTCCGGGTTTATCGGGTGTTATCGCAAGACCCATCTGTTCTTTGAGGAAACGCTGTTCTTTACGCCAGGCGACACGGGATTTCAGGTGTGGGATATCGGACCGGCCAAGATCGGCGTAATGATCTGTTTCGATTGGTACTATCCGGAGGCTGCTCGCACGTTGGCGCTCAAGGGGGCAGAGATCATCTGCCATCCCTCGAACCTCGTGTTGCCCAATTGCCCGGACTCCATGCCGGTTCGATGCCTGGAAAATCGAGTGTTCGCGATTACGTGTAATCGCACAGGGAGCGAAGCGCGAGGCGGCAAAGATCAGCTGACGTTTATCGGGAACAGCGAAGTCGTCGCTCCACGCGGGGCGATTCTGCATCGTGCGCCGCGGGACCAGGAAGAACTCTGTATCGTCGAGATCGATCCTGCCGACGCGCGGAACAAAGCCCTCACGCCTTACAACGATCTACTCCGCGATCGACGCGAATCCCTCTATCGCTAGCAGGATCTTAAACAGACTGCTAGCATCGTTCTCACTGGGCTATGAGGCTCTACGTACTAAACGTACGCGTCGCCTCCTCGCTAGCTGCGGCCTTGCTTGGGACAAGGCGCGTCTCGGCGCGCCAGGGTTGGACGGGTGAGATAGTCCAGCCTTTTGAGCATCCTGCGGGGCCCATCTGCAGGGCTCGGTTCGTCGTGCTCGCTTGCACGCCAACGGTCAGCGCGGTAGGATTACCAACATGAAAGCTCCACTCGGGAAAGGCGTCTTCCTTATCGCGGCACCATCCTTGCGCGATCCGAACTTTCGGCAGACCGTCGTGTTGCTCTGCGAGCACGGGGCCGAAGGTGCGCTGGGTGTCGTCGTCAATCGCCCGACGGCGATGTCGGTCTCGGAGGCGTTACCTCAAGTACCGATCCTCGAAGGCCAACGGCACGTCCTCTTCTCCGGAGGACCGGTGCAAACGAACCAGGTTATGATGCTCTATCGCTTGGATCAATTGCCTGAGAATTCCCATCATGTCTTCGATGGGATCTGTCTCGGCGGGGATACAGACCTCGTGGATCGTATTTTGACTACCAGTGAGGGGCGTGAGGCCTTTCGCGCATATATCGGATATTCCGGATGGGGCCCAGGGCAACTGGAGTCTGAAATGCAGACCGGATCCTGGTTCACCATTCCAGCAGATCCCAATGCCGTCTTCGACAAGGATCCCGCACGTATCTGGCCGGACATCGTGAGTGCCCTGGGTGACGACTATCGCCACTATGCGGATATGCCGTTCGACCCTTCTTTGAATTAGCAGGATGTTGAAAAAGTCTGCCAGCCGCTCGCATCGCGACTCCGGGACCGCGCCTCACCAACTCGGCGGCGCGCACAGACTTGTGCTCCTTTCGTCGCACCGTGCGCCCCAGAGGGTACGCCTCCGGGCTTCATCGGCGGCCTTGCTGACGGCCTTTTTGAGCATCCTGCGGAGCTCCGCTATCCGGGAGTGTCGCGGTTGGATTCAGTGAGTGCCGACCAGTTTCTCATAACCTGTTAGTCTCGCGTCTCTTCCTCCCCGTTTCATTGCAGCCTTTCGTGCAGGTGTACCCTGCTCCTCGTACGGTTAGCTTCGGGGTCGCGCCGTATGGTCAGACGGATTGGCTGTTGGATGGGGATGGCCCTCCTCGTCGGTGCCTGCTCCGGATGTGGCGTGCTGTATACCGTGGTGAAGTCGGAATCCAAGCTGGACCGGCTGGCCGTGCCGATGACGAAGGCTGAGGTGATCGATCAGATCGGCCGGCCGGATCGGGTGCTTGCGCGACGATGGCCGTCTGCTGGTCTGGGAATATTCCCTCACAGCTCGCAAGCAGTGGCTCTATGAACTAGGGCTTTGCCCGATTTCCATTTGGATCGGCGGCTGCATCATCTATCCCTTTACGAACATTGCAATGGAGCATCAGCGCGAGTACCCCTACCATGTGGTTCTCGTGAACAATGAACTCTGTGCATGGGGTACGCCGGCTGCGATTCTGCAACGGCGCCGCGCCTGTGCTTCGTCCGGCACTGCCGCCCTAGGATCCGGCGGGATGCTGGGACGTCCTGAGCCGGTCGTGACGGGTGTCGGCCCGATTGGTCGAGATACGATCGATCGCTATCGCACGATGGCCGTAATGCCCTTTGTCGATGCGATAGCTGCTCAAGGATCCGGCTCGCGTGTCGCCGGGATTGTGACGACATTGCTCTTGGATTTGGACATCAACATGGTTGAGCGAACCGAACTCGACGAAGTGTTCAAGGAACAGGTCGTCCAACTGCAGTACGCGGACGATGCCGAAGTTTTGAAAGTCGGTAAACTTGTCGGTGCACAGGCGATCGTTGTGGGCGAAGTGCAACAGTGGGAGCGAACCGAGGGAGAGCAGGTCAGCCGAGTGTCGCTGGCGTTACGGATGATCGATGTGGAAAGTGGCTTAGTCTTGTTTAACGGGGAGGGACATAGTTCTGACGCCACGGCCGATGATCCCGAGGGCTTGGCCCGCCTCATCGCGAATCGCATCCTCACCCGGTTCGGTTCACAAACCGGGTTGCTCGGGTCCGGACGCATCGGAGTCAATTGGGAGTTACAGGAATTAGCAGGCGCTCGATACTACCTCGTGCGGGAACTTCGCGGCGGCCTTCCTGCCGAGAAGGCGGGCCTCAAGGTAGGTGATAGAGTCGTCGCCTGTAACGGCGCGGTTTTATCTAGCGTGTCTTCAGAGCGGGAAGCGAAACAACTCTGTCAGGTCGAAGCGGGGCAGACCCTCCAGTTAGATGTGCGTCGAGCCGGACAGCCGATAGAGATATCTCTGACGGCCGAAAAGCGGCCGGGGTTATAGGCGCTGGTGTGCCTTCTGTTCATACGCAAGCAGAGGGGAGAGAAATTGTCCAGTATGAGAGGCCATGACCTTCGCCACCTGTTCCGGTCGTCCTTCTGCCACGATGTGTCCGCCTGCCGAGCCGCCTTCCGGGCCTAGGTCGATAATCCAATCCGCTGACTTGATGACGTCAAGATTATGCTCCACGACCACCACGGTATTGCCGTTGTTCACCAGCTTCTGCAGCATCGCCAGGAGTTTTTTGATGTCTTCGACGTGCAGCCCGGTGGTCGGTTCGTCCATAATATAGAGCACATTTTTCGCAGACGAGTCTTTGAGTTCGGCGGAAATTTTCAACCGTTGGGCCTCGCCGCCTGAGAGTGTCGTCGCGGATTGGCCGAGCCGGAGATAGCCGAGCCCGATGGACGAGAGCAGGCGGAGTTTTTCCGTGAGCTTGGGCGAGCCGCTAAAAAATCCCAGCGCCTCTTCGACGGTCATCTGCAACACATCATGGATCGTTTTCCCGCGATAGCGAATGGAGAGGACGTTCGGTTTGAATCGCTTCCCGTCACAGGCTTCGCATGTGGCATAGATATCTTCAAAGAAATACATCTCGAGTTTTTCGACGCCGCTCCCTTCGCATCGGTCGCACCGGCCACCGGTGGTATTGAAGGAGAAATGGCCTGGTGTGAGCCCGCGCCGGAGCGCATCGCGCTCAGAAGCGAAGAGGGAGCGAACTTCATCAAACGCTTTCAGGTAGGTGATCGGATTCGAGCGTGGCGTTCGGCCGATCGGTTCCTGATCGATGAGCTTGATGCCAGTCAGATGTTCGATCCCTTTAATCGCGCGAAACTTGCCCATTGGCAGTGACTCGACACGAAAGGCACGGGCGACGGCTCGGTAGAGCGTGTCTTCGACCAATGTGCTCTTGCCGGACCCTGAAACGCCGGTGACGCAGACCAACATGCCGAGCGGAATTCTGACAAATAGATCCTTGAGGTTATGCTCGCAAGCTCCTGCAATAACAAGAAATTTTCCGTTTCCTTTCCGTCGAGATCGTGGGCGTCGCAATTTCGTCTTCCCCACGCAGGTAGCGCGCCGTGATCGACCGCCGGTCTGCAATGAATTCCTGTTGTGGTGCCGCGCAGATCACTTCGCCGCCCTTTTCTCCGGACAAAGGGCCCAGCTCGACAAGATAGTCGGCTGCCAGCATCATCTGGCGATCATGTTCGACGACGACCACCGTGTTGCCCTGGACTGCCAGCTCTCGCAGGATGCCGGCGAGCGTTGCGGTGTCACGCGGGTGGAGACCGATGGTCGGTTCGTCGAGGACGTAGAGCGTGCCGACCAGGCGTGCACCGAGTTGATTGGCCAAGGCTGCTCGCTGGGCCTCTCCTCCCGAGAGCGTGCGGGTCTGACGGGAGAGCGTCAGATAGCTGAGGCCCACGCGTAGGAGAAAGCCAAGCTTGGCCGTCAGTTGTCGGAGAATGTCGCGGGCGATCTGCTCTTCATAGGGAGAGAGGGTGAGGGATGTGATCCAAGCGGCAGCCTCTTCGATCGTGAGCGCAGAAAGCTCATGAATGTCTCTGCCCGCGATCTTCACGTAGCGGGCGTCCGGTCGGAGACGAGACCCCTCACAGGTTGGGCAGGGGACCGGTGTCCGGTAGCGGCTGAGCATCACGCGCACATGCAATTTGTAGCGCTTCCCTTCCAGGTATTCGAAGAATTGTTGCACGCCCTCCATCTTGCCTTCTCCCTGCCAGAGCATCTGCTGGATATTCTGTGGCAGATCCTTGTAGGGGATGGTGAGGTCGACCCCACGCCGTTTCATGGAGAGCAACATTTGCTTCTGCCACCAATCGCCGCTGGGTTTACTCCAGGGTTCGATTGCGCCTTGGGCCAGCGACTTGCTGTGGTCGGGAATGACGAGGTCGGGATCGTAACGGAGAATATTGCCGAACCCTTTGCACTCCGGACAGGCGCCGAGCGGATGGTTGAAGGAAAAGAGGACAGGACGAATCGGTTCGAATGTTCTGCCACATTGTTGGCAGCGAAAGTCCGTGCTGTAGGTTCGGGGGCCCTGATCGATGACCTCCACGCGGCACAGGCCCTCGCCCTCGCGAAACGCGGTTTCGATCGCTTCGACGAGGCGGGATCGGTTGTCTTCCCGGATCACAAGCCGATCGAGGATCACATGAAGATGGTCTGGCCTGGTTTTGGGAAGGGTGTGGATCTCATGGAGATCGAGGATCTCCGCGCCGCACCGCACTCTGGTGAATCCGCGCAGCAACAGCGATTGGAGAAAGGCCTGGTCCTGTTTCGGCGCCGGTGCTGTGATAGGGAAAAGGATCATCGCTCGTGCGTCGCCGCAATGGTTCAGGAGGTCGTCGACGACGCTGCCAGGGTGAAAGCTGCGCGCATCGATGGCGCAATCGGGGCAGACCGGATGGCCCACTTTGGCGAACAGGAGTCGCAAGAGGTCGGCAATCTCGGTCGTGGTCCCGACCGTCGAGCGGGCGGTGCGGATGGGGTTCTTCTGCTCGATCGCAATGGCGGGGCGGACGTTGATCAGCCGGTCGACATCGGGCCGATTGACCTTATCGAGAAACATGCGGGCATAGGTGGAGAGCGATTCCACATAGCGCCATTGGCCTTCGGCGAAAAGCGTGTCGAACGCGAGAGAGGATTTCCCCGATCCTGATACGCCGGTGATGGCCGTGACCTGATTGTGCGGGATACGGAGGGAGATGTTCTTCAGATTATTCTGCCGCGCACCCTCGACGATGAGGTCTGCAGACTGGTTCTGAGGTAAAATAGTACGTTCCACGGCGTGCGCTCCAAGCGAGACAAATGCATGATCGTAGCGCGGACCATTCATGAATATCTACTCCGGCGTCCGATCCTCTCCCAGCAGGGTGGGTGTCGTTCAGCTTTTTCAGGATGTTGAAATGTCCGCCGACTGCGTTCTCGCGGCGCTCAGAGGCTCAACGTACGGCACAGAGTACGATTCGCCGCTTCGCTTGCGCGGCCTTGCCGGACGGCCTTTTTGAACATCCTGCTGGATCGAGGGATTCGGCGAAAGGCTTGGCGATTCCTTTCAATGGTGAGAGGATGGGGCGTCCAACGGGAGGGGAGTATGATTCTATCGACAACACCGAGTATCGACGGAAAGAAAGCGGTCAAATATCTGGGATTGGTCTCCGGGGATGCCATTCTTGGCGCGAACATCTTTCGGGATTTCTTCGCGTCGATTCGCGATATCGTAGGCGGCCGATCGGCGGCATATGAAGCCGAGCTGCGCAAGGCCAAAGACATTGCGCTTGGCGAAATGCGCGAGCAGGCTCGGAATCTAGGCGCCAATGCCATTGTTGGCATCGATATCGACTATGAAACGATCGGCGCCAGCAGCAGCATGTTGATGGTCAGCGCCACCGGCACAGCGGTTGTCGTGGAGCCACAGTAGGATCATGCAGCGCCTGCCTCAAGCAGAGTATCTCGGGCTCGGCCGCCAGTTGGCCCGCTTGCTGGGCTCCTGTCTTGAAGGAGCGTCGGGCGACGAGTTGCGCGAGCTGGCCCGAGCCTACGATCCTACCGCGAACGAAGCACGTATCAGCGCTGAGGTGTTCCTCTTTCACAAATATCTGCTCATGCAATCTTGTGTCGGCGTGTTCCCTGAATCGGAGGTCGACCACATCGTCGGAGGACTGTTTGCAGCGCTCAACGAACGGGCCAGCGGGCTGGATTTCAGTCCCGATCGGCAGAAGGCGATGGAGCAAATGTGGCAGATGCGGGCTGCGCAGTTTGACCAGCCCTTCTCGCAGGATCGAGTCCAATTTCTTGATGAAGGATCAGGTCCCATCCACTGGAAACAGACTATCGTCCGGTTCTGTCAGAACGTGCGAGAGATTGAAAACCCTCCCAACATTTGGGCCGGCGCCGATGGCCCATCCCAAGCAGCGAGCCGCTCTGTCACCGCAGCCCTCGATCAAATGGTGTCGGCACTCGGCGAAATGAATCGGCTCCATTTCAACGGAGCGGTCTGAGCATTTGGTAAAGCGACAACTGTGCGAGCGCCAACAAAAGACCTACCGCAACACCAGCTTCACCAGCCCCACGCAGCCCAGATACAGCACGAGTGAGCCGATCATGGCAGGCCAGAAGCCGAATCGGGGGACGCCCGCTATCATGGAAACGACGTAGACTATCCAGGGCGGGACGAACCACAGCAAGCTTCTCGCGTAGCTGACGATCGCGTCGTTGCCCCCATTCAGATAGATTAGGATGAACGTGGCACCGGTAATGGCGGGAAAGGTGCTGGCAAAGGCGGCAAGGAACGATTTGCCTTGAGACCCGAGGTAGGTGGAGACACTGACAATTGTCCCACCGAGAAGGAAATACAATATGTACTTGCCGAGTTCACTCATCGCGTTGCTCCTTGTTGAAAGAGACCAATTCTATTACGACAACGCGAATCTCACCGCGCTGTACATCACGATGACCTCGACCGCATGCGCGACAATCGTGATGCAGAGATTACGTGTGCGGAGGTAGATGATTCCCCAGATCAGCCCGTCCCACAGGGCGATCCAATGAAGGTGCTGGAAAGTATTCACCATGAAGGGGTCGAAAGCAAATATCAGTGCGCAGGTGATGAGGGCGAGAGGCGAGAGGCGTTGGACCAAGCCGGATCTCCATAGCCCCGATTCAAGTGCGGCCAGCCGTCCGAGGAGAAATCCGCGAAAATTCAGTTCCACAAAGAGGGCGATGCCACAGATGAACCAGGGGACCATGACCAAGAGGGGGAGTCGGCCATGCAGCGTGGTCTTGAGGAAACTGATGTCATAGCCCAGATACGGATAGGCCGAGAGAATCACGAACGTATTCAGGCAGCCGAGAAGCAGGCCTGTCAGGAGTCCCCAGCGCAGGCCATTCCGTACTTTCCATTTCTCCAGCCCAAGCCGAGATACGATGTCGCGGTTGTGCGCGGCCCAAAAGCCTAAGGCGAGGTAAGCGACGATCTGTGGCGCGAACAGAACCAGCGTCTGTTCTTGGAGCGAGGGGGGAAGGGCGTAGAAGCCGAGTGTTGCGGCGATGGGGAGCAGCGCGAGGGCTGCTCCCCATTCTTCAGCCTGAGCCGGTGGCGCTTGCGGACCAAGCTCAGGCGCTGTCATGGAGGTCGTCAGTTCAGTTGGAGATTATAACGGTCGAGTGTGGTGGCTTTGTGCCGTGCGAGGTTGGAGAGCGATTTGTTATAGTCGACCGTGGCGCGTAACTCGTTTCCTTGGGCCGTCGCCAGATCGCGTTGGAAGTCGAGCACAAATCGAGTGGTGCTGAGCCCCACTTTCAGGCGCTCTTGCTCCGCCTGCAGCTGTTTCTCAGCCATGATTCTGGCCGATCTGGTCGTTTCGATCCGCTTGAAATCCGTCTGAACGCGCCGGACCGCTTCGCGCACACCCACGATGATCTGCTGCCGCACACTCACGAGCGACGCTTCGGCGTTCTTTTCCTCCAGCTGCCGTTTGTTGTAGGTGCTCCAGGCTGAGCGGTTGCCGAGTGGATAGCTTAAGACGAGGCCCGCTCCATAATTATAGAAATCTCCGCTGAAGTTACTGTTCACCGAGTTACTGTAGTCTTTCCCCAGTCCCGCAAGTCCCATGGTGCCTTGAAACGACAGAGTCGGGAGAATCTGATTTTTCGCAAACTTGGTGTTGAGATCGCTCGTCTCCATATTCTTCTTCGCTTGGACAATTTCCGGCCGCTGCTCAATGGCGGTGTCGATGGCTTCCTGCAGACTGATGGGTTCGAGGGTCACGACCGGTTGGTCGAGCGGGGTCAAGCGCAAGTCTTGACGCAGGTCCTCTTCGGCAGGATTGAGCAATCGGCGCAGCTGATCTTCCTGGTCTCGAATCGTTTTGTCCGCGACCAGTACTTGCTCGACCCGCGACGCGACGGCCGCTTCGGCTTGCAAGACATCGACGATCGACATGATGCCTGCCTTTGCCTTCGCGCGGTTGCTGGCCAAGAGTTCCTGTGCCGCTTTCAAGGCGGCCTCTGCCACTTTCAGATTCTCATTGGCGAAGACGACTTCCCAATAGGTCTGTTCCACCGTGGCCAGAACCGAGAGGACGCGATCGCGAAAAACATGTTCTTCCACGGTGGCATTATTCTGTGCGATACGGATGAAGGTCTTGGTGACGTCGAGGCCGGCGTTGCGGAGGAGAGGTTGCGTGAGGGTGAGTGCGAGACCACCTGTATAGGAAGGGTTGAACAGGAACCCGGTTGCCACATCCTGATTTACCATTGTCCGAGTAGGGCTATAGTTCAGATCGACGTTGCCACCGGTAAGTAGGTTTGTCGTTGCATCCAATGTGACGGACTGGGTGCGTTGATCAAAGGTGGTAATCCCGGTCAGAGCCTGTTGCCAGTTGCACCGAATACCGGACGATTGAGCGGATTCACGATCCGGTTGAATTGGCCGTTCACGCTCAGAGTCGGGTCGAACTTGGATTGTTCGACGGTGATGTCGGCCTGCCGGCTCTCCTTCGTCTGGCGGCTGATGTTGATGTCCAGGTTATGCTTCAGCGCTCGAAGTGCCGCGTCGGCGAGGGAGATGGTTTCCCGTCTTTCCGCTGGCGGTGTCTTGCCGATCTCCAGCCCCCAACTGAGACCCAGGTGATAGGATCAGCCCAACGCCGACGGCATAGCCAAATGCGCGCCACCATCTATTTGTTCCGGTATCGTGCTCCATAACGCCCCCTTTGATCGACAAGGAGTTTCTGTCCATACTATAATGATTCCATGCGGACCTGTCATGGACTAAGTGCAATGAGATTTCAGGGTTATCGGGTCAAGCAACCTATTCTGACGGTCTCGGTGCTTCCCGCGGCGCTGTCTGTGCTGGCCCTGCTCCTGTTCGCGCTCCCGTCGTTGAACTCGCAGGCTTGGGGCCAATCGATCTCCAGTGTTCGTTCATTCGATGGAGGGGTTGCGCCACTGTTCAAGCTGCCCGGCCTAGGGAGTCTCTATCTCGACAATCAGGGCACGCAGGGATTTCTGTACAACCCCGGGAACAATTTCCAATCGTACAGCTTTCGGAATCCCACGACTGGTCAAGCATGGAGCGGGGCTGTGACCACGCTCGGGCCGCAACTTTCGATTGGACTCATCCAAGGCGCCAACCAGATCGGTTCACCGCTCGTCCTTCCCGGTCCTCCTCGCCAAACCGCGCCGTTGCCATCGATCCAATCCACTATTCTCGACGAGATCCCCTAAAGTAGGATGCTGAAAAAGTCCGCCAGCATCGTTCTCGCATCGCAATCGAGAACCGTAAACGGTAAAAGGTTAAACGTGAAACGTGGGATTGCGAGCGCTCTTCCTCCGAAACGTTTTACGTTTAACGATTCACTGTCTACACGGGTCAAGGAGCATTCGCCAGTTGCCAGGTGAGGGCAAGGACATACCGAGCCACGGTCTGCAAAATCTCCGGATTGATCGTGTCGGCGGTATCGGTGGGCTGATGAAAGTGTGGGTGGATGCCGCTGCTGACGACGGTGATGGTCGGAACACCCGCCTCTTTGAAAGGCACGTGGTCGCCACCAGGGAAAAATCCGAACACGTCGAGCTTGTCGGTAAACCCTGCCATCTGTCCAGCCTCCAATGCGACGTTCTTCTCCAGTCCTGTCACGCCTACCGTGAGCCGTCCGTTTCCAACGCCGGCGTGATCGATGTTGATCATAGTTCTGGTCATGGTGGTCGGCACTAGAGGGCGTTCCACATACAGCCGGGAGCCAGCCAGACCCTGCTCTTCACCGCTGAAGGAGATGAAGAGGATGGTTCGTCTGGGGTGTGTGCCGGCCTTGGCCAGAACGCGAGCGACTTCCAACATCACGGCCGTCCCCGAAGCGTTGTCGTCGGCCCCTGGGAACAAGAGTCCTGCTTGGCGGCCGAAGTGATCTCGATGTGCCCCGATTACGATGGCTTCGTGCGTTAACTGCGGATCTGTGCCTGGGAGCAGGGCGATTACGTTGATCAGGGGGCTCTGCTCCTGCCGCGATTCCCATTCGAGGGCCCCGACGTATTCCGTGCTAAAGGACCGAGACTCGGAGGCTCGGTTGAGCTGATCCTGCAAGCTCCGAAGGTGTCCTTGATTGGAATGGTCGGCACCAGCAATGATTTGCTCCGCTCGTGAGGTGCTGATCCATGCGCCGGGAAGGTTGTCTGGTGCTGGAGAAAGTCCGTAGAAAGCGCTGGGTTGTCCCGTCACGCCACGTCGTGTCTCGTAGGAGCTGAGGACCGGTCCAGTTGCGGTCAGATATCCCACTGCCCCTTTCTGGCGAGCGATCCGGACTTTGTCCTCGTGGGTAACTGTTCCTTTGAAGTGGTCCGGTTTTCCTCTTAGAAACAGCACAATGCAATTGTTCACGTCGATTCCGGCATAGTCATTCATGTCCGCAGCGGTATCGACAATCCCATAGCCGACGAACACGATCGGAGCACTGGCATGCGCAGATGATGAATCGAGCACCGGGAGAAAATCCGTTCCGAGGCGCTGATTGTCCGGAGTCCTGGCCCTAGAGATTTGTAGGGTCGGTTCTGGGGCAATGACGACAGTTTGATATAGCTTCGACATGAAGCCCGTCGGCACATCGCCCCTCCCGCCGGGAGGAACATTCAATCGATCAAGGGGAACAAAGGCGAGACTGATCTTAGAGGCAAGGAATTGGTCGGCTACCCAATAAGCCGAGCCGAGATCATCCTTTGATCCGGCCTGCCGTCCATTGAAGGACGGGCCGCTTAACGTGCGTACGTCGGCCAGCATGCGTTCGGTTGACAGGCTGTCGAGCGCTCGAAGCCATGCACGATGGTCTTCTTCCGATTGCGCGAATCCCTGGGCCCCCAGTGGGAGCAGGACGAGGATGATTCCCAGGAGAGTGACCACAACAAGGGAGGGAGAGAGGCTGCGCGTCGAGCCGTTCATGCAGTGAGCCTTTCGAGGTGCCGCAGAACTATAACATAGCCTGACAGGTTCGTTGCAGAGCGGCTGCGGGCCAAGGTACTATAAGAGATTGTAAGGATGAAGAGGCGATGACAGATCCAACCACACAAGCGGACCGTTTTCCGAACCGGCTCATCACAGAAGCCAGCCCCTATCTCCGGCAGCATGCGGAGAATCCGGTAGAGTGGTATCCCTGGGGCGAGGAAGCCTTGTCTCGTGCAAGAGCAGAGGACAAGCCGATTTTGTTGTCGATCGGTTACTCGGCATGCCACTGGTGCCACGTCATGGCACATGAATGTTTCGAAAATATCGAGATTGCCGGGCTCATGAACAGGGACTTCATTAACGTCAAGGTCGATCGAGAAGAGCGGCCCGATCTTGACGATATCTACCAAAAGTCCGCGCAGGTGTTTCTGGGACGGGGCGGTGGGTGGCCCTTGACGATGTTTCTGACGCCTGACCAAGAGCCGTTCTACGGGGGGACGTATTTTCCGCCGGTGCCCCGCCACAACCTGCCGGGATTTCCCGATGTCTTGCGCGGTGTCGTCGAGGCCTATCGGAATCATCGAGACGATGTCCGCAAGAATGTGGAGAAGGTGAAAACCGGACTGCTGCGAGTCGGAACGCCGCAACCGTCGGACGATCCCTTGACGGATCGTTTGCTCGATGAGGCGGCCAAGAACCTAGGGCAGTTTTTCGACCCGGTTCACGGTGGATTCGGTGAGGGACCGAAATTTCCGACGGTCCCTCCACTCAGCCTGTTGCTGCGTCAGACGGCTCGGACGAAAGACATCTCCTATCAAGAGCAGGTGCTCTTACAGCTGAGAACCATGGCGGCTGGAGGAATCTACGATCATCTCGGCGGCGGGTTCCATCGCTATTCGGTGGATGGCCAGTGGTTGGTTCCCCATTTCGAGAAGATGCTCTACGACAACGCGCAGCTGGTTCGGATTTATCTTGATGGATGGCGTCTCACCAAAGAGAACCGGTTTCGCGAAGTGGTGGAAGAGACCTTGGAGTATGTTCGTCGTGAACTCACGCATCCGGACGGTGCGTTCTTTGCTGCGCAGGATGCCGACAGTGAGGGGCATGAGGGAAGCTACTTTGTCTGGGAACCGGGAGAGATTGCCGCGGTGCTGGGCGCTGAAATGGCTGAGGAGTTCTGCCGGCACTATGGGGTGACGGAGAACGGCAATTTTGAGGGCAAGAACGTGTTGAATCGGCTCGGTAGGGTTCATCCCGAACCCGACGCGCAAGCGGAGGTAGAGTCCTTGCTGCGGCCTGCCAGGATAAAGTTGCTTGCCGCACGAGAGCAACGGATGAAGCCGCAGCGGGACGACAACATACTCACGAGCTGGAATGGGATGATGGTGTCCGCCTATCTCGATGCCTATCATGCGTTCGGGGTTCCCGCTTATCTGGTGGCAGCGGAACGGGCGCTTACATTCCTGCTGGACTATGCGATTGAGCACGGGCGAATTTATCGTACAATCAGGGATGGGAAGGGGCGCATGAACGGCTATCTGGACGATGCCGCCTGTCTCGCTGCCGCATTGCTGGACGCGTTTGAAGCGACGTCGCATCGGTGGTATCTGGATCAAGCACGCGAGGTGACGGACCATCTGCTGGAGCGATATTGGGATGAGGAGGCGGGTGGTTGTTTTTATACTAGTCGTGACCACGAGGCCCTCCTGCATCGCATGAAGTCCGGGACCGATAGTGCAATTCCATCCGGTAATGCCATTGTCGCCTTGGTCTTGCTGAGGCTGTTCTCTTTCACAAGAGAGCAGAGGTATCATGATCGGGCCGAGCAGCTGTTCCGGGTGTTTCGGAGCGTGATGGGGCACAACGCCTATGGCTCATCTGCCATGCTCTGCGCGCTGGATTGGTACCTGACGACGCCACAAGAGATTGTGGTTGTCGGGACTCGTGACGATGCCGATGACCGAATCGTTGCTCTCAACAGTCCATCGACGCTATTTGCCGAATCGTACAGTGCAGGTGGTCGAAGCCGCTCGTCGTGCCGGGGAGTCCGACTTGGCGCTCGCCGTAGGGAAGACGAGTGTGAACGGGCTGCCAACGGCGTATGTCTGTCAACGTCAGACCTGTTCGTCTCCGGTGACGGAAAGCCACCAATTGGACCTGTTATTGTAGGGAGGATGCCGTGGGCGCAGGCGATTCAGGCAAAGGGTTGTACGATCACCTCTATCGCCGATTCTTCGAGAATCGCGCATCACAGCAGGGCTATGAATTTCAGCATGCACCTGGTGGGAGTGCTCCACTACCGGTCGTCACGTTTCGGGATCGTCTTCGATGGTGGACCTGGGGTCGGTGGCAACGTCGGAAGGCCATCTTGGCGGCGCGCGACCGGTTCCAGCAAGACATTCTCGATATCAAGAAACGGCCACCAAAGTAAGAAGAGATCGAGACGAGAGATGTGAAAGAGCGTGGCATAAGCGTGAAGCCTAGGCGTATCGGCATGGTCTCCATTGTACTCGGAGTAGCCGTGATCGCCGGTGAGTGGAGCTTCTGTGTCGAGCGGTCCCAAGCTATTCAGTCAGAAAGCCGGGCGGAAAAAGAAGCCAACTTGAAAGGTCAGGCTCAAGGGGGGTTGTTTAATCGGTGGACCTTCGACCAGCAGAAGTCTGGCGAGGCTCCTGCCGGATTCTCGATGCTGGAGTTTGGCGAGGGGCCTGCTGCGGCCTGGACGATCAAGGCTGATACCGATGCCCCCTCGGCATCCAACATTCTGGCCGTGAACTCATCGTGCCAGGCCGTGACCTGTTACCGTTTGATCGTCGCCAACGGGTTTCAGTATGAATATCCAGATGTGTCGGTCAGGATGCGATTTCCTGTCGACGTTGCGATGGGAGTGGGGGGAGTGGTGTTTGGGGTGAAGGATGCCACGCACTTCTATGCGGCGGTGGTCGATCTTGCGACGAAGACGCTGGAAGTGAGTCGTGTGGTGGATGGAAAGGAGACGAGACTCGGGCGGTCGTCGATTATGCCCAAGGCGGTTCCCTGGCATACGCTGCGAGTCCAGAGGAACACCATTCTCAGCAACGATTTTATCGAAACCTACTTTGACGGGCAGCTCGTCGTAACGGTTGAAGATCAGTCGCTGGCGATCGGTCAAGTTGGGCTCCTGGTCCGCGGACAAGCAGCGGTAAACTTTGATAGCTTACACGCCATTCCGCTTTTTTCTCAGCGACCGCTTTCTGCTCCCGCTGCCTACTAGACGGATGCACTGCTTCGCGCATGATTGCATCATCGCTTGCATTTGATGGGGCTGAGGAGTAGAGTACCTCTCGTGTATCATCGCGAAAGGCCTGGTGGTGATGCCACAGAGTGTGACAAGGCCTAAGACAGATGTTGTTTTGGTTCTGCCCGGGAATTTGATCGGAAGCCAGCCTTGAGCCGCTATGGTGTTTGCGTCTTCGGCCCATTCCTTCCTCACTTTGTTCTCGAGTCCAAGACAACATATATTCTCAAAGGAGGAGCCCAATGGGTTCGAAGATCTATGTCGGCGGTTTGCCGTATTCCACAACTGAGCAGCAGCTGAGCGATCTGTTTGCTGTTCATGGAGCGGTGACATCATCCCGGATTATCACAGATAAATTCACCGGTCAGTCCCGCGGGTTTGGATTCGTGGAGATGTCCTCGGATTCAGAAGCGCAAGCGGCGATCACCGCGCTGAACGGCACTGAGTTGGGCGGCCGCACGTTGACCGTCAACGAAGCGCGCCCCCAGGAGCCACGCTCTGGTGGTGGCGGTGGCGGTCGTGGTGGTCGCGGCGGGTCTGGTGGTGACCGGTACTAAGCCGTAACGAGTGTTCACACGTCGGGGCTGCCGATCCGGCAGCCCCGTTATTTCCTTCCTAGAATTGCCCATCAACGCGATGCGTTTTTCGGCTCTCTGACCAGGCCGGACCGTGCAGTCCCAGGAAGTGTGCCCCATACAAGGAGTCTTATGTCTACGTTTGCTGATATGAATCTGCCCCAGTCCCTTGCCCAGCGCCTGATACAGGCGGGCCTGACGACACCCACGCCGGTGCAACAGGCTGCTATTCCACTGGCGCTGAAAGGCCTGGACATTATGGCACAAGCCAAAACCGGGAGCGGAAAAACACTGGCGTTTTTGCTGCCGATTATCGAACAGGTCATGCGACGGGAGGCCTCCGCGCCCGCGCCTGGCCCCTATACCAAGTCCGGGCCAAGCCACGCTTCCGGACCGAAGTTTTTGGTGTTGGCGCCCACGCGGGAATTGGCGCTCCAGATCGAAACGGAGCTGCGCAAGTATGCTCCGATGTCCGTGACCTCCTTGTCGGTGTACGGCGGGACGCCGATCGAGCGCCATTACCGTGCACTGCAACGACCGCCGATGGTGGTGGTCGGTACACCAGGGCGGTTGCTCGACTTGGCCGGTTCCGGTCACTTGAAGTTGGGTGGCGTGACGTTTCTCGTAATGGATGAGGCTGATCAGATGTTGGATCGCGGGTTCCTGCGGGACATACAACGGATTATTCGTCTCCTCCCGGCTGAACGCCAGACGTTGCTGTTCTCCGCGACATTTTCAGGGGACATTCAAACGCTCGCGCAGAGCATGCAGCGCAATCCCGCTCGCATTTCTGTCGACCCAGGGATCAGCACTCCGACCACGATCGTGCATGCCTACTATGTCGTGCCGGGGGATCAGGCGCGCACGCAACTCGTGCATACGTTGCTTCAGACCGTGACGGGCGGGGGACGGTCGATGGTGTTTTGTGATCAAAAGTATAAGGTGCGACGTTTGGCGGCCCATTTGGGTGGAGAACCGGCTTCGGTTGGTGCGTTGACCGGCAATCACAGCCAAGCGCAGCGGGAACGGACGCTCGGTGCCTTTCGGGCCGGCCGACTCCGTTCGCTCGTGGCGACCGATGTGGCAGCCAGAGGCCTCGATATTCAGGATGTGGCCCAGGTGATTCACTATGAGTTGCCGACCAATCCGAATTCGTACGTCCATCGAACAGGGCGAACGGGTCGAGCAGAGAAGGAAGGGGCGACGTTCTTGATTCTGTCTCAGTCCGAAGAGCGAGAGTATCTTCGAATGGTGAGACAATTAAGAATCGAGACGAAGAAACTCGCGCTTCCTGTGTTCGCGGCTCTCCCGTCTCCGGCCCCTATGCCGGTCAGCGAGCAGCAGGCTCCTCGCCACCGGCCACGCCGAAGTGCCGAACCATCCGGCAGACGATTCCGCGAGGGCGAGCACCGGGGATCAGTTCACAGACAGGGAGCCTCGGTTGGTGGACCCAGGCGCCCGCGATATTAACGAAACCGTTATGCCACCGGACCCGGGAGGGGACCGGTGGTGTCTCGTGGGTTGTCGGTGTCTGCCTTGCGTTCTCGCTGTTGCGCGCAGTGCTGTTTTCGATGGTAAGATAACGACCGAAAGGTCGTCCCATGCCGCCGTTTCAACTCGAAGCCCCGTTCAAGCCCTGCGGAGATCAAGGCCAGGCCATCGATAAGTTGGTGGTCGGGATTGCAGCTGGCCGGAAGCACCAAGCGCTGCTCGGTGTCACTGGATCCGGCAAGACCTTTACCATGGCCAATGTGGTCGCGCAGGTGCAGAAGCCCACGTTGGTGTTGGTCCATAACAAGACGCTGGCCGGTCAGCTCTATCAAGAGTTCAAACAGTTTTTCCCCCACAACGCAGTGGAGTATTTCGTCAGCTACTACGATTACTACCAGCCGGAAGCCTATATTCCCCAAAGCAACACGTACATTGCCAAGGACGCATCCGTCAACGATGCGATCGATCAGATGCGGCATGCGGCGACGGCCGCTCTGCTTCAACGGAACGACGTGCTGATCGTCTCATCGGTTTCCTGTATCTATGGCCTGGGGTCGCCGGAGGTCTATCACGAGATGGTGGTTTTCCTCGAAGAGGGGATGGAGATTCGGCGGGAGAAGATTCTGGCTAAGCTGGTCGAGATTCAATATGCCCGCAACGATATGGATTTCCACCGCGGCACCTTCCGTGCCCGCGGCGACGTCATCGAGATTTTCCCGGCTTCGAATGACGCGGTGTCCGTGCGGATCGAGTTGTTCGGTGACGTGGTCGACGCCATTCACGAAATTGATCCGCTCACGGGAAAGTCGCTCAGGAAGCTTCCGAAAGTCGCGGTCTATCCGAACACGCACTATCTCATTGCGCCGGATCGGTATGAGCGGGCGATTACAGGCATCGAAGAAGAGCTGGACGAACGCGTCGCCTATTTCAAGAAACAGAATCAGCTCGTGGAAGCCCAGCGGATCGCGCAGCGCACCAAGTTCGACCTTGAAATGATTCGGGCGATGGGGTACTGCCATGGCATCGAGAACTACTCGCGGCATCTCAGTGGCCGCGAGCCCGGTGAGCAGCCTCCGACGCTCATCGACTATTTTCCCAAAGACTTTCTGCTGATCGTCGACGAATCCCATGCGACGATTCCCCAAGTGGGTGGGATGTACGAGGGCGACTATTCGCGGAAGCGTACATTGGTTGAGTACGGATTCCGGTTGCCCTCGGCGATCGATAACCGGCCGCTCACTTTCGCTGAATTTGAGCGCTGTCTCACTCAGGCGGTGTACATCTCCGCGACGCCAGGCCCCTACGAGTTGGGGCATGCGGCTGGAGAGGTTGTCGAGCAGATACTCCGCCCAACCGGTCTGATGGATCCGGTCATCGAGGTGCGCCCGGCCAAAGGGCAGGTGGATCATCTCCTCGGCGAAGTGCGGACTGAAGTGGCGCAGGGAGGGCGTGTGCTGATCACCACCTTGACCAAGCGCATGGCGGAGGACTTGAGCGAGTATTACCACGATCTTGGTATCAAGGTTCGGTACCTGCATTCTGACATCAAGACGTTGGAGCGGGCTGAGATCATACGTGATCTGCGGCGCGGGGTTTTCGACGTGCTGGTGGGGATCAATCTCCTGCGCGAAGGGCTCGATCTCCCCGAGGTCACCTTGGTGGCGATTCTCGATGCGGATAAGGAAGGGTATCTTCGGTCTTATCGATCGTTAATTCAGACGGCTGGGCGGGCAGCGAGGAACGTGCGGGGCCACGTGATTTTGTACGGTGATGCCGTCACTGATTCTATGCAAATGGCGCTCGCCGAGACCGGGCGCCGGCGCACGATTCAGGCAGCCTATAATGCTGAACATGGCATCGTGCCCACGAGCATCAAGAAGGACGTCCTGTCACTCGAATATGCCACGGCGGAAATGGATGATGTGCAACTGGATTTGGCCGCGGAGTCGCTGGCCGTCTATGGAGCAGAAGAAGCGACCGAACAGATCATCAAACGGCTGGAAACGGAAATGAAAGCCGCCGCCAAGGAGTTGGAGTTTGAACGGGCCGCAGCGCTACGAAACCGGATTCGAGCGTTGAAGATGAAGGAGTTAGAGTTGAAGCCAGACGTCTAGCAGTCTGCGGAAAGATGATTTCGGCACAGCAGAATTTCAATGGCCTGCACGTCTTGGACAAGAGGAGAACTCCCTAGCAAGATGCTCAAAAAGGCTGTCCAGCAAGGCCGCAGCGAGTGAAGGGCCGAGGCGTACCCTCTGGGGTACGTTGAGGGTCTGAACGATGCGAGAACGACGCATGGGAACAGGCGCGTCTCGGCGCGCCTGGGCTGGGCGGGTGAGACGAGCGACTTTTTCAGCATCTTGCTAAACGTTCTTGTACAGATAGATGCCAAGGAACATCCCTAGGAGGCTGAGGAGGTTGATTTTTAAGACGAAGCCAATGGTGAACTTGAGGAGGACCAGATCGATAGTCAATGGTGGACTGATGCCGGGGGTAAAATTGGTGGCGAAGACCGTCTGAATAGTTCCCTGTGGGGCCATGACTCGGAGGATTTCTCCCAGTACTCCACCCAATAGTCCACCGATGAGAACGAAGATGAGCAGAACCCAGGGTGATTTTTTCACGGCAACCGCCTTATAACTCTCTGCGTGGTCTCACGGAGATCTCGACGGACCTTAGCGAAAGGCCTACGACATGTCAATGAAATGTACGCTCCGGTTCCCTTGACTTCAGCTTGCCGCATCCTCTAAACTTCCCGATGGTCTTTTGCTAGAGTTTTCGAGGCGATCGAAGATCTGGGGTTAAGGCTTCGATTGCCTTTTTCTTTGTGGCGCTATGCTGGACTCTCTCAGCGAAAAATTCGAGAATATTTTCAAGAAGCTACGCGGTTCTGGGGTCCTCACCGAACAGAACATCGCGGAAGCGTTGAAAGAGGTTCGCCTCGCGCTGCTCGAAGCCGACGTCAACTTCAAGATCGTCAAGGACTTCATCGAGCGAGTTCGCGAAAAGGCAGTTGGTCAGGAAGTCCTCCAGAGCTTGACCCCTGGTCATCAGGTCGTCAAGGTCGTGTGGGAGGAGCTGCGGGAGATGATGGGCCGCGAGCGGGCCGGTCTGGCTCTGGCCTCGAATCCCCCCACGGTCGTCATGATGGTAGGGCTCCAAGGTGCTGGAAAGACGACGACCTGCGGCAAGCTCGGGCGGTACTTCAAGGCTCAAGGGAAACGGGTTCTTCTGGTTGCGGCGGATCCTCGTCGTCCGGCAGCCGGCGATCAGTTGGCGACCCTGGGGCGAGATCTTGCAGTCGACGTGCATCGAGTCGATCAGGCCCAGGCTGCCCAAGCGGATGTCGTTCGCATCTGCCAGGCTGGCGTGGAACGGGGACGAGACCAGGGGTACGATCTTGTCGTACTCGATACCGGTGGGCGTCTCCACATTGACGACGAGTTGATGGGTGAGCTGGTGGCGGTGAGAGCCGCCGTGCAACCACACGAAACCCTCTTAGTGGCAGATGCCATGACGGGCCAAGATGCGGTCACGATGGCGAGCCAGTTCGATCAACGTATCGGGCTGACTGGCGTCATTCTAACTAAGGTTGAAGGCGATGCCCGGGGCGGGGCAGTGCTGTCTATCCGGGCGGTGACCGGCAAGCCGATCAAGTTCTTGGGCGTGGGCGAGAAGCTGGATGCGCTTGAGTTGTTTCATCCCGATCGGATGGCCTCGCGCATCCTCGGAATGGGCGACGTGCTCTCGCTGATCGAAAAAGCCCAAGAGTCCTTTACGCGCGAACAGGCGGAGGATGCGCAGAAGCGGCTGACCAGCAATACGTTCACGCTGGAGGATTTCCGTGCTCAGTTGGGCCAGGTCAATCGCCTGGGTTCGTTGGACCAGATTTTAGGGATGTTGCCAGGTGGTCAGAAGCTCAAGGGGGCGATGGAAGGGCAGGTACCGGAGCGAGAGATGAAACGAGTCACGGCGATGATTGACTCGATGACCCTTCGAGAGCGGCGCGATCATACGGTCATCAATGGAAGCCGAAAAAAGCGGATTGCCCGTGGAAGCGGGACGAACGTGCAAGAGGTGAATCGGTTGATTAAACAGTTTCTTTCGGCGAGAAAAATCGCCAAGGTTATGGCAGGGTCAGGAGGGCGCCGGCAGCTTGCGCAACTTCTGCGCTCCAGGTAGGGGTCGAGAACCATCATCACGGGTGTTTCGTACAGGAGGAGGAATCTAGTGGCTGTTCATTTGAGATTGACGAGGACAGGACGACACAAGCGACCGCTCTACCGTGTCGTGGCAGCGGATTCTCGGAAGCCGCGCGACGGGCGGTTCCTGGAAATTCTTGGGGTTTTTGATCCCTTGAAGGAACCGGCGGTTCCGGAGCTGAAGCAGGAGCGGGTGTTGAGCTGGTTGCGCCAGGGAGCCCAGCCAACGGTTACGGTCCGGACGTTGCTTCGCCGGTGTGGCGTATGGAAACAGTTTGAGGCGGAGAAAGCGGCGAAGAAGAAAGGCGCTTAGCCCGTGACAACGGCTCAGGAAAATCTTGTGACGATTGGCAAGATCGAGCGCCCCTTTGGCGTGCGGGGCGAATTCAAGGTGCGATCGTTGAGCGATGTGCCTGGCCGGCTGGATCAGCTAAAGCAGGTTCAGGTCTTGGAGCCGACGGGACAGATGGTCGACAGGACCGTAACTCATGTTCGGCGCGCCGGCTTGACCTACATCATGGGTCTTGCGGGTGTGACGACGCCGGAGGAAGCCGGCATGCTGCGCGGGGGATTGATTCAAGTGCCACGGCGTCCAGCGACGACGTTATCTGAGGATGTCTATTTTGAATGTGATCTCATTGGGATGACGGTCGAGAACGAGCGGGGCGATGAAGTCGGTGTGCTTGAGACGATTTTGGAGATACCGGAGAATCATATCTTCGTTGTTCGCAAGGGGACGAAGGAAGTCCTCATTCCGGCCGCAAAGAGTTTTGTGACATCGGTGGATCTCGCGCGCCACCGGATGATGGTTCGCGGGATTGACGACTTGGTTGAGGATCGCCATGCGGTGTGACATCCTGACTCTGTTTCCCGACATGGTGGCGCCGGTACTCGGCCAGAGCATTCTCAAACGGGCACAAGAAAAAGGTCTGCTGCACGTTCACGTACGAAACTTGCGGGACTATATGCTCGATCGCCACAAGGTGGCGGACGACGTGCCCTATGGCGGGGGGGTCGGGATGGTGATGAAGGCTGAGCCCATCTTGCGCGCGGTGGAACAGATTCAGGCCGACTACGCACGGGTCGGTGAACAGATTCGGTTGCTGTTTCCGTCCCCGCACGGTCGTCCGTTCACGCAGGCCTATGCGAAAAATCTGGCGGCCGACACGCGTCGACTCGTCATTCTCTGTGGCCACTACGAGGGGGTTGATGAGCGGGTACGGCTCGCCTTGCACCCGGAAGAAATTTCCGTCGGGGATTATGTGTTGACCGGAGGCGAATTGCCGGCGCTGGTGCTCATCGATGCCGCAGCCCGTTTGGTTCCCGGCGTGTTGGGTGATCCGGAGTCGATCGTGGAAGAGTCGTTCACGGATGCTTTGCTCGAATATCCGCACTATACGAGACCGGCGGAGGTCCGGGGAATGCCCGTGCCAGAGGTGTTGCGTTCAGGACATCACGAGGCCATTCGTCTGTGGCGTCGGAAGGAAGCCCTACGAAGCACTTATCAGAGACGGCCGGATCTTTTGCAGGATCGGGTCTTAAGTCTCGAAGATCAACAATTGCTAGGCGAAATTACTCGTGAAGGCGTGCCGGGCACGCCTGTTCGATGTGGGGAGGAGGGGTAGTCTCATGAATCGGTTGGAACGGATACAACGGTCTTTCATGAAGAAGTCGGCGCCCAGTTTCGAAATTGGAGACACCGTCCGCGTCCACGTGAAAGTGGTAGAAGGAGAAAAGGAGCGTATTCAGGTATTCGAAGGTGCGGTGATCGCTCGTAAAGGGTTGCTGAACACGGAGACCTTCACGGTGCGCAAAGTCTCATACGGCGTCGGCGTGGAACGAATTTTCCCGCTCCATTCGCCGATCGTCACGCGCGTTGAGGTCATGCGCCAAGGCAAGGTGCGACGGGCCAAGCTGTATTATCTCCGAGGGAAGAAGGGCAGGTTTGCCAAGGTCGAAGATCGGGAGTTCGTCGCGAGTGTGAAGGGGCAGCCCGGGGTCACCCGTAAGGCCGAAGAGCTGGCCGGAGCCGCCTCGGCTTCGAAGATCTAGTCTCATTCCCTGGTTCCGTCGACCACGACTGTCGGATGCCCTTTCAACGGACACATCGCGGGGCCACATCGTGGGACCTACCGACGAATTTGAATTGGAAGCCCGGCGGCGTGGCTATCGCTGTATTGCCGGTCTGGATGAAGCAGGGCGGGGCCCTCTGGCGGGCCCTGTCGTCGCGGCGGCGGTGATCCTGCCCACTCGTTGTCGCTTGGTCGGTGTCGATGATTCCAAACAAGTCTCCGAGTCTGAGCGCGCGCGTCTCTACGAGGTTATTGTCCGGCGAGCACGTGCGGTCGGTGTAGGGGTCGCCACAGAGCAAGAGATCGACCGTCTTAATATCTTAGAAGCGACTCGCCTGGCCATGCGTCGCGCGCTGGCATCGCTGATTCCCCCGGCGGACTGCCTCTTGATCGATGCCGTGACCTTGCCGGATCTCGCCATTCCCTCACGCTCTATCATTAAGGGTGATACGCTGTCTCTGTCGATCGCTGCCGCGTCGATCGTGGCCAAAGTTACGCGTGATCGTATGATGGTCGTGTACCATCGGACCTATCCCGACTATAATTTTCTCTCCCATAAAGGGTATGGGACGGAAGAGCATTTACAGCGGCTTGCTCAACATGGCCCCTGCGCGATTCATCGGCGCACGTTCGCTCCAGTTGCACAGCTCTTGAGTGGAAGCGGCGGTAGGTGGCCCCGCTCGTGTACTGGCCTGGGCGAATCTTCAGGGATGAATCAGTGACCATCTTTGATCCCCGGAAGCTTTTTGGTCAAGAAGGGGAGTCGGCGGCAGAGCAGTATCTGCGGCACAAGGGGTATCGGATCGTGGCACGCAATCTTCGTTCGTCGGTGGGGGAGCTGGACCTAGTGGCTGAAGACGGTCAGGTGCTGGTCTTTGTGGAGGTGAAGGCGCGTCGGACCAACGCGTTCGGCGGAGCCATCCATGCCGTCCATCAACGGAAGCAGGAGAAGTTGATCCGGTTAGCGGCTCAGTATTTGGCCCGCCACCACGTCGAAGGTCGACTCTGCAGATTCGATGTCGTCTTGCTGCAAGGCAGGGACGCCGTTGCCCCGCAGATCGAGCATATTCAGAACGCCTTCGAAGTGTCTGGAGACGATCTCCGTTGGTAGGCCGACGATGATTCAATTAGTCCATGTTTCGAAACAGTACGATCAGCGGCCGGCGCTCTCGGACGTCACCCTCGAGATCGGCAAGGGAGAATTTGTCCTCCTCATGGGGCCCAGTGGAGCGGGCAAGTCGACGTTGTTGCGGATGCTCATCGGGGCCGAACGGCCCGATGAGGGACAGATCTACGTCCACCAGAAAAACGTGACGACGCTCAAGCCGTCTGATGTTCCGTATCTGCGCCGCAAGGTGGGAACAGTGTTTCAAGACTTTCGGCTGTTGCCGAAGAAGTCCGTCTTCGACAATGTCGCGCTGCCCTTGCTGGTGCAAGGAATTTCTTCTGCCGACATTCGTCGGAAAGTCACGGAGGCGTTACGGGCGGTCGGTGTCGAGCACAAGCGAGATCAGCTTCCTGCAGGCCTCTCGACAGGAGAGCAGCAGCGGGTGTGCATCGCGCGTGCGATTGTGAATGGTCCGGTCGTCCTGTTGGCGGATGAGCCGACCGGAAATTTAGACCCTGCCCTGACGGCCGAGATCATCGAACTGTTTAAACTCATTAACGCGCGCGGCACAACTGTCGTGGTGGCGACGCATGATCCTCTGGTCATGGGGCAAGTGAATCGGCGGGTGCTCACATTGTCACAGGGCCGGTTGCTGCCGGAACAGCGGGTGAAGGGGTGAGGACGCTCTCGTATCTCCTCAGAGAATCCTGGGTCAATATGCGGACCAACCGGACGACGACGATGGTCGCCATCTTGACCACGGCCTTTACATTGGCCTGTGTCGGCATCTTCTTGCTGCTCTATGTCAATCTGCGGGCGGCGGCCGGATCGCTCCAGGACGATATCAAGATCATGGTGTATCTTGATGAGCGGCTCGCCTCCGATTCGGTCGCTGAAGTAGAGCAGCAGTTGCGGGGCGATCGTGCCGTCGCCTCACTGCTGTTTATCTCGAAAGAGCAGGCGCTGGGAGAATTCAAGGCGCAATTCCCTTCGGAGTCTCACCTACTTGAGGGGCTGGGCCAGAATCCCCTACCAGCCTCCTTCGTAGTGGCTCTCAGCCCGTCGTTCCGTTCGCCGGATGCGGTCAAGCGATGGGCGGAACGGGTCAGGCAGGTCGCTGGCGTCTCCAAGGTGGACTATAATCAAGATTGGATCGACGCCCTCGCGACGGTGATTCGATCGATTGAGTTGGTCGCCATCGGCATCGGCATCATTCTCTCGGCAGCTGCCGTCACCATTATCGCCAATACCATTCGCCTCACACTGTTCGCCCGACGGGATGAGATTGCCATTTTGCGTCTCATCGGGGCCACGACCAGCTTTATTCGCATTCCCTATCTGTTAGAGGGCGCGGTGCTTGGCGCTTTGGGCAGCACACTCTCGCTGGTCATGCTCAAGTTCATGTACGAATTGTTTCGGCAGCAAATGCGAACGACGGGACGATTTGCCGGGCTCGACAACCTCATGGCATTCTTTCCCCCGTCAGTCTGTCTTGCCCTGGTTGCAGTGGGGATGGGGCTCGGGTTTGCAGGCAGCTTCGTGTCGATACGGCGTTTCGGCGAGGCCAAGGCATGAGGTGTTGGACGGGGCTCAGGGTCGGAGTCATGATCTGGGGGCTGCTGGGTCTTTTCTGGCCGACGGTTGCGGTTGCCGATCCGATCACCGACAAGATTGAGAAAGAACGCAAGGCCCTCGACCAACTCAAAGATCAGATCGAAGAGACACGCAAGCAGGCCGATGAAGCAGGGAAAAAGCGAGAGTCCCTCTTGCAGGGGATTCAGACACTCGACGAACGCGTGTTGCACTACCGACAAGCGCATCAGGAGATTAGCCGAAAGTTGCGGAAGAAAGACCAAGAGATCGAGGTCATCACTACGCAACTAGCCGGTTTGCGTGTTAGTGTGCGAGAACGTCAGGACGCCATTCTGGCTCGGCTGCGGGTTCAGTACATGGAGGGCCGTTTTGGATATTGGAAAACCTTGCTCGCCTCGGACTCGTATGGTGATTTCCAGCGCCGGCTCCAGTATCTCTCGGCCGTATCCGAACGGGATTATGCCCTCATGGGCACGTTCCGAGCCGATATGACCCGTATGGAGCAGGCGGAGCGGCAGCGGGAAGAAGCGCGGGTCGGGATGTTGTCGTACAAGCAAAGTACCGAGAAGCAGCTGGCTGAGATGAAATCGGTCAAGAAAGAGAAAAAGGTCTATCTCACCAAAATCACTCATGAAAAAGAGTCCTACGAACATGCCCTCCAAGAATTAGAACGGTCCGCGTCGCGCATCGACAGTCTGTTGCGCGAATTAGAGCAGCGCCGTCGCGCGGCTGCGGTCCGACCTCCGACCGGGGCGATCGCCCCTCGTGGGGTAAAGGGTGCCCTGCCGTGGCCGGCTGATGGGAGCATTATCTCCTTCTTCGGCCGTCAGAAACATCCGGCCTTCAACACCTATGTGCAGCGCAGGGGCATTGAAATCAAGACGGCCGAGGGGAGCGCCATTCACGCGGTGATGCCTGGGTCCGTCGTCTATGCAGACTGGTTGAAAGGATACGGACTCGTTATAATCCTTGATCACGCGAATGGGTTCTTTTCGCTGTATGCCCATGCCTCGAAGATACTTGTAACGGTGGGAGCGCAGGTGGGAGCCGGGCAAGCGATCGGCGAAACAGGTGATACAGGCATGACGGGTGAAAATACTCTATACTTTGAGTTACGCCAGGGGGCGGAGCCACTTGATCCTCTCCAATGGTTGGCGAGGCGGTAGGGAACGGGAAGAGGAAAGGACATTATATGGAACAGTCTCCCCAACGACGATTCTGGATGGTAGGCCCGATGGTGGTGGTGGCGTTGGTCTTGGGCGTGTTGCTCGGCAAGGGGTGGGAGCGAACCGGGCATGCCACGGAAACCTATGAAGAGTTGAAGACGTTCTCCGAGGTGTTGACCCAAGTTCAGAAGAATTATGTCGACGAAACGAAAGTGAAGGACCTCGTCCAGGGGGCCATTCGTGGGATGCTCTCCACCCTCGATCCGCATTCGGCCTACATGACGCCGGACATGTATAAGGAAATGCAGGTTGAAACGAAGGGTGAGTTTGGGGGCGTGGGCATCCAGATCGGGGTGAAGGAGAACCGTTTGGCAGTAATCGCGCCCATCGAGGGTACGCCGGCCTACCGAGCCGGGATCAAGTCAGGTGATTTCATTATCAAAGTGAACGACGAGACGACCAAAGACCTCACGTTGATGGATGCGGTTCAGAAGATGCGTGGCCCCAAGGGCTCGAAGATCAATTTGACGATTCAGCGGGATGGGACTCCCGATCCGCTCCAATTTACGCTGGTCCGCGATACCATTAAGATTGAGAGCGTGAAGTCGAAGGTGTTGGACAATATCGGGTACGTTCGACTGACGCAATTCCAAGAATCGACGGGACGAGATTTGAGCAAGGTGCTCAAACAGTTCAAAGACCAGAAGCTCCAATCGACGATCCTCGACCTCCGCAACAATCCTGGCGGACTGCTGACCTCGGCTGTTGAGGTTTCCGAGCAGTTTCTCCCCGGCGGAAAGTTGGTGGTCTATACGAAAGGACGTGAAAGCAAGAAGGACGAGTGGATTGCCAAGGGAAAAGATCAGATGGACGATTCGCCCATGATCATTCTGGTCAATGAAGGATCGGCAAGTGCGTCTGAGATCGTGGCCGGTGCATTGCAAGACTACGGGCGGGCGGTGATTGTCGGCACGACCTCGTTCGGCAAGGGATCGGTGCAAACGATTCTCCCGCTGGGGGATGGTTCCGGGCTTCGCCTCACGACGGCGAAGTACTACACGCCGAAAGGGCGCTCGATCCAATCAACCGGTATTACGCCTGATATTGTCGTGAAATCCCAGCCACCGGCCACTGTCGCCAAGGCAGGCGAGACGAAGCCCGGTGAAAAGGAAGGGGAGCCGAAGCAGGCCAAGCCTGCGGTCGTGCCGGGGAAAGATCAACCGGCTCAGAATGGCAAAGGACAGGAAGAGGGCACTCCGAAGAACGGCACCATGCCTCAGCCTTCTCCCGTTGATGTCTCGGGCGATCCCTCGCTTGAGCAGGATGTTCAACTCCAAAAGGCGGTCGAGATGCTGAAGACCTGGAAGATCTTCAAGGAGCTTCCTCGCGCTTCTTAATGGGGGGCTGCTGTTGTGCCGCGGTGATCGCCTCCAGCAGCCGTTCTTCCGATCCTGAGAACCCGGGTATCGTGCGCAGCAGGTGCGATCGCACCAGCTGTTCCAGGTCGGTCAATGTCGTGATGCACAGGCGGGTGTAGAGGTACGCCACGAGCGATTCGGACAGTCCCGGGAGCTGTGTCCAGGCCTTCACCGCCTCAGGGAGTGGCGTTCTCAAGGCTTCATAGGCCTGGATCGTTCCAGTTCTGAGAAACTCTTCAATCTTGTCCGCCAGGTCCCGGCCGATTCCATCAATATCTTCCAGCGCCTGCCGTGAGGCGACGTCTGCAATGTCTTCCTCCAAGGCTTCGATGGTATCCGCTGCCTTCCGATAGGCTCTGATTCGATAGGGGTTCGCCCGCTGGGCGGCCAATCGTTCCGCGATCGACCGAAAGATGGTTGCGACTTGCTGGTTGTGTTGTGGGGTGGACATCATAGGCCGTGGTGGCGTTATTCTGACGTGGTCATGGATGTGGAGGCAAGGGGATAGGTCAGGGCTTGTTGACAACCAGATTTCTGGTCCCCTAGGATAATGATGAACGATGGCGGAGACGATTCAGATTCAGGTGAATGGCGAACAGCGGGGCTGTCGGGCTGATGCCACCGTAGGGGATTTGCTGCGCGAACTCGCCATCAAGACCGAGCGCGTGGCGGTGGAGCTGAATTTGGAAATCATGGATCGCAAGGACTTCGATCACCGAAGTCTGAAACAAGGCGATCGAGTGGAAATATTGAGTTTCATCGGCGGCGGTGCGCCAGTGGAAGTTCAGGGCAAAGGGAGGGGTTTCGTCCATGCAGAATGATCGGTTGATCATTGCCGGTCGTGAATTTACGTCTCGGCTGTGGGTTGGGACCGGGAAGTATAAGGACTTTGCCGAAACCAAGAAAGCCATTGAGGCGTCGGGAGCCGACGTGGTGACTGTGGCGGTGCGGCGCGTCAATATTACCGATCGCTCCAAAGAGAATCTTCTCGATTATCTCGATCCGAAGAAGTACACCATTCTTCCCAACACCGCAGGCTGTTACAACGTGGAAGATGCTGTGCGCTATGCCCGCTTGGCCAGAGCCGCCGGCGTGTCTGATTTGATCAAGCTGGAAGTGCTCGGTGACGAGAGGACCCTCTTCCCCGATACGGCCGGATTAATCGAAGCGACGAAGATTCTCGTCAAAGAAGGCTTTACCGTGCTGCCCTATACGAATGACGATCCCATCGTGGCCCAGAAGCTCGTCGACATCGGGTGCCCCGCCGTCATGCCGTTGGCGGCGCCGATTGGGTCGGGACTCGGTATCCGCAATCCGTATAACTTAAAAATCATCATGGAAATGGTCAAGGTGCCGATCATTGTCGATGCCGGCGTCGGGACCGCGTCCGATGCTGCCCTTGCGATGGAATTAGGGGCGGACGCTGTACTCATGAACACGGCCATCGCCGGGGCGCAAGATCCCATTGCCATGGCCGAGGCGATGAAATATGCGGTGTATGCCGGTCGGCTTGCGTACAAGGCCGGACGAATCCCGCGAAAACTGTATGCCACGGCTAGTAGTCCCATTGAGGGTATGCTCTAACCATAGAAGTGCTGAGCCATGAGTGCTGAGACAGCAGATATCAAGAGTGCCGAACGCGGTCGCTCAGCACTCAGCACTTTGGACTCACTGCTTCGCTGATGCTGAAACTCTCCAGCCGTCTTCTTGTCGTGACGGATCGCCATCAGACCAACGGGCGTCCGTTGGTTCCCCTTCTGCAGCGGGTTCTCACAGCCGGGATATCAATGGTCCAACTCCGTGAGCGTGATCTCTCAGCCAGGGAACTCGTGACGCTTGCGCGTGAGGTGCAGGTCGTGACGGCCTCGCGCAGGTCCCAACTCGTCATCAATGATCGGATCGATGTCGCATTGGCGCTGGAAGGAGTCGGCGTCCACTTGCGCAGCAATAGTCTGCCTGTTTCGGTCGCACGGCAGATGCTGGGGGCACAGCGTCTTCTGGGTATTTCCGTGCATGCGGTAGAGGAGGTTATGAAGGCAGAGTCGCAGGGGGCAGACTACATCGTCCTTGGCCCGATCTACGAGACGCCATCCAAACAGATGTTCGGTCCGCCGCTCGGCATTCACACTCTTGAAATGGCTTGTCGACTGGTCCGCATCCCAGTTTATTGGGATTGGCGGAGTGACGACGGCGCGTGCGCGTGAGATGCGGCGTGCCGGGGCATTCGGTGTGGCGGTGATCACGGCGGTTCTCGGCGCGACCGATGTGGAGTCGGCGGTGCGCGAGTTACTCGATGCCGTGACGCTCTTATCGTGATGTGTCTCACGTACGACCATCACGCTGCAGGATGCCGTCGTCCGGTTGACCACCCCGGGAACGGATGATAGAATCCGCGCAGACAAGGACTTCTCGACTCAGTAAGGGGTTTCGCTTTCTTCGAGTGGCGCCATGGATGGCAAGAAAGAAAGTCCGGGTCGATTCCGGTCGCTCCGAGATTCCGTCACGCACATCACGAAGCGGTTGACTGAAGGAGAAACGGGCGTGGCACAACGCAACGACGAACATGTTCGCGAGGTTGAAAAGCTTCGTGTGCAGATCCAGTCGATGGAAGAAGAAATCCGTCGGCTGTATCAATCCCGCTACCAGCTTGACCAAGCCACCAAACAGAACGAAAAGCTTGTCACCACCCTCCAGGAAGCGAAGGTGCAGATCGAAGCGTTGCGTGCCGAAGTTGAGAAACTGACCGCGCCTCCCTCGGCCTACGCCATCTTTTCCAGTCTCAATGCTGACGGAACTGGAAATATCTATGTCTCCGGACGGAAGATGAAAGTCAGCCTGCACCCGTCGATCAATGGGAATGCGATGCGTAAGGGGCAGGAAGTGGTCCTGAACGAAGCGTTGAACGTCATTGAAGTCAAGGGCTTCGATGTCCAGGGCGAAGTCGTGCGTCTCAAAGACGTGCTGGAAGGTAACCGTGCCCTGGTGACGCTGCATTTCGACGAAGAAAAGGTTGCAGAACTTGGTGACCCGCTGCTGGCCGAACGATTGAGCGTTGGCGACCATCTGCTCTATGATCCTCGCTCCGGCTATGTCGTCGAAAAGTTGCCGAGGTCCGAGGCGGAAGAATTGGTATTGGAAGAAGTGCCCGATGTCGACTATGAGCACATCGGTGGGTTGCAGCACGAGTTGGAGCAAGTCCGGGATGCGGTGGAGTTGCCGTTCCTTCATCCGCTCCTGTTTTTAGAGTACAAGTTGAGCGCGCCCAAGGGGGTCTTGCTCTATGGACCGCCGGGATGCGGAAAAACCTTGATCGCCAAGGCCGTCGCGAATTCGATCGCGAAGAAGCTCGGGCATCTCACCGGCAAAGAGGTACGGAGTTACTTCTTGCATGTGAAGGGCCCTGAGTTGCTCAATAAGTATGTCGGTGAGTCCGAGCGCCAGGTCCGCGAAGTCTTCAAAAAAGCGAAAGAGCGGGCGGCGGACGGTAATCCCGTCATCGTGTTCTTCGACGAGATGGATGCGCTCTTCAGAACGCGAGGCACCGGGATCTCCTCCGATATCGAATCGACGATCGTCCCGCAGTTTCTTTCGGAAATCGACGGCATGGAACGGCTCCGCAATGTGATTGTGATCGGAGCCAGCAATCGCCAGGATCTCATCGATCCGGCTGTCCTCCGCGCCGGACGGTTAGATGTGAAGGTCAAGGTGGGTCGTCCCGATGCAGTGGCGGCCAAGGATATTTTCTCGAAGTATCTGAGCATCGACCTGCCGTTTTCAGAGGAAGATTTGAAACGCCATGGCGGAGACGCCAAGGCCTTAGTCGAACAGATGACCGATCTCACGGTCGGGGCGATGTATGCTTCCTCGGAGGAGAATAAGTTCATCGAGGTCACCTACGCGAACGGTGAAAAAGAAGTGCTCTACTTCAAGGATTTCGCGAGCGGTGCGCTGATCGAAGGTATCGTGTCGCGCGCGAAGAAGTTTGCCGTCAAGCGGGCGATCGCGAAGGAAGGCCGTGGCCTTCGGTCCGAGGACTTGATCCGCGCCATTCGGGAGGAGTTTAAGGAACACGAAGACCTGCCCAATACGACCAATCCTGACGATTGGGCGAAGATCTCCGGGAAAAAGGGCGAAAAGATCGTGCATCTTCGCACGATCAACGGGGGCCCGGGCGACTCGCGTCAGATCGAAACCGTTACGACGGGGCACTATCTCTAACAGGCTGTGGAAAAACCCTGTGGGCAGGCCAGGACGTCACAGGTTTGCACGTGTGGCACAAGAGGAGAAAGTCCACGCAGGATGCTCAAAAAGGCCAGGCTTCTCACCCGCCCAACCCCGGCGCGCCGAGACGCGCCGTTCCGCGGGCAAGGCCGCAGCAAGCGAAGAGGCGAGGCGTACGCTTCAGTATGTTGAGCCTCTGAGCGAAGCGAGAACGCCGCTGGCGGGCTTTTTGAGCATCCTGCTAAGACGTCGCACCCATGCAGGAATCTACCGCATTGACGACTCCCCGCGTACTGGGATCAGAAACAGAGTTCGGCATCGCGTCACGCGATCCTACCTCCGCAGACCCCGTCTCCAACTCCATCGCCGTCATCGGGCACTATCCAGGCCTGCCGGCTCCTCTGGCCGTCTGGGACTATGAAAATGAGAACCCGCTGCTCGATGCGCGTGGATTCGAGGTCGAGGGGGAGCGGGAGCGGCCCAATCCCGAGTACAATCGTCAGCTGAATAAGGTGCTGGCTAACGGGGGGCGCCTCTACGTCGATGGTGCCCATCCGGAATACTCCACGCCTGAGTGCACCAACCCGCGAGAAATAGTGGCCTTCGAACGAGCCGGTGAGCGTATCCTTGCCCAGTGCCTCGAACAGATGGCGCGCACCACCGGGCGAGATCATTGTGTGCTGTATAAGAACAACTCGGACGGCAAGGGGAACAGCTACGGCTATCACGAAAACTATTTAATGTCTCGCGCGGTTCCCTTCGAGCGCATTGTGAAGGTCTTGACGCCGTTCTTTGTGACGCGGGCCATTTTCGCAGGGGCAGGCAAGGTCGGCGCAGAGAATCAGACCAGCCCAACGGACTATCAGATCTCGCAGCGTGCGGATTTCTTCGAGTGCCTCGTCGATCTCAATACGATGGTCAGGCGCCCCATCGTCAATTCACGCGATGAGCCGCATGCGGAGTATGGCAAGTATCGGCGGTTGCACGTGATTGTCGGAGATGCCAACATGGCGGAACTTTCGACCTACCTCAAGGTCGGCACGTTGGCCATTGTCCTGGACCTGCTCGACGCCGGGGTAGATCTGCCGCAGTTCGAGTTGGACGATCCGGTCCGAAGCATCAAGCAGGTTTCCCGCGATCTGGGCATGAAGGAGACGCTCAAACTTACGGGGGGTCGCTCAACGACGGCGGTGGCGATTCAACGAGCCTATTTAAAGGCCGCCATGGGGTACTATGCCTGTCGCGATCTCTCCCAAGTCACGAAAGATATTTTGGTCCGCTGGGAAGACGTGCTGGATAAGTTGGAGCAAGATCCTCGGCTCTTGGTGCGTGAGTTGGATTGGGTGGCAAAGCGCCAGATGATGGAATCCTATATGGAGCGAAAGGGCTGTGGGTGGGACGATTCTCGCGTACGGCTGATGGACCTTCAGTATCACGACGTCCGTCCTGACAAGGGCCTCTACTTTACGCTCGAGCGCAGCCACGTGATCGAGCGAATCGTGCAGGAGGTCGAGATCGCGCGAGCGGAGTTCACCCCGCCTCCGGGGACGCGCGCCTATTTCCGTGGACGATGTGTCAGCAAGTTTGCGAAGTCGCTCTATGGGGTCAGCTGGACCTCGGTGCTCTTCGACGTCGGCAACAACCAGGTCAAAAGAGTGCCCTTGATGGACCCACTCCGAGGCACGGCCTCGCTGACGAGCGACCTCCTCGATCAGGTCGAGACCGTTGACGCATTGCTGGCAAAGCTCAAGGCCTGATGAACAAGGATCCCTCGCGATTGACACAATGAAACTGCCATTTCTCCCCAACCACGACGACCCGAGTTTCTTCGACTTTTTGACCCAGCACCATCCTACGCTGACTCCGACCGGCCGCAGTGGATTCCTGCAGGCCCAGGCCGCGGTCGAGCCGATGCGCGGGGCTGGCTCGATGAGCGTTCCCCATGCCACCACGGTGCTGGCGATCAAGTATCAACAGGGTGTGGTGATTGCCGGAGATCGTCGAGCGACGGAAGGATTTCAAATCGCCGAGCGCCGGATCGAGAAAGTCTTCAAGATCGACGAGTATTCCGCGATGGCGATCGCCGGCGCGGCCGGTCCCTGCATCGAAATGGCCAAGCTGTTCCAAGTCGAGCTGGAGCATTACGAAAAGTTAGAAGGTGTGCAACTGTCCTGTGAGGGGAAGGCCAACAAGCTCGGACAGATGGTCAAGGCCAATCTGCCGATGGTCTTTCAAGGGCTGGTCGTCATGCCGCTCTATGTCGGCTACGACCTGAAGCGTGCAGAAGGCCGCATCTTCAAGTACGATCTCGCCGGTGGCCGGTACGAAGAGTCGGATTACCATGCCATAGGGTCGGGCGGGAAAGATGCGCGCAATACGATGCGGGAGCATTTCCTCAAAGGCCTGGCTGAGCCGGATGCTCTGAAGTTGGCCCTGCTGGCTCTGTACAATGCGGCAGACGATGATGTCGGTACCGGGGGGCCGGATCTCGTGCGGGGCATTTACCCCACCGCGAAGATCGTCAACGCGACCGGCATTACCGACGTCTCCGACCAGCAGATCCGCGGCATCTATGATGGGTTGATTGCCACGCGTCGTTCCAAGGAGAACTAAGCATGCCGATGCCCTATTACGTCTCGCCCGAGCAGATGATGCAGGACAAGGCGGAGTATGCCAAGAAAGGCATCGCCAAAGGCCGCTCCATCATTGCCATCGAATATGTAAACGGGATACTTCTCGTCGCGGAAAACCCCAGCGCCTCGCTGTATAAAATCTCCGAGATCTACGACAGCATCGCCTTCGCGGGGGCCGGCAAGTACAGCGAGTTTGAAAATCTCAGGAAGGCCGGCATCAGGCACGCGGATCTCAAAGGATTCATGTACAGCCGGGAAGATGTGACGGCCCGTTCTCTCGCGAATGGTTACTCTCAAAGCCTCGGCACCATTTTCAGCCAGGAGCTGAAGCCTCTGGAGGTAGAAATTCTGGTAGTGCAGGTCGGGCACAACGGCCAGGCCAACGAGATGTATCGTATTTCCTTCGACGGCAGCATCATCGACGAGCGTACCTTTGCGGTCATCGGAGGCAAGTCCGAGGCCGTGCAGGCCCTGTTAAAGGAGAAAGGGTTGACGCAGCCCCCGGAACTCCAGGCTGCTCTCACCCTCTGTATCACCGCACTCGAACAAATCGGGAACCAGAAGCTCTCACTGGAGAGCCTGGAGGTGGCGGTTCTGGACCGCACCCGCGACGGCAGAAAATTCCGTCGGCTTTCGCCTGCCGATACCAAACAGCTCCTCGCGACCTAGCAGGATGCTGAAAAAGTCCGCCAGCAGCGTTCTCGCATCGTTCAGATCCTCAACGTACCCCAGAGGGTACGCCTCGGACCTTCACTCGCTGCGGCCTTGCTGGACGAACTTTTTGAGCATCCTGCGGGAATGTTCTTCTGTTGTGCCACACATGCTGACCCCCGAGTTCCATCGTACTACCATAGTTTTTCCGCAGCCTAGTCTCTCTTCATTGGCGGATCGTGTCCTTCTGTTGAAGAAGGTTGGGCCGGCTGCTATTCTGTTTGTACACGCATGTTGCAACCCAGTCCCCTGAGACGACGGATCTTCGGTTTGGAGAATGAGTACGGTCTCATTTTTTCTCCGAACGGACGAGTCTATCTGCCGATGGAGAAGGTGCTGGGGTATATTTTTGAAGGTCTCATTCCAAACAGCTGGCCCTCCAACGCCTTCCTGGTAAACGGGGCTCGGTTTTATCAAGACACCGGCTGCCATCCTGAGTATTCCACCCCCGAGTGTGACAACATTCTTGATCTTGTCATCCACGATAAAGCCGGTGAGCGGCTGCTTGAAGCCTGTCTGCCGGCGGCTGAGGAACGATTGCGGGAAGAAGGTCTGTCCGGGGAAATCTACATTTTCAAGAACAATACAGATTCGCTCGGCAATACCTACGGATGCCATGAAAATTTCCTCATGCGCCGCGACGTCGATTTTTGGAAAGTCACGGAGCAACTCATTCCCTTCTTCGTCACGCGGCAGATCTATAGCGGAGCGGGAAAGGTCCTGAAGGTATCGGGCAAACCGCAGTACTTCATCTCCCAGCGCGCGCAACACATTCACGAGAAGACTTCCTCCTCGACGACCTCCTCGCGCAGCATCATCAATACCAGAGACGAGCCGCACTCCGATGCGGAACGTTATCGGCGGCTCCATATCATCGTCGGGGACTCCAATATGTCGGAGTTCGTGACCTATTTGAAAGTCGGCACGGCGACGTTGGTACTGTCCATGATCGAGGAAGGGTACGCAGTCCAAGGGATGGAGTTCGAGGACCCAGTAAAAGCCATTCGGGAGGTTTCGCGCGATCCCACCTTGAAGCGCAAGATTAAGCTGGACGATGGTCGTCAGATGACGGCGGTCGAAGTTCAGCGGGTCTATCTGGATCGAGCGCAGGCATATTTGGCTCAACAGGAGCACGATCCGATTCTTGACGATGTGTGGCAACGATGGGCCATGGTGCTGGATAAGCTCGAAGAGGACCCGATGCAGCTCGTGCGCGAAATCGATTGGGTGACCAAGCGCCATCTTATCCAGTCCTATATCGACAAGAAGGGTTGCGGCTGGGACGATCCACGGGTGTTTCTGCTCGACCTCCAATTTCATGACGTCAAACGGACGCGCGGGTTGTACTATCTTATGGAGTCCCGGGGGCTGATCGAACGGGTGGTGGAGGAGGAAGCGGTGCAACGGGCGATGTCGACTCCGCCACAGACTACGAGGGCGAAGGTGCGCGGCGATTTCATCCGGTTTGCCCGCGCGAAGAATCGGTCCTATACGGTCGACTGGACCTATCTGAAACTCAATGGTTACTGGGAAGAAACGATTCTCTGTATGGACCCCTTCAGCGCCGTGAATCGGCGTGTGGATGAGTTGCTCTCGCAGGTGGCGGGGCTACGGTTCTACCGATGATGATGACCGCTCTCAAACAGACGCATGTGCGGATCTCACGGCTGGACCGAACGCTGATTACGGCTGTCGTGTTGCTGTCCAGCGTCTTTCCCGTCGAGTTGTTTTCCAATACGTCTCCGGCGCCGAAGGGCCTCGATGGGCAATACAGCGGCAAGCAGGGGCAGGTGCTGGTGGTCAAGGTGAAGGGGGAAGAACAAGCGACGGAGGTGAAGGGGACGTTTCTTAAGTCGGACGATTCCATTTTTCCGGGAGTTCAGGCCTGGGGAGCCGGCCGGCTATATTGGGTTGCTCGGGATCGACATGCAGGACGAACCGGGGACCTATGAACTTGCCGTCGAAGTGAAGCAGGGCGAACAGGCGAAGCAGTTGAGCTTTAATGTCCTGGTGGCCAAAGAGAAGTTTGCCGTCGAGCATCTGAAGCTGCCGAAAGAAAAGGTCGATCTGGATGAGAAGAGCGTGGCACGTTGGAAAGCCGAGCAACAATTAGTGCAGCAGGCGCTCGCAGAGAACTCGCGTCTGAAGTTATGGCACAGCAACTTCGTGGAACCGGTGAATGGCAAGCGCACCGGCATTTTCGGCAGCGTGCGGATCATGAACGGCAAACCGCGCAATCCGCACAATGGAGAGGATATCGGCGCGCCGATGGGGGCCGATGTCGCGGCCAGCAATGACGGCGTGGTGCGGTTGACCGTGGATCACGTCTTTTCCGGCAAAGGCGTCTTCATCGATCACGGCCTGGGGTTCTATACGATGTATTTCCATCTGTCGGAAGTGTTGGTCAAAGACGGAGACTTGGTCACAGCGGGGCAAATCATCGGCAAGGTAGGGGCGACCGGCCGCGCCACCGGCCCGCATCTCCATTGGGGAGTCAAACTCAACGGCGCCCGCGTGAATCCCTATTCGCTGCTCGATTTACCCTTCAAGAACGGTGTAACGCCTCCACATCTGCGACTTCCCACTCCTGAAACCACGCCGACTCCATAAGCTGTTCCTGTCAGAGAATAGCCTAAGAGGCAGGTGTGCCAGGGTTCCGCTCGGCCGAGCCCGGAAGGGCCGCTCCGAGAGGCACGGAAGCGAAGCGCCTCTCGCCCGGCAATCCGTGCACGCCCTGCGCTGAATGGCGAGCCACGCGTGACGCATCCTCGCTGATTCCTTGTAGATCAATAGGCCTTCTGAAAGTCCGGCTTGCTGAGGACGCGCACGATGTCAATCCGGGTCCCGGATCGTGTGAACACGATCCGATAGTCTCCTGCTCTCAGCCGGTACAGGGCTTCTCTAAATCCTTGCAAATTCTTGATCCGTTTTCCGTCAGGGATGGGATCATCTGCGAGGCGGGCACAATCGGCGAGAATCTGTTTGGTGATTTTGTCAGAACATGCATTGAGGTCGCGCTGTGCTTTCTCCGACAGAAAGACCTGACAGGTCACGCCGTACGCGCCTTCTTCTTGACGCGCGCGACTTTGTAGTCAGCGAGCCGCATGGTCCGACCAGCACGGATGTCCTTGAGGCCTTCTTCGATTTTTTTCCGAAGTGTCGGACTATAAGCCAACAAGGCGTCCTCGATGTCATCTTCGGTTACCGGCACCAGCATGGCGGTTGGCCGCCCATGGGTGGTCACAAGCACGGTGTTTCCTCGCTCAACGGTTCTGAGCATTTCGGATGTCTTGGCTTTGAGTTCGCGAACATTTGTAAATTTCATAGGCTCCTTTTCTGTAGTTGCAAGTGAGACCACATCATAAATTCAGATGAAGACAGAGTCAAGGAAGAGTGGGCAGGTTGGAGGATGAACGAGGTGGCTTTCTCAGTTAACCGTCCTCTCTAAGACTGTGTCGGAGGCTGAGCGACCGTTGCCGAAGGAGCGGGGTGCCCACCGAGGCTCTGTTTATATCTCTCCCCATAGGGCTGGTACGGCCTGCGTCGCGAATTGCGCGGAGGCGAGGGAACCCGCACTTGCCGAACAGATGCGATCGCGTGAGCGACGGGGAGCACTGTTCGAAGGTTCGTTGGAGCTGGGCTCACAACGAACCAAGTTGCACAGCCGAGCAGATGTGAGGCGTAGTGCGGTCGAGCTGGAGCGCCTGAGCAGGCAGGCCCTACCTGCCCCCCCCCACCATGCCATTCAGTAGATTCGGCAAGCTGTCGGCGTTGGGATGGTTCTTCATCGAATTGGCGATATCATCGAGCAGAGGACCGGCTTCGGGGTTGAGTCCCCGCAGCTTTTGTTCGAGAGTGCCTGACATCAGTTCCTCGTGCAGCTGTGCTTCGGTCAACTTTCCTTCTTTCAAGATCCTGCTGAAGGATCTTGCCCAAGGGCTTCAACCTTCTTCATCGCCTCAGGCGGCAGTTCGCCGAGCAGTTTGAGGATGTCGGCCTGGTTCTGTCCGCTCAAGCGGCATCTGCGCCTGGGCACGCTGCTAAGTCTAGACAGAGCACCAGGAATAGCAGTCTACGAATGTCCGCATGATCATCCTCCGTGCGGTTGGGTGGTCGCACAATCTGCACGCGATATCAGCAGTATTACAGCACAGCGGCAGGCTGTCAGCAAAATCTAATAGTTCGACTCGAGGCTCGACGGGGTCTTGTTGAGTACTGTTGCGGTGGCGCGCGAGAGGGCTTCGTCGTGCGCGTGGTCGAGGGTATAGACGCGGAATTGGATCAAGCGGGTAGGCAGCAGGTCGAGGAATTCTTCTAATGGGTCGGTCGAGATGCCTTTGGTGCTCGGGTCGTAGACATAGAGGGGATTGCCGCGCCGGTCTTTCGGGTCTGGCCGTGGGTCGAGCGGCGCCATGTCGACACGGAACTCCACTTTTTGGAGCCGCGCCGGCAATTCTTTTTTGATCTGTTCTTCGAACTGCTCATGGCTGGGAAAGTCCATGCCGCGTTCCTGGCCCTTTTCCTTGAGCACGGCGCTGTAGGCCATTTTCCATTTTACGTCGCGGACGAGAATCCGCTGCCATTCTGCACCCAGGCGTCGTTCGGTGGCATGGCGTGAGGTCTTCCATCCCCGTACTTGTTCAAGCAAAGACCAGTCGGTCAGCGTCAGGTACTCGTCCATCTTCTTGCGAGGATCGTGGGGAAACAGGAGTTTCATGGTGTCGCCGAAGATGTCACGGAGGTGGATGTCGATCGCGCGCGTGGTCCGGTGATAGTAGACGTTGGAATAGAGATACATGCGGGTATTGAGGAACATCTGTAGGGCAGGAAGGCCCGTCTTATGAATCGTAAATCCCTTGTCCGTGATGATCGTGTAGTGAATGAGTCTGGATAGATCGACCGGGCCGACCGCAACGCCGCACATATAGGAGTCACGCAGGACATAGTCGAGGTTATCTGCGGTATAGCTGCCGGAAATGACCGGCTGGAGCATGTTGAGCCATCGCGGAATGCGGGAGTTGTCTTTGCCCTTTTCCTTAAGAATCACATGCGCGATTTGATCGGGGTTGAGTTCCTCGCCTTTGGCGAAGGGGCCGGACGGGCTGCGCCTGATTTTGCGGATGATCGGGCCGAGATGGTCGCGGATGATGATCTGCCCGAGTTTTTCGTGACTGGCATGGAAGGCGTGCAAGTAGTTGTCGTCGAAGAAATGGCAGAAGGGGCCGTGTCCGATGTCGTGCACGAGCGCCGTGACGCGGAGAAATTCTTCGACATAGTTCGCTGACGGAATCCCCTGTATTGCTTTCTTGAGAAACGGATAGAGATGCCGTGCAAAACGGCCTGCCACATGCATGGTGCCGAGCGAGTGGACGAAGCGGGTGTGTTCCGCTGAGGGGTACACCCAACGGGCGCTTTGGAGTTGATAGATGTACCTGAGGCGCTGGACCCAGGGGGAGTCGATCAGGTCCTTTTCCGTTCGTTCGTGCGGGTTCGCAGTGGAGAAGGGCACGGTAAAGGAGACGTATTGGTGGATCGGATCGGCGATCAGCGCCGACCCATCATATGGAGCATTGGAGTGATGACTGAATTCAGACATGGCGCACGATTATCTTAGCGTACATCTTGAGGGGGCGGCAATGGCTCTCCATGGTCCAGTGGGTGCGACTGCCGATATTTGGCCACGAAATAGTAGGCGAGTGGGTAGGCGAGTGCCGCACCGAGGAAGCTCAAGACAAATCCGCCAAGAAAGAAGGGTATGGCGTAGGGCATGACCTGTGCGTAGATCGCGCCGAAACTCACATCATGCCAGTCGAAGGCGGGACTGTCCGATCGGCCGAGCAAGAGCGCACCGACCCAGTAGGAGGCACCGAGGATAGGGACCAGGGTCCAGGGATTGTTGAGAAAGGCACCTACCATGAGCGCGAGAAAGTTGAGGCCCAATGCCCAGGCGCAGAAGAGCACCATGACGGTGTGTAATCCATAGACCGGGGAAAAGGCAATGAAGACTCCGATGGCGAAGGCCAGCGCCGTTCGCTGCGGCGATTCCTGCAGATGGAGGACCCGTTTCAGTAGCGATCGAAATGAAGGGATCGTGGCCATGGCCGTCGTGGATGAAGTTGGTTACGTGAAATGTTCGTAACTGGTATTCGCCAACCGGTGACGCCTGCCGTGAGGGGACACGGCTTGTATCCCGAAGCGAAGGGGGTGAATTTTCCCAATGCAGGTCAGGGAGAATCCTCGCTTGAGGGCTGTCCGTTCGAGTCGCGGGCGCTGTCGTGGTGATACGGTAAAGAGCAATTCATAATCCTCGCCTCCGGTCAGCGCGAGGTCCACTGGGTCGAGTTTCCGAGATGCCGCATAGGCGCGGCAGGCCGGCGATAACGGGAGCGCGCCCAGATCGAGGTCTGCCCCGACATGGCTTTCCTCGCAGATATGACGGAGGTCGCCGGAGAGGCCGTCTGAGATATCAATCGCGGAGGTCGCGAAGCGATGGATACTGAGCCACTGGCCTTCCGCGACGCGGGCGGTTGGACGCAGGTGCCGTCCGATCAGAAATTGTCGGTGCCAGGTCGAGAGTGCAGCGGTCCACGGGAAACGTTTCGTACGGGGCAGTGGTTCGTTCAAGATTCTCAGGCCGGCCAATGCGTCGCCGATTGTGCCGGTTACGTAGAGGAGATCCCCGATTCGTGCACCGCTCCGAAACAGGGCCTTGCGGGGAGGGACCATTCCGATCAGCGTCACGCTGAGAAACCATCCGCCGTTCGAAGCCGACGTATCTCCGCCGATGAGTCCTACGTGGTGTGGGCGACAGGCGGTCATCATCCCTCGATACAGCTGATGAACATGGCGCCTGGTGCCGGTGCGAGGAATGGCCAAGGCGACGAGCAGATGCTGTGGAGTTCCTCCCATCGCCGCGATGTCGCTGAGATTCGCGGCTGCGGCGCGGAAGCCGATATCAGCCATCGTGGCGGTCCGGAGGTCGAAGTGGACCCCTTCTGTTAAGAGGTCGGTCGTCAGCACCATCCATTGGCCGATCCGTGACGTGATGACAGCGGCATCATCGCCGATCCCTTGAATTACCGAGGGGGATCGGTGGCCATGGCGCCGGTGGAGGGCTCGAATGAGATCGAATTCGTGGATCGTGAGACGGGCCTTCGTGCGGACCGTGGACGCCATGCTAGTGAAGTTGTAGGGGAGGCGTTGTCGTGCTGGTTGCATGCACCGGAAGCGAGCGAGCGGTCCGCCCTGTCTTCGTACGCGTGGCGTGTTTTTTTAAGTGTGGCTGCGGCTGGTGGGGTTTGCCCGTTGGGCGTGTGGATTTCGAGCCTCTCCGGAGAGCCACCTTCATCACATCATCCATGGTGTCAGCAAAGACGAGGTGGATGCCCCTCAAAATGTGCTTGGGAATCTCGTCGAGATCCTTCTTGTTGCGTTTCGGAAGAATCACGGTGGTGAGTTTGGCCCGTTTGGCCGCCAAAAGTTTTTCCTTCAATCCTCCGATCGGGAGAACTCGTCCCCGGAGGGTGATCTCGCCTGTCATCGCCAGGTCGCGGCGTACCGGGATTTGCGACAACGTCGATGCAATGGCGATGGCCATGGTAATGCCCGCCGACGGCCCGTCCTTCGGAATCGCTCCGGCCGGCACATGGATATGGAGATCCTGAGTGGTGAACACATCGGGATTGATGCCGAGGGTGCGCTCGCGTGACCTGACGTAGCTCAAGGCTGCTTGCGCGGATTCCTTCATGACGTCGCCCAGTTGGCCGGTGAGAGTCAATTGCCCCTTGCCCTTCATCGCCGTGGCCTCGATGTAGAGCACATCGCCGCCGGACTCCGTCCAGGCCAATCCCGTTGCCACGCCGACCTCGTCCATCGTCAATTCCTCTTCGGGCACGAACTTAGGGACGCCGAGATATTTGTGCAGGTTGGCGGGATTGACGGGGAACCCTACGCCTTTGCCTTCCGCCACTTTCTTCGCCACCTTGCGCATGACGTTGGCGATCTCGCGCTCGAGGTTCCTGACACCGGCTTCACGCGTATAGTTGGCGATGATCTGACGTACCGCCGGCTCGGCGATGCGGACATGTTTCTCGGTGATACCGTGTTCGTTGAGTTGCCGAGGGATCAGATATTTCTGGGCGATGCCTAGCTTTTCTTCTTCGGTATAGCCGGGAATCCCGATCACTTCCATCCGATCGCGCAAGGCGGGCAAAATGGGGTCGATGAGATTCGCCGTCGTAATGAACATCACTCCGGTCAAGTCGAAAGGCACACCCAGGTAGTGGTCCGTGAACGAGTTGTTCTGTTCCGGGTCGAGCACTTCGAGCAAGGCTGCGGAGGGATCGCCGCGAAAATCCATCCCGACCTTGTCGACTTCGTCCAGCATGAAGACCGGGTTGTTGGTGCCGGCTTGTTTCATGCCTTGAATGATGCGACCGGGGAGCGCGCCGACGTAGGTGCGTCGATGACCGCGGATCTCGGCTTCGTCACGGACGCCGCCGAGACTGATGCGGACAAATTCGCGACCGAGCGCGCGGGCGATCGACTTTCCGAGCGAGGTCTTCCCGACGCCCGGGGGTCCGACGAAACAGAGAATCGGACCCTTCATTTTGTCTTTGAGCTTCCGCACGGCGAGATACTCAAGGATCCGTTCCTTCACCTTCTCCAGATCGTAGTGGTCCTCGTTGAGGACTTTGGCGGCAGCTTTGAGGTCAAGGTTGTCCTTGGACTTCTTGGACCAGGGCAATTCCACGATCCACTCGATATAGGTCCTGACGGTCGCAGACTCGGCGGTATCCGGGTGCATTTTCTCAAGGCGTTTGAGCTGCTTTTCGGTTTCCTTCAGCACCTTCTCCGGCATCTTCAGTTCTACGATCCGCTTGCGAAACTCAGTGATTTCTTCCGCGCGCTCGTCGAGTTCCCCCAGCTCTTTTTGAATCGCTTTGAGTTGCTCGCGCAGGAAGTATTCTCGTTGGGTCTTGTCCATCTCCCCCTTGGCTTGCGCTTGAATCTTCTGTTGCATGGAGAGGACTTCGATCTCCTTACCGAGTATGTCGCTGACGTGCCGGAGGCGCTTGATCGGATCAATGACCTCCAGGACTGCCTGGGTGACCTCGACCTTGAGGCCAAGATTGGACGCCACCATGTCGGCAAGACGTCCGGGGTCTTCGAGGTTCTCAATGACAATCATCACGTCCGGGATCAAGATTTTGCCGAGACTCACGATCCGTTCGATCTGTTCCTTCACCGTCCGCATGGCGGCTTCGGTTTCAAGGGCGGTGCTCGGCGGCTTGTGTTCGGTGAGTTTGTCGATGCGCACGGAGTAGTAGGGCTCAGTCTGAATGTAGCCCGCGATCTTGGCTTTGGAGAGCCCCTGCACAAGAATTTTGATGCGTTCATCGGGCAATTTTAGCATCCGCATGATGATGCCGACTGTGCCGATGGTATGGATATCCTCCGGTGAGGGATTCTCGACGTCCAAGGCCTTTTGCGTCGACAGCAAGATCATTCGATTGCCGGCTAACGCGGCTTCAATCGCTTTGATCGACATCTCCCGCCCGACAAACAAGGGGAGGACCATGTAGGGGAAGACGACGATGTCTCGGACCGGCAACAGCGGAAGCTGGTCGGGAATTTCGACGTTCTGGGGCGGCTGCAAGTCTTGTTCGATCGAGTCGTTCATCGGTGTGGTCTCAGTGTTGTATGACTGGTTTCTTTTGTTTCTTTGGTCTATTTGGTTGAACTACACCAACCAAATGAACGAAACAAACCAGATAAACCAAATCAATCTGCCAGCCTGCTAGGCTTTTCGTGAACGTGTCGCGCGGCGTTCTCTGGGAGGCCGCATTCGATTCTGCAGATAGTCGCCGAAGTCCGGTCCCAGGGAAGGGTTCTTGAGTGCGAATTCGACGGTCGCTATGAGAAATCCTAACTTGTCCCCGGCATCATATCGCTGCCCCTGTATCTCCAGCGCATACATGGGGGACCGCTTCGCCAATTCCCGAAGCGCGTCGGTCAGCTGGATCTCGCCGTTTTTGCCGGGCTGGGTCTTTCGCAGGATGGAGAAAATCTCCGGCGGTAGGACGTAGCGACCGATGACCGCCAGATTGGACGGGGCTTCAGCCGGCGCCGGTTTCTCAATGAGGCCCTCGACTCGATGCAACCCCGCTGAGACGGTTCGAGGCGACACGACCCCATAGCGGTTGACTTCATGGTGGGGCACTTCCTGCACCCCAAGGACCGCACCGTGTCGTTTCTTGTAGGCATGAATGAGCTGTGCGAGTCCAGGCACCGGGGCATCGATGATTTCGTCGCCGAGAATGACCGCAAAGGGTTCGTCACCGATCAGCCGTTGGGCGCAGAGGACCGCATGGCCGAGTCCGAGGGCCTCCGACTGACGGACGTAGCAGAAATTTGCGAGCGTGGAGATGTGCCGCATCTGGTTCAGAAGCTGCGCCTTGCCGCTGCCCTTGAGATTTTCTTCCAACTCGACGGACCGGTCGAAATGGTCCTCGATCGCGCGCTTGCCCCGCCCTGTGATGATGATAATGTCCTCGATTCCGGAGGCGACCGCTTCTTCCACGGCATATTGAATCAGTGGCTTGTCGACGAGCGGCAGCATCTCTTTGGGAGAGGCTTTCGTTGCGGGAAGGAAGCGAGTGCCAAGGCCTGCGGCGGGAATCACAGCTTTGCGCACTTCGAAGCGTGACATGATTCGATACTATGTGATGGGGTAGGCGATGTCAAGAAATGCAGGAGCTTAGCCCGTATTACTCATGAATGTTTCGGCGGCACATCCGATGCCTTGCTCAAGCGAGACGAGCGAGACTGGCATGAATGGCGCGATCCGAAGTTCGAAGCTCGGGGTTTGAAGTTCCGAAAACCTCGAATTTCGGGCATCGAACCCTCCCTCGTCTCGCCCTCACGCGAGTCGCGCTTTTCGCGTCTTGCGCGCGCCACCCCGCCAGCTTGCGAGGCCCCTGCGAGAATGAAGCTCCCCGCAGCAACCTGCGGGGGTATTCTCGGCGAAGTAGAGTAATGTGGACTGTCAGCTTTACATTCAAATATTTGCCCAATATAATTCAGAAGTTTTGCACGCATGTTGCCGTGAGGGATACGCTTGCGCTGACCGCCTGGGCCTCTCACGTCCGCAACCTCCTCTGCCACCATCATCACACGTGCCCCGGATGCGTCGTGTGTGATTGGGCTAGAGGTGCAAGGTGTACGGTCACGGCCCAAACTAGGATTACCCATGATGCCGGTCTTATCTTCCTCTTCTTTTTATGGAACTCAGATTCGGTGAGGGAGACTTGCGGTTCAGCCGGGCCTTGTTGGCTCTTCGTCATGGTGCTCGTCACACTGGCCTGCGGCGTGCCGACGGTGTTTGCGGTCGCTGCGGAGCAGGCCGGAGTCAAAGTGACGGCGATTGAGATTCGAGGGAACAAGCGGATCGAGCTGCCGGCGATTGCCGGCCGATTGACGTTGAGGCCTGGCGATCCCTACACCCCTGAGAATGTCCGTGGACAAATCAAAATTCTCTACGAAACCGGGTTCTTTGAAGACGTGCAGGTGGAGACGCAATCAGGGGAGGGCGGGGTAGTCCTGGCTTTTCTGATCCGCGAGAAACCGTTTATCACCGAGATCGTGTTCGATGGAAATAACGAGCTAAGCGACGATAAGCTCAAAGAGAAGATCACGATCAAGAGCCAAGCCTTTCTCGATCAGCCGCAGGCCAAAGAGAGTGCGGAGAAGATTCGCCTGGCCTACCAGGGGAACGGCTACTTCAATTGCCGGGTGATTCCGATCGTGCAGACCTTGGACGAGGATCGGAAGCGCCTGACATTTTTTGTAAGTGAAGGGGACAAGGCGCGTGTCAAAACGGTCAATTTTGACGGCCTGCACGCGGCGACGAAAGACGAGATGTTCAAGGTGATGGCGACGCGGGAATGGATTCCCTGGTATGGTCTGATCACGCAGCTGAAGTTGCCGTCGTTTCTCTCCGATGCCGGCGTCTTGAAGCGGGAAGAAATGAACAACGACGTCGAGCGGATCAAAGAGGTCTTACTCAACAAAGGCTATTTAAACGTCCGGGTTGGGTTGCCGACTGTGGATCTCATCGACGAACAGAAATGGTTCATCTTGACATACACGGTGATGGAAGGGGAGCCGTTCACCATCGGCGAAATCGGATTCCGCGGGAATACGGTGTTCGAAGATCCGGAGCTTCGCCAGGGGCTCAAGATTAAGGAAGGGGAGATTTTTCAGCGTCAGAAACTCCGTGACGAGGTTACGCGGTTGAACGATCTCTATGGGAGCAGAGGCTATTCGTTTGCCGATGTCTCGCCCAATGTGAATCCGAACATGGAGGACCGGACCGCCACCATCATTCTGACCATCAAGGAAGGGGAGATGATGCGGGTCCGTCAGATCAACATCCATGGGAACGAGAAGACCAAAGACAATGTGATTCGTCGTGAAATTCGTGTCGATGAACAGGACGTCATCAATACCCCCGCGCTGAAGCGGAGCTTTGAGCGTCTCAATAACTTGAACTTTTTCGAGACGGTGGAAATTCTTCCTGCGCAGGTAGGTCCGGATAAGGTCGATCTGAATGTCCGCGTAAAAGAAAAGCCGACCGGCCAGTTCAGCGTCGGCGGCGGATTCAGTACGTTGGACAAGATTGTCGCGATCGCCGATATTACGGAAGGAAACATTGGTGGGAATGGTTGGATGGGACGAATCCGCGGTCAGTTGGGACAGCAGCGGCAATTAGGGTTGATCACGTTTCGTAACCCCTATTTGAACGACTCCTTGACGTCGATGCAGCTGGACGTCTACAAAAGCGCCACCAACTATATCACCTATTTTGAGAGGAAAACCGGGGCCAGCGTGACATTCGGCCGGTGGTTCTCCGAGTATGTATCGGGGAGCATCAGTCCGGTCGTGGAGGAGCTCGAATACAGCAATCCGACGGCCAGTGCACCGGCGCTCATCACCTCGCAAGTGGGGCGTCAGACGACCACGGGGTTTCGGGCCACGCTGACCCGCGACACGAGAGACTACTTTATGGATCCCCGCACCGGTTGGCGAACTTCTGTCGCATTTTCTCTCGGCACGCCGTACCTGGGGGGTAGCAACGACTTCTATAAATACACCCTCGATGTCAACAAGTATACCCCGCTCCCGTTCGATACGCGGCTCTCGATCCGTGCGCGCTATGGTGTTGCAGAAGGCAACAATGGGAATCCGGTTCCTCTTACCGAACTCTACTTCGTTGGAGGCATTAATACCATGCGCGGGTTTGTCTTCGGCAAGGCGGGACCAGTGACGACAACTAACACGCTTCTCGGCGCGCAAAGTGAGTTGATCTTCAACTTTGATTTTATTTTTACGATCTCTTCTGAGGCGAAACTCAACGGCGTGATTTTCTTCGACTATGGGAAAGGGTTCGCCGATAGTACCGTGTCATTCCCCTTGCGGTCAGCGGTCGGTTTGGAGGGTCGATGGATTTCACCCTTCGGCCCCCTCCGCGCCGCGTATGGGAAAAATCTAGATCCCAACCCAGGAGAAAAATCAGGGGTCTTTGAGTTTACGATCGGTACTATATTCTAACAGGCTGCGGAAAAATTATTGTGGCAGGCAAAAGCTTCGACGGTCCGTACGTGTGGCACTACAGAAGAACAGTCCTGCAGGGTGCTCAAAAGGCCGTTCAACAAGGCCGCAGCGAGCGAATCGGCGAGGCGTACGTTTCGGTACGTTGAGCCTCTGAGCGAAGCGAGAACGAAGCTGGCGGGCTTTTTCAGCATCCTGCTAATGGGACGAGTCTATGACCACGAGGGAGAGGTAGCAGTGTGATCCAGGTTGATGTCGTCATGCGGAAGGTGTTCTGCACAGGAGGTCTGTTGATGGCGTTCCTCGCTGTTTCCGGCTGTGCTGCCGGCGGAGCCAAAGTCGAGGGGAAGATAGGAGTCGTCGATCCGGCCCGTGTCTTAAACGAGACGAGCCGCGGCAAGAAGGCCAAGGATTCCTTGAGCGCATTTTCCAAGAATCGCCAGGCGCTGATCGAGATGGATGAGAAAGAGCTCCGCCGCATGGAAGAAGATTTTGGGAGGCAGGCCAGTGTGTTGAGCGTGACTGCGAAACGGGAGCGCGAAGAGCAGTTTCGACGTCGGGTGGCGGAGTATCAGCAGAAAGCGGGCGAAATGAACCGGGAGGTTCAGGAAAAGCAAAAAGATGTGCTTGAAGGGTTCCGTGAGAAGGTGGGACTCATCGTGGGAAAAGTATCGAAGCGCCTCGGATTACAGGTCGTCATGGATAAGGGGAAAGGCGGCCCCACCTTATATAGCGATGAGGGACTCGATATTACAGGTCAGGTCATTGATGAATTTAATCGTGAATATCCCTAGCTCGCAGTATTCATGCGGACCAGGTACATGCGTAGCAGGCTGCGGAAAAACTATTGTGTCACGGTGGGAATTGAATGGTACCCACAGCTAGGACAATAGGAGCCCACCGCGCAGGATGCTTAAAAAGGCCGTCCAGCAAGGCTGCTTCGAGCGAGGAGGCGAGGAGGTACAGACCGCACTTCGTGTGGGCCGTTCGCCCTTTGAATGGATTTTGGCGAACGGAAAAGCCCCTCCAGTGATTCCGATATCCGAGAGGCTCTCTTCGGTACGTTGAGCCTCTGAGCGAAGCGAGAACGCCGCATGGGAAAAGGCGCGTCTCGGCGCGCCGGGGTCGGGTGGGTGAGAAGAGCGACTTTTTCAGCATCCTGCTAGGATGTGGTACTCGTGAGGAGCGAAGGAGGCTTCGATGGAACGACTGAAAGTGTCTAGTCTGATCAGTGCAGTGGCATTGTGGTTGGCGATGGTGTCGCCGGGTTTGTCGGGTGAAACCTTCCAGGTTGCGGTGATGGACCAACAATGGTCATCGCGCAGTCGAAGGCCGGCAAGCGGGCCTTGGAAGAACTCAAGGCCTACTCCATGACCAGGCAAAAGATCATCAATGCCGACGATCAAGAACTGAAGGAATTGCAACAGGCGATTCAAGACGGGAAGTTGACCGACAGCGCGAAGCAAGAGAAGCAAGGTCAGTTCCAGGCCAAGTTGGAGGCCTATCAACGTCGTCTGGCCGACTTCAATCGCGAGATTCAGCAGAAGCAGCGTGAAATGGTGGCGGAATACTCGAAAAAAGTGCAAGCGGCCGCGCAAGCCGTGGGGGACAAGAACGGGTATGTCGCGATCATCGACAAGGGGAACGAGGCGGCGATGAAGATTGTGCTCTATCATCAGCCCGCGTTGGATTTGACCGATCAGGTGGTGAAGGAGTTCGATCGACAGAATAAGTAGCAGAGGAGGGGAGCAGCCTGATGATCCTCTGTGCTCGCGGAACGCGCACGATGAAACGGTGCTCGTTCGACGCGCGCAGTGAAGAACAGTCTGTCCGCTCCCCTTAGGGTAAAGTGGAGAAATCGGAAGGCCCTCGCCCGGGCTAATGGCACGGTCCCGGCGTGCCAGTGAGTTGGCGGGTGAGAAAGGTGTGCGCAGTAGAAGATCAATCAGCCCCCATCCCTAAAGAGGTAGCGAGCGAGCTAGGAAAGATCATCTCTAACGTCGCTCGACGGCCGCAGTGGGACCAACACGGGTGTCATTCCGGTGGAGAGAAGTACAAGCAAGCTTGGAAGGATCATCTGAAGTCTTGCCTATGAGGAGGTTCCGCTGATGTCTGTGATGGAGCAAGCCGAAATTCAGTCCCTCTTGCCTCACCGGTATCCCTTTCTCCTGGTCGATCGCATTCAGGAGTTGGACTCCCGACCGGCGGATTGTAGGGTTCAAGAACGTGACGATCAATGAACCCTTCTTTCAAGGACATTTCCCCGGACGCCCGGTCATGCCGGGGGTGTTGATTCTCGAAGCCATGTCTCAAGTTGGTGCGATTCTGGCGTTGAAGTCGATGGGGCACGCGATGCGTCCGGTGGTATATCTGACCGGTATCGATGGCGCGAAGTTTCGAAAACCGGTCGTGCCCGGTGATCGGTTGCGGTTTGAGATCGACGTGGTCAAGAAACGGGCGCCGTTCTGGAAGATGCAAGGCAAGGCTTTTGTCGAGGAGGAGCTCGTCTGTGAAGCCGAAGTGACTGCCATGGTGACCGAAGAAAAAAACAGTCAATAGTCATAGGTCAATGGTCATTTCTCTGAACGGAGATGGATGACCCGGGCATCTTAATTACGAATGACCAATGACCGCTGACGTTTGACTATTCTTACTGGAGGTTAAGAGTGCAGATTCATGCGAGTGCGATCATCCACCCCAACGCACAGTTGGCTGCCGACGTCGTCGTGGGTCCCTTTTGTGTGATTGGCGAACACGTTACCATCGGACCGGGGACGCGGCTTGTTTCTCATGTCGCAGTCGATGGCTGGACCGAGATCGGTGCGCGGTGCGAGCTCTATCCCTTTGTCTCGATCGGCGCCCCACCCCAACATCTCAATTATAAGGGGGAACCGACCAAGGTGGTGATCGGCGATGACAACATTCTTCGGGAATATGTCACGGTCAACCGCGCGACGGTACAAGGCGGTGGGACGACCACCATTGGCTCCAAGAATTTCTTGATGGCCTATGTGCACATCGCCCATGATTGTCATCTCGGAAGCCATCTGATCCTGGCCAATGCCGCCAGTTTAGCCGGCCACATCACCATCGGCGACCATGCCATCATCGGGGGACTGACCGGTATCCATCAACATGTGCGGGTCGGGTCGTATTCCATGGTCGGCGGTTGTTGCGCCCTCGGGCAGGACCTCCCTCCGTTCATGCGGGCTGCGGGCGGCTATCGTGCGCGGATGTATGGCCTCAACTCGGTGGGGTTGCGCCGGCAGGGGTTTTCAGCTGATCGGATCTCGGTGCTGAAACAGGCTTACGACATGCTCTTCCGATCAGGGCATCGAACTGCTGAAGCGGCCAGGCTCGCCAAGGCCGAGTTCGGAAACCAACCCGATGTCATGACGGTCGTGGGATTCCTGGAGGGGACGAAGCGAGGCATCTGCCGAGCGGTCGGCAAAGATCAAGAGGATGAGGAGTAATCACCGTGGCATCACTCCCTTACGTTACCGATGGCGAGCGGATTGGGCTTATTGCCGGCAATGGTCGGTTCCCGATCATCTTCGCGGACAATGCCAAAAAGCTCGGCTATCACGTGTCGGCTGTGGCGCATGAAGGCGAGACGGAACCGGAGTTGGCCGGCCATGTGGATCGGATCCATTGGATCAAGATTGGTCAGCTCAACAAACTGATCAAGGCGTTCAAGGAAGACGGGGTCCATCAGGCAGTGATGCTGGGCGGGATCAAGAAAACCCATGTCTTCACCACCCTGCGGCCCGATTTTCGCACTTTGGCTATGGCGACACGTTTGGCGCTCTGGAAAGACGACGACATTCTGCGCGAATTCGCGAAGGAGCTTGAGCGAGAAGGGATTGCCATCTGTGAATCGACCTTCGGGCTTGAGGGGATTCTCGTGGAAGAAGGGCCGTTGACTGAGCGGACTCCATCGGAGAAAGAGTGGGAGGACATCCGTTACGGGTGGGAAGTGGCGCATGACATCGGGCGTCTCGATATCGGGCAGTGCGTCGTAATCAAAGATCGCGTGATCGTGGCCGTCGAAGCGGTCGAAGGCACCGACGGAGCCATCAAGCGCGGCGGCGATTTGGCCAAAGGGGGGGCGGTGGTGGTCAAGCGATCGAAGCCGCAGCAGGACCTACGGTTCGATCTCCCGGCCGTGGGACCTCGGACCATCGAGGTGATGGCTTCGGTCAAGGCCTCCGTGTTGGCGATCGAAGCTGGTCGGACCATCCTGTTGGATCGCGAGATCATGTTGGAGAAGGCCCGGTCTGCCCGGATTGCCATTGTCGGGATCACGACACTCGAACCGAGTGGAAAATGAGTCTCGCAGTATGACAGCCGTTGAGGGCGGGCGTCATCGGCGTCGGACATCTCGGGCAGCACCATGCGCGTCTCTATGCCTCCTTGCCCGGAGCGCGACTCGTCGGTGTGGCAGATCAGTCGGTAGAGCGTGCACAGACGGTCGCAGATCGGCATGGGGTGCGCGTCTTTCGTACGGCTGATGAATTGTTGCCGCATGTCGATGTCGTCAGTGTGGCGGTGCCCACGTCAGGCCACTATGCCGTCGCCAAAGCCTGTCTGCAGGCGGGCAAGCATGTCCTGGTCGAAAAGCCGCTTGCCGTCACGCCTGAAGAAGCACAGGAGTTGGTGCAGCTGGCCAAGAAGCGGGGCTGTTGTTTACAGGTGGGTCACAGCGAACGGTTCAATCCGGTGATGATGCTGATGCGTCCCCATATCGGGCAACCTGTGTTCATCGAATGTCACCGTCTCAGCAGTTTCAGTGAACGGGGAACGGACGTGGATGTGGTGCTGGATCTGATGATTCATGATTTGGATCTCGTGCTGTCCTTGAATCCCGGTCCCGTTGAAGAGGTGCGCGCTGCGGGGGTGGCGGTATTGTCCTCCTCGATCGATATCGCCAACGCCCGCATTCAGTTCCGGAGCGGCTGCGTGGCCAACCTGACCTCCAGCCGCGTGTCGACGAATAAGATGCGCCGGCTGCGTCTCTTCCAACAGGACAATTATCTGTCGGTCGATTTCCAGACCAGGCAAGGCATGATTTGCCGACGCAACGCCAAGGCAGGGGAGCGGCCGACCGTCGAGGTTGCGCATCTGCAGGGTGGAGACGAAGAACCCTTGAAGCTCCAACTTGAATCATTTCTTCACGCAGCCGGCACGGGCGCGAGGCCGGTGGTGTCGGGTGAGGATGGCGCGGCGGCAGTGGACGTGGCGCATCAGGTCTTGCAGGCAGTTGCGGCCTTTGCAGCTCGCCATGAAGAAGGGGGTAGCCGGGATACGGGTAGGCAGTGGGGTATAAGGGATAATGGGATAGAAGGCAGTCGGGATACAGGCTCATTATCCCCTAACCCCGTTATCCCTCTGCCCCCGCCCCTTCGAAACTATGCGAATTCTGATCGTAACAGGCGAAGCCTCGGGTGATCTCCACGGAGCTCATTTAGCCAAAGCGATCATGGAACTTGACCCGACGGCCCAGCTGGTCGGAATTGGTGGGCCTGGGATGCGCGCCGCCGGCGTAACGCTTGTGCCGGGTGTCCCGCAGCTGGACGTGATGGGATTGATCGGGCTGTCCGCTATCCCAGCCATGGTCCAGCGCGTGCGCGCCATCCGGCGGGTGCTGAAGGCAGAGGCCTGGGATCTAGTCGTGCTGATCGATAATCCGGGGCTGAACTTTCATTTCGCCCGGGTTGCCAAAGCCGCCGGTCGACGTGTGCTCTACTACATTGCCCCACAAGTGTGGGCTTGGCGGCCGGGGCGCATGAAGTGGATTCAGCGCCGGGTCGATCATGTCGTCGTCATCCTCCCATTCGAGCCGGAACTCTATCGCCGAGCAGGAGTTCGGTGCACGTTCGTCGGTCATCCATTGCTTGATACGGTGGCGCCGCATTATGATCGTGCGAAGCTTCGCAGGGAGTTCGGCTTGGACGAGTCCGCCCGCGTCGTCGGATTGTTGCCGGGGAGTCGAGTGAGCGAAGTCGAAATGCTCCTGCCGGTGCTCCTCAAGGCGGCTGCTCAACTGGTCGTGGCCGAACCGGGAACGCAGTTTATCCTGGCGCAGGCCTCCTCAATTGACGATAATCTGATCCAGGCCCTGCTCCAGCACAGCCCTGTGCCGGTCCACGTGGTGCATGATCAAGCCAGTGAGGTGATGGCCCTGTCCGATGTCTTGTTCATTGCGTCGGGCACCGCGACCTTACAGGCGGCTGTGGTGGGGACTCCCATGGTGTTGCTGTACAAGACGTCGCCGTTGACGTATCGGCTAGCGCGTTGGCTGATCAATGTAAAATGGATCGGGCTCGTGAATTTGGTGGCCGGCCGATCGATCGTGCCGGAACTGATTCAGGATGAGGCGACGGACGAGCGGTTGTGTCAGGAAGGCCTGCACCTCTTGCGCGATCCGTCGGCGTATAATGATATGAAAGAAGGGCTGCGGCAGGTTCGGCAATCATTGGGGGAACCCGGCGCCTCCCGCCGAGCTGCGCAGGTGGCATTGTCTGAATGTCGACGCTAGATCGCTTGAAACGATTGGTCCGCTACCTGAAGCCCTATCGGGTTCGGTTGGGTGCGGCGTTCGTCTGCTCGGGGCTGGTGGCGGCATTCTCCGGTGCCTACGCATGGCTCGTCAAGCCGGTCCTCGACGAGATTTTCATCAACAAGAACGAAAGCCTCTTGCTGGTGCTCCCGCTCGCGCTCATTGTCGTGGCGGTGCTCAAGAGCGTCTTCAACTACGGGCAAAACTATCTCATGAACTATGTCGGGAATCAGGTGATCACCGACATTCGAAAGGAGTTGTTTGGGAAGCTCATTCGGCTGCCCGTTTCCTATCACGATGTGAATACGTCGGGGCGGTTGGTGTCCCGTGTGGTCAACGACGTCACGTTGATGGCGAACGCGGTGGCGGGAGTGCTGAAAGATATTTTTCAACAGGGACTCACATTCCTGGCCATGATGAGCGTGATCTTCTATCAGAATTGGCGGCTGGCCGGTCTCTCGGTGATTGTCACTCCCTTGGCCGTGTTCACGATGGTGCGGATGGGGAAGCGGTTGCGGGCGTTGGCGGCAACCGGCCAGGAGCGGATGGGGGATATGGCCTCCACACTTCAGGAAACGCTATCCGGCATTCGCATGGTGAAGGCCTATGGACGCGAAGAGGCGGAGGCGGCGCGATTTCAACAGAGCAACCGTTCGTTCCTCAGAACGACGATGAAGGCGATTCAGGTCTCCTCTCTCGGATCGTCGCACATGGAAGTGATCGGTGTCGTGGGGGTCGCGGCGATTATTTGGTATGGTGGTTTTCTCGTGATCAACGGCTCCATGACCCCGGGGGCGTTTTTCTCATTTCTGACGGCGATGTTCATGGCCTATACGCCGCTTCGCAAGCTGTCCGGTTCCAATAATTCGATTCAACAGGCCCTGGCCGCGGCAGAACGGGTCTTCGGCGTCTTGGACCTCAAGACCGAACAGGATGCGGAGCGGGGCCGGTTGGAGTTGCCGCGGATTGGGCAGTCGGTGACGTTTGACGACGTGACGTTTCATTATGAGAGCCAGGCGGTGCCGGCGCTCAACGACATCAACCTGACGATTCGCGCCGGGGAAATGGTGGCCCTCGTGGGCAGCAGTGGCAGTGGAAAGACGACTCTGGTCAATCTTATCCCGCGCTTCTACGAGCCGACAGCCGGTCGCATTCTCATCGACGGGGTCGATATTCAGTCGTACACCCTCCGCTCGCTCCGATCGCAGATTGGCATGGTGTCGCAAGATGTGGTCTTGTTTGACGACAGCATTCGCAGCAACATCGCCTTTGGACGGGAGGACACGACCGACGAAGACATTGTCCAGGCCGCGCGATTGGCCTATGCCCATGATTTTGTCGAGCGCCTTCCGCAGGGGTACCAGACGGTCGTGGGAGAGAAAGGGGTGAAGCTCTCCGGCGGGGAGCGGCAGCGCTTGGCCATTGCCCGCGCGATCTTACGCGACCCTCCCTTGCTCATCCTCGATGAAGCGACGTCGGCGTTGGACACCGAGTCCGAACGGGTCGTCCAGCTGGCCCTCGCCAATTTGATGAAAAATCGAACGACCGTCGTCATTGCCCATCGGTTGACCACGATTCAACGGGCCGATCGGATCATGGTCCTGGCCCGAGGCTCGATCGTCGAAGTGGGGACACACGACGAGCTGCTTCGCCGCGGGGGGCAGTACCAGCGGCTCCATGCGATGCAGTTCCAGGATGTGCCCGATGCGTAGCCCCGCCATGAAGCGAGTCGAGAATTGGCTGAAGCTCTCTGTGCTCCCTACGATCGGGGCTTCGGTGATTCGAGGGCTGGGGCAGTCGATGTGCATTGAGACCAAGGGCCAGGAGTCGATTGATGCGCTGTATCAGGAAGGCAAACGCGTCATCATCGCCTTCTGGCATGCACGTCAGCTCATGATGCCCCTGACATACCGAGGGACGCAGGCACATATTCTTATCAGCCAGCATCAGGACGGAGAAATCATCGCACGAATTGTCGAACGGTTCGGGTTTAAGGCCGTCCGAGGGTCGAGCACCAGAGGCGGTGTCGAGGCATTGCGCGAACTGATTCGCTTAGGACGATCCGGAGCGGATCTCGTAGTGACGCCAGACGGGCCCAAAGGCCCGGCCCAGGTGGCGAAGATGGGCGTCATTCAATTGGCGCGGGCCTCAGGCCTGCCGATTGTCCCGTTAACCTTCGGTTGCTCAAAAAAAAACACTTTGCGAGCTGGGATCGCTTCATGGTTCCGTACCCTTGGTCGCGCGGTCTGTATCACTGGGGGGCTCCCATCTGGGTGCCGCGCGCGCTAGATGAGTCGGCTTTGGAGGCCAAACGGCTGGAACTTGAAACGGCCTTGAAGAAGATGACTGCTGAGGTCGATGAGGCAGTGAAACGTGAAACGTGAGACGTTAAGTGTTGGAGGTAAGGGGTCTAGGCACGTCGCTTCACGTTTCACGTTTCACATCTAGCGCGCAAAGCCATGTGGCATCTCCTCTACAATGCGGCATTGCTGATCGCCTCCCCGATTATTCTTGCGGTGCTGCTTGCCAAACAACGGTGCCGTCGAGGGTTGCCGCAACGGCTCGGGTGGGGGAGCGGTCTATCCGGTCTATCTGGTCCATCTCGTCTACCGGACCAATCAGATAGACCAAACAAACCAACCCAACCAGTCATCTGGATTCACGCCGTCTCTCTCGGTGAAGTGGTGGCGGTGACACCGCTCGTCATCGAGCTGCATCGCCGTCATCCCGAGTGCCGCCTGGTGGTCTCGACGGTGACCGAGACTGGACGAGAAGCCGTAGAGCAACGGTTGGCTGGCGTGGCAGATCACTGTTATGCGCCGCTCGATTTCCCCTGGGTCGTCTCCCGATTCATCGAACGACTGCAACCCTGCCTCTATCTTTTCGTCGAGACCGAACTCTGGCCCAATCTTTTGTGGCAACTGCGTCGGAGTGGAGTGCCGACTGCTCTCGTGAACGGTCGGCTCTCGACCAGGTCTTTTGCGAGGCAGCAGTGGGCGCCCGTGCGATCGTTCTACCGGACGATGTTGCAGCCGCTCAGCCTCTGCCTGATGCAGTCGGACCGGGACGTCGACCGTATCATCGCGCTGGGAGCAGAGGCCTCGCGAGTCAGACGGACTGGGAATATCAAGTTCGACCAGCCAATACCAGCCGTCACGGAGGGTGGGACGACAAGGGCTCATCTTGGGCTCCAGGGTCCGGAACAGCTGTTTGTGGCAGGCAGTACCCATCCCGGTGAAGAAGAGACCCTCGTGGAATGCTATCGGGCGCTCGTGACACAGTGTCCCTCAGCGGTCTTGCTGCTGGCTCCTCGACATATTGAACGAGCGGAGTCGGTGGAGGCGATGATTCGGGCGCGCGGCCTTGCTGTGCAGCGACGCAGTACCATCGGGCAGGCCGGCACGCTGAGGTCTACCGGTCCCCGTGTGGTGGTGCTCGATTCGCGGGGCGAATTGGCTGCGATCTACCGGGAAGCTGTGGTGGCGTTCGTCGGAGGCACACTCGTTCCGATTGGTGGACACAATTTGCTGGAGCCGGCTCAGTGGGCGAAGCCGGTGTTGTTCGGTCCATACACTGACCATTGTGCGGAGATTGCAGACCTTCTGATTCAGGCGGGAGGAGGCCGTCGGGTTCTCCAGGCGGAGGACCTCACGCGACAGGTATTGGCCCTCTTTTCTGATGACGAGGAACGGGAGCGAATGGGCCGGTCGGCTCGTCAGGTGGTCGAACAGAATCAGGGCGCCTTGCAACAGACGCTGGAGGCCATCGACAGGCTGCTGACGCCGCAGCAAGGCACCAGCGGGTCTCCTCTCGCGGACCGGTCGCTCCCCCTCATGGCTGGACGCTAGCCAGGATTACTCATGAATGTCGTCGCGAGGCGTTCGAGACCGAAGCCCGCCGGGGCTTCTCGCAAGTAAGGCCGACGTAGGCGTACGTGGAGTCCGTCGAGGAGGCCGAACGAGAAAAGCCCTGCCGGGCGAGAGGATCGGACGACGTAGCAGGTATTCATGAATAGTCCGGGCCAGTAAAAAAAAGTGCTGAATCCTGGGACAAAGGTCAGATGGTGGCTGATGTGGGCCGCAATCCCGTATGGGGTGGTTGCGCGGCTACGCGCGCTTCTGTACGACTGGGGCTGGTTCGCTCAGCGGAGATTACCGGTCCCTGTGCTGAGTGTCGGGAATCTCACGCTGGGTGGGACGGGAAAAACGCCGGTGGTCATTGTGCTTGCCGATTGGCTCCTTGCACAGGGGAAACGGGTGGCGATTCTCAGCCGGGGCTATCGACGGACAAGTACGGATCCATATCTGTTGGTGTCGAATGGCGAACGTCTGCTGGTCGGCCCGAACGAGGCAGGCGATGAGCCATTCTTGATGGCGCAGCGTTGCCCCAAGGCGATCGTTGCCGTTGGTGCCGATCGCTATGAGCTTGGTGACTGGGTCTTGAATCGATTTCCGGTCGATTGTCTAGTGCTCGACGATGGATTTCAGCACCTGGGACTCTATCGCGACGTGAATCTCTTGCTGGTCGATGCCACGGATGCGGAGGGACTCGCGGCCCTGGTGCCGGCCGGTCGACTCCGGGAACCGCTTCAGGCGGCGGCGCGCGCGACCGCGATCGTGGTCACGAGAGCGGACGTGCCGGATCAGGTGACACAGGTATGTCACAGGCTGCAGGCAACGCTTGGTACGATGCCGGACCCGATCCAGGTGGTCTTTCGTCCAGAGAGTCTCGTGTCGGTGGTGACTGGAGCGTCACAGCCGCTTTCCTGGTCCAAGGGAAAAACAGCGCTGCTCTGTAGCGGCGTGGGCCATGCCGGATCATTTCGTTCCCTCGTCGAGCGGATAGGGATCAGGATTCTGGATGAAGTGGCCTATGTCGATCACCATGCCTATACGAGCCAGGATGTCGAGCGACTGAACGCCAGAGCGACTGAACTCCAGGCTGAGCTGGTCGTGACGACGGAGAAAGATGCCTGCAAGTTGGCCGCGCTACTTCAACTCACCGATAGCTGGTGGGCGGTCCGACTGACCACGTACGTGACAATGGGGGAAGATCGGCTCAAGCAACTCGTGTTGAATCGACCGGACAGCATCCCGTCGGAGGCCTGTGGATAGAAAAACCATCAAAAGAATTCTTGTGCGTGGACCCAACTGGCTTGGCGATGCGGTGATGTGCGAGCCTGCGCTCCGTGGATTGCGGAAGCTGTTCCCCGACGCTCAGATCGCACTGTTGGTCAAGCCGGCTGTAGCCGATTTGTTCGTGGGGCATCCGGCATTAACGCGCGTGCTGACCTACGACACCAAGGGGCGTCATGCGGGGCTCTCCGGTAAGTGGGCACTGGCCGGGCAGTTGCGGCGGCAAGGCTTCGATCTGGCTGTATTGTTTCAGAATGCGTTCGAGGCGGCCTTCCTGACTTTCCTGGCCGGTGTGCCTCGGCGTTATGGGTATGCGACAGACGGACGAAGTCTGCTGTTGTCCGATCCAGTCGCTGCGCCGGATCGCCGCACACTCGTCCATCAAGTCCGCTATTATTGGGAGCTGTTGAAGCCGCTGGGCCTCACGGGCGATCCTTCTGCACCGGAACTCGTCGTCTTTCCTGAGGAGGAACAGGCAATGGCGGGGCGATTTGCCCAGGGTGGATTGACTGCCACGGATGTCGTCGTCGGAATCAACCCCGGTTCGGCCTACGGCGGGGCCAAACGCTGGTTGCCCGAACGGTTTGCCGAGGTCACGGAACGACTCTGCCGCACGATTCGCGAGTCTCGTGAACAGCAAGCCAGCGTGGTGATTTTTGGGGCAAAGGGGGAAGAGCAGTTGGGCCGGGAAATTGCTGCGCGTCTGTCGTCCCGATCCCTGATCTTGTCCGGGGCGACGACGATCCGGGAACTAATGGCGGCGTTGAAACGGTGTGCCATGCTCCTCACAAATGATACCGGCCCCATGCACATCGCCTCTGCGTTCCAGGTACCGGTCGTCGCGATCTTCGGGCCGACCGATTGGCGTACCACGTCGCCCTTTGGGAGCGCCCATACTATCGTGCGGCAGCCGGTCGATTGCGCTCCCTGCCTGTTGCGTGAATGTCCCATCGACCATCGGTGCATGACAAGGGTGACGGTTGATCAAGTCTATGACGCGGCAACGAAACAGGTAGCTGGTCTATCTGGTTCGATCTCGTTTGTCTGGTTCCTCTGGTTCGAACCAAATAAACCAGACAAACAAAATCACACCAAACAAACCAGAGGAACATTCTCGACGGTGTCACCGTGTTTCTGGATCGAGATGGAACATTGAACTACGATCCAGGCTATCTGAAAGTCGCCGCTGAGCTGAAGTTGTTGGCGGGAGTCGGGCCAGCCCTGGCGCGTTTGAAAGGGGCCGGGGCGAAATTAGTGGTCGTGACCAACCAATCCGGTGTCGGCCGTGGAATTATTACCCTCAAGGATCTGGAAGCGATCCATGCCAGATTGGAAGGTATTTTGGAACAGGAAGGCGCGGCGCTCGACGCGATCTATTTCTGTCCGCACCATCCTGACGATGGCTGCCGCTGTCGCAAACCGAATGTCGGGATGGTGGAACGGGCTGCGTCAGAGTTGCAACTGAATCTCCGACGTTCCTATTTGATCGGCGATCACGCGCGTGACATACAATTGGCACACAGGGTTGGCGCCAAGGCTATTCTCCTCACACCAGCGCTGGTGGACAAGCAGGCGTTGGATAGGCTCAAGGTTGAACAGGCCATGCCGGATGCCGTGGCGAAGTCTATGGCTGAGGCAGTTGACTGGATTCTGGAGGACGTGAAGACACGTCCTCCGTTAATCGTGAATCGTTAACCGCTGATCGGTCATAATACGCGAGCTGCTTGGTCTTACAATTCACAGTTAACGATTAACGCTCATGGAAGACTATCGCCACATCTTGTTTATCAAGCCGAGTTCACTCGGCGACATCGTGCATGCGATGCCGACCTGTGCGGCAATTCGCCGAGCCTATCCCAAGGCTCGACTAACCTGGCTGGTCAAGCGCCAATGGGCTGGTCTCGTCGAGCGCATCGACGGGGTAGATCGGGTGTGGCCGGTGGAATCGACGCTCAAGGGGTGGCTCTCCCAGGTGTCCCCTCTTCGTGCAGAGCGGTTCGATCTTGTCGTGGACCTTCAAGGTCTATTTCGGAGCGCCGCCATCGGGTGGCTCGGCGGATCCCCTCTGCTCGTGGGATTTGCCAATGGGCGAGAGGGGAGTCCCTGGTTCTATTCGAGGCGCGTGCCGGTTCCACAGTTGGAGATGCACGCGGTCGATCGCTACCTGCTTGTAGCCAAGGCTGTAGGGGCAGTAGAGTCCGGTGCGCCGGAGTTCCGTTTCCGCATCCCGCAAACCGATTGTGAGGAGGTCGATCGCCTGTTGAGCCGATCCGGTGTGACGCCTGAAACGAGTTGGGTGGCGATGAATGTGTCTGCCCGGTGGCCGACCAAGCGATGGCCGGCTGCGTCGTTCGCAGAAGTCGCAGATCGGCTGCAGCAAGAAGGATGTGGTGCGGTGGTGATGATCGGCGGTCCTGACGAACGAGCGGATGTTGCCGCGGTGAGCGGGATGATGAAGACCCCTGCCATCGATTTGGCCGGAGTCACGACAGTGGGGTTGCTGCCGGCACTCCTGAGCAGGGCGTCGCTGCTGATTACGAACGATTCAGGTCCGATGCATGTCGCGGCGGCGGTTGGTACACCGGTGGTGGCCCTGTTCGGGCCGACGAGTGCAGTTCGGACTGGTCCCTATGGGGTGGGGCATCGTGTATTGACGGGGGAGGTACCCTGCAGCCCCTGCTTCAGTCGGACGTGCCACAATACTATGTCGCTGGAGTGTTTAAGAATGGTGTCGCCTGAACAAGTTCTGGTGGCGGCTCGAGCGCAGCGGTCCAACACAAGTATGTTGACCGACTGAGCGGCGAGCCCGCCCGCCGTCAGGCTTGTCGCAGCGGCGTATCGGCGGTTACAGTAGAAGTCTTCGTGAGTAATGGGGTTCAGATGGTTCCCCGATGAATGTCCTCTTAGTCCGGCCTGACGGGATCGAGGATGAAATGTTGTGTCTGCCGGTCGCCTCCGTCATGCGCCGGCTCCTACCAGATGCGCGGATTACCTTCCTGTCCAGCGAGTATGCAGCGCCACTATTAGCTCACCATCTCAGCCTACCTCACTTGCTGCGGCCTTGCTTGGGCAAAGGCGCGTCCCTGGGCGAAGAGGCTGTCTTGGCTGACTCAGGGCGGGCGGGTGAAGTAGCGGCCAGGGTTAGGCGGGTGAGAAGTATGGCATTTTGAGCATCCAGCGTGGTCGTGTCTTGTCGTCCCAGACATGCGGGGCATTAGATTCCAGGCGGGCTGGCATCGTTTTGTCGCAGCCTGCGTCGCGAAGGGTCGTGCATGCCTAAATTGTCGGTCTATATCATCGCGTACAACGACGAGCCTAATATGCGAGCCTGCCTTGAGTCTGTGGCAGGTTTAGGCGATGAGTTGATCGTAGTTGATTCCCACAGTACGGATCAGACAGCTGCAATCAGTCGAGAGTTTACGAATAAGGTCTATCAAGTTGACTTTAAAGGGTTCGGTGATCTGCGTAATCAGACAGTCGCATTTGCGACCCATGAGTGGGTCTTCAGTCTCGATAGCGATGAGAGAATGACGCCCGAGCTGCGGGAAGAGATTCGGCTGGTGCTCGGCAGCGAACCGGAGGCGGATGCCTACTTTGTCCCCAGAAAGAACTATTTTTTGAGCCGGTGGATCAAACATTGCGGCTGGTATCCCGACTATCGGCAACCGCAGTTGTTTCGAAAGGAACGGTTTCGTTATCGCGAAGAACTGGTCCATGAGAGTTTTGATTGTGATGGGCCGGTCGGGTTTCTCAAGAGTCCCGCACTGCAGTATCCGTTTCGGGACATCGATCACTACGTGGCAAAGCAGGATCGCTACTCCGACCTGATGGCCCGTCGCATGGCGGAGCAAGACTGGCGGTTCTCCTCCCATCAACTGATCACCCATCCACTCGGCGCGTTTCTAAAGATGTATGTGCAGCAGGCCGGTTTCCTCGACGGCATGCAGGGCTTGATTCTTTCCGGACTCCATGCCTATTACACGTTCATCAAGTACGCGAAATTCTGGGAGCTCACGAAGAAAGGTTGAGGCTGAGGCTTAGAATGAGGGTAAAACGCCATCTCTGAAAGATCAGCGTCGCGTTACGGAATATTCTGTCTAAACTTCAATCTTAACCATGGCCTGCCTATGAAGGTTAGCAGGCTACGGATAAACATTTCTGCACGCGCAGAAATCTCGGCATCCGTGAAGGTAAAACGTGAAACGTGTAATGTTGTTCGTGGTGATGGTTCATCTGGCTTATATCTTATGCCCGGAACGAGATATAGTGATTTACGTGATACGTTTCAGTCTCACGTTTCACGAATAATGGCCTTCCTAGGCAAGCGGACCTCTTGAGCATCCTGCTAGAGATGAAGGCGTCATGAGAGTATTGGCTGCATGAAACGGCTGCCGTTCTGGAAGAGACCCTACGGCGCTCGACGTGTGTTGGACGTCGGAGCGGGGCACAACCCGTTTCACGGCGCCACCCATCTGCTCGAAATCGATCTGCAAGAAGGGCGTGAGCGAGGAGGGCAACAGGTCCACGTACCAGAGTCCACCACACTAACGGTCGGAGATATCAGCGCGTTGCCCTATCGAACCGGATCGTTTGACTACGTCTACGCGTCTCATATCTTGGAGCATGTCACCGACCCTATCGTGGCCTGTCGCGAGATCATGCGAGCAGGTCGGGCAGGGTATGTGGAAACGCCGGCGCCTTTTTTAGAGCAAGGCCTGGCGCTCTATGAGAAGACTCCCCCTGATCAATGGTTTCACCGGTGGTTCGTCTTTGTGGACCGGCAACAGCGGCTCGTCTTCGAGCCGAAAACGCCCGACGAGGTCGATCGATTCTGCTCCTGCCGCGCGGGTCAATTTATGAAAGAGTTTTACGACAGCGTGGATTTTCGTGAGGCACAACATTGTTTTCCCAGCCATGCGAAGCGAAGCGTGTTGTATTGGAGGGGGTCGTTTGTGTCGGACGTACGAACCCACACGGTGGATTGCCGACGAGAGCAGAAACCCTGTCGATTCGACAGCATGCTGGCGGGCCTTGTGCGGGGCTGCAACGATGTGTTTCGGGCACCCAGACTGTTGTCGTTTCGTCGGAAATTTCCGGCCTGCGTGTCTGTCTTCCAAAAGTACGACGTCGCAACTCTCTTTGTTCGGTAGCAGAGAGGAGTCATCACTGGATTCGCTATGGCAAAATTAAGCATCATTGTCGCGGTTCACAATCAGCTGGGGCACAACCAACTCTTTCTAGCAGGCTGCGAAAAAACTATTGTGGCACGGTGGAAATTAAATGGCCCGCACATCTAGGACAACAGGAGAACACCATGCAGGATGCTCAAAAAGGCCAGACTTTTCACCCGCCCAACCCCGGCGCGCCGAGACGCGCCATTCCGCAGGCAAGGCCGCAGCGAGCGAAGAGGCGAAGGCGTACGCTTCGGTGCGTTGAGCTTCTGAGCGAAGCGAGAACGCCGCTGGCGGACTTTTTCAGCTTCCTGCTAGAGGGGATCCAGCGCTATACGACCGGTCCGAACGAAGTCATCGTCGTGGACGATCATTCGACGGACGGGTCGGCGGAGTTCTTTGAGGCGAACGGGTGTCAGGTGATTCGGAAGCGGTGGCTGCTCGTCAGCCCCAGCCAAATCGTTGAGCGATGCCGCCGGCAGTTCGACGAATTGAGAGGCCGGCCTGTTCCTCAAGGTGGAGTGCAGCCGTGACCACACTTCCGGTCTACCCACAGTGGCTTGCGTGGTGATCACCAAGAATGAAGAAGGCAATATTCAAGACTGTCTGAGGTCGGTTCATTGGGCCGATGAGTTGATCGTGGTTGATGCGGAAAGCAGTGACCGGACGGTAGATCTGGCTCGGGACTGTGGGGCAAAGGTCTCCGTGCGTCCCTGGCCCGGCTTCGGCCTGCAGAAAAATTTCGGGATCGCACATGCGTCATCTGACTGGATTTTTATTCTGGATGCCGATGAGCGAGTCACTGACGATCTCCGCGCAGAGATCCAGACGCGTGCCTCGAGGCTCCGACCAAGCAGGTCCGGTGGCCTATTCGATTCCGAGGAAGAACTTATTATTATGGGGACTGGGTTCGATGGGGAGGGGTGTATCCGGATTATCAGCTCGCCTGTTCCGGCGTGGGTCGGTCGGTTAAACGATATGCGAGCCTCACAATCGCTTTGTGTTTGAAGGCCTGCACGGATATCTGACCAATGCGCTTGATCATTACACAGAACGGCACAATCAAGACCACTTCAAGAAGTTTAATAATCTTACGACATTGGCAGCAAGAGAGCGTGGGAAAACGAAGAAGACGGTTCGATGGGCTGATCTGACCGTCCGTCCGCTGTTTACCTTTTGGTAAGTACTATGTACCGAAGGCAAGGCTTCCGCGATGGAATGCGAGGGCTCATTGTCTGTGTGTTCGCCAGCATGTATACCTTTGTGAAATATGCCAAGCTGTGGGATGCAACCAGGCAGGCTGCCTCTCAACCGGACGCCAGGTAGTGGGCACGCGAATTCTGTACGTGCATGGGATTGAAGCCATCGGTGGGGCGGAGCGCGATCTGATCTCATTGCTGAAGACTCTCGATCGGCACACGTGGGAGCCGCATGTGGTCTGTCCAGGGACGGGCCCATTCCGAGATCTGCTCCACGCGATCGCTGTCCCCGCTCATGCGCTCAGCCTCCCTTCCTGGAGAAAAGTACGCTCCTTCTTCCAGCGCCGATCGGCGGCCCAGCGTTTGGGGGCTCTCGTGGATCAGCTCGATCCGGCCATGATTCATGTGAACGATATCTGGTGGGTACCCCATACTGTGAGGGCTATCGCGAGTCGTCGGTCCAATCCCGTGCCGATTGTGGCCCATGTGAGACAGGAAATAGAGCCGGTGAAGGTGCAACGCTATTGGCTTGATCGTGTAGAAGCTGTCATTGCGATCTCTCGGCAGATTGAACAGTCGCTGATCGCTGGCGGGGTTTCAGTGAAAAATGTCCGGACCCTCTACAGCGGCATCGATCTTTTCAAGAGACAACTCACTCACGATGTCCAGGCGATTCGTCAGATGATCGGGATTCCGAACGGAGCCATCTTATTAGGCACCGTTGCCAACCTGTTTCCACGAAAAGGCTATGAAGTCATGCTTCGGGCTCTCCCGGCAATCATTCGTGCTGCACCCACCGTGCATTACGTGATCGTGGGGAGCGACGATAGCGGCTATGCCGATCGGCTGAAGCGGCTCGCGCATGAGCTGAAGATCGCCGATCGCGTACATATTGTTGGTTTTCAGGACCCAGTTCAGCCGTTCTTGGCTTCCCTCGATCTGTATGTGCACCCGGCACTCATGGAGGGATTCGGGGTCGCGGTGGTCGAAGCGATGGCGATGGGAAAAGCCGTAGTCGCGACCACGACAGGGGGGCTTCCGGAAGTCGTGGCGCAGGGAGAGACCGGCTTGCTTGTTCCTCCGGGGGATGTCGAATCATTGGCCGCAACCGTGGTGTCCCTCCTGCAGGACCAAGTCCGGCGAGAGCAGCTGGGCCGTAACGGGAGCGCGCGTGCGCATGAGCACTTTAGTCTCGATGCGTATGTTGCGCAGGTGGAACATCTGTATGATCAGGTGTTGGCAGCACAGAAGGGGCGAGGATGAAAATCGGTTTTGATGCGAATCCGATGGTGGGCGATATGGGTGGGGTGGGGTGGCACAGCTACCATCTGTTCCGTACGATGTTGGCACAGCAAGCGGGAATCGACTTTGTGGCCTATGCGAGGCCGGGAGGTGACCAGCCTCAATCTGTGAATGCGTGGCCGGGCATTGAGCGGCTCCAGTGGGTGAACTCGAGCCGATGGGGAATGCGGAAGCGGGGCTCATCCGATCTGTTGGATCTCTACCATGGGACCAACTTTCGGATGCAGGCAGTCGGGCGCTATGGCGGGATCGTCACGATCCACGATCTGTGGCTGGACCGAAACCCACAATACTCGAGGAAGATGTTGGGACAATGGCCATCGTCGTTCAAAACGAGACAGATCGCGCTACGAGCCAGAAAAGCCATCACGGTGTCCGAGTTTTCCGCTAGAGAACTCGTGGAACTCTATGGTTTGAAACGCGAGCACATCAGGGTGATTCCCAATGGAGTGTCGGAGGATTTTGTGCCACGTCGGGATGATCCGGCGATGGCGGAGTTGCGGAAACGGATCGGTCTGACGGCCGAACACTATGTCTTATTTATTGGAGGGGCAGACCCGCGTAAGAATCACCAGATATTTCTTGAAGCGGCGGAGATGGTGCGGAAGAAATTGGGATCGAGAATGTTGATCCTTGTCGGTTCGCCCATCCATCCGTTCGGGAACTATGAGGAGACGGCTCGAAGGCACAGCTTGACGGATAAGGTGCTTTGTCCAGGACGGTTGTCCTCGAACGATCTGCAGTTGTTGTATTCCTCCACCGATCTGTTCGTCTTCCCCTCGTTGTACGAAGGGTTTGGGATGCCCGTGTTGGAAGCGATGGCCTGTGGGGCGCCGGTGCTCACATCCAATTCGACCGCGTTGGCTGAAGTGGCGGGTGACGCGGCGGTGTTGGCAGATTCCCGTGACGCGCGAGCGCTCGGAGAGGCGATGATCCGCGTGCTTGAGGATGAGCCGCTTCGAGCTGCCTTGAAGGTCAAAGGATTCGACCGTGCCAAGCAGTTTTCTTGGGAGCAGGCCGCGACCAAAACCGTCGCGCTGTACGGGGAGCTGTGCCACGATGACCGTTAAACGTCAATCGTTAAGCGTTCAACGAGAGGAACGTAAACTGGCTGGTTCTTGCGGTTAACGATTCGCGATTAACAAGCATGCGCAACGTCCTCATCATCAAACTCCGATACATCGGTGACGTCTTGTTGGCGACGCTGACCGTGCGTGCCATCAAAGCTGCACGACCGGATGTCCGAGTCACGATGATGGTGAATCGCGGGACGGAAGACGTGTTGTCCGGGAACCCGGACATAGACGAGATCGTGATTCTCGACAAAGGATCTCTGGCAGCACAATTTCAGCTCATCGCCGGACTGCGTCGTCGGCGATTCGACACAGTGATCGATTTGACGGATGGAGACCGGGCTGCGTTTCTGAGTTGGATCAGCGGTGCACCGGTTCGAATTGGATTCAACGACGAGCATCGTTGGCGGGGTCGGTTCTACACACAGGTGGTCCAGACTGCGCCAGGTGTGCAGCACCGGATTGACCGGGATCTGGAAGCCCTCAAGCCCATGAGCATCCAAGCCGACTCAAGGGATCCTCAACTTTGGCTGACGCCGGAAGATGCGAACAGTGCGGATCAACTGTTGGATCAACTCGGCGTTCAGCGGTCGCAGTCGATTGTGTTGCTGCAGCCAGGCGCCCGGTACTGGTTCAAGGCCTGGCCTCCGGAGCGGTTTGCGGAGCTGGCCGATCGTCTCACGTCCCAGTATGGTTGTCAGGTGTTGATCGGAGGCAGCCGCCAGGAGAGCGATCTCGCTCAACAGATTCAACAGATGGCGAAGAGTAGACCTTTCAGCATGGCAGGCCGTACAACCATTAAACAGTTCGCGGCCATCGCTAAAAAGTCAGCGCTCTTTGTTGGAAACGATAGCGGCGCGATGCACATTGCCTCCGCAGTCGGCACTCCTGTGGTGGCCTTGTTTGGCCCGTCGAGCCCGCGCGAGTGGGGTCCTCGCGGTGGTCCTGTGGAGGTACTCTATAAGGATCTCGATTGCCGCAGTTGTGTTCATCCAACCTGTACAAGAGGCGAGGAGAATTGCATGAAGTTAATTGCGGTTCACGAGGTGTTTGCTGCCGCCCAGCGGCTTCTCCTCGCCGGGAAGCCGGACTGTGCGGCGGCCTCATGCCGCGCTTCAGATCCCTGCTGACCAAGCGAGACGGGCGAGACTGGCGGGAAAAGCCCGACTCGAAGTTCGGGTTCGAAGTTCTGGAACACGTCTAGTCTTCAGCCTTCAACCTTAACAGACCGTCTAAACACGTGAAGCGAGTCTCGCTCCTCGCGCTTGTCGCGCGCTACTCCGCCATTTCGCGGTGAAGGTCGGGCGGCGTATTTTCTGCTTGACAGAGGAGGTTCGCATGTTCATATTCTGAACGCCAGGCCAGGTTATCCGTATAATTCATGGATTTACAAGGTCAACGAGACCTTCTCCTCCTCAGCGAGCTCGATCGAGATGGTGGGGCCACTCAACGCACCCTTGCCACTAAACTTGGTGTCGCGCTTGGTCTGACCAATCTCTATCTCAAGCGGCTGGCCCGTAAGGGCTACATCAAGACCACGACCATCCCGCGCAATCGAATCAGGTATCTCCTGACGCCAGAGGGCTTCACGGAAAAGTCACGCTTGACCTATCTCTACATGCAGTACTCCCTCTCGTACTACCGTGATATGCGTACTCGGCTAAAAGAGATGTTATCGACGTTCGATGGTACTCATGACCAACGTGTTGTGATCTACGGGACGACCGAGTTAGCCGAATTGGCCTATCTGTCGCTCCGAGAGATGAATATCGCCTGTGTGGGATTCCTTGATGGAAGCTCGCGTGAGTCGTTCCTTTCTTGCCCGGTTTCTTCGCCGAATAGGATCGCCGGCTGGCAGTTTGACCGGGTGTTGATTACTGATCTCGAGCATGCGGCAGCATGTGAAGAACAGTTGGTACAGCTTGGAGTGCCACGGGAAAAGGTACTGAGACTCGGCCTGCCCGAATAAGGCGTGGCGCTTCCGCGCGTGGCTTGAATTTTGTGTGGTGCGCGCGATGTGGATCTGTAAGTGAAAGGGCGGAGCTGCTGCCCGGGGCTGGTTTTTTTGGTTGAAGAGGTTTGTTTGGTTTGTCTGGTTGGAAGAACCGGCCAAGATCAACCAAACAAACCGAGATCAGACCAGACAAACTGATTTTGTTATGAAGTTAACTCGTTTTGAGGATCTCGATTGTTGGAAAGAAGCTCGACAACTGACGCGGCAAGTTTACGAAGCCATTGAGCAGGACTCTGCATGGAAAAGAGATGCGCGCCTCTGTGGTCAGATTCAAAGCGCCGCGGGTTCGGTGATGGCCAATATTGCTGAAGGGTTTGTACGTCGTTCAAATAAAGAGTTTGTGCAGTTTCTGTTCATTGCCATGTCGTCATCTGCCGAAGTTCGAAGCCATCTGTATATCGCGGTGGACCGAGGATATTTGTCCAAGGAGGCATTTGAGTTGATTTACGCGCAGGCCGACAAAGTGGGGCGAATCATCTCTGGCCTCATCAAATACCTGCGCACCAAACAAACCAAATCAACGAAATGAACCAGACAAACCAAATAAACCAAACAAACGCTCTTCGTTGGTATGCCCTTCGGACTCGGTCGCGTCACGAAAAGGTTGTGCGCGATCAGCTTGCGAACCAGGGTATTGAGCCGTTATTGCCGACGGTCAAGCGTCTGAGTCAATGGAAGGATCGGAAGAAGGAAATCGAGGTCCCTCTCTTTTCAGGGTATTGCTTTGTCCGCTTTGCATCGGAGCATAAACTACCGGTGCTCAAGACGATCGGTGTGGTCGATATTGTTGGGGCCAGCCATTGCCCGGAGCCGATCCCAGATGAGGAGATTGCGGCGCTCAGGGCTCTCATGACGAGTGTGCTGCCCTACGATTCGCATCCGTATCTGCACGAAGGCATGCAAGTGGAAGTGGTTCGAGGTCCGCTGCAAGGAGTTCACGGGATTCTCTTGCGCAAAGAAAAGCGTCATCGTCTGGTGCTGGGTGTTCGCCTCATTCAGCAAGCAGCCGCGGTGGAGATTGATGTTGCGGACGTCGCCCCGATCTAGCGACAGCACTTGGTGAGCCTATATGCGAAGTGTTTAAAGCAACCGGCTGATCATGTATGCCTGCCTCGGTGTGACCTGATGCGCAGTGACCACGCATCAGGGACGGAGCGTTCGTGAGTGAGAACTCAAGGGCTAGACGAGCCCACCCCCATTTATTCCGAGGTTCTCGCTGTATCAAAAATATGGAGGGTACTTAGACAGATGGAAGAGGGACAGGTATTACGGCAGGACAAAATCTTGGGATTCCTCGATCGAGCGATCTGGTGGTCTCTCGTGGCCATGGTTGTGGTCATCCCTCTTGCTGAGACGCCGAAGACGATTTGTTTCATCAGTGCGTTGGTGTTTTGGCTTGTGAAGATGGCAATCACACGTGATTTCAAAATCAAAATGCCGAGACTGGGTTGGTTCATGCTCCCCTGGATGGGCGCGACATTTCTCAGTACGTTCAATTCAGAATGTGGGATCAGAGGTGTTCGAGATGTTCTCACATACATTCCATTTTTTCTTCTGATAGTTAATTTCGTCGATTCAGAACGAAGAATAATGCAGTTGTTCTGGGCCGTGGTAATTGGTATTGGCATTGGCGATGTCGCAGGTCTTTGGACCACGATCTCTGACGCAGTGCGCATGCACCCCCAATTGGATAGACTTCGTATCCTTTCACTTGGGTCGGCTGCGCCGTACCTGGTCATGGTTCTCTCGCTGATAGCGGGACTTACGTTTCAGGTGCGCTGGACGCGTGGGCAGTGGTTGGTTCTCGGGATGACAGTGTCCTTATCGATCGTGGCCTTAATTCTTACTTATACCCGATCCATGTGGATTGTTTGCGTCGTTGTCATGGTGATGTTTGCCGCTTTGCAAAAGACTTGGTGGCCTAGTGTGGTTGCGGCGGTGCTCATTATGGGGTTGGGAGTAGGCCTTGCAACAAGTCCTGTAATTCAGGGACGTACGCGTATGCTTACGGATTTGCATCGGGACGCAAGTCTCGTGGAGCGATATGAGATTTGGGGAGCGGCACTTAATATGGTCCGAGACCATCCTGTGCTTGGAGTAGGTGCGAAATGTTTTATTGTCCATAGTGAGCGCTATCATGTTCCCAATGGTCAGAGGCAAGCGCATAATCAGCTCATGAATGTCGCAGCGGAAACCGGGATAGTTGGTTTGATCTGCTTTCTGGCGTGGGTGGCGTACTACGCGGTGTTCTTGTTTAAGCTTAGACAGCTTCGCACAGGCACGATTTCTAGAGCAATGTGGCTTGCGGCGATGGGTAGTTTTGTTGTGGTGGCAGCCCATGGGATAGTCGATGCATCGTTTGGGGCCGAGCTTGCCCTCCTATTCATGTTGATTACAGGTTGTCTCATTGCGGCGAAGGCATTGGAGGACTCACCTCTTGAAGGAAGCGCCCCCTCTGAAGCAGGTTTCAAGCGAGTTTTCTTTCTAACCCCCGCCCAAATTGGTTCTCGGCGGATAACGTTGTAATTTAACCGGACACTACTGATTGCCAAAAAATTGCCCCCCCGTAGGATATAATCGGACGGTTTTGTGGTCAGGCAGCTTGCCATCGTTGCCGTTCTCTAACGGCATGGCGGTAGCGTGGCTGATTGGCAACAGGCTTGTCGGGTTTTCATGAAAATTCTGCAAATGCTCCCTTGGCAAGCATTATTGCGGAGAAAACAGGTATTTCAGGGATATGGAATGATTTTAGTAACGGGCGGGGCTGGGTTTATCGGTTCAAATTTTGTACTCGACTGGCTATGTCGGAGCGACGATCCCGTTATCAATCTCGACAAACTCACCTACGCCGGTAATCTGGAGAACCTTGCCAGCCTGCAAGGCGACACACGACATACGTTCATACGTGGCGACATTGGCGATGCCAACTTGGTATCGAGTCTGCTCAACGAACACAAACCTCGCGCCGTCATTAACTTCGCTGCAGAGAGCCATGTGGACCGCTCCATCCACGGTCCCGATGAATTTATCCAGACCAACATTGTTGGCACCTTCCACTTGCTGGAATCTGTGTGGGCTTACTGGAACGGGCTAGGGGATAGCAGCTAAAACCAACTTCCGCTTCCTGCATGTTTCCACCGATGAAGTCTACGGCTCCCTCGAAAAAGACGCACTGGCCTTCAAGGAAACCAACCGCTACGAGCCCAACAGCCCGTACTCGGCCAGCAAAGCGGCAAGCGACCATCTCGTTCGCGCCTACCATCACACCTATGGGCTACCGGTGCTCACCACCAACTGCTCCAACAACTATGGCCCCTACCATTTTCCGGAAAAACTCATCCCACTGATGATCGTCAATGCTCTCGCAGGCAAGCCGTTGCCAGTATACGGTGACGGCCAGCAGATCCGCGACTGGCTGTATGTAAAAGATCATTGCAGCGCCATCCGCCGCGTGCTCGAAGCCGGTCGGGTAGGCGAGGTCTACAACATCGGCGGCTGCAACGAAAAACCCAATATCGAAATCGTCCACACTGTGTGTGCGTTACTGGACGAACTCCGCCCGCGCACTGATGGCAGGTCCTACCGCGGACAAATCGCTTATGTCGCCGACCGCCCCGGCCATGATCGCCGCTACGCCATCGATACCAGCAAGATCGAGCACGAACTGGGCTGGAAACCTGCCGAAACCTTCGAAACCGGCATTCGTAAAACCGTGCAGTGGTATCTGGACAACCAGAGCTGGGTCAGCAATGTGCAATCGGGCGCGTATCGGACATGGGTTGAGAAGAATTACCAAGGGCGTGTCTGATGAAATTTCTGTTGTTCGGTAAAGGTGGTCAGGTAGGCTGGGAGTTGCAGCGCAGTCTTGCGCCTTTGGGCGAGTTGATCGCGCTGGACGTTGATAGCCGGCAGCAGTGCGGCGACTTCACCCGGCTGGACGATATTGCCAAAACCGTGCGCGCAGTCGCTCCGGATGTGATCGTCAATGCCGCGGCCTATACCGCTGTAGACAAGGCCGAGAGCGAACCGGAGCAAGTCCGCACCATCAATGCCCTGGCTCCAGGCATGCTCGCCCGGCGAATCGCGGAAGCTGGGTAGCTGGCTGATCCATTACTCCACCGACTATGTGTTCGATGGCAGTGGCAGCAAGCCCTGGGTGGAAACCGACCCCACCGGGCCCTTAGTGTATACGGCTCGACCAAGCTGGAAGGCGAGGAAGCCATTCGCGCTTCGGGGTGCCATCATCTCATCTTCCGCACCAGTTGGGTTTATGCTGCACGTGGCGGCAACTTTGCCAAGACCATGCTCCGCCTTGCCCAGGAACGCGAGCGTCTCACCGTCATCGACGATCAGATCGGCGCCCCCACCGGTGCTGATCTGCTGGCGGATGTTACCGCCCACGCCATCCGCACGGCCCTGCAGACAACCGGAATTGTCCGGCCTTTACCATCTGGTTGCCGGTGGCGAAACCTCGTGGCACGGCTATGCCTGTTTTGTACTGAATCTGGCTCGTCAAGCCGGAATCAAACTCAAAGTCGACGCGGAAAATGTTATCCCGGTGCCAACCAGCGCGTTTCCTTTGCCCGCCAGGCGACCCCTGAACTCGCGTCTGGACGCCAGAAGTCTGCAAACTACCTTCGATGTGCACCTGCCATTGTGGCGAACTGGCGTGGCGCGCATGCTCACTGAAATTCTCGAGAAACGACCATGACTCAACGCAAAGGCATCATTCTCGCCGGCGGCTCCGGCACCCGCCTGCATCCGGCAACGCTGGCGATCAGCAAGCAGCTACTGCCGGTGTTCGATAAGCCGATGATCTACTACCCGCTCAGCACCCTCATGCTGGCGGGCATACGCGAGATCCTGATTATTTCCACGCCACAGGACACTCCGCGTTTTGAGCAACTGCTTGGCACGGGTGAGCAATGGGGGCTGAACCTAGAATACGCCGTGCAGCGATCGCCCGATGGTCTGGCGCAAGCCTTCATCATCGGCGAATCCTTCATCGGCAACGACCGGTCTGCCCTGGTGCTGGGCGACAACATCTTCTACGGGCACGACTTTCATCACCTACTGGGCAACGCGATGGCCCGCACCGAGGGGGCCAGTGTCTTCGCCTACCACGTTCACGACCCCGAGCGGTATGGAGTGGCCGAGTTCGATGAGCGCGGCAAAGTGCTGTCGCTGGAAGAAAAGCCCAAGCAACCGAAATCCAACTATGCCGTGACCGGTCTGTATTTCTACGACCAACAAGTGGTGGATCTGGCCAAGAACCTCAAGCCCTCACCGCGCGGCGAACTGGAAATCACTGACCTGAACCGCTTGTATCTGGAACAAGGCACGCTCAAAGTCGAAATCATGGGGCGTGGCTATGCCTGGCTGGACACCGGCACTCACGAATCGCTCCTCGATGCCGGCCAGTTCATCGCCACGCTGGAAAACCGCCAAGGGCTTAAAGTATCCTGCCCGGAGGAGATTGCCTACCGGCAGCAATGGATCAATGCCGCCCAACTTGAAGCGCTTGCGCAACCCCTGGCCAAAAACGGCTATGGGCAGTACCTGCTGCGCGTGCTCAAGGAAAAAGTATTCTGATGAAAGCCACACCGCTCGCCATTCCTGACGTCATCCTGCTCGAACCCAAGGTATTCGGAGACGACCGAGGTTTTTTCTTCGAAAGCTTCAACCAAGCTAAATTTGAAGCGGCCATCGGCAGACACTGACCTTTGTGCAAGACAACCACTCACGCTCAGTCAAAAATGTCCTGCGCGGCTACGGTCATGATGTTTCTTTCCCCGTCTTTTACCCTGTGACTGCCCTACCGGAAGAATTCCGCCCCTGGCTCATGGCCAACCCGTATACCTTCATCATTGAGCAAGCGCGAGAAATGCTGATTTGGGGGCGTTTAACGAACTGGATGGGTTTGGGTGGGTACACCCTGGCTGCTGCCGCCATTGCCTGGGCTAGGCTATGCCTGGTTCCAAAAAACCAGAAAGGGATTTGCCGATGTCCTTTAAGCCCATTCTCCACTCACCACTCACCACTCCCCCGACATCAACCAACGTCGTCTGGCACCACGCCACCGTCACCCGCGCGCGTCGTGAAGCGCAAAACGGCCATCGCGGCGCGATCGTCTGGTTTACCGGATTATCCGGCTCAGGCAAATCTACGCTGGCACATGCTGTTGAAGAATCCCTGCACCAGCGCGGTTGTCGTACCTTCGTACTGGATGGCGACAATGTCCGTCATGGGCTATGCGGTGACTTGGGTTTCTCGAGCAAAGACCGTACAAGAAAACATCCGCCGCATCGGCGAAATGGCGAAACTTTTCATGGAAGCGGGGGTGATCGTACTTACCGCCTTCATCTCACCGTATCGTGCCGACCGTGAACGCGTGCGCGGCATGGTCGAGCACGGTGACTTTATCGAGATCTATTGCGACGCACCGATCGAAGTCTGTGAGGCGCGCGATGTAAAGGGCATGTACAAAAAAGCCCGCGCCGGACTAATACCAGAATTCACCGGCATCTCATCGCCATATGAAGCCCCGGAAAATCCAGAACTCACCGTGAATACCGGTGGGATCAGAGCTGGAAGCGTGTGTGCAACAGGTCATAGGTGAAATGGTGCAGCGCGGATTGATCAAAAGTCGCTGATCTCGAAAGTGACATTTCTTATGAGGTGGGCACGATATCGAGGGGACCAATCCGGCCGTGTTGGGAACTCGCGACTCTGAATGATGCGAAGTGCGTATTAGGGAAAAGATGATGGATGATCAGAATGTGCTAGATATCGAGGCAGGCAGGACGGAGCGCCATTATTGGAAAGACCTGTGGAGATACCGCGAGCTGTTTTATCTCCTGGCTTGGCGGGATATGCTTGTCCGCTATAAGCAGACAGTCATAGGTTTGGCTTGGGCACTGATCAGGCCGTTGCTTACCATGATGGTGTTTGTATTGGTGTTCGGAAAGTTGGCCAAGCTGCCTTCAGAAGGCGTGCCCTATCCGATTCTGGTTTTTGCCGGACTCCTGCCGTGGCAATTTTTTTCCAATGCATTTACCGAAGCAGGTAACAGCCTGATCAGCAATGCCAACTTGATCTCAAAGATTTACTTCCCTCGCTTGGTGGTACCGACCAGTGCGGTTATCGTGAGTTTTGTCGATTTTTTGATTTCGGGGATAATCCTCGTTGGTTTGATGCTCTGGTATGGGTTTGTGCCTGACTGGAGAATCTTCACCCTGCCGTTGTTTATCTTCATCGCCTTTGTTGCCGCAATGGGCGCTGGACTGTGGATTGCAGCGCTGAATGTCAAATATCCGTGATTTTCGTTACATCATTCCCTTTGTGGGGCAGTTCGGACTTTATGTCTCACCGGTCGGGTTTAGCAGCAACATCGTCCCCGGAGAGTGGCGGGTACTGTATTCAATCAATCCAATGGTAGGCGTGATCGACGGGTTTCGCTGGGCTATCCTGGGCGGTAGTAGTCAACTGTACTGGCCCGGCTTGTTGCTCTCACTTACCCTTGTTCTGGTGGTAGTTGTCACCGGAGTCATGTATTTCCGTAAAACGGAAAAGAGCTTTGCGGACGTGATCTGATGTCATTAGCGATAGCTGTCGAGAATCTCTCAAAGAGATACATCATCGGACATCAAAAGCGCGAGCGCTATACTGCGTTAAGGGATGTCCTGGTAAATGGTGCCAAGCGTGTTGCTCATAAGCTGAGCCATCCGTTTTCCGTATCAGAAAGTGGCCCCACTTATGAAGAGTTTTGGGCCCTCAAAGGCATCAACTTTGATGTCAAGCAAGGTGAACGGGTAGGGATCATTGGTCGCAACGGAGCAGGGAAGTCTACATTATTGAAAGTCCTTTCGCGCATTACCGAGCCTACCACCGGCCGGATAAGAATTCGTGGACGCGTCTCCAGCCTGCTCGAAGTCGGAACCGGTTTTCACCCCGAACTCACCGGGCGGGAGAATATCTTATTGAACGGTGCAATTCTCGGTATGAGTAAGGCCGAGATCAAGAATAAATTTGATGAAATCATCGCCTTTGCCGAAGTGGAAAAATTCCTCGACACCCCTGTAAAGCGCTACTCATCAGGCATGCATGTTCGGCTGGCGTTTGCAGTGGCAGCTCATCTGGAGCCGGAGATACTGATCGTGGACGAAGTGCTGGCGGTGGGCGATGCGCAGTTTCAAAAGAAATGCCTGGGAAAGATGGAGGATGTTGGGAAAGAGGGAAGAACGGTCTTGTTCGTCAGCCACAATATGGTCGCTGTTAAGACCTTATGTACCAGAGGAGTTGTGTTGGATAAAGGGGAAGTGATTTTTCAGGGCGGTGTCGAAGATGCAGTTGAACAATATGTGGGGCAGAGCAACCTGAATAAGAATGAAATCAATTGGAGCGACATCGCCGATGCGCCTGGAAATGAGAATATCAGCTTGATAGCCATCTCTATAAAACCCCTCCAGGGTTCAATAATCGATATTGAGTCTGGCATTGGAGTTACAATTGGTTTCCATAATAAAACTGCAGGGAGACATCTAGGAGTTGCTCTACATCTGTTTACCCTTGAAGGCCTATGCCTATTTACGACAGGCATTTTCTTATCGAGTAAGAGTGAAGCAGAAATTGGTGTCTTCTCAACCAGGTGTGTGATTCCGCCCCATCTTCTGAATGTAGGGGGCTACAAAATCGATCTGTTATTTACAGAGCGCAGGAGAGACCTTCTATGCAAGATTGAAGATATCATCTCATTCGAAGTGGAACACACTGCAGCAGGTAGAGCAGGCAATATGGCCCGGGCAGTAGGTGTGATAAGGCCGATGCTGGATTGGACATACCAGTTTTCACCACAATAGCCGACAAGATCGACGGCCTACTTTTTACAAAACATATCTATGATCAACGCACCCGATGCAGAATCGTTCTCTTCTCGTCATCGGAGTCTGCATTTGGCTGAGCCGGAAGATATCAGTATCGTAATGCCTGTCTATAACCATGAAGATATAGTTGCAGAAGCGCTTGAAAGCGCATTGATGCAAGTGATGCCGTACAGGAGCGTTCTATATTGTTTTAATGATGCCTCTTCAGATAAAAGCGCTGAAATACTCAGCGAGTACGCAAAAAGATACCCGGATAAAATCAAAGTTTATACGAATCCTAAGAGATTAGGCTCTGGGAAGGCGTCCTATTTATACCAGCAGCCTTCAGTAATAGGGAGATATTGGTGTGTGTTGGCAGGCGACGATTATTGGACCAGCTGCGACAAATTAGCCAAGCAGATTGCCTTTCTTGATAACCATCCAGATTTTGTTGGATGCAGTTGCGATACGATTATGAAAAACGAAATCACCGGAGAGGAGAGCATAATCAAGCCAAGCAGAAACACATGGAATCTACTGGATTTGTTAATGCGCAACCAAGCACTGTATGTGCACACAGCCAGTATCATTTGGCGGAATATTTATCTAGACCAAGGTTTTTTTCTACCCCCTTCTTACAGGAAACAATTTGCTCGTGGCGATGTCGTGCTGATGCATATGATGCTGAGCAAAGGTGGGAAAATGCAAAACATCCCTGAGGTAATGAGTTGCTATCGATTCACGGGCAGAGGTGTATGGTCCGGGTTATCCGCTGTAGAACGGGCCGAGGTAAATAAAAAGTTGTTACCAAAAATGATAAGCCGATCGGTCCCATTTAAATATAAGGTTCTTGTTTGTTTTGAGAAGTTACGGCGGCTTTCAAAGATAATCAAAAGCCTGATCCCTGGGCTTGTAAATGAATAAGGAATTACCTTGCCATTAAGGGCCACACTATCATGCAGCCATGAAAAAAATCCAAAGTTCCCGGAATCTCGCAATTAACGGGGCACCACCCGCCTTCAAGCAGTGGCTACACGTTGGCCGACCCAACATTGGCAGCCGCGAAGCGTTCCTGAAATATGCGGGAGAGATATTCGACAGCGGTCGGTTGAGCAACAACGGCCCGCTGGTGCAGGAACTTGAGCAGCGCGTTGCCCAACTTCACCGCGTGAAGCATTGTGTGGCGATGTGCAATGGCACTGTGGCGCTGGAGATCGCCATCCGCGCACTCAGGTTGGAAGGCGAAGTGATCGTCCCATCCTACACCTTCATCGCTACCGCCCACGCCCTGCACTGGCAGGCGATCACGCCAGTATTCGCGGATATCGACCCGGTGACCCACAACTTGGACCCTGCGGCCGTCCGTCGCATGATTACACCGCGCACCACCGGCATTGTCGGTCTCCATCTGTGGGGACGCAGTGCGCCAGTCGATGAGTTGCAAGCGATCGCCGACGAACACGGACTCAAGCTGATGTTCGATGCGGCCCATGCTTTCGGCTGCTCGCACAAGGGCGAGATGATCGGCGATTTCGGGGCCTGCGAAGTGTTGAGTTTTCACGCCACCAAGTTCTTCAACACCTTCGAGGGTGGTGCGGTCCTCACCAACGATGATGAGCTGGCCGAAACGATGCGCCTGATGCGCAACTTCGGGTTCTCGGGTTTGGATATTGTCATTCATCCCGGCACCAATGGCAAAATGATCGAAGTCGCCGCGGCGATGGGGCTGGTTAACCTGGAGGCCATCAACGACGTGATCGCAATGAATCGTCGCAATCACCAGGCCTATCTGGAAGCCCTATCCGACCTGCCTGGCATCAGCCTGCTGACATTCGATAAAGCCGAGCGCAACAATTACCAGTATGTAGTGATGGAAGTGGGCGAAGTCTGCCCGGTTTCCAGAGACCAGATCATCGAAATGTTACACGCAGAGAACATCCGTGCGCGCAGATATTTCTGGCCGGGTTGTCACAATATGCAGCCGTATCGCGAGTTATATCCGCACGCCGGCCTATTGTTACCCAACACGCTGCGAGTGGCGGATAGGGTGGTAGTGCTGCCAACCGGAACCGCCATGGATCAAGAAATGATCAATGATGTGGCAGCCATGATTCGCGTGCTGATCGAAGACCGGCCATGAAAGTTGCGATCATGCAGCCGTATTTTTTCCCCTATATCGGCTACTGGCAATTGATCCATGCGGTTGATCGCTTCGTGATCTACGATGACGTCAATTACATCAAAGGGGGATGGATCAACCGAAACCGTATCCTGATCAATAGCAAACCTACCTTTATCACTGCGCCATTGCATCAACCCTCTCCGTTCAAACGCATCTGTGACACCGCCTTGCAACCATCGCCTGTCTGGCGTGACAAACTGGTCAAGATGGTCGAAATGACCTATCGGAAGGCTACTTATTTTGTTGTGGTGTTTCCAGTCATTGAAGAGCTGATCCGTCATGAAAAAGACAATCTGTCTGACTATCTGGCGCACCATCTGCAAACCTTGTCTGTATTCATGGGAATCAATACCCAACTTGTGGTGACCAGTCGTTGCTATGAAAACAATGAACTGTCCGGGCAGGAGCGCATTCTGGACATTTGCAAACAAGAAGGTGCAACTACCTATATCAATTCGCAAGGTGGGCAGGCGCTTTACGATAACGAAGCATTCCGCAAGGCTGGCATAGACTTGCGTTTCATCGTCACGCGCACAGTGCTCTACAATCAGCGAGCCGCTGGGTTTGTGCCTTATCTTTCGATTATCGATGCCCTAATGGAGATTGGACCAGTGGAGATTAAGCATCACCTTGATGCCTTTGACTTGATTGCAACTACAAGATTGCTATGAAAAGCAACGACATCAACCTGGTCGGAGAGTCGGTGCAATTGTGTTATCCACGCTATCCGCTGGGTCATATCTGACCGATGAAATTGTTTCTGACCTTAATAATAAGTGAGTGAATATGACGGTACCAAAAGACGAAAAGAATCGAGCACATGCCTTCAAGCGGAATGCTAGCCTAGAGGATTTGCTTCATACTTTAAACAATTTGCTTGTTTGTTCTGAGGAGGCAGTGCTGGAGCAGTATTCCGGCAAGCATGAGGACTATCCCATCGTGTTCGTGATGGGGCCCCTTAGGAGCGGTACCACCTTATTTACCCAATGGCTGGCGAACAGCGGTGCGGTGTCTTATCCCACCAACCTTTTGTCGCGGTTCTATGGCGCACCAGTGATAGGTGCACAGATCCAGTTGCTATTGACCGATCCGCGCTTCAATTTCCGCAATGAGATTCTGGACTTTAATAGTTCGATTTCTTTCGAATCTGAAAACGGAAAAACTAAGGGGGCATTGGCGCCCAACGAATTCTGGTATTTCTGGCGACGATTTCTTCCGTTCGGTGAACTCGAGTGGCTGTCTGACGAAGAGCTTTTCCATGTTGTGGATCGGAGAAAGCTCGTGGCAGAACTCACCACACTAACGCGCGTATTCGGCAAGCCCTTCGCGCTGAAGAGCATGATCTTGAACTACAACATCCCATTTTTGGATGCACTCTTCAACAAGGCGCTTTTCATACAGATGCAACGCGACCAAGTGGACAGTGTGGTTTCCATCCTTGAAGCCAGAAAGCGGCAACTCGGCAGCGAGAACGAATGGTATTCCTTCAAAATACCGGAATATCCCCAACTGAAAGACCTCGACCCAATTACCCAGGTCGCCGGTCAGGTGCATTACATCAACAAGGCTGTCACGAATGGAATGGCGAAGGTGAATGAATCCAGGAAGCTGGTGGTGCAATATGAGGAGTTTTGTCGGAACCCCGCTACATTTTATGACGCGCTGATAGGAAAACTCAACGGAAATGGCTGCTCTATTGACAGCAGCTATAACGGAGAAACCTCATTCAGGATTACTCGGGAAAAAGTGCAGGATGAAAATATTAGCAAGGCACTCAGAGAATTCCAAAAGAGGGAATCGTAATGTCAATGTCTTTTCTAATGTGCTCCGAAAGGTCGGGAAGCAACTTGATCGTAAAGCTGCTGAATGGCCATTCAAATGTCTGTGGGCCATCCACAAAGCATATCATCAACCCGGTAGCCAGAAATTTGTTCAGGTATGAAGATGTCAGAAACGAAGATAACTGGAACAGCCTGCTGAATGATATAAGCAACCTGATGAACATTGAATTTTCGGTATGGAAAAAATCATTCTCGCCAGATGAGCTGCAAGAACTGGCTCCGCGCGGAGATATCTCATTGCTGATCAGAAATATCTTTCTTGAAGAAGCCAGAGCCAACGGAAAGCAGCATGTTTTTATCAAGGAAAATCACGTGTATGAGTTTTTGCCTTTTTTGCTGATCAACTTTTCCGAGGCAAAGTACGTCTACCAAGTCAGAGACCCAAGAGATATGGCACTCTCATGGAAAAAGAATGCCGACCACCCCGGTGGCGTTGTAAAAGCGGCAAGACAATGGCAAAAAGATCAACAAAGCACCCTGAAGAACTACAATGAGTTAAGAAAAATTGGGAAGGCACATTTTGTAAAATACGAAGACCTGATCGAAAACCCGAAGAGTGTCACTAGAGGCATTTGTGATTTTTTAGGTTTCCCATATGAGAATAGTATCCTGGAGTTTTACAAGGACGATGTGACACAGAAAAACGCTTCAATGCAGAAGGCTTGGAACAATCTGTCCAAAGCTGTTCTAAAGGACAATAAAACAAAATATCGAGCCGAATTAACCCAAGAGGAGATAATAGCTATCGAAAAGATATGCTACTTCGAGATGGTGCATCTGGGCTACAACCCCGAGTTTTCAATGGAGGAGTTAAATTCGATAAGCGAAGAAAGACTCAAGTTGTTGGAAAAACATGAGGAGGTGAATCTTGAGTTAAAGAGAAGCGTGGGGGTACGTATGAATATGGAGGCGAAAAAAATATTCTATCAAAGAACAGGTTCACGGAAAATTGACGACATTTAACGTCCACTGGGTATGTCTCTTCCGTGCTCATCGAGCCTGATCAGCAAACTGGGAGTGGCCATATCTTTCAGTTGCCCGGTGAACGTGCACCGGTTCAACGGTCAAACGGCGTAGGCTTCAGTCGGGGTCATCACGCTTCGGACTTGTTCCAGGTCGTGGTCGAGGATGAGGCGGCCTTGGAGGACAATGTTGGCCATGCGCCTTCAGATGGTGTACGAAGTTCAGCGAAATTCTTTCGCAGCTGGGAAGAAATTGACCAGAAGAGCTGAGTAGTTACGAGGAGGACTACCGCAATATATGGTGACGCAGAAAATTGATAAGACAGCATTTATTCACGCACATGCGCTAGTTGAGCAGGGCGCGTCGGTTGGCGCGCGTACGCGTGTCTGGGCATTTACGCATCTCCTGCCTAAAGCGGTGATCGGAAGCGACTGCAATATCTGCGACCATGTGTTTATTGAAAATGATGTGAAGGTGGGAAACCGGGTAACCATCAAGTGCGGTGTCCAGCTCTGGGATGGCATTACGCTTGAGGATGATGTATTTGTGGGACCCAATGCTACGTTCACTAATGACCCATTCCCTCGAAGCCGGCACTATCCAGAAGCATTTTCATGCACAGTTGTTCGACGAGGTGCTTCGATTGGTGGGAACGCAACGATTCTGCCTGGTGTGACCATAGGCGAAGGCGCGATGATCGGTGCGGGTGCGGTGGTGACTAAAGATGTGCCTGCGGGTGCGGTCGTGATGGGTAATCCAGCTAAAATCGTGAGAAGACTATGAGTATTGAAGATTGCAAAATTATTGAATTGCCGAAATTCTCTGACCCTCGAGGCAATCTTACTTTTATCGAAGGGAAGCGGCACATCCCCTTTGAAATTCGTCGCGTGTATTACACATACGATGTCCCCGGCGGAGCAGATCGGGGTGGTCATGCGCATAAGGCACTGCATCAACTAATGATCGCGATGTCCGGCAGTTTTGATGTGACATTGGACGATGGCCGCAACAAAAAGAAATTCCATCTGAGCCGTTCTTACCATGGTCTGTACATCTGCCCAATGATATGGCGAAATCTGGATAATTTTTCATCTGGCTCTGTCAGCATGGTGTTAGCCTCTAATATTTATACGGCATCTGATTACTTTCGCGATTACGACGAGTTTATTATGATGTGCCGCACTTCAAAATGAGTGTCCCATTTCTTGACCTTGGTGCCGCTTATTCGGAGTTAAAAGCGGAGATCGAAACGGCCGTTCTGGCTTCCTTGCGTACCGGTTGGTATATCGGCGGTCAAGAAGTCGAAATGTTCGAGCATGAGTTTCGGAGTTTTACTGAAACCCGGCATTGTGTGGGCGTCGCCAATGGTCTGGACGCTTTGCATCTGGCCCTGCGCGCCATGGATATTGGAGTAGGGGATGAGGTCATCGTACCTTCCAACACCTATATCGCCACTTGGCTTGCAGTCAGCCAATGTGGCGCAATTCCGGTACCAGTGGAGCCACTGGAGTCCACCTGCAATATCGACCCAGGCCGAATTGAAGCGGCTATTACTCCGCGAACCAAGGCTATCATTCCAGTGCATCTGTATGGGCAGCCGGCTGACCTAGATCCCATCCTTACCCTTGCACATAAACATGGCTTGCGTGTATTGGAAGATGCAGCCCAGGCGCACGGTGCACGTTATAAGCACAAGCGTATCGGCGGACATAGTAATGTAGTGGCATGGAGTTTTTACCCGGGAAAAAATCTTGGTGCGCTGGGTGATGCGGGTGCTGTCACCACTAATGATCCTGATATTGCGGACCGCATTCGTGTGCTCCGCAATTATGGTTCGCGGGTAAGGTACGTGAATGAAGTGCAGGGATACAACAGTCGGCTGGACCCAGTGCAGGCAGCGGTCCTACGCGTCAAGCTGAAGGTGCTGGACGCATGGAATACACGGAGGGGTAAGATCGCCGCGCGTTACACGGCCGCGCTGGCAGAATCAAGTTTGGTGCTTCCCATCGTACCGGCATGGGCCGAGCCTGTCTGGCATCTCTACGTGGTGCAAAGTTCGCAGCGAGATACTTTGCAAAAGACACTGGGTGAAGCAGGCATCGGAACACACATTCACTACCCTATTCCGCCGCATTTACAACCGGCATATACGAAAACGGGATTCGTAAAAGGCCGGTTTCCAATCGCGGAGCGGCTAGCCACCCAAGTGCTGAGTTTGCCAATTGGGCCGCAGTTGGATGATGCAAACATTGAAGAAGTGATTGCCGTACTTGGGGCTGCTGCGAAAAAATAACTGTGTCGTAAGATGCAATTGAAGGCGCAGACACGTTTATTTCTATTCGACACAACGAGAGTAAGGGAGTAGGCATTTAATGCTTCCAACAGAATGGATCTCCTCTTAAGGGAGAGGTGCGTGAACGAGTCTATCCAACCAACCCAAAAAATCAGGAAGGTTGAAGCACTTCAAAGCAAGCCGTATGACATCGTTGGCAGATTGCTCACAACATGGCTGGGTCGGGTCTATACAAGTCATCTTAAGAAGTACGTCGATATCCGTTGGGTCGTGCAGTGGGTTCGTCGCAGGGGGTATCCCTACTATGTTAACCACATGGCTATACATCTTTCCAACAGGAAAGAAATACGCTGGCGGCCACTTACCAAGATGAGCGAGTATGCAAAAAAAAATGGAATACCGACGTGCAAACTGGCGGATGCAGCCCTTGTTGAAACGCCGGAGCCGAACGTGTTACCCGCTTGCGATCAAGATTATCTGGCATCACCCCATGATCATTATAGATTTCCCGAGGTGTATATCGCAACCGTAAGCAACGCGATCACATACGGGGGAACGAACCTTATTCTGGCTGACGGTGAAGTTGTCTGCCATGACTTGTATGACTTTGAGCGTGATTACACTAGCGAAGAACTTTATGGCCGCACGCTGATTGACCACAAGTCGAGCCGCATCCGGTGGATCTTACACGACGAAACACCGGAACCAATTGCCGTGGCCGCCACTTTTGTTGATGCCTGTGCGTTCAACTATGCTCATTGGATGACCGAGGTGTTGCCTCGCATTGTTCTGTTTTGTGCTGAAGATAGGTTTCGTGACGTACCCATTGTGGTCAACGACGGACTCCACAAGAACATCATGGAATCATTATTTCTGGTGGCGGGTACCGAACATGAAATCATCACTCTTCCAATCGGCAGAGCGTTGGCCGTCAATAAGCTTTATCTCACATCGGTTGCTGGATATGTGCCATTTGAACGGAGAACAAACAAACTTTCTGGCCATTCTCATGGTATGTTCAGTCCTCGGGCCTTCGAGATGCTCCGCAAGTATCTTGGTGCGCTGGAGCAGAAAACAGAAAAGAAAGCTTGGCCAGAGAAAATATTTCTACGCCGCATCTCGAGAATAAGAAAAGTCACTAATGCGGAGGAGCTTGAAAAGCTGCTGGTTGCCCAAGGTTATGCGATCGTCGAGCCAGAGAATCTTACGTTCCTGCGGCAGATTCAATTGTTTAGTCATGCCAACGAGATAGTTTCACCAACAGGAGGAGCGTTATCCAATGCTATTGTCTGTAAACCTGGTGCACAGGTAGCTATTTTGATGGGCAAGCATAAAGATATGATATATCGATATTGGAATAATTTACTCAGTCCATTCGGAATTAGGGTGAGTTATGCACTCGGCAGCATCATTGAAAATCATGATCGTGGAATTCATGGTGACTTTGCAATAAATGCCGACTGCATTAAAGATTTGTTAGAGTGTTTCAAAAAAAAATGACATCGATTCATCCATCTTCCTATGTTTCACCCGAAGCGAAACTTGGCAATGTCGTTGAAGTCGAGCCATTCTCCATTATTCATGCGAACGTGATTCTGGATAACCGGGTTAAGGGCACAGCCGATCCATACCCCATTCGAGCCTGGCAAGAACACACCTGCTGAGGCGTATGCTGTGATGCTGCAGACGGGTGAACAGGCAGTGTGAGAGCCAGCATAGAATCCACTTGAAAAACTCGGGCCGTTGTTCAAACGAATAGGGCCACTTCTCAGCACCGACGACTTCTATGTCCTGGCATCGCTTCGTCTGCGCATGCCAGCATACGCACATATTAATCGCTATTTAGTGGACTGATCAGTATCAGGAACCAAACGTGCCGAGAGCAATCAGATGAGGGGTAGAAGATATGACTCGATACGCTCCGTGACTGAGGCTGTTTCCCATTTAACAAATAATGGTGACGTTGACCAAGCGCTCCGGTTAATACATGATTTTGTAGAGCGTATCATTACCGAGCCTTTGTGCACCTCACAGGTTTTCGGATCTAAAATTCTAGATGATCTGTGCCAGCGCATTGGGAAAGCCAACCTGACAGAAATTAAGCAAGATATTGCAGATGTGGCACTCCGTCAGCAGGATCAGCCAGTTTTTATTTATATCGTCACCAAGCTGCAAAAATCAGGGGGCCACACACGAGTCATTGAAGAATTCATCAAGGCACAACCGGGGGGGCAACATGTCATCTTATCGACTGAGATGGATGGAAGGTCAGATGTCGAATATCTGATGAAGGCACTTGCACAACAAGCCAACATAGTCTTTGAGCAAGTGCCGAAGGTAAACTACCAGCAACGGCTAACGTGGCTGCAGAAGCGCCTGCTGAAAATCCACCCGAAAAGAGTTTATCTTTTCAACCACCATCAGGATAGCGTTGCCGTTGCCGCAATTCAGCCTGAAATGAAGCTCGATGCCAGCTTTTATCATCACGGCGATCATCATTTGTGTTTGGGGGTGTATGTGTCTCATCTTGAACACATCGACCCTCATCCGATGGGGTATCACAATTGTCGAGATGTACTAGGAATTGACAATGCCTATATTCCGCTCACCGCCGCCGATAAAGGGGACCGTCCTGCTGATTGGTCATTTTTGCATGATGGAGTACTCACTACTTGCACAGCAGCCAGGTCAAACAAAATCGAAATCCCCTATTTCGTAAGCTATCTTGAGCTTGTGCCCAAGCTTTTGAAGGCTACGGGAGGCAGGCACATCCATATTGGGCGGTTGACCCCTTGGGCACTTTTCAAAATTCGGCTTGGAGTGAGGCGTTGTGGTATTCAGCCTGGTCGATTCATATACACGCCTTGGGTTCCTAGCGTTTGGAAGGCGCTGCACGACTTTCGGGTTGACTTGTATGTTGCATCCTTTCCGTACGGAGGTGGGTTGACGTTAATTGAAGCAATGGGGGCGGGTATCCCTGTGGCCCTGCATAGACATTTATTTTCCAGAATCCTGAGCGGGATTGATCTTGCTTACCCCGGAGTTGTTAGTTGGCGATACCCAGAGGAATTGCTGAAATATTGTACTTCATTAACCCGTGGTGATCTCGAAGAAGCCGGTCGATTGGGCCGTATGCAATATGAGAAATTTCATTCTCGGGAGAATCTTCAAGGGATTCTCAATGGCGTAGTTCGCGACTGCCCAAAGCCTACCGATTTAACCGATAGATTCTCTATCGAAAACGATGAATGGGCACTTTGGATGGAGCGCCAATTGACTATAAGAAGGGTACTTTCGAGAGCAGCCTATCGAGCGTTTAGGCGTTTCAGAGGGTGGTAGTAAGTAATACAACATGAGCAGGGCTATATGTTTGGTAAGAGTGAAAACAACAGGCTGGATCATGTACGCCTGCCTCGGTGTGACGTGATGTACAGTGACCTCCTCCCCCGAAATAGTGGACACCTCGAAAAGGGTGGGGCAGCTCACCCAGGAGGTGGTCATCATGGTCGACCCAGACGAGTGTTTACTCGGGAGTTCAAGCAAGAGGCCGTGAAATTGGGGACAGCCGGCGGGCATCCGACCGCCCAGGTTGCTCGGGATCTCGGGATCACGCCGAATCTGTTACGGCGCTGGAAGCAGGAGTCGCCGGCGATTCGGTCGCCGCCTTCCCCGGCAAGGGACGGCGCAAGCCCCACGAAGGGCTCGCCCGGCTCAAGCGGGATTTGGCCCGCGTGACGCAGGAGCGGGATTTTTTAAAAAGTGTGGCGGCGTACTTCGCCACGCCGTCGGCATGAGGTGCCAGGCCATTCGTGCGCATACCGGGCGCGTCCCGGTGCGGCTGATGTGTCGCATCCTGGCGGTGTCACCATCGGGCTGCTTGCCTGGGTGGCTCGGCCCGAGAGCCACCGCGCGGCAAGAATCGACGGCTGTCGCCGAGATTCGGGTAATCCACGCGGCGTCACGGAGGACCTACGGCAGTCCCCGGATCCACGCAACCCTTCAAGCCCAGGGCAAGCGGATCGGTGAACACCGTGTTGCCCGGCTCATGCGTACGAGTGCGATCCGTGCAAAGACGACCCTGAAGTGGCGGGTGACCACGGATTCGGCGCATCAGCATCCGGTCGTGCCGAACATGCTCAACCGTCAGTTTGCTGTGGCTGCACCCAACCGAGTGTGGGCCGGCGACATCACGTACGTCTGGACAACCGAGGGCTGGCTCTATCTGGCGGTGGTACTGGATCTCTACTCACGCCGGGTCATTGCCTGGGGGATGGGGAGCCGCCTAACGCAGGAGTTGGCCACGGCGGCGCTCACCATGGCCATCGAACACCGACAACCGGCGCGCGGCGTGGTGCATCATACGGACACGGGTCCCAGTACGCCGCCACCCGGTACCGCGAATTGCTAGCCGATCACGGCCTGACGGCGAGCATGAGTCGGCGCGGAAATTGCTGGGACAATGCGGTCGTGGAAAGTTTCTTCCATACGCTGAAAACGGAACACGTGCATCATCAGTGCTATCGGACACGAGAAGAAGCCAGGCAGGACATTTTCGAATGGATCGAAGTATTCTATAACCGAGTCCGCCGGCATTCGACCCTCGGCTATCGCTCCCCCGCCGAGTTCGAAGCGAGGGCGACGGGCTCTTAACACGGTGTCTATGAAATCGAGGGAAGAAACGCATCACGGACAAAGCGTCGCGAGTGAGAACTCAAGGGCTAGACGAGCCCAACTCCTTTGTTCCGGGGTTCTCGCTATACTAAAATTGTATTGGAGATTGCTTGTGTCGTCGCGCGGGGCAGTGACGGACTAGCAAGCTGCGGAAAAACTATTATGGCAGGCTAAAGCAGCGACGGTTCGTACGTGTGGCACAACAGGAGAACAATCCAGCAGGATGCTCAAAAGGGCCACGGTTTTCACCCGCCCAGCCCCGGCGCGCTAAGACGCGCCGCTCCGCAGGCAAGGCTGCAGCGAGCAAAAAAGCGAGGCGTACGCTTCGGTACGTTGGGCCTCTGAGCGAAGCGAGAACGAAGCTGGTGGACTTTTTCAGCATCCTGCTAGAGCTGAAGCTTCAGCCACAGACGGACACCAACGAGTCTCGATGATGTGGTGTCATTAAAAATCCTCACAGAGATCAACGGCCTGTTCTCTTCATGAGGGAAGTGAGGGCGTGTGGTTAGTGTTGTCATTCCAACGTATAACGCCTCGCGGTATCTCGATGCACAGTTGAAAGCCTTTCACGCGCAGACCGTGAAGGACCTCGACATTCTCGTTATCGATTCATCTTCCTCCGATGAGACCTTGGATATTGCCAAGCAGACATGCGATTCAAACTGTGACTATTCCGAAGGAGGAGTTTGACCATGGAGGAACCAGGACTCTGGCTGGGAAGACTCGAGCGGTGGGGGATATCCTTGTTTACCTGACTCAGGATGCCTTGCCTTGTGATGACAGAGCCATTGAGACTCTAATTCAGCCACTTCTTGCGGAACAGAAATGCGGGGCGGCATTTGGCAGGCAGATCCCAAATCAGGACGCCACGCCTTTTGCCCGACACCTCCGACTGTTTAATTACCCACCACAATCCTATGTCCGCACGTATGCAGACCGTACGGCGCTGGGTATCCGAGCGGCGTTCTGCTCAAATTCTTTCGCGGCGTATCGGCGGGACGCGCTTGAGGATGTAGGGTGGTTCGCGGAGAATCTCCTCGTCGCGGAAGATATGCATGTATGTGCAAGAATGCTCATGAAAGGCTACAGGCTGAGATACGTCGCTGAGGCCGTTGTGTGTCATTCGCATAATTACACGGTGACCCAAGAGTTCAAACGCTATTTCGACTTGGGGGTATTCTTCGAAAAGGAGCGCTGGCTACTCGATGAGTTCGGAAGACCTGAAGGGGAGGGGATCAAGTTTGTGCGGTCGGAGTTCTCCTATCTTAGGTCTCACGGGCTACTTCACCTGCTCCCAATCAGTCTGATGAGAGCTGCGGCCAAGTTGATTGGTTATAGGCTTGGACATTATTATAGACAGTTGCCTCGAGCGGTTTTGAGACGTGTGAGCATGCATACTGCTTGACTGAGCTGCATGAGGTTGCTTCTCCGTATGACTGGTAGTTGACTATGCTGAAACGACACGCTCAATTTCTTCAGAGTCTCCTCTTTCTGTTTGATCTGGCCCTGATCTGTGCCTGCTGGATGGCAGCCTACTACATTCGCTTTGTGGGCGGATGGGGGCCGGTTGAAAAGGGTATTCCACCTCTGGAAATTTATATCTATTTACTTGTGCCTATCCTGATCGTTTGGGGAATATCTTTTAGAGCATTTAATTTGTATAGGCCTCGACGGATGGGCTCCCACCTGGCCGAGGTTTTCGACATTGCTGTAGCCAATTCCTTGTCGGTGTTGATTCTCGTCGGGTTGACGTTCTTCGTGCGTCAGTTCGAATATTCACGTCTTGTCTTTCTATATTTCTGGGTTATGAACCTTGTAGCGCTCAGTTTCTCGCGAATGGTCTTTCGCGAGGGCCTGAGGTTCTTCCGAAAGCAGGGTTACAACCAGCGGCACTGTCTGATCGTTGGGGCAGGCAAACTTGGACAGAGGATTGCCCGTTCACTGTCGCTTCATCCAGGAATTCGGTATTAAAGTCCAAGGCTACTTGACTCGCAAGCCGCAAAAATTGGGACAAACCTTTGAAGGGGTTTCGGTTATCGGTCTGTACGGACGATCTGGAGAAGTATGCGCCGGCTTTGGACATTGTCTTTCTTTGTCTACCCCCGGAGGCCGAGCCGCAAGCGGAAAAGATGCTGGGATATCTGGCGACCATGACCGTCGAAGTGAAAGTCATCCCGGCGATCTACGAGTTTATTACCCTTCGGGCGGAAGCAGAGATGTTCGAGGGGTTGCCGGTTATCACGCTGCAGGGCTCTCCCTTGCATGGATGGAACATTATCCTCAAGCGTAGCAGTGATTTAATCGGTAGCTTGATCGCTCTTCTCCTTACACTGCCTGCTGCAGGGATTTATTGCGTTGCTGATCAAACTGACTTCTCCCGGGCCAGTCCTCTTTAAACAGGAGCGCATGGGGTTGGATGGAAAGCCGTTCATGATGCTCAAGTTTCGTACGATGCAGGTTGATCAGCCGGGCGACACGGTGTTGTTGACCCCTATAGATGATCCCCGGGTGACTCCGATCGGGAAGTTTTTGCGTCGAATGAGTCTCGATGAACTGCCTCAATTTTGGAATGTACTGAAAGGCGATATGAGTGTCGTGGGCCCACGGCCGGAACGGTCTTGGGTGGTCGAGGAAGTTCGAAAACAGATTCCCCTGTATATGCTCAAGCATAAGATGAAAGCCGGGATTACAGGGTGGGCGCAAGTCAGTGGCTGGCGTGGCGACACCTCGCTTGAAAAGCGAATTGAGTTCGACCTGTATTACATTGAGCATTGGTCCATCTGGCTCGATCTGAAGATCATGTGGCTGACGATATGGCAAGGATTTGTTCACAAGCATGCCTATTGAACTAGCAGGCTGTTGAAAAAGTCCGCCAGCAGGGGGGATGGCCCGGTGAGCCCCCTGTGCTCGCGCAACGCGCGGCCTCAGAAGACCCTCGTTGGACGCGCGCAGTGGGGGACTCATCCGAGCCATCCTGGGGACAACATACACGAGCAAGCTTAGAAGGATCATATTGGGTTACTCGCTGCGGCCTTGCTTGGGACAAGGCGCGTCTCGGCGCGTCAGGGCTGGGCGGGTGAGAAGTCTGGCCTTTTTGAGCATCCTGGGGGAGTGTTCTCCTGTTGTGCCACACGTGCGTATATCGAAGCTCAAGCGGACCGAATAGTTTTCCCTCAGCCTGCTAGTGCTGTTGGAGAGTGGGCCCGCGCTCATCGGCTACTCGTAGAACCTCGGGTATTACCTGTTCTTGTGTTTGCACGGATTGCTTGTTAAGATCGCCTCATCTTCAAGCGATCTCCCTCATGGCATCCAGACTAACTCCTCAACGAAGGCACCGCTCCCGTTCCGCTGCGGCGTCGCACTCTGTGCTCCGTGGGATCAAGCTCTTTGCCACGGATGTCGACGGCGTCTTGACGGACGCAGGAATGTACTATGCAGAATCCGGCGATGAGTGGAAGAAGTTCAATACGCGCGATGGCATGGGGATCAAGCTGTTGCAGAGGGCGGGAATCATCACCGCTATTGTTACGCAGGAGCGGACTAAGTTGGTGGCGCGGCGTGCCGAGAAGCTCACGATTCCCGAGTTGCACCAAGGGGTGATGGATAAGTTAACGGTGATTCGGGAGATGGCGGCCAGACATGGGCTCTCGCTCAAGCACGTGGCCTACATTGGAGACGATGTGAATGATCTTGAAGCATTGAAGGCCGTGGGGTTCTCGGCCTCTCCAGCGGACGGGCTGCCGGCTATTGTGGCGGCGGTCGACTATGTCTGTCAGAAGAAGGGTGGGGAGGGGGCGGTTCGGGAAATCATTGAGATGATTCTGGAGGCGCAGCAGCGTCGGCCACGCTAACCGTCTATTGTTCACTGTTGCACGAGCAGATGGATTACATTTATGGCAATTCACGATTCACGTATCACGAATAACGATCTGAACTCTCATCTGTATCCCGTAATCATGGCCGGCGGCAGCGGCACCAGGTTTTGGCCGCTCAGTCGACAACTATTTCCTAAACAGCTGCTGCGGATCATGGGAGATGAAACGTTGATTCAGCAGACCATGCGCCGGGTGGTCTGTGCGTCGGCGCCGAACCGGGTGATGATCTCCACGAATCCGGCCCAAGCAGAGTCCATTCGCGTCCAGTTGAGTGAATGGAAAGACGCGCTCACAGATAATTTCGTGCTTGAACCGGAAGGGCGCAATACGGCTCCGGCTATTGCCTTGGTGGCGTTAGAGCTGGTCCATCGGGATCCAGACGCGATGATGTTGGTAGTTCCGGCCGATCATATCGTCAAGGGCCAGCGAGCGTTCGATGCGGCTGTGGCGTTGGCGGCGAGGCTGGCCGAGCAGGACTATCTGGTGACGTTTGGTATCAAGCCGATCCGTCCAGAAACCGGCTACGGTTACATCAGGCCCAACCGGAAAGTGACGTTGGAAAAACAGGGTACGCTCAAGGGACATCCGGTCAGCCGATTCGTTGAAAAACCCAATGCCACCAAGGCTGCGCAATATCTCAAGGCTGGGGACTACTATTGGAACAGCGGCATGTTTATTTGGCGCGCCGCCACGATTCTTGATGAAATTCGACGCCATCAACCCACCCTCTTTCGTGGGATCGAACGGATCGGCCAATTGATGCAGGCAGGTGCGTCCAGACAGGCCATCGACGATGCCTACCGGACACTCAAGCCGGTCTCGATCGATACGGGTGTCATGGAGCGATCGAAGAAATCCGCGATCGTGCCTGTGTCCTTTCAGTGGTCTGACGTCGGGAGTTGGGGGAGTTTGGATGAAGTGGCCTCGAAGGATCAAGCCGGAAATGTTGTGGTCGGTCGTGTGTTTGACCTCGACAGCCGCCGGTCGATCGTCTACGGGGATCGCCGTCTCGTGGCGACGATCGGGCTCACCGACATGGTGGTGGTCGATACGCCGGACGCCACATTAGTTTGTCCAAAATCCCGCGCGCAAGATGTGAAGCAGTTGGTTGAACTCCTTAAACGGCAGAACGCGCCGGAACACTTGGAGCATCTGACCGTGCATCGGCCCTGGGGGTCCTATACGATTCTGGAAGAAGGACTTGGCTACAAAGTGAAGCGCGTGACGGTGAAGCCAGGAGGGCGGCTCTCGTTACAGATGCACCATCAACGGAGCGAACATTGGGTGGTGATCACCGGGACGGCACGGGTGACCAGGGGCGACGAGGTCTTCGATCTCAAAATTGGGCATAGTACAGAAATCCCTGTCGAAACCCGTCACCGGTTGGAAAACCCTGGTCAAGAGACCTTGCACATCATTGAAGTACAAAACGGGCCCTATCTTGGTGAAGACGATATCGTCCGGTTTCAGGATGATTATGGAAGAAATGTCAAACAGTGATGAGTGATGCGTGGAAAGCAAAGGTAGAGCATCTCTTCATACTCATCACCCATCACTGATCACACATCACAGGGTTATCCATGGGACTCTTTCGCGAATATGATCTGCGTGGCGTCGTGGGCCAGGAACTCACCGATTCTATTGCGGAGCAGGTGGGGCGTGCGTACTGCACCTATGTGAAAGGCCGTGGGGTGAAAACGATATCGGTCGGGCGAGATGGCCGACTGAGTTCACCGGGGCTTCACAAGGCTCTCGTGCGGGGCCTTCTCGCCGGTGGATTGAATGTGGTGGATATCGGTATTTGTCCCTCGCCACTCGTGTATTTCTCTCTGTTTCAACTACCTGTTGACGGCGGCATCATGATCACCGGGAGTCACAATGCCGCAGAGTACAATGGATTTAAGATCTGCATCGGGAAAGACGCGATTCATGGGGAGGAGATCCAGGCGCTTCGAGCGGTGATGGAGGCCGGCTCTTTTGTATCTGGAGCCGGACAGTTATCGGAGCATCCCATCATTCCTGACTATCTGGCCTATATCAAGAAGAGCTTCACCCATGTCAATGCGAAGCGCCTGCATGTCGTTATCGACTGCGGAAATGGGGTGGCGGCTTTGGTGGCGAAACGGGCCTTGGAGCTCCTGGGCTGTCACGTTACAGGGCTCTACTGTGATCTCGACGGGAGATTTCCGAACCATCATCCCGATCCCACGGTCTTGGAGAATCTCGATGATCTGATTCAGGCCGTCAAACAGCACAAAGCCGATGTCGGGATCGGCTACGATGGAGATGCCGATCGAATTGGGGCCATCGATGAGCAGGGAAATGTGTTATGGGGCGATCGCCTGCTGGTGGTCTACGCGCGCGATATTCTGGCAGAAAAGCCGGGGAGTACCATCATCTCAGAGGTCAAGTCGTCGCAGAGTCTCTATGACGATATTGCAAAGCAGGGGGGCCGGCCGATCATGTGGAAAACCGGCCACTCCTTGATCAAAGCGAAAATGAAAAGCGAACATGCCGTCTTGGCCGGCGAAATGTCCGGGCACATGTTCTTTGCCGATCGGTATTTCGGGTATGACGACGCGATTTATGCCTCGTGCCGGCTGGTGGAGATTCTGGCCAAGACCACTCGTTCACTCTCCGCGTTGGTGGCGGATCTTCCGAAGACGTCCGTCACCCCGGAGATTCGGGTAGACGTGTCGGACTCCATCAAATTCGAGTTGGTCAGGCATGTGCAGGACCGGTTGACAGACTGCACGAAGACCCGCGAGGAGCTTGGTCCGGCCAAGCTAGTGGTGCGCGATGTCGTCACCATCGATGGGGTACGTGCCATCTTCGACGATGGGTGGGGCCTGATCCGTGCCTCAAATACCCAACCGGCCCTCGTGTTACGTTTTGAAGCCACCTCGCCGGAGCGATTGGCCACGATCCGAACAGCCATCGAAGGCGAGCTTATAGCGGCCAAACGCGCCCTTGGCTGCTAACAGGATGCTGAAAAAGCCCGCCAGCTTCGTTCTCGGCTCACCGAAATCCTCAACGTACCCCTGAGGGTACGCCTCCGGTTTCGATTCGCCTGCGGCCTTGATGGACGGTCTTTTTGAGCATCCTGAGGGATTCGTTCTCTCCTTGTGCCATAACCCCCCTCCCGAGCCCACCTCAAATGACTACTTCTCAACCGATACAGCCTTATTCGCGATGCGTTGTATCGCTCCGTGTTCTTTTTTTGCGCACGTGGCTCGTACTGGCATGCCTGATCCTGGGTGCCTTGAGCGGGGCGGTCTCGTGGGCGGGACCCACTAGCGACCACCCTTCAGCGAGGTTCTTCCAAGTCGGGGAACAGCTCACCTACGAAATTTCTTGGCTGAATATCACAGCCGGCATAGCCGTGATGGCTGTGAGTGCTGCCGGCACTGACGGAGACCGGCCGCTGGCGAAATTGATCACCACGGCGCAGTCGAGGCCCGTGATCACCAAATTCTTTCCCGTGGATAACCGGGTAGAGTCGATAGTGGATCCCGCCACGCTGCTTCCGGAGCACTTGACCTTCAAGCGGCGAGAAGGGAGGAAGAAAGAAGATATCGAGTACACATTTCATCAGAAAAAGGGGACGGTCACGGTTGTCAAAGGCGGGACGACTGAAACATTGGAGATGCCGCCGGGCACCCAAGACGTCATCTCCTGTCTCTATTATGCGCGCAGCGAATTATCGCTCCAGCCAGGGTCAGTTCTGACAATGAACGTGCATCACGATAAAAAGAACCGCAAACTGGACGTGCGCGTTGAGGAGATTGAGACTGTCAGCGGTCCGTGGGGGAAGGTTGAAACGGCCCGCGTGCTGGTCGTCATGCCGTTCCAAGGTATCTTCCTCAACCGGGGCAACATCCGGGTGTGGTTTACCAACGACGATCGGCGTATTCCGGTTCGGATGAAGGCGAAAGTCATCATCGGGTCAATTGTGGCCGATCTCGTCAGCGGATTGCAGGCCGCATCACCAATCCAATGAGGGAATCAGCCTTTCGTTGCCCACCCTGTTCAAAACAGTTATACTCGCCTCGACCATGGGACGGTTTCCTCTTACTTTAAGCAGATTTATCAACCAGAAGCAGGCGGCCCACCCGGGAGCCACCGGGGAATTTGCCAGTCTTTTTGCCCAGATCGGCCTGGTTGGAAAACTCCTTGCGCAGGATCTCAGACGTGCAGGGCTCATCGATATCCTGGGAACGACCGGCGAGATCAATGTGCAGGGGGAGACAGTCAAGAAGCTGGATGAAATTGCAAACGAAACCTTTCGGAAGGTATTTCACCATAGCGAACTTGTATGCGCACTGGCGTCGGAAGAGATGGAAAAGCCGGTCCTGCTTCCGGAGAATTGGCCGCAGGCCAAGTACATGCTGCTTTTCGATCCTCTCGATGGCTCATCAAACACGGACTGCAACATGCCGCTCGGCGCGATTTTTTCCGTCGTGAAGTCCGAGCGCAAAGACCGGATGCCGACCGAGGATGAACTTGCCCGCAAGGGAACAGAGCAGGTGGCCGCCGGCTATCTCCTCTACGGGTCAAGCACCATGCTGGTCTATACGGTTGGACAAGGGGTCCACGGGTTTACATTGGAGCCCGGCATCGGCGAGTATCTCCTGTCTCATGAGCAGATCCGCATTCCGGCTCGTGGGAAGGTCTACGGTGTGAACGAAGGCAACTATCATAAATGGACGACGGGTACAAAGAAGTATGTGGAATACTTAAAGATCCCGGATAAGGCCACGGGGCGGCCATACAGTGGCCGCTATTCCGGCTGCCTGGTGGCCGACGTGCACCGGATTCTTCTCGATGGAGGCATCTATCTCTATCCCGGTGAGCTGGACAGGCCGGAGGGTAAGCTCCGGTTGCTGTACGAAGCGAATCCCTTGGCGCTGGTCGTCGAACAGGCGGGCGGCAGAGCCAGCACAGGCACCATGCGCATCCTCGACGTGGAGGCCAAGCAACTTCATCAACGGGTGCCGGTAGTCATCGGCAGTGCGAACGACGTGCGCGACGCAGAGGAGTTCATCCAAGGCAGACGATAACCGTGAAACGTTCCACCAATCCACGGGAGGTTGGGCATGGCTGATCGAGTACAAGAGATTCTGAGCTGGTACAGCAGCGACAACGCGGGAACAAAAACAAATATTGCCCGTTTGTTGCGCCATGGAAAATTGGCGGGGACCGGCAAGCTGGTGATTCTGCCAGTGGACCAAGGGTTCGAGCATGGCCCAGCCCGGAGCTTTGCCTCCAATCCAGGGGGGTACAATCCCCTCTATCATTTTCAATTGGCCATCGATGCCGGCTGCAATGCCTACGCGGCTCCGCTGGGATTTCTCGAAGCCGGCGCCGCTGAATTCGCCGGCCGGATTCCGCTGATTCTGAAGTTGAACAATCACGATGTCTTGCATGACGAGAAAGATCCCTTGCCCTCGGTCACCGGCAGCGTGAAGGACGCGCTCCGGCTCGGTTGTTCGGCGGTCGGATTCACGATCTATCCAGGGTCATCGCACTGCAACGCCATGTATGAACAGCTGCGCGCGATTGCAGAAGACGCCAAGGACTGTGGCTTGGCGGTCGTCGTGTGGTCGTACCCGCGCGGGTCTGTACTCAGTAAGGAAGGGGAGACGGCGATCGATGTGGTGGCGTATGCGGCGCAGATTGCGGCCCAGCTCGGTGCCCATGTCATTAAGGTCAAGCTTCCCACTGCACATCTTGAACAGGCCGCGGCGAAGAAGGTGTACGAATCGGCCAAGATTCCGATCACGACCCTGGCGGAGCGGGTCAAGCATGTGGTGCAGAGCTCGTTCGATGGGCGCCGGATCGTCATTTTCTCCGGAGGGGCCAAGAGCGAGGACAAGCATGTGTTTGAGGAGGCGCGCGCCATTCGTGACGGCGGCGGGTTTGGCTCCATCATTGGGCGGAACTCGTTCCAGCGGCCTAAAGCGGAGGCGATGAAGTTTCTCCACACCATCATGGGGATATATTCCGGCGAGATGCAGTGATGCGCGGGTGATGCAGCCTGATTGTGTGTGAATCGTTCGTGGTAACGGGGGATGAAGAGCAAGGATCACCTATGAAACTCGTTCGTGCATGGCTGGTTCCGCTTACCTTGGTCACTGGAGGGATCATCATCGGGATCGTGGTGGCTTCTGACATGGGTTGGTTGCCGACCGGCACGGCCGGGCCCGAGCCGATTCCCAACCCAATCATTCGCCCCGTGGCTACCGCGCCACAGTTGCCGATGGCAGGGGGGAGCGGGAAAAACTTCGTTGAGATCGCAAAATCGGTGAAGCCGGCGGTCGTCAACATCGCGGCGACGCGAAGCGGGAAATCCGGTGAAAGTCCGCACGGCGCCCCGCTCGACGACCCGTTTTTTCGCAAGTTCTTCGGCGATGAATTTTTTAAGCGTGATCGTGATGCCCCTCAGCGAGAGCCAAAAGAGCGGGGCCAGGGGTCCGGGGTCATTGTGGAAGCCAATGGGTTGATCGTCACCAATAATCATGTGGTGAACAAGGCCGACGAGATTCGGGTCTTTTTGTCGGACAAGCGGGAGTTTAAGGGCAAGCTGATTGGAACCGATGCGAAGACGGATATCGCGATCGTGAAAATCGAGGCGACAGGGCTCCAAACCATTCCCTGGGCCGATTCCGACCAACTGGAGGTCGGGGAGTATGTATTGGCCGTGGGAAGTCCGTTCGGGCTCACCCAAACCGTGACGATGGGGATCGTCAGTGCAGTCGGACGAGCCAGCATGGGAATTGCCGAATACGAAGACTTCATCCAAACCGATGCGGCGATCAATCCAGGCAATTCCGGAGGCGCATTAGTCAACGTGCGTGGCGAATTAGTCGGGATCAATACGGCGATCTTCAGTCAAAGCGGCGGCAACATGGGTATTGGGTTTGCGGTGCCCAGCAACCTGTCGCGCGCCGTCATGGATCAGTTGGTACGGACGGGGAAAGTCGTCCGTGGCTGGCTTGGTGTAGCGATTCAAGATTTGACTCCTGAGTTGGCCACGCAGTTCGGGATCACCGACACGAAGGGCGTGCTCGTCAGCGATGTCATGGAGGATAGTCCTGCGAAGAAGGCGGGATTTGAGCGCGCAGATGTCATTATCGAATATGACGGCAAGTCGATGGATTCGCCGACGCATTTGCGGAATGCCGTCGCACAGACTCCGATCGGGAAGAAGGTCTCGGTCAAGCTGATTCGAGACAAGAAGCCCAAGACGATCGAGGTCGCGATTGTGGAGCAGCCGAAATCGTTAGGACAGCCCAGCGCAGAGGAGAGCAGGGAGTCAGCGGTGCCCACGGGGCTTCTCTCAGATCTTGATGTCCGCGAATTAAACGAGGAACTGACTGCTCGGTACGGATTGAAGGCCACTGAGCGTGGTGTGGTAGTGGTCAGGGTCAAGTCGGGAAGCACGGCGGAGGAAATGGGTGTGCGCGAAGGCGACATGATACTCGAAGTCAATCGCAAGGCGGTGGGCTCGCTCAAGTCCTATGAACAAGCCGCTTCCGGCCTTGCCAAGGGTCAAGCGGTCCTCTTGCTGCTCAAACGGAAGGGCCAAACGATCTATCTCACGCTGCGGCCCTAACAGGCTGCGGAAGAATTATCTGGTTCATCTGGTTGTCTTGTTTATCTGGTTAATTTCGTTCAACCAAAAAACCAGACAAACCAAACTAACCAGATAGACCAAATGAACAAGACAGGCGGCCTTGCATATGACCACGACTCGCTCGCCTCGCGGCGAACCGGTCCCTCGTCAGGCTCCTTTGGTGGTGGCGCTCGTGCCGGCTGCCGGCCGCGGGCTTCGGATGGGCGGCTCCGTTCCCAAACAATTTCTTTCGTTGGGTGGTGAGCCGCTCGTCATTCAGTCGTTGCGGGCGTTGCAAGCCGCTCCCGTGGTCGGCCAGATCATTCTTGCCGTTCCGCCTGCAGACGTCGAGTACTGTGAGCACGAGATCGTCACGCGGCAACGTTTCACCAAAGTGACGAAGGTGGTGGCAGGTGGTGCAGAGCGCCAGGATTCGGTGCGGCACGCGCTCGCTCAAATCCCCTCAGACACAGAGATCGTGCTCATACACGACGCCGTACGGCCATTTGTGACCCTTCGGATGATCGCCGAGGTCGTAGCTGCGGCGAGGAAAGAGGGAGCGGCGATTATTGCGCTTCCGACGCGGGACACCGTGAAGCAGGTACGGACGGATGGGATGATTGAGCGAACGGTCGATCGCACCCCCTTGTGGCTCGCTCAAACTCCGCAGGCCTTTCGACGGGACTGGATCGAGACCGCTCACAGGAAAGCGCATGCCGAAGGGGTGCGGGCCACTGATGACGCATCCCTGGTGGAATGGCTGGGGTATTCGGTTGCGGTGGTTGAGGGAAGTGGGGAGAACATCAAAGTGACGAGGCCTGAAGACCTGGTGATCGGCGAGGCGATTCTGGCGTCACGAAAGGGACGTTAACCGTTTTTCGTGAATCGCAGGAGGAAGTATTGTCTCGTTTGCGTTTAACGATTCACGTTTGACGACTAACGAAAGGAAGACGCATGCGTATCGGCTGCGGCTACGACATCCATCCGTTGGGACCAGGACGAAAGCTGATTCTCGGCGGGATCGAGGTGCCTCACAGCAAGGGTTTGTTGGGACACTCCGATTCCGATGCCTTGGTCCATGCCCTCTGCGATGCGCTGCTCGGCGCGATGGGTGAAGGAGATTTGGGCCGGCACTATCCCAGCTCCGATCAGCGGTTCAAAGGTATTTCGAGCCTGAAGCTGTTGGAGGATGTGGTCGGGAAAATGCGGGGGAAGGGGTATCGCATCGTGAACATCGATACGGTCATTATCGCGCAGGCCCCTCGACTCAGTTCGCACTTGGCAGCCATGCAGAAACAGATGGCGCAGGTGCTCGGGGTCGATCCTGGCCTCGTCAACGTGAAGGTGAAGGGCGGAGAGGGAATCGGCATGATCGGTCGGGAGGAAGGGATTGCCGCCCAGGCGGTCTGTTTGATCGAACGGCCTCAGACAGCGTAAGATATTTTCATTATGGTCCTGAAAGCCATTCAAGAAGATCTCCGAGCGGTCTTCGACCGAGACCCGGCAGCGACCAGCTGGCTTGAAGTCGTGCTGACCTATGCCGGCTTTCATGCCATGTTGGCCTACCGCCTGTCCCATTGGTTGAAGTCCTACAACGTGCCGTTCGTTCCTCGGGCTATTTCTCAGATAGCTCGCTGGTTCACGGGCATTGAAATCCATCCCTCGGCCACGATCGGAACCGGCTTCTTCATCGATCACGGGATGGGGGTGGTGATCGGCGAGACGGCAGAGATCGGAGATTACGTGACCCTCTTCCAGGGCGTGACACTTGGAGGGACGGGGAAGGAACGAGGGAAGCGTCACCCCACGCTTGGTAATCACGTGGTCGTCGGTGCCGGGGCCAAGATTCTCGGCGGGATCACGATCGGAGACAATGTGAAGATTGGCGCCAATTCGGTTGTGCTCAAGAATGTTGCCGCCAATTCCACCGTCATTGGAGTGCCGGCCCGCGTAATTAAAACTCAAGGCGAGCGGCTACCCGATGCGACCATGGACCACAGCAACCTGCCGGACCCCATCAGTGACCGGCTCTTGGCACTCGAACAGGAGTTGATCGAACTGCGCAAGAAGCTGGAAAATCAAGACCCCCCCCACCTGTTCTAATCCGGACTGGTTCGATCTGCCGCTTCTCTGGCTTATCAGCGAGGCGGGTTCGAGGTCCAAATCAAATCTCTAAACTCGAACCAAATAAGTCACACGTTGTAACTCATGCCGACCGTCTCGCCCTTCACGCGCCATTCGACCTGTGCCGCTGGCGGATTCTTGCATGTCACCATTTGCTATTCGTAATCTACGCGCATGAGACAGAGTCCATGAGGAGGGGCGGTCTGGCCTGCTGCAGACCGGTCCCGAGACCTCAGGATTTCCGTGAGACTGTCGGGAGTTCGTTTGCCCAGCCCCACTTCGACCACCGTTCCAACCATCGTGCGGACCATGTGTTTCAGAAACCGGTCGGCGTAGGCTTCAATGAGGATCTGGTCGTCGTGACGGATGACAGTGAATCGTTGCAGATGGCAGATGGGATTGCTGTTGTCCGTGAGGCTTCCTTCGAAGGAGGAAAAGTCCTGTGACCCGATCAGCGTCGCTGCCGCCTGTTGCATGGCAGCCTCATTCAGCGGCCTGTAGATGTGCCAAACGAATGCGCGATCGACAGTGGGGCGGGCCGGACGGTGGAGGATCCGATAGACGTAGAGCTTGCCTCGTGCATCGTGTTGAGCATGAAAGCGGGCGTCCATGAGGGCGGAGGAACGAACCGCAATGTCTTTTGGTAGTACGGCATTGAGCGCCCTCATCCAGTTGGACGCGGGCCAATCTCGGTCCGTGCGAAAGCTCGCGACTTGTCCGAGCGCATGCACGCCGGAATCCGTGCGGCCTGCGCCGATGACGCATACCGTGGCCTGGCTGACCTGGTGAATGGCTTGTTCGATGGCCTCTTGGATCGTGGGGTGATCGGGTTGGCGCTGCCATCCGGCGTAGCAGGTCCCATCGTATTCCAAGACTAGCTTGACCGTGGGCATCGACGTGGGGGATAGAACAGTGCGGAGGTCATCGCGTGGCGAGTTTCGCAGAAGCGAGGAAGGTGTTGACGCCTTCCTTGAGTGCTTCTGCCACGCGCGTGGTGAAGCGGGTGGTTCGGAGCATGTCTTCTTCATCAGAGTTCGAGATATAGGCAATTTCAGCCAGGATGCTGGGCATGCTGGTGAAGCGGAGCACGTAGAAAGGCGCGGTTTTTACCCCATGGTCCACCAGGAAGTAGTGGTCGTTCAGGTTGGTTACCAGGGCTTCCTTGGCTGTCCAGGCGAGTTCGAGGGATGCTTCGACCTTCTTCGCCGTCAGGAGATCGGCGACGAGATATTCCCATCCCACGCCGGTGCTGCTGAGCGGGGTTCCATTTTCACGGGCCGCCACTTCGAGCGCTCGTTGATCCTTGGCCTCTCCGAAGTGGTAGATTTCAACCCCCTTCACGGAGCGTTGTGGGTGTGAATTTACATGGATCGATACGAAGAGATCCGCCCCTTGCCCATTGGCAAACTTCGCCCGGTCTTCCAACTCGACGAACTGGTCCCGCTCACGGGTCATGAGGACGCGGACTCCCGGCTGCCTGCTCAAGAGATCGCGCAGTTTCAACGCGACCTTCAGCGTAATGTCTTTTTCTTCCGTCCCACGCTGCCCACGTGCCCCAGGATCTTTCCCGCCGTGCCCTGGATCGATCACGATGGTCTGAAATGACTTGGCTCGCGGTTGAGCAGGCTGCGAAGGAGTGGAGAGTGGAAGCCCAAGGTTGGGTGTTGATTCAACAGGCGGAACTGCGAGAGGTTCACTGGAAGGCACCACATCGATAACAAGCCGATGAGGATTTACCAACGTGAGCAATTTATAGCTTTGATATGAGCCAGTTGGGAGAGAGACCTCAACAGATCGTTCGGAACTCTGGGTAATGACAAAGGGTTTGGCAATCCTACCAGCTGTAAGTTTCGCCTTGGCGGATTGGCTCAAGGTGGCGTTGGGAATTTCGATGGTTACCCCCTCGGCCTGGAGTCGGGGATGTTTGCTGGGGCTGGCCTTCGCGTCGAGATCGAGCACGAGCCTCGTCAACCCTGGTGAGCTGGCTGTCCGGAAGTTCTGTATTGTCGTCAGGCCGAGCGCAGTGGGAGACAGGTGTACAGGGGATGTGCGCGACCGTTTGGGCTTGGCAGGAGGCTCCTGACGGGCTGCACTCGTTGCCGCAATTGCCTGGCCTGCGTGAAACAGGTCGAGGGCATGCCCAGGGAGGTCGAAGAGTCCGACCAGAAACGCGAGGGGAAGGATGCGCCACAGGGCTGATCGCATGGATGTTCACTGCCTGTGATGGGATATAGAGTTTTTCCCAGATGTGTGCGCCGTTGTCAAGAGGATCGGTCTTACTAATGCCCGACAGAATCGATTGACAGTGAGTGGTGCGAGCAGTAGGGTCACTAGTCATGGCACTCCACCTAATCGTCGATGGCTACAATCTCTTGGCTCAGACGGGCCGGATCGGTGCAGGGACGAGCCTGCACTCCGAGATGGCGCGCGAGGCTTTGTTGCGCGACCTGGCTGCCTATCGTCAACGAAAATCCCATGCGATTACGGTGGTCTTTGACGGGTGGCAACAGGGATGGGGTACGGAACAGCGGGAGCATCGGCTGGGTCTTGAGATCATCTTCTCTCGACGGGGAGAAAAAGCCGATCAGGTGATTCAACGTCTGGCTGCCGAATTCGGGTCCGCCTGCGCGGTGGTGAGTTCCGATCGTGAAATTATCGACTTTGCGAGGGCGCAGGGAGCCTTTGTGATGAAGGCTCAGGAGTTTGTCGGGAAACTGCGCGAGGGGCCGAATTCAACCGGCGCATCGGCACACAAGGAACTGGATACGGGAGAGGATCTTCGACCGAAGCGAGGTCCGGAGAAGCGCGGGAATCCCAGAAAATTGCCCAAGGCGCTGCGGCAGCGTAGCCGGCAGCTCAAGCGATTTTGAACAGGCGTTTCGCGTTCTCGGTCGTAATGCGTCCGATGGTCTCGACCGACATGCCTGGCGTGTCGGCGTGAAGCTCTGCCAGCTTTTGCGCGACGAAGGACACGTAGGCCGGTTCATTTCGTCTGCCTCGATGAGGGATAGGCGTCAGGTACGGGCAGTCGGTTTCGATCAGGAGGCGGTCTAATGGAGCGGTCTTGGCGATGTCTCGGAGCATCGTCGCCTTCTGAAACGTGAGAATCCCGGAGAACGAGAGGTAGAACCCTAAGTCCAGCGCATCCTTCGCCATCCACGCATCCCCTGAGAAGCAGTGAAACACCCCGCCGATTTCTGACGCGCGCTCCTCTTTCAAAATTGCAATCGTATCGTCTTGGGCCTCTCGCGTGTGAATGATCACCGGGAGCCCTAGCTCGCGTGCGAGCTGGATCTGTTCGCGGAACCGCTCGCGCTGCTCCTTGGGCGATGAATGATTGTAGTGGTAGTCGAGGCCGATCTCACCGTAGGCGACCACTTTCTTGTTCTGCGCTAGACGACGGAAATCGTCGTACCAGCTATCGAGGATATGTTTCACTTCATGCGGGTGGACGCCGATGGAGGCATAGACGAACGGGTGTTGCTCCGCCAGTGCGACCGCTGCCTGGCTGGTGGCCAGATCGCAGCCGATGGTGACGAAGGCTTCGACACCGGCTTCTCTGGCGCGGGCAATCATCGCCTCGCGATCCTCATCGTAGCGGGCATCGTCCAGATGGGTATGGGTGTCGAAGAGCATCCGGGTCGATCTTGTCTCTCTGGTTCATCGGGTCTATCTGGTCTGTTCGGTCTGTCTCGTGTGTTTGGTTGAACGAAACTAACCAGATAAACCAGACAGACCGGATAGACCAGATGGACTGACAAACAAGTTTGGCTCCTGCTAGGCGGACTTGGTCACGATCATGTCGGCCAGTTCGGAAAGCAGAGCTTCGGTTTCTTTCCAGCCGAGACAGGCATCGGTGATGGAAACGCCGTGGGCCAGCGCTTTCCCCTGCTGCCAGGTCTGCTTGCCGGGATTGAGGTTGCTTTCGAGCATCAGTCCCAGAATGGATTGGCAGCCTTCACGGAATTGCTTGAGCACATCACGGGCAACGAGGCTTTGACGTCGGTGGTCTTTACTGGAGTTGTCATGCGAACAGTCGATCATGATGGGACGAACGATGCCCTCGCTCGCTACAACGGCCTCCGCGCGGGCCACATGTTCGGCCTCATAATTGGTTTTGCCGCCGCCGCCTCGCAGTACGATATGACGGTCGGGGTTGCCGGTGGTCTTGATGATGGAGGTCAGCCCATCGGCATTGATGCCCAGAAAATGATGCGGCTGCTTCGCGGCGACCATTGCATTCCAGGCCACCTGAAGATTGCCCTCTGTGCCGTTCTTGAAGCCGACCGGCATAGATAGCCCGCTGGCCATTTCCCGGTGCGGCTGGCTTTCGGTGGTGCGGGCGCCGATGGCGACCCAACTCCAGAGATCGGCGATGTATTGGGGTGACACCGGGTCCAACGCTTCAGCCGCGCAGGGGACCCCGCGTTTGTTGATGTTGAGGAGAATCGTTCGCGCGAGTTCCATCCCGGCGGCGATGTCGCAGGTGCCGTCCAGGTGCGGATCGTTGATCAGGCCCTTCCACCCAACCGTGGTACGGGGCTTTTCAAAGTAGGTGCGCATGACGATGAGCAATCGGTCGCGCAAGGCATCCGCCACTGGTTTCAATCGGTCGGCGTACTCATAGGCGGCTTCAGGGTCATGAATCGAACAGGGACCGACGATCACCAGGAGGCGCTCACGGTCTTGGCCGTGCAGAATGCGACGAATGGCATCCCTGGTTTCAACGACCAGTGCTGGCGGCTTGGTCGGTAATCGGCAGCGTTGACTTGATCGTTCGTGGCGAGGGCAGCGGCTTGATTTCAATGACGTGTTGGTTATCGAGTGGTCGCTGCATGGTCCTGCCTTTTGTCCGTAAATCGCCTCTAGGGTAAGTATAGCTGCGGGGGGCGATGCGCTCGGACGCGTAAAATATAGCGGATATTAAAGGAAATATCCACTGGAGGAGGCACCTCCCGCTTGAAGATGCCTGAACAATGACCTTAAATCTACTGTTTGACAAGTTGCGAACACCTATGTTACTTAGCTCGCCCTCAATGACTTTGCGCGCTTCCATACGACGTCTGCCCTGTTTTCTTCGGGGCACTGTGGCGATCGGCCTTGTCCTACTATTGCTCGCCATTGCACCGTTTGCAGTGGCGCAGGATGTCCATCACGAGTTGGCGGCGGCTGACCATGATGGGCACGAGCACTCCGACACCGACCTCTGCCAGTGGTTACAGCATCACACGGCCGGCTCACTCGATGTTGGTGCTTCCCTCTCAACGTCCGCGAACTTGTCGATCTGCTGGATCCCCCTGTCGGACTCCGTTCTTCTTTCCTTCGAGTCTCTCCACGCCTGGTCCTTCTCGCGCTCCTCCCTGCACCTAGTCACGTCATTCTCGATTCTCGCCATTCTGCTCCGATGGCGCGTCCTCGGACTGCCAGTCGCACGCAGTGGCAGTCATTTAAAAACGTGATTGAGCTGCGGAGGTACCGATGTTACATGGAGACTCGTGTTGGTCTGTGGATCGGATTCATATGTTTCTCGTTGTGGTGTTTCGTCTGAGTTTGCTTCGCAAGCGACGCTGCCTTTGCGGCGTGAGCCCAATCCGCATCACCGGGCTCGGTTCAGAATCAGGATCTCCGCCGGGTGGATCAAGCCATCGTGCGAGGTGCGCAATCAAGAAGGCAACGTTGTGACGCAGGCAGTCACGAACCATGCTGGGGAATTCACCGTGATCCCGTCCCGGCCGAGGGCACCTATTCCGTCAGCGCGGTACAGGATACCTATCGGAGCGAATTCGTGGTGCTGAAGATCGGGACCGGAACGGGCGGCTCCGGTGACGCTTGACCCTGTCAGTCACGCAAGACATCGCGCTTGAAGTTCGGTCGTCTCCACTGCCGGCGATCCAATACAAGGCATCGAGTGAGACCTACTCAGTCAGTCGAAAGGACATCGAAGAATTGCCGCGCGGAACAACAATGTGAGCTGCATGAGGTGCTGCTGACGATTCCGAGTGCCGTCTATGGAGCGCTCAAGCAAGTCGCATATCCGGCAGGATCATGCGAATCAGCAGTTCGGATCGACGGTGTTCCGATTCCCGATACCGGTCGTCGACATTTCCGATGTCGATGCTCGCCACGCGCATGGGAACGGGCGGATATCATCCTCGGCGGTATGGAAGCGCAATACGGGAACAAGACCGCTGCGGTGCTCGATATCACGACGCAAGAGCGGCACAAAACCGGGATTCGGCTCTATGCCAAATGTTCGGCGGATCGAACGAAACGTCAACCCCTCGTTTGAATATGGGGGCACGATCGGTGAAAAGTTTCGGTTACTATGTCCTGAATAGCTATACATCACCACGAATCGCGGCATGGAACCACCGACGCTGGGCCATTCGATTTTTCACGGGCAGAGCGAACAGAACCAGACGTATCATTCGCGGCGATTATCAGCAAGACAATCGCAATAACTTCTCGTGGGTATTTCTTGAATTCGGTGGCGAAGTATCAAATTCCCGACGATCCCCGAATGGCGAAGTCGAATCCCGGATGTGCTGCCGCTGCTCCAGGCGAGTCAGCCGGATTCACGCCGGTAGCCTCTCAGAACATCGACCAGTTTCAAAAGGAGAATAATCAATACTCCCACATGGTGTGGCGGCACGATGTGGATGCCGCGAATTTTTTCAGCTCTCGGGTTCTATTCGCCGGAAACGGGAGGCGCACTTTCATGACGATCCTTCGAACGTGCTTAGCCTATGCCGACGATCCGGCGAACCGTTCTCAAACGGCCAATCAGGATCGAACGGCCTATTCAGGCGGAGGCCGGTTGGACCATACCTGGATCCCAACAAACAGCATCTCGATCAAAACAGGATTCCAGATCGATCACACAAACTGCGAATAACACAGCCAGATCTTCACGTTCGACGGACGATGCGGCGGGCAATCCGACCGGGCCGGTGCTGACTCTACAGGCTTCGACAATCGGACTGATCCGATGGCGCGAGGAGTTCTGGGTTCAGGACCAGTGGAGCCCGAACGATCAATGGACGTTCAATCTGGGCGTGCGAGCCGATGTCATGCAGGTTCAACAATGAAGGGCAAGTCAGTCCCGCGGCTCGGCGTCACATACAAAGCACAATCAATCAATGTGTTCCATGCCTTTTATGGCCGGCATGTTTACCCCGCCGAATTTCGAGCATATTGCATTTGCGAATCTCAATACCGCCAGAACACCAAGGCCGCTCCGGACGACCCGACCGGATTTAGGCCTCGGGCGGAGCGTTCACACTATTTTGAAGTAGGCAGCTATCACGCGCTCAGCCAATAGGCGACGCTGGAACTGACGGGCTACTACAAGCTCGACAAATATCTGTCCGATGCGGGCCAGTTTGGCGACGACCCCCATGTTGAACTTACTTTGCCTTTCAGAACGGGGCTGGAAAGGGGGTATCGATGGAGCGTTGAAGGTGCAATTCACCGATAAGCTGACGGGCGCGGCAATGTGGCCTGGGGGCAATGCAAGGGATACGGACTTCAGTCGGGGCACTTCTTCTCGATAACAAGGAGATCAGCGACATCAATTCACCGGGCGGGGTCTTTTGCGATCACTCGCAGTTCGTGACAAGTTCGGCTGTTGTGACATATCGGCTTCTGGAGCGGACAACCGTCACCGGTCAGATGTTGTTCGGTCTGGCTTGCGAACGGCGGAAGACGGAGGCAAGACGAATTCCACTCATTTCCCTTCGTATACGATTTACAATGTTTCGCTTACGCACGTGATTCCGTTGCCCTGGGACAATCAAAAGATGCTGCTGGGTTTCGACATCATCAATTGCTCGACGAGAAGTACTTCATAACACGGTGAAGGGAGTATCGGTCTGGGAGTTGCGCACGCGGGGATGCCGAGGTCGTTCTTCTTTCGTGGGCAATGGTTCTTTTAGCAGGATGCTGAAAACGTGCCAGCAACTGCGTTCTCAGCGTGGACAGAGATCCTCAACGTAGCCGAAGCGTAGCTACGCCTCTTCGGTGTGCGCCCGCTGACGCCTGAGCGCGCCAATGATGTTCAGACTGCGACCGCGTGATTAGAAGACATCCGCGCAATTGATAGGGTAGGATACGCACGTCATGAGACCATTACTCGCGATACCTCTTGCAGTAGTTTTGGCTTGGCCGGCCATAGCATTCGCGGTGGCCGGCGATGAAGCGACGCATGAGACGGATCACAGCGAAGATGTATTGGAGTTGCCGGAAGTCCATGTCCACGGGTTGCCGCTCAACAAGGACCAGCAGCTCGGGCCGGTTCCGAAATCCACCCCCTGGCCGGCGATTCCGCCCGCCTTAGACGGCAAAGAACTCGACGATTGGATGAAAGCGCGCATGTTGGTTTCCAAGCATGCGACGGTGACGGTGGTGGTCTTGGAGCCGGCCAAGCATCGGGAACTCACCATCGCCGGCATGGCTGCATTGAACAAATGGACCTTCGAGCCCCAGTTGAAAGGCGACGAGCCGATCGACGGGGAACTCACCGTGCGTATCCACTTCCGGACGCGCTGATATCGCAAAGAGCTGAAGGCGTATAGCTGATTTCATCGACACGCATCCGGGTAACCAGACAGACCAAACAGACCATTGTCCGCTGTTTGACCGTTGACTATTGACCATGCACCGATCATGAGCTGGGACGAATCTCTCCTTCGCGCCGTCAATGGTCTCGCCGGCCATGCATCGGTCATTGATCAATTCTTCCTTATTATCGGATACCGCAGCACATTCTATATTCCGCTGGCGGTCGCCATCATCTATTGGATCTGGAGCAATCGACGTGAAGCTCTCCTTGGCGGGACCCTCTTAGGCGGAGTAGTCGGCCTCGTGGATTTCCTTAGCGGGCAACTCAAGTGGGTGGTAGAACGTGTCCGACCCTGCCGAGCGCTGAGTAATCTGGTAACGGTGGAGCCTGGCGGCTGCGGAGGGTTGTTCAGTTTTCCCTCCAGCCATGCCATGAGCACTGCAACTGCGGCAGCTTTTTTCCAGGTGCTCTATCCGCGTTCCGGCTGGGTCAGTTGGCCGGTTGTCGCATTGATCGGGTTTTCCAGGGTCTACGTCGGGGCCCACTACGTCACGGACGTGCTGGGAGGTTGGGTGATCGGCGGATTGTTCGGAGCCGGTGCCGCGTGGTTGCTCCTGCGATACTCGCGTATTCGCGCTTCAATGGCCAGCCCTGCTGCCTAGCCCCCTGTACTCTCGTGGCTTTCAAGACAGCGTAACAGTTCTGCTTGGCAGCGCTCCTGGTCGTAGCCTCGTCCAATCAACACGATCGCGTGGCTTGGTTCGTCGAGCAACGTGATAGGCGCAATGGTTGCTTTGCCTGGCGGGGCATATTGAAATTCTTGGAGCTCCGGTCCCTTGGCGAAGCGGAAGAAGCCTTTTGCCCGTTCAAGTTCAGGGGGCAGGGTCTTCATCCAACTCAGGAATCGTGCAAGGTTCAACGGACTGGGCAGCCGAACCGTCGTGGCGATCGGATGATACGAGGCCCGGTTCCTTGTCGCGGAAGATCGCGGCACTCCGAATTCCACATTCACCGTTGACCTCGGCGATATGCGGGTCATTGGTTCGAGGAGCGATGATGGATCGACCCGGGCATGGCTGGTTTCCCAGACCCGCGCATAGGGATTCTGGTCGACAGTCGTTGCTTTGAATCGCTCCCAATGGCCGGCGATATAAAGATCTTTCTTGTTGAGAATCAACTCGTCGGCGCAGCGAATCGCCTGCTTGGTGACGAATCCTCCCATACTCTCACTGTTTGTGAGGATCGGATGCAGTAAGGCGATGACTTTTTCTAAGTGCGTGAGCCGTGCGGTGTAGAGATCGGTGACTCCATCGATGACTTCGGCTGGATCGGCCATGCCTGAGCATTCCAGGATGATCACATCCGACTTATAGTCCCGCACCAGTTGGGCGATTCCCCAGGACAAGTCTTCCTTCGTATCGCAACAGACGCAGCCGCCGGCGAGGTTCAATACTTGTTCCGCGATGGTACCAGCGCGGGGGCCGTCGATGCTCACTTCGCCGGCTTCGTTCATCAACACGCCGGCCCGTTTGCCCTGGCTCTTCCAATGTTCAAGCAGTCTCATTAAGAGGGTGGTTTTCCCCGCGCCGAGGGAGCCGCAGAGGATATAAAATGGGATCGGGGTCGTGGTCATTGTCTCAACCCGCTGCGCTTGCTGTGAAGCGTCGTTCCTAACTCGTCGCTCGTATCTCGTCGTTCGTCCGTTCGGTGGTCTGATCTGAAACGAGATACGAAATACGCTTCACTCTTTGCTGCGCTTCACGAGAAATACGCTCTCAGTGGTGCACATGTAAGAGCCCCTCATCCCGGTGCTGCTTTGCCAACGTGGTGAGGTCGCAGTGGATCTCGTCCGGGTGACAACAGGTGGTTTCCATCTGAATCGTGATATGTTTGATGCCGAAATCTGTGCTGACCCTGGCGCGGATGGTGTGTAATAAATTATTGGTCAGTGCCGAATCATCCCCATCGACGAGTATATGACAGGTCATCATGATTAACCGAGGTTCGACCGCCCAGATATGGAGGTCGTGGACGTTTTTCACGCCGGGGATCGCCTCGATGGTCGCAGCCACGTGTGAGGCGCTGATCTTCGGCGGGGTCGATTCCAGCAAGACCTCCAGTGATTCCTTAAACAGCGGCCAGGCCCCTTTTGCAATTGCCACGACGACCAGCAAGCTGATCAGCGGATCGAGAATGGCCCATCCGGTGAATAGTATAACCCCGCCGCTGATCACGACGCCTAGTGACGCCCAGGCATCACCCAGCATGTGCCAAAAGGCGCTACGGATATTGAGATCATCCTTGGCTCCGTGCTGCAACAGGAGCGCGATACTCAGATTGGCCGCGAAACTCAGGGCGGCGATCGCCATGATCCAGCCGCCGTCCACCGGTATAGGCTGCAGCAGCCGTTTGAGTCCAACGAGTGTGATGCCGAGGGCCGTGAGCAACAGGAGGAACGAATTCAAGAACGCCGCAATGATGCCGGCTCGGTGATACCCAAATGTTCTGGCCTCTGTGGCAGGCCTGGCCGTGAGGAGATGGGCATAGAGGGCAAGAAAGAGCGCGCCCTGGTCGACGAGGTTATGGCCCGCATCGCTCATGAGCCCGATGCTATCGAGGATCCATCCGCCGATGAACTCAGCGACGATGATCGCCGCGTTCAGTGCCAGGGCGAGAGTAAGCCGGGAGCGGAGATGTTCGTAGGAGGCGAAGGTAGACATTGATTATAGTGTCGCACGGCCCTCGCATCACAGCAAGCTTTCAGGGTAGATGGGGGTCAGGGGGTCATCATGGTTTTTGGGGCGGCAAGCGTTGCTTGAGCATTGATCAGAAAGGAGTTTTCATCTTCCGTAGAGTTCCCACGGAGCTCCCCTTCACTAAGGTCAACGTTCTTCCCTCAGGAGTTAGCAAAGCCACACCCGGGAACAGCTGCTGATCGTCCAAGTGGCACACCTCATGCTCGAGATACGGCTGTTCGAGTTCCCAGAGATCGAACTGATTCGGTCGAGATCGAATGTTGAGCGAGGGTACCGTAACCCCGGAGTAGAAGCTTAATTTCGACGCAACATAGTAGCTGTTCGCGGTCCAGCGACACTCAGGATAGTCTTTCATCAGCGACTCCGTCCACACCTTCCACCCATGGGTTTTCGTTTTGAAACCGGCAACTTTGAAACCGGCAATGGGAAGCCCGCTGATAGGCAGTGCCGAAAACACACGGAATATGATCAGCAACACTAAGGAGATTGCCATGAGGGTTGCAGGCATCTTTCCCATCAGGGGATGGACGTTGCGGCGCAGGAGAAAGACCGCAAGCGCAAGATAGGCGGCACTTGTCCAATTCCAGTGCACTTTCGTCCTAAACACAGAGAGAAAAAAGAACCCCACTGTCACCAAGACGATCGCCTTCAACGTCCGCTCAAAAGGCGTAGTCGCAGGCGTCTTGGCGAACTGCGTCCAAGCCCACGGGCCAAGCAGCAGTCCCGGCAACACAAGCTGAGTGCCTATAAACTTGACGACACGGAACCAATCAAATTCGTAATCGCGTCCGCGCTCAACAATATGATATGTGACGCTCACCCATCCATGGGACCATTGCCAATAGAGATGCGGCATAAAAAGCACCAGTCCGAATAGCGCACATCCCCAGAATCGTTTTGTCCGAACCCACTGTAGATTCGCCAGGACTGCTGTGCCAAGAATAAGCAGTCCGTGGTACTTGCTATACAGAAGGCCCGCAGCAGTCATGGCCACGGCTGCTCCGGAGAGCAGGGTATTCTCGCGGAAATACCGCTCAAGCGCATACAGGAAGGCCAGAGTAAAAAAACAGAGCGGGGCATCGGGAAGGGCAAGGAAGCTACTGAACGAGCTCAAGGGAAGCAGCGAGTACCAGAGCACCGCAGCCGTAGCAGGCGCTGGTTGGGCAAGCTGGACAAACAGCCATCCGCCCAGGGTCCAAAAGATCAGGCTCGCGAGCCGGACCCCCAGTTCTCCACCTGCCCACGACCCGAGGATAATCCACCAGGCCACCATCGGAGGGTGATCAAAATATCCCCAATCAGGGAAGCGGGACCACATCCAATAGTAGGCCTCGTCATTAATAAACTCCAGCTGTGCAGCCTGCCAGAAATTGATGGCGCTCCACGCGAGGAGAAGAGCCCACCAGGGTATTCGCGTGAGCCACCCAGCGACGATGATGACATCCTCCCTTGCCTTTGGTGACGACGCTGTCACGACGTCAGTCGGTTACAATATCTGCGGAAGGACAAAGGCGTTGCCCCGCCCAATCGGGCGCTCATATTGATTCCGACGTACAACGAAGTCAAGAACGTCGGCAGAATGATTGATAGCATTGCCTTAGCAGAATCGAGGCGGATGTCCGTATTATCGAGGACTACTCCCCAGATGGGACCGCACAGGCAGTTGAATGACTTTCTGTCCAGTCGTTGAATTTTTCAGCAGAATCGCGAGGCAAGGGAGGGGCGTCAGGGCGGCACCACATGAACAAGCAGTCGGGCTGTGGCAACCGCCAAGCTCATTTCACTTTGGTGCCGGGGTCAACTTCTTCGAGGATGGTGGCAAGGCCGCGGACCTCGCTGTCCCCGGCGGCCAGGACCATGCCTTGCGATTCGATGCCCATGAGCTTCGCGGGCTTGAGGTTGGCGACAATGATGATCGTCTTGCCGATCAAGGCTTCCGGTGCGTATTTCATGCCGATGCCGGCGACGATCTGTCGTGGCTCCGTCCCCTCTCCAAGACTGACTTGCAGCTTGAGCAACTTCTCCGACTTTGGGACACGTTCTGCTGTGAGCACCTTCGCGGTCTTGAGCTGAATTTTCTGGAACTCGTCGATGGTGATCTGCGGAGGCACCGCGGGCTCTGGGGCTGCAGGGGCTGATGCCGGCGCCGTGGCAGTTGCTGACACGGGTATCACTGTCGTTGGTTGCGGGGGAGTCGTTGCGTCGCTCACGGTTTTAGCTCCTTGAGTGTGCGGTTCGATTCTTGGGAAAAGGGAATTTCCTTTAGCGATCGTCCGACCTGGCAGGTCACTCCAATTGATTGCAGCTGCAGGAAAAAAGACAGAGGGGTTCCATGCTAATCCGATCTGCCTAAAAATTTCCTCGCCTTTGCTCGGCATGAACGGGTAGAGAACAACGCCAAGTGTCTTCAGGACAGCGGCAAGGTGAAGTAAGACTTCGTCGAGGTGCTCTTTTGCTTCTGGTTTTTTCGCCAGCTTCCAGGGAGCGGTTTTGTCGATATATTGATTTGTCGATTGCACAAGTTCCCAGATGGCTTCGAGGGCTTTCCCGAACTCCAAGCGCGCCAGGTGCACGTAAGCAAGGGCAACAACCTCGCCAGCTTTTTCACTAAGGCTCGGAGTAATCTTCGATTGAGGAATAACGCCATTAGCAAATCGCTCAATCATTGTGAGACTTCGACTCAACAGATTTCCGAGGTCGTCAGCGAGTTCGCTGTTGATTCGCCCAACCATAGCCCCGCGAGAAAAGTCTCCATCATAGCCAAAGGGCACTTCTCGAAGTAAGAAATAGCGGAAGGCGTCGGCGCCGAATTCGTCGATCATCTTGTTCGGGTCGACGACGTTGCCGCGGCTCTTCGACATTTTTTCCCCATCCACCGTCCACCAGCCGTGCGCGAATATGGTATCCGGCAGCGGCAGGTTGAGGGCCATGAGCATCGTGGACCAATAGACGGCGTGCGTCGTGAGAATGTCCTTGCCGACGAGATGGACATTCGCGGGCCAGAACTGATCGAACGCCGGCTTTTTCGGCAGGTATTCGAGTGCGGAGATATAATTCACGAGCGCGTCGAACCAGACGTAGGTGACGTACTCCTTATCGAACGGGAGATCGATCCCCCACGAGAGACGCGATTTGGGTCGGGAGATCGAGAGGTCACCGAGCTTCTGGGTGGTGAGAAATCCCAGGACCTCATTGCGACGGGACTCAGGGCGGATGAAGTTCGGATGTTGCTTGATGTGTTCGATCAGGCGATCCTGATACTGGCCCATCTTGAAAAAATAATTGTGCTCACTGAGTTGCTCGACTGGCCGTTTGCAATCGGGGCAGAGGCCATCGGTGACATCTTTCTCCATCCAGAACCGTTCATCAAATGTGCAGTACCATCCAGTATAGTCAGCCTTGTAAATCAGTTGGTTGTCATAGAGCTGTTGAAGATATCGTTGAACGACTGATTTGTGTTGAGCGTCCGTTGTTCTGATGAAAGCGTCGTTTGAAATATTCAGTCGTTCCCACAGATTTCGAAACTGAGGAGCGAGTCTATCGCAGTGTGTTTGCGGGGCAATGCCGGCTTTGGCCGCGGCCTGCTGAACTTTTTGTCCATGTTCATCGAGCCCAGTGAGAAAGAAGACGTCGCGTCCTCGCAGGCGCCAGTAGCGAGCAAGAACGTCGGCAGCCACGGTGGTATAGGCGTGTCCGATGTGCGGCACGTCGTTCACGTAATAGATCGGCGTCGTGATGTAGAAACTGTTGGGGTGACTCATGAAGCGTGACAAAAGATACCAGGTAATAAACGGCGAAAGCTAGGCTGGCAGCGGGACGGACGACGCAGCCACCGCGTCGCGCAGGCGGAGCAAGATCATTTCCAGCGCCATGTGGAGGTTGAGGTGTCGCGTGGCACGCTGCTCGGTCATTTCAATCTCACGTAGCAAGTCCAAGAGTGCGTCGGTGTTGGCCTGTTGCGCGTAGGCTTCCAGCGTCGTGAGATCGTCAAGGTAGAGCAACTGGTCACGATCTCCTCCGACCTGAAGCAAGACGAGGTCGCGGATCCACCTAGCCAGCCAGGCGAGCATGTCCTGTGCGCGATCGGCCTTCGCAATCGCTTCCGCCGAGGACAGGATGGACCCGATCGATTGCAAGGATTGGGGACGTACCAAGTCCACGAGTTCCTGTCGACGCGTGCGCGTGTCTTTCACATCGGCGGTGAGGGCTTCCCCGATACGGCCTTCGCTGATGATGGCGAGGAATCGCGCGTCTGCGGGAGGGATTTCGCGTTTCAGTATGAGCGCGGCTTCCACCTGTGTGCGAGCCGGTGTCGTAAAACGAAGGGCCTGACAGCGTGATCGGATGGTTGCCGGGAGGGCTGCAGGGCGACTTGAGATGACGAGGAAGAGGCTATGCGCGGGTGGCTCTTCCAACGTTTTTAACAGCGCGTTGGCTGCGCCGATCGTCATGCGGTCGGCGTCGTTGATCAGACAGATTTTTCGCTCACCGATGAGTGGACGGTACATGATCTGGTGCTCGATCTCGCGGACTTGCTCAATCTTGATTTGCTGGGTGGCCTGTTCCGGGTCCGGCTCGATGACGAAAAAGTCCGGATGCGTGCGGGCTTCGATCTGTCGGCAGGATCGGCATGCACCACAACTGTCGAGACCGTACGCCTCGGGAGGCTGTTCGCAGTTGAGCGCTTGCGCGAGACGAATGGCCGTCAATCGTTTTCCAATCGCCTCCTCGCCGTGGAACAGATAGGCGTGAGCCAGGCGCTCATGGGTGATGGCGGATTGTAAGAATGCGATGGATTGTTGATGGCCGATACAGTCGCGAAAGGGCATGCTAACTCCAGCGGCGTGGAGGACGACGTGGTCGAGCCATCCAGCCTACCACGATCTCAGTGAGCTCGTCCTGGACTTCTTGCGCGGGCCGATTCGCATTCACGATCGTCATGCGGGCAGGCTCTTCAGCGGCGAGCGCCAGAAATCCCCGGCGCACCTTTCGATGAAAACGTTCTGTCTCACGGTCCAGCCGATTCTGTTGTCCACGATCGACTCGCCGCCTGGCCAAGCCCACTGAAACTGGGAGGTCAAGTACGACGGTGAGATCCGGCGTCAGCCCGCCGGTTGCGACCTTGTTGGCCGCCCGCAACCACTGAAGATCAAGGCCGCGCGCGAATCCTTGATAGGCAAACGTGGAATCGGAAAACCGGTCGCATAACACCACGGTGCCGAGCCGCAGCGCCGGCATGATGAGATGCGTGACGTGCTGAGATCTCGCGGCGAGGATCAGCAGGGCTTCGGCCTGAGGCGTGACTGGTTCGTGTGACGACGCAGTGAGGAGGATGTGGCGGATCGCTTCGGCTGTAGCAGTGCCACCGGGTTCCCTGGTTTGGAGTACGTGGTACCCTGCCTTGGTCAGCACCTCCGCGAGGTGGCGAATCTGGGTGCTCTTCCCACTGCCTTCGACCCCCTCCAGGGTAATAAACAGGCCACGAGTCTGTTGTTTCTTTGCCCCCATCGCTTGGCACCCTCGTCGGTAAAGAAAACGGGCGGGATGGTATTCCAAGTTGTTGAAAATAGCAAGAAAAGGCTTGCGAGACTTTCGTAATTCTCTGTATGATAACCATCGACTTCCGTCGTTTCATATTTATGCTGAAAACCTCGCTAAAACGCTACTTTCTGACGGGCCTGCTCGTGATTATCCCCATCTGGGGAACCATCCTCATTTTGAAGGCCCTTTTCGTGGCTGTCGATGGGATTCTCGGGGATCTCCTGGTCCGGTTGGTGCCGAGTCATTATGTGCCGGGGCTAGGAATTCTGGCGTTGATTGCTTTGGTCTTTGCGGCCGGGCTGTTTGCCACCAATTTTATGGGCCGGCGAATCGTGAAGTGGTGGGAGGCATGGTTGAATCGTGTGCCGCTCGTGCGGGGGATCTACTCGACGTTGAAATCCATGATGGATATTTTGTCATTCTCGGAGCATGCGTCATACAACCGTGTCGTGCTGATTCAATTTCCCAAGAATGGCCACTATTGTATTGCCTTCGTGACGGGTGTGACCAAAGGGGAGATGCAAGATCTCGCGCAGGAGCCGCTGATCCACGTGTATGTGCCGACGTCACCGAATCCGACGTCTGGCTATTTTCTGTTGGTGCCGGAACATGAAGTCACGTCCGTCGACATGAGCGTAGAAGAGGCGATGAAGCTCATCGTCTCAGGCGGGCTCTGCTCACCGTCCACGTCGCTGGGATCGGCCGTGACTGCCGCGACGAAGTGGGGTACGGTCAAACAGCCTGAAACGGGAGTGCCGATCGGATGAGGAGTCCACGAGCTACTGAAGTCTCGACGGTGAAGAAGCCGGTCAGCCCCGGCCAGCAGGGGAAGATTGCCGGCCTTGCGGTGGTCGTGATGGCTGCCGGGCTTGGGAAGCGCATGCGTTCAAAGCAGGCGAAGGTGCTGCATCCGGTGGCCGGCCAGGCGATGGTGCTCTACTCGGTGGGGCTCGGATTGCGCGTCGCCGGGGATCGTGTGGCTGTCGTGGTGGGGCATCAGGCTGATCTGGTTCGCCAGGTAATCGACCGCGCGACGATAGGAAAGAGCGGCGGCTCTCCCGTGGCGATTGTTGAACAACGGGAGCAATTGGGCACAGGCCATGCAGTTTTGCAGAGCCGCCCGGTGTTTGCGGTGGGCAAGCGGGGCGCTCCATCATGTTATCTGATTTTGAACGGCGATACGCCGCTGCTCCGGGAAGCGACCGTGCGCAAACTCCTTCGTGTCCACGAGGCGGAACGTGCGACCGTGACCATTCTTACCGCGGTTCTTGAAGACGCAAGCGGGTATGGACGGATCGTACGTGCGCACTCGGCCGAGCGGGGCGTCTCTCGCATCGTCGAGGATCGTGACGCCAATGCAGAGGAGCAAGCGATCCATGAAATCAATGTGGGCACCTATGTGGTCGACGGCGAGTTTCTCTTCAGCGCCTTGGAAAAACTCGATCCCGGCAACGCCCAAGGGGAATATTATTTGACGGATATCATCCATTGCGCGGAACATGCCGGGACGGCGTGTAGCGGCTGTGGTGCTCGACAATCCCGACGAAGGACTTGGAGTGAATACGCGCCGGCAGCTCGCTGAGGCGGAACAGGTGGTGCGGCAGCAGATTCGGGACCGCTGGCTGGATGCCGGGGTGACGATGATCGATCCGGCCTCAACCTGGATTGACGAAGCGGTCACGATCGGGAAAGACACGGTCCTGTATCCCAACGTGACGCTCGAAGGGACAACGGTCATCGGGGAAGATTGTGTGCTGCGTTCCAATACACGACTGACGAGATGCATTGTCGGCAATGGCGTTGAGATTCTCGATCACTGCGTATGTGCCGATTCTCACATTGAGGACGACTCGCACCTGGGCCCGTTCGCCCATCTGCGTCCCGGCGTGGTGGTGCGGAAGAAGGCCAAGGTCGGGAACTTTGTCGAGATGAAAAAAACCGATCTGGGCGAAGGATCGAAGGCGAACCATCTGAGTTACCTGGGGGACGCAAAGATCGGGAAAGGGGTCAACATTGGCGCCGGCACCATCACCTGTAACTACGACGGTGTGCGGAAGTTTCAGACGGTGATCGGGGATGGGGTCTTTCTCGGCAGCGATACGCAGTTGATCGCACCGGTGACAGTGGGGGCGGGAGCCATCATCGCAGCCGGCACCACGGTCACGGAGGATGTGCCGGCGGATGCCTTGGTGATTGGGCGGGTGCCTCAAGTGAATCGTGCAGGATGGGCTGCGCGCCGGCGGGCGCTACAAACCGGCGTGAATCGTGAAACGTTAAACGTGAAACGTAAAACGGAGTCCACTCGCCCGACGCCTGACGCCTCACGCCTCACGAAGAAACGGTCTCTGTCTCAAAGAGTAATCAGACTGAAGAAGCGGAGGTAGACGACCCTATGTGCGGGATTGTCGGATACGTAGGCGATCAGGAGGCGGTGCCGATTCTGATCGGCGGCCTCGCCAAATTGGAGTATCGAGGCTACGATTCAGCCGGCGTCGCGGTACTGCAAGGCGACAAAATCGAAATTCGGCGCACGGTCGGAAAACTCGCCAATCTTCAGAAGTCGCTCAAGGAGAAAGATCTCAAGGGCACTGTGGGGATCGGCCACACGCGATGGGCGACGCATGGCAAGCCCTCGGAGCAAAACGCCCACCCGCACCGCTCGAAAGGCTGCGTGCTCGTGCACAACGGCATCATCGAAAACTATCAATCGCTGAAACAGCAATTGGGAAAAGAGGGCTACAAGTTTCATTCGGAAACGGACACGGAAGTCGTGGCGCATCTGATCGATAAATATCTCCAGCAGGGCATGAAGCTGACCGAGGCAGTGCGAGCCGCCACGAAGGATGTGCGAGGGAGTTATGCGCTCGCCGTCATTTCGGAGCGGGAACCGGGGACGATGATTGCGGCGCGCTCTGGATGCCCGCTGGTCGTGGGCACAACCGCCAAGGCGTCCTTTGTCGCGTCCGACGTCATGGCCATGCTCGCCCATACCCGTGACGTGACCTACCTCGAAGAGGGCGATGTGGTGGTCATGACCGGGTCTGATATCCATTTCACCGATATCGAGGGACGCCCTGTAAAACGGAAATTAACGAAGATCACCTGGGATGCCTCCGCGGCGGAAAAGAGCGGATTCCCGCACTTCATGCTGAAGGAGATTCACGAACAGCCACAGACGATCCTCGACACGATGCGCGGGCGCTATTCCTACGATACCGGCGAGGCGGATCTGCCGGATATCGGATTGACGCCGAAAGAGTTTGCCGCAGTCGGACGGATCTGGATCGTTGCTTGTGGCACCTCGTGGCACGCGGGGCTGGTGGGGAAGTATCTACTGGAGGAGATGGCGCGTACGCCGGTCCAGGTCGATATCAGTAGTGAATTCCGGTACCGCGATCCGCTGGTCGGGAAAGACGATCTCTTTATCACGATCTCACAGTCCGGCGAGACGGCGGACACGTTGGCCGCCGCGCGTGAAGCGAAGGAAAAAGGAGCCCGTGTCGTCTCGATCGTGAACGTGGTGGGCAGCACCCTGGCCCGTGAATCCGACGGCGTCCTCTACACGCATTGTGGGCCTGAAATCAGCGTCGCTTCGACCAAAGCCTTCACCGCGCAGCTCACGGCGCTCTATATGCTGGCGTTGCATTTGGGCCGCGTGCGCGGAACCCTGTCTGTCGCGGACGGCAAGGCCTGGCTCGATCGCCTCGTCAGCCTTCCGGTATTGGTTGAGCGGGTACTCGGTCGCGAGGCGGAGATTGTCGCGATTGCCAAGCGGTATTACAAGAAGCGGAACTTTCTGTTCTTCGGTCGCGGTATCAACTATCCGATCGCGCTCGAAGGAGCATTGAAGCTGAAAGAGGTTTCCTATATCCATGCCGAAGGCTATGCCGCGGGAGAGATGAAACACGGCCCGATCGCGCTCATCGATAAGGACATGCCGGTGGTCGTGTTGGCACCGAGGGACCGGTTGTACGAAAAGACCGTGAGCAATCTGATGGAAGTGAAAGCCCGGCGCGCGCCGGTCATCGCGTTCGTGGCGGAAGGCGAGCGGGAGTTGGGGAAGATCGCCGATGCGGTGTTTACGATTCCCGACACACATCCACTGCTTTCGCCGATTTTGTTTACAATTCCACTGCAGTTCTTGGCGTATCATATTGCAGTGATGCGCGGCGCGGATGTGGATCAGCCGAGGAATTTGGCCAAAAGCGTCACGGTGGAGTAGCCAGGGATGGTTTGTCTGGTTTGTTTGTAAATTGGAAATAAAGTTCTTGCCGGATTCCCTGAACTGTCCATTCTGAATCGGCCGTGCCCTCCCACAATACAGGCTGTCCTCGCAGGCACATCAGTACCGATACCCGTAAATACAAGGACTTCTGGTGCTGGTCTGTGAGAACTGTCTTTCGTTGGACAGCGTCATTCAGGTAAAAACTTTATTCTCCGTGGGCATGAGGAGTTGCGCTATTTGTTTAGCAGCAATCGTTCGAGATTCTCGATGATCCGCTCTGCCGCCTTGCCATCCCATTTCGGAGGAATCGCACCTTTTTTCCACTGCCCCCCCATCAATCGCGCCAGCGCCGGCGGCAGCTTGCTCGGATCAGTTCCAATCAGTTCGTTGGTACCAATCGTCACGGTCTCGGGGCGCTCCGTGTTGTCGCGCAGCGTGAGGCACGGCACGCCCAGCACGGTGGTCTCCTCGGTGATGCCACCTGAATCGGTAATTACGCCACGGGCATGCTTCACCAGGTAGTTGAATTCTAAGTAGCCGAGCGGATCGACATAATTCAGTTGCGGCGTCTTGCTGTCGAGATCGCGCAGGTTCTTGGCGGTGCGCGGATGTACGGGAAACACCACCGGTAAGCCGCGCGTGCCTTCGACGATGGCCTGCAGCAGCCGTAGCAACTGATGCTCCCCATCTACATTTGCCGGGCGATGCAGGGTGACGACGAAGTAGTGGTTTGGTTTGAGCTTCAGCGATTCCCAACAGGCCGGCGGACGCAGGCGCGGGAGCTGCTTGAGCAGGGTATCAATCATCGTATTGCCGACGAAGAAGATGCGATCGTCAGTGACACCGGCGTGGCGCAGATTGTCGTTGGCGGTTTCGCTGGTGGTAAAAAACCAGTTGGTGATGGAATCGGTCACGACCCGGTTGATTTCCTCCGGCATGGCCCAGTCGCCTGAGCGGATGCCGCCTTCGACATGCGCTACCGGCACCCCCGACTTGCGGGCGGCGATGGAGCAGGCCATGGTCGAGGTCACGTCCCCCACGACCAGACAGAGGTCGCTCTTCTCTTTCAGCAGGACCTTTTCGTAGTTCACCATGATAGCGGCGGTCTGTTCAGCCTGGGTGCCCGAGCCTACTTCCAGATTGATGTCTGGATCCGGGATGCCGAGCTCCTCGAAGAAACTACCGGACATGGCCCGATCATAATGTTGCCCTGTATGGATCAAACGAAAACGCAACGAACCGCCCCGCGCCTCGGCAGCGTTCAGCGCGTCGATGATTGGCGCAATCTTCATGAAATTGGGCCGCGCCCCTGCAATCAGATCAATCCGCTTCACTGTCTGGCCTCGATTAGCGTGAATACACCCTGGATGGCGCGCTGGTCCTCTTGAAGAGAAACAGCAGCATGAGGTCATGGCCGGTCTAGGACTGGGGATACGCAGCCTGTTGGAGAAAATTTAGCTGATTCGTTCGTATTCCACAACTGAGAAACGTTTTCAGTGTTATTCCCCATATCGCAGAAGGCCCTGCCACATCTGTAACGCCTATTTTGCCCACGGACTCTCCCCTTGTATATGACGGTTGTCGGTGTGCATCCGTTTCGTGTCAAACGATAATTCAGTAGGGACCCGCCGCCTGGCGGGCACGTGGTGTTCCTTACGAGGAGCCTTCGACACACTGGGAGGGACCGCTCATCTGGTCGTCATGGGATTCAGTCTGGATTTCTGCTCGAATTTCCCTGGAATTTCTATGGGTTCCGTGATATTCTGACCCCAAACGTGTTACGGGAAAATGTGACGTTTCTTGTCTTCCCGTGGATACGCTCGATGATCGGGGTCGGTCAACACGTTGTTATTCGAGGACACGTCGTTCTCGGTCGCCAGACTCCCGGCGGTCGTGTTGAATCTCCTGGGGGTGAGCAAGGACTAGCGATGGAAATTACGCAGCAAGAAGTTGAGAAGGTTGCGAAGCTGGCGCGGCTGGAGTTGACGGATATCGAGAAGGCGGCGTTTGCGAAACAGTTGAGCCAGATCCTTACGCATGTGGAGACATTGAAACAGTACGACACCACTGGCGTCGAACCGACGGCGACGGTGCTGGGGCAAGTCAATGTGTTTCGTCCCGACATTACGCGGCCGTCCCTGTCCGTCGAGCGTGCGGTGGCCAATGCGCCGGAGTCGGCCGACGGGTTCTTTGTGGTTCCAAAAATTATTGAAGATCGGCAACCCCTTTAAACGAGGTTCGAATGTTCAGGCAAATGTTGCGGTCGAAAATTCATCGGGCCACGGTGACGGAGTCCTGCCTCGACTACGAAGGCAGTCTGACGATCGACGAGGATCTGATGGAAGCAGCGGGGATTTTGCCCTATGAGGCGATCGTCTGTTCCAATCTGAATAACGGCGAGCGCTTCATGACCTATGCCATGGCGGGCAAACGCGGCGCGGGTGAGATCATCCTCAATGGGCCGACGGCGCGGAAAGGCGCGGTTCGCGATCAGATTATCATCTTCTGTTACGAGTATTACGCAGAAGAGGAAATCAAACGGCATGTTCCCAAGATCATCCAAGTCAACGAGAAGAACCGGATTGTTGCCGGGAAGACGAAGCGCTGATGTCGATTCATAAACTCTCACTCTACGAGCTCCATGAAAAGTTCACTGCCGGCGAAGTCACGGCCACGGAGATCGTTCGTGCCTATGGATTGCGGATCGGCCAGGTGGAGTCCAAGGTGAAGGCCTACATCACGCAGACCAAAGATGCGGCGGTTGCGCAAGCCGGCGCGCTCGATGCCTCCTTGAAAGGGTGGCGCAAGACGTCGCCGATGATGGGCATGCCACTGGCGATCAAAGACAATATCTGTACCGAGGGGGTGCTTACGACCTGCGCGTCCCGTATGCTCGGGAACTTCGTTCCGCCATACGATGCGACCGTGATTGCCAAGCTGCGCGCGCAGGGGTATCTGCTACTTGGGAAGACAAACCTCGATGAATTTGCGATGGGCTCCTCAACCGAGAATTCCGCCGTTGGACCCAGCCGCAATCCCTGGAATCTGCAGTGTGTGCCGGGTGGATCCAGCGGAGGATCTGCCGCGGCTGTGGCGGCCGACGAATGTGCCGCAGCGTTGGGGTCTGATACCGGCGGGTCGATCCGGCAGCCTGCGGCGTTCTGTGGGGTGGTGGGTCTCAAGCCGACCTATGGGCGGGTCTCTCGGTACGGGTTGGTCGCCTTTGCCTCCTCGCTCGATCAGATCGGGCCGATTACAAAAGATGTGACGGATGCCGCGTTCCTTCTCGGAGCCATTGCCGGTCACGATCCGTTGGATTCGACATCGGCCGATGTTCCGGTGCCGGACTATCTGAAGGCGCTCAAAAAGAAAGATCTCAAGAAGCTGAAGGTCGGTGTGCCGGTCGAGTTTTTTGCGGAGGGGTTGGACCCTGAAGTGGAGCAGGTTGTGCGGGCGGCGATCCAGAGAACTGAAAGATCTCGGTGGGGAGATCAAGGAAATTCAGTTGCCGCGGACAGACGCGGCGGTAGCCATCTACTATGTGATTGCCACGGCCGAAGCCAGCTCGAATCTGGCCCGATACGATGGCGTGAAGTTCGGGCTTCGTGCCAAAGAGACCAAAGACCTGCTCGAGTTGTATATGAAGACGCGGCAGGAAGGGTTTGGGCCGGAAGTGAAGCGCCGGATCATGCTGGGGACCTACGTTCTCAGTGCCGGGTATTACGACGCCTATTATGGCAAGGCGCAGGCGGTGCGAACATTGATTCGCCAAGATTTCGAGGCGGCGTTTCAGGACGTCGATCTCATCGTGACGCCCGTGACACCCACGCCGGCATTCAAGTTTGGGGCGAAGGGCGACGACCCGCTCCAGATGTATTTGTCGGACATTTTCACCATTTCGGCGAACCTTGCCGGTGTGCCGGCGATTTCGTTGCCCTGTGGATTCAGTCAGGCAGGGCTTCCCATCGGGTTGCAGATGATCGGTCGCCCTTTCGAAGAGGAGACGCTCTTGCGAGCGGCCTATGCCTACGAACAGAGTACGCAATGGCGAGCGAAGAAGCCGGTGATACGGTGAAATCGTTAAACGTGAGACGTAAAACGTGAAAGGTGAGAACGTGAGACGGAAGCTGGTCCGTTTCACGTTTCACGTTTGACGTTTCACGTCTCACGGAGGTCTTATGACATTCGTCGAAATAGCTGCGATTCTTGTGGCTGTCGCGTTTGCGCTGCTGGTGGGCTTTCTCGTGCCCGTACTGATTCAGGTTCGCAAGACCGTCGCGGAGTCAGAACAGCTTCTGGCCAAAATGAACAACGACCTGCCGCCGCTGATCGGCGAACTTCGGGCGGTGAGTCACAACGTGAACGATCTGACCGAGCAAGCCCGCAAGGGAGTCGAACATGCTGCCGTTCTCTTGCATGCGGTTGGGGAGGTGGGGGAATCGGTACAGCACGTCCACGATGTCGTGAAGGGCTCGAGCGGATCGATGTTGACCAATGTGGCGAGCGTGGTAGCGGGATTTAAAGCTGCAACCCAAGTCATGAAAGAGCGGTTTCGAGAAAAAGGAGGGCATCACAATGGCGGATGATCGAGGTTCCTCAGCAGCAGCAGTCGTGCTGGTATTCCTGAGCGGCGCGGCGCTAGGCGCGGTGGCGGCGTTATTGCTGGCTCCACAGACCGGACGCGAGTCGCGCGAGCAGTTGCGTGTCTATGCCCGTCGCGCAGAAGAAAATCTGCGGGATCTGGCAGGCCGCGCTGGCGAGACGTTCGAAGAGATTGTGGGGGAGGGGGAGGAATTTGTGGACTCGAAGAAGTCGGTCCTGCGCGAGGCGTTTGACGTCGGTCGTGAAGCGATGCGACACGAGCGTGATCGGTTGCGTGGAGAGGACCGCGGCTAAGCGATGATTTACGAAGTCGTCATTGGAGTGGAAGTGCATGCGCAGCTGCGGACGAAGTCCAAGCTGTTTTGCGGCTGCGGGACGATGTTCGGGCTCACGGCCAATAGCCAGACCTGTCCCCTGTGTCTGGGGCTTCCCGGCACATTGCCGGTGCTCAACCAGGTGGCGGTCGAGATGGCGGTGCGTGCGGGCTTGGCACTGAATTGCACCATTGCGGCGAATAATCTATTTGCACGCAAGAACTACTTCTATCCGGATCTGCCCAAGGGCTATCAGATTTCGCAATACGAGGCGCCGATCTGTGAGCATGGCTGGATCGAGATTGCGGCGAGTGAAGGCAAAAGGCGCGTCCGTATCCGTCGCGCCCATCTGGAAGAAGATGCGGGGAAAAGTGTCCACGTCGCCGGTACCAACGGGAGCCGCGTCGATTTGAATCGGGCGGGAACACCGCTGCTGGAAATCGTGACGGAGCCGGACTTGCGGTCGGCCGATGAAGTCGTGGCCTATTTGAAGGGCCTCCGTGATGTGCTCATGTATCTCGAGGTCTGCGACGGCAATATGGATGAAGGGAGTTTCCGCTGCGAGCCGAATCTCTCGCTCCGTCCGTTGGGCCAGAAGGAGTTTGGAACAAAGGTCGAGCTCAAGAACATTAATTCGTTCAAGTTCGTCAAGGATGCCATCGAATACGAGATCAAGCGCCAGACGAAGGTGTTGAGCGAGGGCGGCAAGATCAACCAGGAGACCCGCCTCTGGAATCTCGACCGCGGCGAGACGGTGGTGATGCGCTCCAAAGAGGAGGCGCACGACTATCGGTACTTCCCCGATCCCGATCTGGTGCCACTCAAGCTGGAAAAGGAATGGATCGAGGGATTTCGCAAACAGGCAACCGAATTGCCGGCAGCCCGAATGAAACGATTTGTCAGCGAGTTTGCGCTTGTCCGAGTACGATGCCGGCGTGCTGACGGCATCGAAGGCGGTGGCCGACTACTTCGAATCCTGTGTGAAGCTGTTCAACCAGCCCAAGACGGTGAGCAACTGGGTCATGGGCGAGCTCACCAGAGAGCTGAATAACTCGGGGACCGACGCGAGCGCCTCCCCGGTTTCACCTGAACGGCTCGTCAGTCTTCTTCAGTTGGTCGAGCAAGGGACGATCAGTTTGAAAGTCGCGCGTGAGATCTTCCCGGAAGTCTACAGCAGCGGGAAGACTCCGGAACAGATTGTTCAAGAGAAGGGGCTCATTCAAGTATCCGACGAAGGGGCGCTCGACAAGATCATCGACGACGTGCTCGCGAAGAATCCGACGCAGGTGGCGCAGTTCAAAGAGGGAAAGCAGCAAGTGCTCGGATTCCTGGTCGGGCAGGTGATGAAGGCGAGCGGTGGAAAGGCGAATCCGGGGAAGGTGAATGAGTTGTTGAAAAAGAGGTTGGGATGAGGCGGGTGCCTGTCGCCGACTAGCCCGTCCGTCCTCGCACCCCGCCCGGTGTAGGGACCCCGCTGCGGGCGGACGGACTCCCAGGTCGGCGCCACGCGCGCCCCATCCCCTGAGGGTGATCGGGGTGGGGATTTGACTGCGGTCGGACAGGCTGCTCAAAAAGGCAGCCAACGACAACCGGAGACGTACCCTCTGGGGCGCACGGTGCGACGAATAAGGAGCACCAAGTCTGTGCGCGCCGTCGAGTTGGTGAGGCGGCTGGGTCCCCGTTGAGGATTTTGTCGAGCCGAGAACGAAGATCGGGAAAAGGCGCGTCCCTGGGCGAGACTGTCTTGGCAGACTCAGGGCGGCGTCGGGGCTGGGCGGGTGGAATGTTGGTCTTTTTCAGCAGCCTGAGAGGGGAGTATGAGCGCGATTCGCGAGATCAAAGGACGGCAGATTTTGGATTCACGGGGGAATCCGACGATCGAGGCGGAGGTCACGCTGGAGAGTGGGGCGCGTGGGCGGGCGGCGGTGCCGTCCGGGGCTTCCACCGGCGAGAAGGAAGCGATCGAACTGCGCGATGGCGACAAGAAGCGCTGGATGGGGAAAGGCGTCTCGAAGGCCGTGGCCAATATCAGCAAGCTGATCGCGCCGGAGCTGTTAGGGAAGGAAGCGTTCGACCAAGTCGGCATCGATCAGACGATGATCGATCTGGACGGCACGAAAACGAAGGGCAAGCTCGGCGCCAACGCCATTCTCGGTGTGTCGCTGGCCGTGGCGAAGGCGGCGGCGGCTGAAACAGGCCAGCCGCTCTATCGATATCTTGGCGGGACGAATGCGCGAGTGCTGCCGGTGCCGCTCATGAACATCATCAACGGCGGGGCCCATGCCGACAATCGCTTGGACTTGCAAGAGTTCATGATCATGCCGGTGGGGGCGACGCGTTTCAGCGAGGCGTTCCGGATGGCGACGGAGGTGTTCCATACGCTCAAGTCGCTGTTGAAGAAAAAAGGGTTGAACACGGCGGTCGGTGACGAAGGCGGGTTTGCGCCGGACCTCCAGTCGAATGAAGAGGCGCTCAGCCTGATCATGCAGGCAATCGAGGAGGCCGGCTATAAACCGGGGCACGATATCGCCCTCGCATTGGACTGTGCGGCCAGTGAACTCTATGAGAAGGGCCGGTACCGTCTTGAAGCTGAAAAGAATCCTGAGCGCTCCTCCGAAGAGATGATCAGTTACTACGGGAAGCTCGTGGATCGATACCCGATTCTCTCCATCGAAGATGGGTTGAGCGAGTTGGATTGGAAGGGCTGGAAGATGATGACGGAGAAGTTGGGCAAGCGGATCCAATTGGTCGGAGACGATATCTTCGTGACCAATGTGGAGATCTTTGCCAAAGGGATCAAGGAAGGGATCGCAAACTCCATTCTGATCAAGCTCAACCAGATCGGCACGTTGACTGAAACGCTGGAGGCGATTGAGTTGGCGAAACGATCAGGCTACACAGCGATCATTTCGCATCGGTCCGGGGAAACGGAGGATACGACGATTGCGGATGTGGCGGTTGCGACCAATAGCGGGCTCATCAAGACCGGGTCGCTGTCCCGAACGGATCGCGTGGCCAAGTACAATCAGTTGCTCCGGATCGAGGAAGAGCTGGGTTCGCACGCAGTCTATCGGGGTCGTGAGGCGATGCCGGGGCGATGCTGATCATGAGCAACCGACAATGATCATTAAGCGGAATCGGGGACGGCAGTGGCTCGATTGGGAGCGTCGCATGGTGACGGGCGCGTACTATGGTGGAGTCGCCGCGTGCCTGCTGATGCTGATCGTCTTGGTCTTTGGCGACATGGGTCTATCGCGCTACTTCTCCATGCGTGAGCACGCCCAACAGTTGGACGTGGACCTTCAGGAATTACAACGGATCGACCCGCACGCTTCGGGAGGACATCGATCGCGTGGAACACGATCCCGCGAAAATCGAACAGTTGGCGCGAGAACAGCTCGGCTACGTTCGCAAAGGTGAAACCGTGTATCAAATTGTCCCATTACCATCGCAGGAGCGGCCACGCCCGTAGCACCATGAAGTTTGGCACAGTCGCGATTATTGGACGACCGAACGTCGGCAAGTCGACATTGCTCAATCGATTGCTTGAGCAGAAGATTGCGATCGTCTCGGACAAGCCGCAAACGACGAGGACGAGAATTCTGGGGGTTGTCCATGCACCAGGTGCGCAGATTGCCTTGCTCGATACGCCGGGGTTGCACAAGCCGCAACATCTGCTCAATCGTCGCATGGTCCGCACCACGGTCGACGTGCTGGAGGAGGCAGATATCTTGTACGTGTTGATGGACACGACGAGTTCCCCTGGTCCCGGCGATCTCTTGGTCATCGATCATGTAAAAGGGGCAATCAGGAAGCGTCCGCGTCCGGTAATTCTCGTATTGAACAAGGTGGATCTGGTCAATAAGCTCAAGTTGCTGCCGGTGATGGAAACGTACGCCAGGTTATTCGGTTGGACGGAAGTGGTGCCGGTATCGGCTGAAACCGGCGATAATGTCGATCGATTGCTGTCCGTGACCGTGGCCCATCTTTCGGAAGGGGATGCGGCCTATGATGCAGACACCGTCACCGATCAGTCCATGCGGACCTTGGCAGCCGAGATGATTCGCGAGAAGATTTTGCACCAGACATATGAAGAAGTGCCCTACTCGGTTGCCGTGGAGATCGATGAATTTGTCGAGGAGGGGAAGCTGGCCCGCATCAGCGCGACGGTGATGGTCGAGCGAGAGTCTCATAAGGCGATCGTGATCGGGAAGCACGGGGAGAGACTCAAGGAGGTCGGGACCGATGCACGACGTGAGATGGAGCAGATCTTTGGGATGAAAGTGTTTCTGCAGCTGTGGGTGAAAGTGCGGGAGGCGTGGCGAGAAGATGAGCATGCCCTCACCGAGTTAGGTTACTAACAGGATCGTGATGCAACCGACAGAACGTGTGACAGAATCGAATCCAGTTGATCCGCACCCTCGTCCAGGGGATAAAGATCTCCTCCGCGACTCGCTGCGTGACCAGGCCGATCGAGGCCGGACCAAGTCCGACATCGTGCTGTTGTCGGTGCAACGGCTGTTGCACCGGGGTGCGATCACCAATCTTGCGAAGATGCTGGGCCGGATGCATCAGGCCGACGTGGCGAAAGTGATTGTGCATCTGTCGTCCCCCAAAGAAAAACGGGAAGTCTTCGAACTGGTGCGAGGCGAGTCGAAGCGCGGCCAAGTGCTGAGCGAGCTCGACAGCGACAGTATCAATCAGGTGCTGGCGGACCTGCTGCATTCGGATATCGCCTGGCTGATCAAAGACCTCGGCCCTGACGACGTGGCCTACCTCCTCGGGGTTCTACCGGAAGAACGAGCCAAAGAGATTCTCTCGCTGATGCGGACGGAGGACTCCACGGAAGTCGCCGACCTGCTGAAGTATCCGAAGGGTACGGCCGGCGGCATCATGACGACGGAGTTCTTCGCGCTCCCGGAAGATGCGACGGCGCAAGATGCCATCCGACGTCTCCAGCTGGCGACGGATGCGGAAATGGTGTTCTATATTTACGTGACCGACAAGGATGAGCGCTTGGTCGGGGTGCTCTCTCTGCGGCAGTTGCTGACGGTTCCTCCCACGACGCCGCTGAAAAATATCGCCATGCGCGACGTGATCAGCGTGACGGTCGACATGGACCAGGAAGAAGTCGCCCGTCAGGTGGCGAGTTACAACTTGCTCGCGATTCCGGTCATCGACAACGACAACAAATTGGTCGGCATTATCACGGTTGACGACGTCGTGGACGTGATCCGGGAAGAAGCGACTGAAGACATGCTCAAGATGGCCGGCGCGATCGAAGAGGACTCGGTCTCGAAATCCTCCAGTGTGGCGTCGGCAAAGCACCGGCTCCCGTGGCTCTTTACGAATCTAGTCGGCAGTCTGTTGTCGGGCGCGATTCTGTGGGAGTTCCGGTACACGATTCAGGAAGTGGTGGCCATCGTAAGTTTTATTCCTGTCATCGCCGCCATGGGTGGAAACGTGGGCCTTCAGTCTTCGACCCTCATTATTCGCGGATTGGCGACAGGGCTGATCGAGCTGACGGATGTGCGTACGGTGTTTTTCAGGGAAATCAAGGTCGGACTACTGATGGGGCTCGCCTGCGGCATGATTCTCACGATCGTCGGCTGGATTTGGCATCAAGCGTTTCTGGGTATGGTCGTGGGGATCTCGCTGATTATCGCGTTCATGGTTTCAACCAGTATGGCGACGTTCATGCCGATCGTGCTGAAGCGAATGAGGGTGGATCCTGCTGTTGCGGCCGGCCCCTTTGTGACGACGGCCAATGACATCACGGGCATTACCATCTATCTCTCTCTGGCCACCCTGTTCATGGAATACCTTCGCTGACAGGAACCGTAATAGGTGAGGCGTGAAACGTGAAACGTAGGACTGCCGAGTGCTCTTCCTCCGCAACGTTTCACGTTTCACGTTTCACGTCTCACGGATCTCCCCCATGCCGCTGATCAAGACTGCGGCCATCACGCTGAAAAGTCGAAAGTGGGGCGATGCGGATCGTATCGTGACCTTCTACACCAAAGAGATGGGAAAGGTTCGCGCGGTGGCTCGGGGGGCTCGTCGGATGAGGAGCCGGCTCGGCGCATCACTCGAACCGCTCACCATCTGCCATCTGAACCTGTTCGAAAAGTCAGGCGATTCGCTCTATCGAGTATCTCAAGTCGATCTCGTTGAGCCCTTCATGCGGTTTCGCGAAGACTTGACGCTGATGACCGCTGCCGCGCGGATGGTCAATGTGGTGAGTGCGGTGACGCCGGACGGGGATCCTGACCCGCAGCTCTTCGAAACACTCGAACAGGGCTTGCGCGCATTAGTCACGAGCCAGGACCCGGCGTTGACGGCGCTGCTGTTTCAGATTCGGCTGCTGGGCCTTATCGGGTTTCGCCCTCAGACCGATCACTGTGCCGCCTGTGGCAAGGGCCGATTGATGGGAGAACCGCAGTTTTCGCCTCTGTCCGGAGGCCTGGTCTGTGTGGCCTGTGCTGCGCGCCAGGCCTTCCGCTGTTTGCCGCTCTCGCGAGGGAGCCTGGCGTTTCTGCATCAGGCGTTGCGACTCTCGCCTTCTGTGATCAATCGTCTGAAGGCTGCCGGGCAAGTTCGTCACGAGGTGGAAGACGTGATTGAAGGGTATGTCACCGTTGTGGCAGGCAGACAGCTGCCTCCTGTGAATTTTCTTTCGTATCCGTCATAAGGATTTGCACACGAGACTGGCGGGACAGGCGAGACGAGCGAGAGGCGAGGGTTCGAGGGCTGAAGGTCCGAAGTCCGAAGCTCCGAGGCTGACCCTCGTTTCACGTTTCACGCCTCACGTTTCACGGTTCCTGGGAGCGAAGCGAGAACATGACAGAGACCCTGTATGAACCGAGAGACATGGCCTGGATTGAGAAGGGTGTGTTGGGCATCGAATGGAACGATGGGCACAAGGCCGTCTATCCCGTGAGGTATCTCCGCCAGCAATGTCCCTGCGCAGCCTGCGTGGACGAGTGGTCTGGTGCACGGCGTTTGCAGCCGGACGATGTACCCCTCTTGATCATATTGCAGGATGTGCAGCCGGTCGGACGGTATGCGCTGCAGTTTTCTTGGAGTGATGGCCACGATACCGGTATTTACTCCTATGCCCTTCTTCGGCGGCTCTGTCAGTGTGATGTCTGTCAGCCTGTGAAGCCTGTTGAACCAAGGAGCCGACGGCTATTGTGAGGAAACTCGCGGGCATGTTCAGACCGACCTGGTGCGGTGCGCAGCGATTCCGGGGCCTTAATTTTCTGAGGCGCTCGGGATGGGCCGGTGTGTTAGTCGTGGTCGCTATTGGGTCGGTCCTCAGTTGCAGCGGAATGCCTTCGCTGGAAGAACAAGAGCGTCATGTGCGAGACAACCAGTTGGTGCTCCATCAGTTGACCCCCCGCGCGTTTGTCGGGGCATGGGGAGCGCCGACGTATCAGCATATCGAGTTCATGCAGTTCTTCGGCATGAAAGACGACTCGCTTATTCCGCGGTCGAGGTTGCCGAGCGGAGAACCGCCGCGAGGGTGGGAGGGCGGTATTGAGGCCGGCGATGCGCTGTTTCTGGCTTACCCGGATCACGGGTGGCTGGTGGTGTTTTTTGAGGAACGGCTTGTCTATCGCGAAGCGCTGACCGCGGCGCAACTTCATGAGCTGGGACGCAGTTGGAAACACGAAGAAAAGTTTCGCTCCAGGTTTGAAGTGCCGGCCGCTCCATAAAGCGATGCATCCTGTAGGCCTTCCGTGACCCAGCATCCCCTGAATCTGCTCATGGTCTCCTCCGAAGCGGTCCCCTATGCCAAGACCGGTGGGCTTGCCGATGTCGCTGGCGCGTTGCCTCTTGAGTTGGCGAAGCTTGGCCATGACGTCATTCTCCTCCTCCCGCGCTATCGTTGCCTGAGTGAGTCAGGACGATCCTTCCGTTCTGTCTGTCGTCTACATGTGCCGACACCTCAGGGGCTTGTCGACACGCTGATTGAAGAAGATGTCATTCCCGTCGGCGAAGGTGGTCGCCGGGCTCGGGTGTGGACGATTCGGAACGAGGCCTTCTTCGACCGGCCGGGGCTCTATCAAGATCGCGGTATCGACTATCCCGATAATCTCGACCGGTTTTCATTCTTCTGCCGCGCGACGATTGAGGTGATCGCCCATCTCCGAACCGCGTGCCGATGGCATACCCATATCCTTCATCTCCATGATTGGCAAACAGCGTTGTGCGCGGTCTATCTCAATACCGTTGATCGAGATCGGCCGGAGGTCCAGGGAGTGCGCACCGTACTGACACTGCACAATGTGGGGTATCAAGGCCTCTTCCCCGGAGAGCAATTCAAGAAAACCGGTCTGCCTCCATCGCTGTTTAACCCCGTGGCCCTTGAGTATTACGGTTCGGTGAATCTGCTCAAGGGGGGAATTGTGTTTGCTGATTATGTGACGACGGTCAGTCCCACCTATGCGCGAGAAATCCTCACGCCAGAATTCGGTTTTGGGCTTGAGGGCGTGCTGCGCAATCGAGCGGACCGACTCCTGGGCATTCTGAACGGTATCGACATCGATCGATGGAATCCGGAAACCGATCCCTATCTTCCCGCGAATTATTCCGCTACCGATCGCTCAGGGAAACAGGTGTGTAAGCAGGCGCTTCAACGGGAGTTTCAGTTGCCGGAAACATCGGTTCCGCTTCTTGGCGTGATTGCACGGCTGACGTCGCAGAAGGGCTTAGATCTTGTGGCGACCATTATTCCGCAACTGATGGCGATGGATCTGCAGCTGGTGATCTTAGGGACTGGCGAGCCGGAGCTCGAAGCCAAGTTGAAGGCGCTCCAGGCACGCTATCCTCATCGTATGGGACTTCGTATCGGCTTCGACGAAGGACTCGCGCATCGTATCGAAGGAGGAGCAGATGTGTTTGTGATGCCGTCGCGGTATGAGCCATGTGGCCTAAGCCAGCTCTACAGTCTCCGCTATGGAACGGTTCCCGTAGTGAGAAAGACAGGTGGGTTGGCAGATACGGTCGTGCCGCTTCCCGTACAGGCTCGGCAGGCGGGACGGGCGACCGGGTTTCATGTTGAAGAGGACACGGCAGAGGCTCTTCTGACCGTATTGCGCCGAGCTGTGGCGCTGTATCAGAATCGATCGATGTGGGATCAACTGGTTGAGGCAGGGATGACCACGGATGTGTCCTGGGCTCGCTCAGCGAACGCCTACGACCGGCTGTTTGTATCGTTAGTCAGAGGAGGGCAGCCTATCTGTACCGTAGATGGCTCACGCACAGATCCATATGGATGAAGCGCGCCGTGAGGAGATAGAAAGAGAAACGAGGGGGCTAGGGAAGGTTGAGCGTAACCTGAACGACGTTCGTCTCGAGTTCAGAAAGCAGGGTCTTTGCCTGCAGGGTGTAGTAGGCATACTCGGATTGGGGGTAGTAGTTCAGGACGGCCTGGAGGAGGTCTTTGGCAACGTCCAATTTTCCTGCCGCTACGGCAGCGGAGCCGGCCCGCAGGGAACAGGCTGCAGCCATCGCTTTCACGTCCACCGCAAATCGGGCTGCAGGAGTTGACACGAACTTTTCAAGCTGGCCTGGTAGGGGGAGAACAAAGCCTTCTTGGGTGAGCGAGCGATTGGCCGCGTTTGTTAGGGTCAACGCGTCCTCTTTCAGCTGGTCAACATCGGTGGTGGCTTGGCAATGGGAGTAGCTACTCCACAGGCTCATGAAGCTTCCGTTGTCGATGGCGGCTGCTTGTACTGGTTGACCAGCCTGGAACCCAGCCACTGAAACCAGGATACTCATCAATATCAAGCGAAGGTTCTTCATGCTACCTCAGGGCTCTTCTTGTCCTAATCTTGTCTCACATCCACAGCAATCATTACAGTTTCACTGATGGTGTAATGCAATCAATAGACCAAAACTCTTCCACGTAAGCCATTGATTATAAATGATAAAAATTGCTATTAGGAAATAATCCCTGTGTTGCAGATAACGCACCATGGTATTTTCGACACGGATACTGTGGCAGATTACGAATTGAAGATGTGAACGAGGATCCCTGTCCTGGTCGTGGAATTGGTTTTTCTCATGATGTGTTTGATGTGTTCTTTCACGGTCTGTTCGGTAATCTGAAGAGCGTTCGCGATCTCTTTGTTGGTCCACCCCTTTGCCAGGTGCTCAATGACCGATTGTTCGCGATTGGTCAATTGAAACCTTTCCTTGGCTTGATCGGTGTTGAGCTGTTGTCGCCGCGCTAACTCTTCCAAGGTGACGACGAGTCTCGCATACTGGACCCCCCCTCGATCCGGTAGGCCGAACCCCCGCAACAGGATTGGTTGTTCAGGATTACCTGCCACACGCTTGATCTCGAATTGTTCCCAATCTTTTGCTTCGGTACGAACGTGGAGGGCCTTGATGATTTCTCCGCAGAGTTCTGTCAGCGCAGTCGGCAGGACTCCATGGGCAGATTTCAGGCTCCCTCCACCATGTTCTGCCGCGTTAATCTTCTTAGACAGCTCTGAGGCTTGACGATTCATATGGAGGAGTTGCATGGAAGCCGAGAGGACGACAATCCCTGAGCCCGCGCGCTGATCGGCGAGAGTGTCTGTTGGGTCTACGGGGGGCGACGAATCACTCATGGATGGAAGGACGCTTTCGAAGTCGTTACAAGAACAATGCTAGACAATCCAATACGTTCTGATTAAGGTAGCACACAGACATCGAGGAACGTAACACTAGAATGGAAATACTACCTAACCCTTTTGGGGGAGTCAACACCCACCTTTGGAGAAACGAGGCCTACATCGTCGGTATTGTCCCTGTTGTTCGTCCCGCCTATAGTCCACAACCAAGGAATGGGAAGGAACAGGTGGGAAGGGGCCTCCTTGTTGGGTTCAGTGTTTCGAGACAGAACATGGCGTGCAATCCCCAGAAAGTTCTAAACCATGAGGCTGAGGACAGAGATATTTCCCTTACAGAGGAGGCGCAATGTGGCACAGACGGAGTGGGAGTGGCCGATGACGGATAGTCAGAAAAGTCACAGTGAACGGGCGGCGTTGTTAAGACCGATACTGTATGAGATGACGACGCCCGCAGAAGCCCCGGCTGCGTCGTCCCACAGTGGGAAAGCGCTCTCTCTGAACATCAGCAGTGGGGGGATGTTGGTCTTGATGGATCAGGCCCCGGCGATCGAACAAGTGATGAAGGTATATGTGCCGACGCCCATCAGCGCTGCCGAAACTCCAACATTAGCAGAAGTTCGCTGGACGAGGAGATTACCGTTCGGAACAACCAATGGCAATGTGGCCTACTTTGTCGGATTAAAATTCATGTTTTAAAGGAAAAGGTTGTCATTGCCTTTTTCTTATTTCGACATCTTTGCTTACACGGCTCGCTAGGCCACATGATTTACACATCCAAAATAACCTGCCGACCTTCGATACAGGACCTTCTGAACCTCAACGCACATGGTGTGCAGACTACTTTCCACTTTATGGTTCTCGGGCGTAGTGGTCGGTCAGGTTACGTGGAGCTATGCGATACACTCTCCCAAGATTTCACCTTGTTTGGGCTGAGGCAATGGTTATGCAAACGACGAAAGCTGCCAAAGGGAGTGCATGAAAGGGTATTAGAGAAGGGAATGAACCTATGAAGGTTGTAATTCTTGCCGGTGGGTTGGGAACTCGTCTCTCAGAGGAAACTCAGCTTCGTCCGAAGCCGATGATCGAAATTGGGGGGAAACCGATCTTATGGCACATCATGAAGATTTACGCCGCCCACGGCATCAAGGAATTCATCATTGCGCTCGGCTACAAGGGGGAAATGATCAAAGAATATTTCCTCAACTTCTATACCTTCAACAAAGATATTTCGGTTGATCTTGGAAGTGGAAAGACGACGATCCATGATGGCAAACAGCACGAGGACTGGAAGGTGCACCTCGTGGATACGGGCCTCCATACCCAGACGGGAGGTCGTCTCAAGTGGCTCAAGAAATGGCTCGAGAAAGACGAAACTTTTCTGTTTACTTACGGAGACGGTGTTTCAGATATTGACATCCAGGCACTCATAAAGTTCCACCATTCCCATGGGAAGCTTGCCACGGTCACCTCCGTGTTGCCGCCGGCCAGATTCGGCCGTTTGGAGTTCGACCAGGACCTGATTACCGGCTTCAAGGAAAAGCCGCATGGTGACGAGGGCTGGATCAACGGCGGGTTCTATGTGCTGCAACGCGAGGCGATCGATTATATCGCCGGCGATGAAACGATCTGGGAGCGTGAGCCCGATCGAACGACTCACACAGGACCACCAACTCATGGGATATCGCCACGACCGGTTCTGGTCCTGTATGGATACATTGCGCGAGAAAAACTACTTAGAAGATCTGTGGCAGTCCGTCGAAGGCCCCTTGGAAGATCTGGTAAGAAGCCGTGCGATCGGATTTTCTTGTCATTGGCGGCGGCGTCATCGGGCTTGAATATTGCTCGAGGACTTCGACGCACATTCCCCGACGCATCGGTGCATCTACTTGAAAAAGAGGCCGATTGCGGGCTGCATGCGAGCGGACGAAACAGCGGTGTCCTGCATGCCGGATTCTATTACTCGCCCGATAGTCTCAAGGCCAAGTTTACCTGGCGTGGGAATCGCCTGCTGACCGAATATTGTGGGGAGAAGAAGATCCCGCTGAACAAATGCGGGAAGTTGGTCGTCGCGCGAGATCGAGCCGATCATGCAGGGCTGGATGAACTTTTGAAAAGGGGACGTGCCAACGGGATACCCCTTGAAGAGATCTCGGAGAAAGACGCCAAAGCCATTGAGCCTCGGGTCAAGACTTGCGAACGTGCATTGTTTTCTCCGGCGACCTCGACCGTTGATCCTTCTCTGGTGATGCAGGCCATGAAGAAGGACGCAGTCGAGGAAGGTGTGCAGCTCCATTGCGGTGTCCGATACCTTGGATCATCCAAAGGGCAGGTGAAGACGACTCACGGTACGTACGAGGTAGGGTACGTTGTGAACGCAGCGGGACTCTATGCGGACCGCATCGCTCGCGACTATGGATTTTCCGAACACTATCGAATTCTTCCTTTCAAGGGGCTCTACCTCTATTCCAGTGAACCAGCCGGGTCGATTCGTACGAACATCTATCCGGTGCCTGATTTGAAGAATCCGTTCCTGGGAGTTCACTTTACGGTCGCCGCCAGCGGGAAAGCCAAGATTGGACCGACAGCCATTCCTGGGTTCTGGCGCGAGCAGTATGGTGGAATGGCGAATTTTCACTGGAACGAATTTCTCGAAGTGGCTCTGCGAGGGGTTGGGTTGCTGGCGAATTCAAATTTCGATTTCAAGACTCTCGCTGTTCGTGAGCTGGCGAAGTATTCAAAATCAAAGATGATCTCGCTCGCCAGTCAGCTGGCGGAAGGTGTCAAGTCGGAGCATTACCAAAACTGGGGAAAGCCGGGTATCCGGGCGCAATTGGTTGATATCAGGAAGCGTAAACTCGAAATGGATTTTGTCCTGGAGGGCGACCGGCATTCGATGCATGTGCTGAATGCCGTCTCTCCGGCGTTTACGTGTGGGATTCCGTTTTCCGAACATGTGTGCGAAGCGCATTCAAGCGGCATTGAATTGAGGGGGCAAGCATGAAGATCCTCATCACAGGAAACATGGGCTATGTCGGACCATTGGTGTTGCGTCGGTTAAGAGAGTCTCATCCAGGCGCAGAACTTATCGGATACGACGCGGGCTACTTCGCGCACTGCCTGACGGGTCCATCTCGTTTCCCGGAAAGTCGAGCTGATATTCAATACTTCGGAGATATCAGAAGGTTCCCCGAGAGGTCCTCAGGGGAGTGGATGCCGTTGTTCACCTCTGCGCGATTTCAAACGATCCGATGGGAGCCCTTTTTGAAGATGTGACTCTGGACATCAATCATCGAGCCAGTATCGATCTGGCCAACAAGGCGAAGGGGGCTGGGGTCAAGAAGTTTGTATTTGCGTCAAGTTGCAGTGTGTATGGATTTGCAGAAGGCGGTCCACGTCGAGAAGAGGATGCGCTCAATCCCCTAACGGCGTATGCCAAATCGAAGGTCAATACAGAACGAGATCTCGCATTGCTTGCTTCTGAGACATTCACCGCAACGTGCCTCCGGTTTGCAACAGCCTGCGGGATGAGTGATCGTCTGCGACTGGATCTTGTGCTGAACGATTTTGTCGCCGGCGCGCTCGCCTCCAAGCGCATCAACATCTTGAGCGATGGAACCCCATGGCGTCCGCTCATTCATGTCAAAGACATGGCGCGAGCGATCGATTGGGCTGTGCAGCGGGACCATCGAGATGGCGGAACCTGCCTGACGCTGAATGTGGGAAGCGATGCCTGGAATTATCAGGTGAAGGATCTGGCGGCAGCAGTGGCCAAGCTAGTTCCGAACGTGGAGGTATCGATCAATAAAGACGCGCAGCCGGACAAGCGTTCCTATCGGGTGAATTTCGACAAGTTCACCAAGTTGGCACAAGGATTCCTTCCAGCAGTGGATCTTCAGAGTGCCGTGGTGGATCTTCGGGACGGCCTCATGGCCATGAAATTTCAGGATCCTGATTTCCGGACGGGTGAATTCATGCGGCTGGTGACCTTGCAGACGGCTTCGAGAGAATGGACAGCTAACCGACAATCTTGAATGGAAGGATCGCCCTAACCGGTAAGGCGATTGGCATAGTGAGCCTGGATCCCATCGAGGATGATGAGGAGGAAATGCACAACATGAGTGCATTCACAGTGCCGGTCATGCGGGACGACGTTAGAACATACGTTCGTCGATCTCGGCATGTCCCCGTTGGCCAACTCCTATATCAAGCCGGAGCAGCTCAATCGCATGGAGCCGTTCTATCCATTGCACGTGTACGTGTGTGAGAAATGTTTGCTGGTTCAGTTGGAGCAGTTTTCAACTCCGCACGATATCTTTTCCGATTACGCGTACTTTTCCTCATTTTCTGATTCGTGGTTGGCCCATGCGAAGGCCTATGTTGACATGATCGCCGATCGATTCCGATTGGATCGCAATTCCAAAGTAGTTGAGATTGCCAGTAATGACGGATATCTGCTGCAAAATTTTGTGGCGCGAGGGATTCCAGTCCTTGGGGTTGAGCCTGCAGCCAATGTGGCTGAGGTGGCAAAGAAGAAAGGGATCAATACCAAAGTGGCCTTCTTCGGCGAGAAAACGGCGCTCGATCTCTGCTGCGGATGGTGGTCGGCTGATCTGATTATCGGCAACAACGTGCTGGCCCATGTCCCTGATTTGAACGATTTTGTCAAAGGGCTCAAGGTGCTGCTGAAACCGACGGGGCTGATCACCATGGAATTCCCCCATCTGCTTCAGCTGATGGAGCAGAATCAGTTCGATACCATCTACCATGAACACTTTTCCTATTTTTCATTTCTTGCCGTGGAACAGGTGTTTGCCCGCCACGGCATGAAGCTGTTTGATGTGGAAGAGTTGCCGACGCATGGCGGGTCGCTGCGAATCTATGCCTGCCACGATCAGGATGCGTCTAAGCCTATCGGCACCCGCGCACGGGAACTGAAATCGCGGGAAGAGGCTGCCGGATTCGGCCGGCTGGACCACTACCTTTCGTTTGGTCCGCAAGTCGAGGCCACCAAGAGAAAACTGCTCTCATTTCTGATTTCTGCCAAGCAGGAAGGGAAACGGGTTGTCGGCTATGGAGCGCCGGCGAAGGGCAATACGCTGCTCAACTATTGTGGTGTTCGAACGGATCTCATTGACTACACGGTAGACCGTAGCCCTCATAAGCAAGGGCATTTCCTTCCCGGCGTGCACATTCCGATCTATGCGACCGGAGCAGATTCGCGAGACACGTCCGGATTATCTCCTCATTCTTCCATGGAATCTCCGAGAGGAGGTTATGCAACAGATGGCGTTTATCCGTGAGTGGGGCGGTAAGTTCGTTGTGCCGATTCCTGAAGTAAAAGTGTACCCATGATCTTCACCGAAACGTCCTTAAAGGCGCGTTTGTGATCGACCCAGAGCCGGTGAAAGATGAGCGGGGGATGTTTGCGAGAACCTGGTGCCAGAAAGAGTTCGAGGCACAGGGGCTCAAGGTCACATGGGTGCAAAGCAATATCTCGGTGAATCAGTCGCAAAGGGACCATGCGGGGGATGCATTATCAAGTCGCCCCGCATGAGGAAGTGAAACTTGTGCGATGTACGATGGGTGCGATCTACGATGTCATCGTCGATTTGCGGCCGACGTCACCGACGTATTGTCAGCATGTCGGTGTGATGCTTTCGGCCGAGAATCGTCGGACGCTCTACATTCCAGAAGCAGTTTGCCCATGGGTTTCTGACGCTTCGAAGATAATAGCGAAGTGTCCTATCACATGTCTGAGTTCTATGCAGCCGGCTCAGCGCACGAGGGTTTCGATGGGACGATCCGAGCTTCCGCATTGAATGGCCTGAAGCCTTCACGGTTATATCGGATAAGGATCGAACCTGGCCGGCATTTCTTCCAGAACGACGAGACGCAGCACATGAATGACCGACGACTCTCTCAAGACACTTGGATCGTCAAGATCCTGGGAAAGCGCATGCACGATTTCATCGCGGAACTCTATCCGATATGCCGAAGCATTACCGGCGAAGGGGTTCGGGAAACGCTTCGAATGATTCAAAAGCGTATTCCTCTAGAAATTCATGAGGTCCCGAGTGGGACCAAAGTGTTCGATTGGACAGTTCCGCTCGAGTGGAACTGTCGGATGCCTACATTAAGAATAAGGCAGGAGCGCGTGTGGTCGATTTCAAGGCCAACAATCTTCACCTCATGAGTTACAGCACGCCGACTCAGGAAGAGAATGACGCTTGAAGAACTCAAGCCCCATTTGTTCAGTCTTGCCGGACCATCCGGAGTGGATTCCCTATCGAACATCCTACTATCAGGAGAACTGGGGCTTCTGCCTTAGCCACAAGAATCGTCGAGTCGACTGACAGATGGAGAGTATGAGGTCGTGATCGACTCGACTCTCCAGCCCGGATCTTTAACATATGGTGAATGCTATCTGCCGGGAGAGAATGCTCGATGAAGTGCTCGTCTCTTGCCATGTCTGTCATCCATCTCTGTGCAACGACAATCTTTCCGGTATTGCGGTAGCAGTACATGCTGCGCAGGCGATGGCTGCTCGTCAGCGGCGGTATTCCTATCGCTTTCTGTTTATTCCGGGAACCATCGGGTCGATCACCTGGCTGGCTCGGAATGAAGCACATCGTTTCGCGCATCAAACACGGGTTAGTGTTGACCGGGGTCGGCGATGCTGGGAAGGTGACATACAAGAGGAGTCGTCAGGGTCATGCTGAAATTGACCGTGTGATGATCCAGGTTCTCAAGCATTCAGGTGATCCGCATGCCATCATCGACTTTTTCCCCTATGGGTATGACGAACGGCAATATTGCTCTCCAGGGTTCGATCTTGCCGGTAGGCTGTTTCATGAGAACGCCTCACGGGGAGTATCCTGAGTATCACTCCTCTGCAGATAATCTTGACTTTGTGAAGGCAGACTCACTCGCGCGATCATTCTCGCGATGCTTGGAGGCATTCGAGTTGCTGGAGCACAATCGGGCCTATCTGAACCAGAACCCGAAATGCGAGCCGCAATTGGGGCGTCGGGGACTGTATCGGGCCATTGCCGGTCAACAAGAGAAGCAGTCGAAGGAGTTGGCTCTCTTATGGGTTCTGAATGCGTCTGATGGGCGTCATACGCTGCTTGATATTGCGGAACGTGCCGATCTGCCGTTCCGCCGGATTCAAGCTGCAGCGGAGGCGCTTGTGGAAGTTGGATTGTTGAAAGAATGTCGGAGGCCGGGTAACACATAATGGAGAGGGCATCATGAACAACACCGTCTATTATGATCCTCCGTTTTCCGATGAACAACGAAGGCAACTACTCTTCGAAGGACAACTGCTTGTGTACTCGCCACGAAAAAGTACGCTTGCATTCATCGCGTTCGCTCGAAAGCTGATTGAGGAGGCATTCGCCCCGCTTGATCCAGAAACAGCCCAGTATAAACTCTCTGTGGAGCAATACGCTGAGATTCTCCTGAAGCTGAAACCCGGCTTCATCCATCACCCAGAGGCGAAGCGACTGATCCAGGATATTTTTGTCGAGATGGGATGTGATCTGGAGAAAACATATTTTGATGTGCCGAAAATGCGCAGCTCCACCAGCGACAATTATCTGACGACTGGAATTGCCTATGCCTGGCATCCGCATCGGGATACCTGGTATTCCGCGCCTCCTTGTCAGATCAATTGGTGGATTCCGATCTATGATATTCGAGTCGGACAACGCGATGGCGTTCCATCCGCAGTATTGGAATCGTCCTGTCAAGAATAGCTCGAAGGGATACAACTATTATCTTTGGAATCAGCAGAATCGCGGAGCCCATGTCGCGCAGTTTTTGAAAGAGGATCCCAGGCCGCTGCCTAAGCCGACTGAACAGCTTGAGCTTGATCCCCAGATCCGGCTCATTGTTCCGGCCGGGGGAATCATTTTCTTCTCCGGAGCACAGATGCACTCGAGTGTGCCGAATACGTCCGGAAAGACAAGGTTCAGTATTGATTTCAGGGTTGTTCACGAGGATGACGTCAGGAGGAAGAAGGGCGCGCCAACCGTGGACGTGGAATGCACGGGAACCACAATGAGAGACTATTTGCGCGGAACAGACTTTTCACGATTGCCAGAAGACCTCATCGCTCTCTATGAGGACGGAACGGAGAAGGAAGGGGCATTGGTGTACCAGCATCGGGCGGACAATGAGTCTAGCGGATAGAGAGCCGGCTGATAATCAACTAGAGTGGGCTGGTTTGAAGGTCCTCGTTACTGGGGGTAGCGGCTTCATCGGTGTCCAACCTCTGTCGCTATCTCTGTAAAGCTGGAAGCCAGGTCCATGCAACGTCACGGACCATGCGGGTGACTGAGCCAGGAGGTCCCACATGGTGGCAAGGAGATCTGGCCGATCTGGCCACGGCCCGCCATCTCGTTTCCTCGATTAAACCAGATATCATTTTCCATCTGTCGGGTATGGTTGGAGCCAGTCCAGGGTTGGATCTGGTTCTGCCGACATTCCATAGTTTGCTCGCAAGCACGGTGAATCTCTTAGCTGTATCGGCGGAAGAATCCTACCGCCGAATTGTGTTGGTAGGGTCACTCACGGAGCCGCAACCAAGTCAAGGTGAACTAACTCCTGGCTCTCCCTATGCTGCGGCGAAATGGGCAAGTGGCGCGTACGGACGAATGTTCCATAGTCTCTACGGAACCCCCTACGTGATGGTCCGCCCCTTCATGACCTATGGGCCTGGGCAAGATCCGAAGAAGCTGATTCCGTCAGTTACACTAGCCCTTCTGAAAGGCGAGTCTCCTAAACTTTCCAGTGGGCAATGGCAAGCCGACTGGGTCTATATCGATGATGTCATAGAGGGGTTCCTTCAGGCTGCGCTTGTGCCACGGATAGAGGGTGCCACGATAGACTTGGGTTCTGGGACGCTCGTCTCGGTTCGGACAGTCGTTGAACAGCTTGTTTCTGTGATCGGCAGTGATATTAAACCGTTGTTTGAAGTGTTACCGGACCGCCCGTTTGAGCAAGTGCGTCTAGCCGATACGGTTAGCTCCTTTGCAAAGCTTGGGTGGAAAGCCACCACTTCTCTCGAACGTGGTTTGCAACAGACAGTTGAGTGGTACCGTGATCAGCAGAAAGCCATGTTGTGCGCCAAGTTGGTTGGTACGCCTACCGTCCGTTAGGGTCTTGCTCCGCACCTCGATATTCTGTCTGGAACATGCTGAAAGGTATAGAAATTGTAGGAGTCTTACCTGTTGGGGGCAGGGGCGCCCGCATTGAGCCATTGCCATGCAGTAAGGAGATTTTTCCTATCGGATTTCGTAGGGCAGACGGAGCCGATGGCCTGCGTCCCAAAACAGTCTCGCACTACCTGCTTGAGAAAATGCGAAATGCTGGCGTTCGCAACGCCTATTTCATCTTGCGCCAGGGCAAATGGGATATCCCAAGTTATTTCGGTGATGGCACCCTGGTCGATATGAATTTGGGCTACCTAATGATGCGGCTGCCCTTTGGCACTCCGTATACCCTTGATCAGGCCTATCCATTTGTAAGGCATTCGGTCGTAGTGTTCGGATTCCCCGATATTGTGTTCGAAGGTGATGAGGCTTTCGTGAAGTTGTTGGATCGCCTGGATGCAACAGAGGCGAATGTCGTCCTAGGATTGTTCCCTGTGAAATCTCCTTGGACAATGGATATGGATATGGTTGAGCTAGACAACAATGATGAAGTCCGTTCTATTGTGATCAAACCTCCTGCTACGGATCTTGAGTATGGGTGGATCATAGCAGTGTGGACCTCAGTGTTTACAGAGTTTCTTCACGAACATTTGCTCAGCCTGCAACGACGTTTAGGGCAGGATTCAACGACAAGTCCGCCGCACCAATCTGAACTATCTGTTGGTCATGTGTTTCAAGCGGCGCTTCAGGATGGGTTGCGGTTTCAGGCCGTCCGGTTTCCAAACCAATCGTTCGTCGATATTGGGACGCCACAGAATCTCGAGAAGGCCTTTTATGACCTAAAGTTCAGGATGGGACTCGGAACGTAAAAGACAGCGAAAGATGCTGGGGAATGTCTCCCTCTCGACAAGACAGAACGGATTCTCCCTGTAGCCATTGTTTTGTGATTGGTATCCATGTGAGTTCCATAATGTTCTTGGTGCTGTAACCTGTTGCTAGAAGTTGCCTTCAAACTACAGAACTTAGGCTAAAACAATAGAGCGGTCGATGTTGAATCCGAGTTACGGTGCTGGGGGCCCATGACAGTCACACCGCCAGAAGGAACTGACGCTTCCCCGCTACCCACGCCAATCGCGAGCGCCGTATCTTCGTTGGTGGCTTACGGCCCCGGGGCCAGGGGCGCCGGATCGCTCACCCCCTCACTGACCGTCACCGCCACCAAAGCACCCGCCACGACCGCCACCACGATCGCCCAAAACCACCATTTTTTGTAGAACGGCCTGTCTTCTTCACTGGCCTCCGCCTCTTGAATCGGCGGGAGGTCCTGTTTCTCCACGCTCGCCGCTGGCGCGGAAGCCGGCTCCTGGTTCGGCTGGGCGTACCCGCCGAGCGGGGCAGTCCATTCCAGGCCCAGCACGACTGCCAGCATAAGGGCCACTGCGCGCAAGGCTCGAAGCCACGGCATCTCCCAGCATGCGGTCCGCATGACTTTACCTCCTCACGATGGAATAGGGCACAATGGTTTCCACAACAACAGCGTTTCACTGCCGCCAGCACAGCATAGAACTCCGGCAACACGACGTGATCCGCCCGTTTCGCTGCCACGATGATAAAGGCCTCGGAGGTCCGTGGATAGCCCCTCGGCAATTCCATCACCAGGGACATGCCGGTCGGCGGAAACGTTCCGATCCCCGAGTCCTCCAATGGTTATGTGTATGCGGGAAGAAGTGCGTGCAACGCGCCCTGCGGATTGAACCGACGGTTGAAGCACTGCAAATCGCATTGCACCCCCTGCCCGATGGCCGCTGGGTGCGGCATCGCGGAAACCGAGAGACGGGCGCTACCCTAGGCCGTGAGACAGGGGCTTGTCAATCGCCTGTAGGGAAATATTTTCTCGAAACGGTTTCATTACCTCCGGGCCAGAACCATGCCAGGAGCGGTGTCTGTCCGGAAGCAGCGCCACATGGGGGGACAAGGTTGCTGCTCTCCCACCTGTGCGAGGCCCCCATGAGAGCAATGGAGGCAGGTCCGTTGCGTGGCCACACGGCATGGCGCGGGAGCGGACACCGAAGACACCGTAAGCCCCTGGCTGAGTCCCACGGCCTGTCAGGCCCGCTGAACCGGAAGGCCGATGATCATACGATGCGTATTGCCTCCAATTATTGAAGTTGATTCAGGCAGACTCAGCGCATAACGTTAGCTCTGCGAGTCCGTAACGATAGGCTAGGATGAGCAGTTTCTGGCGATCCGTGACCTCAAGCTTGCAGAAGATGCTGGTGAGGTGATGACGCACGGTAATGTCACTAATGGAAAGCCGATTCGCAATATCCTTGTTCTTCAATCCCAGGGCAATTTGGCGTATGACCTCCAGTTCGCGGGTGGTCAGGCTTTGAATCTTTCTCGTATCCTCAGCGTCGGCAGTGTATGTATGAAGGAATTTCTGGCTCTTAGATTGTTTTGCCTCTGTGGCCAAACTCTTTGGTATTGATTCGAGAGTATAAGATGGACAGAGATCTTGGATAGCTGCGATTAGCACGGTCGGGGGCTGAATCTTTAGCACGACTCCCGCCGCTCCAAGCGCCAATGCCTTGCGAGCCAATTCATGATCGGCTAAATCACTCAGCACAAGGACAGCCGAGACTTTAGAAGTCTTCTGTATGGTCCCCATGAATCCTAGAGCGTCGTTCCCACGAGGATCAAGATCAATGAGAACCAGTTCTGGATGTTGATGTAGTATGGTATCCGCAGCGCTAGCCATCTCGATGCTGACGTCACCGAGAACGCGGATACTAGCGTGGGACTCAAGGATTCTCCGCAATCCAGAACGCATGATGTGACTGTCGCTGACAATGAGCACTCTAGTCAGGTGAATGTCTTGATTACTCATCTTGCGCTCCTTTGCTTTTCTTGCTTGCGCAGTTTTATGCATGTAAATGCCAACGAATATTCTGGGACCAGGCTGGATGTCAGTTTCTGCCACGGGCTTAGCCTGATCAATTGTGTGCTTCTTCCACGATTGCTCCTGGCATATTTGATCTAATAGCTGTGCACACACGTATGTTCACTTGCCTGTTTTCGAAATATCCAACAATTTGACGTGGATAGCACACAATCACCTATGTGTGGACGCCATTTAGCGACAGACAATTTACTAATGGAAGAAAATACCAGAAGATGGCACTTATGTGTAGATCTCTTTAGAGTTACGTTGTATTACTTAGGCCTCATGTGCCAATCTGTTTAGTCTGTATACAGGGAAAGAACTGGCATATGGAAGGACATTAGGCTGTCAATGTTACAAACGAAGGGGCAACATGCTGTATTTATACATGCAAAACATATTGAAGCGCATAACGCTTAGGAGAGCGACACCTTCCTAGTGTACTCATCTGAGTAGATGAGGAGGCTGAAGTACCCCATCCGAGGGGCAAGAGCTATACGATGGTATTCAAACACATTCATCCGTTGCAGTGGAGCTAGAAATTCTCTATCTTCATAACGGTGTGAGCGTGCACCGTGTTTTCGTGATCTCTGACTAAAGCGAGAAGTCCGTTGGGACTGAGAGGGCGAAGCTATGTGTGACAAAACAACTACTCAGATGAATTCCCAGCCACATCGCTGGTTTGCTATCCAGACACGTTCTCGACATGAAAAAGTCGTTCGAAGTCAGTTGGAAATGCGAAATGTCGAGACCTTCTTGCCGACGATGAGGCGAGTAAGTCAGTGGACCGATAGGAAGAAGGAGATCGAAGTCCCGCTCTTCGCGGGGTACTGCTTTGGCAGATTCTCATTAACAGACCGATTTCCCGTGCTTCAATCTCAAGGAGTCGTACGCCTGGTCGGCTCCAGCGAACGACCTGAGCCTATCCCTGATGAAGAAATTGAGTCATTGAGGAAGCTCATAAGCAGTCCTTCTGATTATGTTTGCTGCCCGTACCTCAGGGAAGGAATGCTTGTGGAGGTGACTCGTGGTCCTCTACAGGGGGTCAAGGGCCGTCTGGTCCGGGCAGCAAGGTCTTGCCGTCTAGTCCTGAGCATTAGTCTGATTCAGCGTGCCGTCACCATAGAAATCGATGCCGCTAGCGTCGCTGCAGCGTGATCCTATTGGGATCTTTGCAGAGAACGTTGAAGATGGCTGGACTTACGCGACCGATACATAGGCTCTGATGCAATTTCAATTGACGAAGCATTTTTTGGTAGTGTCATATGGCTGCAATGAGATAGATTGTTATGACAAGGGAAGGGTCAATGCTTGATAAAACGCACCATATGTTCCCTAATAGTTTGGCTCTCGATAGGCTCAACCGCAGGGATTGGACTCTGTGAGCCTAGTTCTGTCGGGCCGGTGGCTGCAGGCAAATCGGTGACTGACACCACGTCATCTTCGGTTCCCGCGAGCCCCAGTGAGAAGGCGGTGGACCAGACGAACAAGCCTAGCGCCGCTTCAGCACACATGACGGAAACGCTCTCGAATGCGGTCAGCAGCGAATACATCATCGGCGCCGAGGATGTACTAGAAATTACCGTCTGGAGGAATGTGGATCTATCGAAGATTGCTCAAGTGCGCCCTGATGGCAGGATCTCCATGCCGATCATTCGTGACATCGTGGCTGTAGGGAAAA
>CAVZKI010000004.1:0-85164 GCA_963775905.1 Nitrospirota bacterium | reverse complement strand
GATTCGACCATGAGACGAATAGCACTTTTTCTGTGGGTGATGATCGTCGCCGGCTCCAGTAGCCTCTGGGGGGCCGAGCGACTGGACGCACCAGCCGCGAAGCCGTCGGGGAGCGGGGTCATTGTCCATAGCGACGGGTATGTCCTGACGGCGGACCACGTGGTCGCCAATGCAAAACGGATCTTCGTCGTGACCGCCGGGGAATTCCGCGCGCCGGCGATCCTCATCAGCACCGATTCCGAACACGACCTCGCCTTGCTCAAGATTGAAACGGTGGGACTGACGGAAGCGCCCATCGGCTATGCGGGTGCCGTCCGACTCGATCAAGAAATCATCACCGTCGGATTTCTGTTCGGCCTCCGAGAAGTGTCCGTGACCCGCGGTCGGATTGCGGCGGTGCGGACGAAGGGCGTCCAGCGGGTCTTTCAAGTGGATGCGGCAATCAACCCCGGCAACAGCGGAGGGGCCATCTTCAATCGACGCGGGGAGGTGGTTGGTCTGATGACCACCAAATTCGCCCATCCTTCCGGCATCGTGCCGGAAGGGATGTCCTTTGCGGTGCCGATCTCCTATGCCACGCCTCTCCTCGCGAATATCCCGGATTTCGACTTTACGATGATCGGGAAAGGGAGGAAGGATGCCAAGGGGGGCGGTGGGGACAAAGGCCTTACCCAAGCAGTCGTCCGGACTACGGTGCTCATCGAGACGGTAAGGAACACGGACACTGCCTCGATGTCACCGGCTCCGGCTCAAGTTGCCGGAGCATCGTCAAAGAGCGACCCTCCGGCGGTTGTCTCGCCGCCCCTACAGCCGAGTCCGGTGCGGGATCCAGCGCCGAGTGGACAGGACGTGGAGGCGATCGCACGGGTGAACGACCAACTCCGGGCTGCACAGGGAGATGAGCTGAAGCGGCTGGCCCAGCGCGGCATCGCTCAACCGGAGGGGATGGTAGTGATTCCAGCCGGAGAGTTTTGGATGGTCGGAGGATGGGCTTAAAGATGCTCGTCCCCTACGCCAGTGCATCTCAGCTCATACTGGTTAAGAAAGACCAAGTGACGAACGCGCGGTACCGACAGTGCGTTGAAGGAGGAGGCTGCGCGCCGCCGAAAGATCGCCAGGCATTTGACGACCTTGATCGCGCGCAGCATCCCGTGACCAACATTACGTGGAACCAAGCTCGATCCTTTTGCCAGTGGCAAGGTAAACGATTGCCGACCGAAGCCGAATGGGAGAGGCGGCGCGAGGGACGGATGGTCGCCGCTACCCCTGGGGCAATGACGGGGACAGCGTGAAAAGCCGTGTGAGAAAAGGAGAAGTCACGGCCGGCGCCGACGGAACCGAGCCGGTCGGGCGCCAGGCGTCGTCGTCGCCCTATGGGGTTTTCGACCTGATCGGCAGTGTGTCACAGTGGGTGAAGATTGGTACTCGGAAGATTTCTACCAGGCATCTCCCGCCCGCGATCCACAGGGACCGTTGCGTGGCTCTTTCCGCGTGTTGCGGGGCGGGGAATGGAATGAAAAACCGGCGAATATTCAGGCCAGCTATCGAGGGTGGGATCACGCGACCTACGGGTTCAGCCCCTCGGCGTGCGCTGCGCGGAAGACGTGCCCTGATCTTTTACTCTCCTTCCTGTTTCTCTCACCCTCGTCTTTCGTACGATGCCGGTCTTCATTGCCCGGCTGACATCAGCTGCGACATGTGTTGTGTCGTATCCATATGGAATTCCCGTCGTTGATAAGAGCTGCCTATGAGACAAATAGGTAAGTGGTCACGGCTTGTGATCGTCACGGGACTCTGTGTGCTCGGGGCGTGCGCCGGGCCAGGTCCATTCGGCATCTTCGTGGATTCCACGAAAGATTGTGCGGAGATGCTCCTGCAACGAGACACTCAAACAGTTGCGAAGACCAGAGAGCAACGATTCTTGGGGAAGGTTTCGGACACAACGGCGCGTTGTCTCGGAGGGAAGCATGCCGAGAATCTCAGGGATGGGCCGTGGTTGGATTGGCCGAATTATTGGGCCGCTGGTGATGCCACGTCTCTAGCTCCTGCGCAGCTTCTGGCCAATGCCAAGGTGGTTGGCCCTAATGCGCACGGGATCAACGGCGCGCTCTATGAGCTGGAGTTGCAACGTATCGAACTCATCAAGTTCAATCTCTTCGACAACAACAAGACCTACGAAGCCTACGTCACAGGCCGCAACGGCGAGGCTGGGCCGGTACTGAATACCTGGCCGGAAATGCGATTCCCGCAGAGCCATCCCGACTTCAAGGCTGCCGGTGGCGACCAGACGCAGGTCTGTCGCGGAGAGTTGATCCGCTTCCGTACCCTAACCGGTACCTGCAACGACATCCGCAACCCGCTGATGGGATCGACGCATCAGCTCTTTGCGCGAAACGTGGAGTTCAACACCACGTTCCCCGATCTGGGTCTGAATGAGATGACGAAAAATCGCCACGGGGATCGATTAGGGTTGTTGAAGCCAGACCCACAGGTCATTAGCCGGAAGCTGTTCACGCGAACGCAGTCGCATCCGGACAGGTGTCGCGCCGGGTACGGCCTGCCAGGTGGTGCAAAAGAGGCTGAGTGCGAGTACAAAAAGGCGCCGTTCTTCAATGTGCTGGCGGCTTTCTGGGTCCAGTTCATGACCCACGACTGGTTCGCTCATCTGGAAGAGGGGCACAATCGGCCGGAGTGGATGGCCGTCGGTTGCGCGACGCAACTGGTCAAGAACATCGAGCAGCCGCTGACGGGCGAGGACGTCAAGCAGCTTGGCTGCCGGCCCGATGACAAGATCGATACGGCGTACATCGCTGAAGGCAAGGAGCCCAGGTCATTGACCCACAACGGCAAGACCTATCTCACACAGGCGCCGAAAACCACCGCAAATCACGTCACTGCCTGGTGGGATGCCTCGCAGCTCTATGGATACGACGAGCGGTCCGGCAAGCGAGTGAAGCACGATCCCAAAGACCCAGCGAAATTGTTGATGATGCAGCTGAGAAAGGGGGCATCAGTGGGCGAGAAGCTGGGATATTTGCCGGTCTTCGAAGCGGGGGACCCGATTAATCCTGAGTGGTCCGGTCAGGAAGCCACGGCCTTTCCCGATAACTGGAGCATTGGGATGAGTTTCTACCACAACGTCTTTGCGCGAGAGCACAACGCCTTTGTGGGTGAATTCCGCAAGCAGACCGTTCGCACGCCCGAAGCCGATAGCGGCGTAAGAAATCCCGCCAACCCCGATGCCGTCATCCGCTTCAGAGACGTCACGCCGGACGAATTGTTTGAGGTCGCTCGGCTGGTCGTCGCTGCTGAAATTGCCAAAATTCACACCACCGAATGGACCACGCAACTGCTCTACAACGAGCCGTTGAACCGAGGCATGAATGCCAACTGGCACGGGGTCTTTGAGAAGCAGGAGGTGGTGGCTGACGCGCTGAAGGAAGTCGTGCGCCGCCTCGACGATTCGAATGACGCGAAGAAGGCGAACAGCCTCTATGCGGCGCTGGTTGGCGGACCGGGCATCTTCGGGTTGGGCAACAGGGTGTATGAGGGGGTGCCGCTCGTGGGCCTGATCGATCCCGACAAACAAGACCGCTGGGATCTGAAAAACGACGATCATATCAACGGAGGCGTGAACCATTTCGGTTCCCCGTTCAATTTCCCCGAGGAGTTCATCACGGTGTACCGCTTACACCCATTGTTGCCGGACCTGATCGAATACCGCGAGTGGACCAATGAGCCGAACGTCATCCGGCAGAACGTGCCGGTGATCGAGACCTTCCGGGGGAAGGCGACTGAGGCTATGCGGCAGAAGGGCCTGGCGAATTGGGCGCTCAGCATGGGCCGCCAGCGGCTGGGAGCGCTGACCCTGCAGAACCATCCGCAATTTTTGCAAAATCTGAAGACGCCACGCCTGCAATCTCCCACGCAACAGATCGACATAGCCGCGCTCGATCTCATCAGGGACCGGGAGCGGGGAGTACCGCGCTATAACGAGTTCCGCCGGCAATACGGGTTGAAGCAATTGACCAGCTTCGCTGACTTCGTCGATACGCGTCTGCCTCAAGGTTCGCCGGCTCGGCGCGAGCAGGAGCAGCTCGTGAATACGTTGCGCGAAGTGTACGGGCAACATCCGTGCGATTCGTCCAAGAAAATCACCGAGGTGCGGCTGAACGACGACGGCTCGCCCATTAACGATTGTTTAGGGCATCCACACGGCAGCTTGATCGACAACATCGAGGACGTCGATACCGTGGTCGGCTGGCTGGCAGAATTCAGGCGGCCGCATGGCTTCGCCATTTCCGAAACCCAGTTCGTCGTGTTTATTCTAAACGCGTCGCGCCGTCTCTTCAGCGACCGGTTCTTCACCTCCAGTTTTCGCCCGGAGTTCTACAGCACCCTCGGCGTCGAGTGGGTGATGCACAATGGACCGGGCCCGGAGATGATGGAGCAGGGAATGCCCAATGGCCATACGCAGCCGGTCTCTCCCATGAAACGCGTCCTGCTGCGGACGATGCCGGAACTAGCCGAGGAGCTTCAGGGGGTGGTGAATGCGTTCGATCCCTGGGCGCGGGATCGCGGGGAGTATTACAGTTTGGACTGGAAGGCGCGGGAAGGGGCGGAGGCAGATGAAGCGTTCGGGAGCGGTGGCCAGGTCGCCCTCCTTGCTCGCAGAGCCCCCACGATGAAATGATTGGAAGGACACCCACGTTGGACCTGTGCTCCCGGAACGCGCGCCCTGAGAAGGGCCTCGTTCGAACGGGCGCACTTAGACCAACATGGGTGCCCTTCCAGGAGAGGGAAAGCAAGCAAGCTTGGAAGGATCAACTAGATCGATGGTGATCGTTCGACGTGCGCAGTTGAGAATCGATCAGGCTACCCTCATGGAGAGAAATAGGCGAACTGGGGGAGGAGAAGGGAGCGGTCAGACGATCCTTCCTGCTCGCAGGGGCACCACGATAAAGAAGAGAAGCTACCCCTACATACGTTGGGGCTGTGATGAAACAACGGTGACATTCTAGATTTGTATGACGCCTCAGCTTCGCTAGTCTCAGTCTCGCCAGCCGTCCACCGTTTCCGCTTCCTCAGTTGCGAGCGTTCCCTCAGGCTTGTATGATAGAGCCACGATGTCGGGACCTGTCACGCGCATCAAGTCGAAGACGCCCGTGCCTTACGAGCTCACGGCCATTCATCACGATACCCACGACACAAAGACGTTTTGCTTTGCCCTGCCTGACGACGCCACGTTGGACATGCTGCCCGGCGATAATCTGTACCTCCACGCGACGATCGACGGAAAACCGGTGAAACGGCCCTACACGCCGTCGTCGGTGCCCGGCACCACGGGGTATTTCGACTTGACGGTCAAGCGGTACGAAACCGGCACGATTTCGAAGTATCTCCATGACCGGGAGCCCGGAGACACCGTGCTGATGAGTGGCCCGAATCCAGGCGGCCATTGGGTGGACGGTATGGCGAAGAAGGTGGGGTTTGTGGCCGGCGGCACGGGCATTACCCCGATGATTTCCATCATTCGCTGGATTCTCGCCAAGAGCCTCCCCGTCGAGTTGTTTCTGGTCTTTGCCAACAAGGCCGAGGCCGATATCATTTTCCGCGACGAGTGGGACGAGGATGCGCGCGAGCACGCGAGCTTCCATTGTTATCATGTGTTGGAGCAGCCGCCTGCAGGCTGGTCGCAAGGCACGGGCCGCATCACCGAGGCCATTCTGCGCAGGCATCTGCCGCCTCCCGGTCACGACACCGTGATCTTTCTCTCCGGCCCCCCGCCGATGGCTGACGCGCTGGAAGCGGCTCTCAAAGCGATCGGCTACTCCGAGCAAGCGATCATCTTTCCGTAACCAACTGAGCCGTCATCGTCCACCGGGAAAATGTAGAAGAAAAGGGTTCGGGAGTCTTTGTTTGCGCGACTCTTCAGCCCGCGGCATTTCCTAGTTGCTCCTCCTCGTTTGAATCCCTTCAAGTTGATCTTCCCTCCGAGCTTGGTTGATCCAATCTGGTATTTCGCCTAAGCATCAAATATGAATCGTCGGCACATTGAAGCGCGGGTGCCGCGCACTCACTTACGCTGGATGGTAGTTCGACTCAATGGGTAAGCCCTTCAGTTCAATAAGCGGAGCACGGTGGATCAGAGTGTGAAAGCGCTCGTGAAAAATTCAGACGGTGTCAAGCTGATACCGGCACCTCTGAGATCACATCGCGTAGTCCTGCATGACTAATTTCCTTTATTCCTGCTGATCTTATCGCAGGGGATGCGTCATGTTGCCTGCTCATCAATTTTTCCAAACTGAGCAATTTGGGGCAGTTTCTATCCAGCCAAAGGTCCAGCATGGTTGTGTGGGTTAGAGGAGGCGTCTGATCGTCGCCTGACATATGAACAGCGTCCACAGCTCTCGAATAGGGGAGAACAGGAGGAATTGTGGCGTGTGCACGTTGCGGTGGGTTTCTGGTGACCGAGGACTGGGATGGTCTCGTCGACAATTTCCGTGAGAAGCAGCTCCGGAGTATGGGATGTGTAAGGTGTGTGAACTGTGGGTCGATCGAAGATCCCGTGATATTCGAGAATCGTCTAATTGAAAGGAGCACGATATGCTGTACTACGCACTGATGTTCTTCGTGGTGGGAGTTATTGCCGGAGCCCTGAATCTGGCCGGGGTGGCCGCGGTGGCGGTCCAGATTTCCTGGATTCTATTCTTGATCGGGATCGTGTTGCTGGTGATCCATCTGGCCATGAATCGCCCCGCCCGGGCCTCCTGATCAGCAGAATCACCTGAACCTGAGGTGATCCCGCGATGTAAAATATCAACCCGTGGGGTATTTGGGGAGATTCCGACATCCAGGTCGGAGCACCTCGTCGACATGCCGTTTAACTACTCGATGTCCCTATCCGTTCGATCAGGTACGCTCTTCGCGTTGGTGAAATCGAAGGGCTTCGCTCTGATGTCGTTCATTAGTCTCGGCATGCTGGGTCTCGTTCCAGATAGACCAACCAGGCAGAGACTGCGACGGGCTCTGACCCTGGCTGTGATTCGCCCAGATCCGCTATGGCGTCGCGCGGTCTAAATAGTTTACGCGCACTCTTTTGCCTCCGTATCAATTCTTCAAACCTGAGCTGTTTTGATCAGTTTACCATGCCTCCCGAGGCGTAGCATTGAACTCATAACGCGTCATCAAGTCCTCGCCGATTGATCACGGTAATAGCGTGAATGTTGTGACCGTCGGGAAAGAACCGTTGGAAATTCAGTTGATGAATTCCGGACTGCAACAAGGAGGTGCTTCCATGAACCCGATTCTATATCTTGGAGTTGCGTTAGTTTTCGTGTTGGGCTGCCAGAGCACGCCCACGGTAACAAGGACTGGGGACGTCAAAGACATCATCATTGGGGATGACCTGTCGTCAAGAGAAATAGCGGTCAATACAGGCGATGAAGTTCGGTGGATCAACAAAAGGACCGCACCTGTGCGAATCGTCTTTCTCGACCCTGTGTCGGACAAGCAGTTGTCATGCAAGAATAATGTGGGTGGGTGGATGACACCCAGCGACACTGCCCAACTGGGCAAGAACGAAACCGCCAGCGCCTGTTTCCGAGATCCCGGCTTTTTCCGGTATATCGTCAGGATGGAATCGGGCTTGTCGACTGGCGATATCAACGTTCAGGGAGTAATCAAGGTTGGAGGACAGGGCGGCCAAGCCGCTGCTCAAACGAGTGATCAAAACAGTGGCCGAACCAGTGGTCAAACCAGTAATCGAACAACTGATCAAAACACTGACCGAACCAGCGATCAAACCAGTGATAAAACAAGTAGTCCAAGAAGCTCAACGTCAACCACCACCAGTACTACGACGACCACTGAAGGAGCCAGTGGTCCAACTACTGATCAAGCCAGTGGTCCAACCAAGCCTCCTCAGTAAGTGAACGCGGCATCGAGAACAATTGAGGGGAGATTCCGATGGAACTGGCGGACAAGAAATGTAGCGATGGAGTCAGTGTGCCGCCGTTGAAGGTTCTTCGCGTGAGGGAGTTGTTGAAGGAACTCGGCCAAGGCTGGAAACTTAACGGGCGAGGGCATTTGGTGCGGTTCTACACCTTCAAGGACTTCGCGCAGTCGCTGGCATTTGCGAACAAGGTTGGGGCTGTCGCGGAGGCCGAGGGCCATCATCCTGATCTGTACCTGGCCTGGGGGAAGTGCAAGATCGAGATCTGGTCGCACAAGATTAAGGGTCTGACTGAGAGCGACTTTGTCTTGGCGGCTAAAGCCGAACGGAAGTTTAAACCGTTTCGCGCGCCGGCATAACCGACATGAGTCCGGGCTCGTTGATGAAGAGGCGGTGAGGAGTTCGATAACGGACACCCCTGTCGTTGCGCCTCATCGACATGCCGACCGCAGCAACTCAGTCCTGAAATGTTCTTGGACCCTCGTACCGAAGGCGGAAGAATGCGTGGTGAGGCAGAGCATAGTGAAGGCTGATCAATCTAAACCACGGCGCAGTTTCTGGCATATAGTTCACGTGACCGTACGCCGTGGGTCGGTCGATCCTGGGCTCGGTGGACTCACCCAATACTTGAAGCGACATCGTCCGAAAGTCCTCATCAATCAGCCGGTTCTTGAGGAACTCTCCATACAGAGTTGGTCCGCCTTCACAGAGCAGTGTCCGGATGCCATGTTCTTGCCGGAGCAGTTGTGTAGCGGCGACAAGATCGACCCGCGTTCCTTCACCCACGGAAAGGATTTTAATCGTTCCCTCCCGGCCTAACCGCTTGAGCTGCGACCGGAGATTCTTTTGCCCCTCCTGAGCAGTGATGATCCAAGGTTCGACTCGTGGAGAACTGAAGATGCGCAGAGTGACGTCGATATTCCCTGATCCGCTGAGAACGAGCACTTTCTGTCGGCCGAGCCTGAGAATTTCCTGTCGGTATATCCGCAATTCCTCGTCATCGATACCGTAGTCCCAGCCCCGCCCCTCGGGGTTTGGTTCATCACGGAGCGTGCTCGCACCGATCAATTGCCCATCATGGTGCGCTCGCAAAAAATTCATCAGCCAGCGATCTTCTCTACTTCTTGAAACTATATTGCCATCCGTACGGCCCTCCAATTCTCTAAACGAGGCCCTGCCGTCGAGCCCCATCACAAAGTTGGAGGAGATGTACGGGCGACGGGCGTCGGCAGGTGCAGGAAACCCAAACGGGCCATAGCGTTCCTTGATGTGTCGCGGTAATGGAAACGTATCCTCGCTGGCGTTATAACAAAGTTGCAGATCCATCGGCATCTCCTAAAGGGAACGGTATGATATTCACCATGCGGCACTGATCACAAGTCTGTACAAGGAGTCATGAGGTTGTGGGGACTGGAGCGCATGTCAGGCGCCTGACCCCGCCTGAGGGCGTGGCCTGGTTTCACTCACAACTGGGGTGTAGAATAAATTCAGAAAGGCTCCCATGTTCAAGGCACAGAGACCTAGGAGTCGGCGCATCACCTGCCTAAACCTAAAGGAGGTGCGGTCATGTTCTCTGCATGGGATTTTGACAGTTGGATCTTCAGCATTGGGATCGTGCTGTTCATGCTCAGTCTTCTCACGGGCTTCAGTGCGCTTGTGAGTGCGCTGATGTGTCGGATCTGGGGAGAAGTGCGTGACGATGCTGCAACAGCTCACATGAGTCGGACGCCGGAGGAGCCTCCGTTCCGTAAAGCGGCGTGATCGGTTGTCTCGACCATGTGAATCTGCGAGTTGCCGCGGATGTTCTCGACCGGCAGGCCTGTCTTTTCTGCTGTAGCGGCACATGAGGTAGAAGAAAATGGGTCGGGAGTATCTGTTGGAGCGAGTCGTTAGCGCGCACGGCATTGCGTGGTTGCTCCTGCCTCGTTAGAATCCCTCTAAGCCGATCTTCTCTCCGAGACGGGTTGATCCAATGTGGTACTTCGCAGACGCATCACATATGTCACATATGACTCGTCGCGAATTGAAGGAGAACTGCCAGAAGCAGCAGCCGGCCTATTTCTCGGGTTTCTGGTCACTGATCACACTCCTGTTTCTGAGTAATTTTCCAGCCTATGCGGAGTGGGTGGCGATTGAAAAAAAATATCAATCACCAGGACTACAGACGGTGTACTTCGATTCAGACACCATCCGCAGAGAAGGGCATCTGGTGACGATATGGCAATTGACTGATTATAAGTCGGTGCAAGGGAATGTGGGGTTGGGGCGCTTCGGATTGGACCCCAGCAGATTTTTGTCGACGAAGACCCACAAGCAATTCGATTGTGTAGAAAAGCGCCTTCGATTGCTCGCGTACATGGAGTTCTTAAGACATATGGGTACCGACAGACGGAATGATGGATACGTAGACAAAGACAACTGGCTACCAGTTGAACCAGAGAGTATTAATCAAGCGCTGTGGGAAGTGGTCTGCGACAAGGAGTGATCGAGTGCAGAAGGAAAGTGGTTTGAGCTAGCCTCGTTGTCCCATCCTCCCGAGCATGGCTGCGGGAAGACTAATGTGACACGGGTATCTGGTTCATCTGGTTTAGCCGGTTAATCTGGTTCAACCAAAGAAACAAGACAAACCAAGCAAACCAATGATAGGTAGATCCTCAGCTTCGACGACGCTGACTCTCCCTTACTCCCTTCAGCCGCTCTTATGAGCTGTGCTTTGGATTCAGTTGACAGGCAATAACAAAATCACGGTCATGAGGATAGGCTGCTGCCATCTCAAAGCCTATGCGATTTCGTTCAATCTGGCATTCCTCAGACGTGGCAAACGTATTCAGCACTGTAATTTTTTCGAGTCCCGGCACTATGTTTAGGAGAACGATGATTAACATCCACATAGGGCTCCTTTCAGCCGCTACAGCGGCGTTGGGCCCAACCTGGCGCAAATCCATCACCCCTCCCGTCGTTTCTCCGTGCGGTGTCCCGTCGCGTACCATACTGGGCCATTCCTCAAGCTGCCGCTGGCCTACTCTCAGGGTTTCTTGGTACTGATTACTGATAACACTCCTGGTGCTGCAGTCAACCCCGGTTTTGGGTGAGATTCCGAAGCGGCTCCGATGTGGTGTTTATGCCACAGCGATTACGTCTGACTTCTCAGTCCTCCAGATTTCACTCTGCAGGGCCGCGCGCATTGGGAAATCAGGCAGGCCACCCTCTTGGAGAGGGACAAGCAAGTCCCTTTAGTAGATATTTTGAGCAGGGGAAGAATTTCCCTTGACGCACGCATTCAAGGATCTACTAGGCCGTCTACGTTCCGGGTGGCGGACCTTTTGAGCATCCTGTTAGAATCTCTCGCCATGCCGGTCGAAACGTTTGCCGCACAAGTTGAAATGATCAAAAATCTGACGCATGACGTTCGTCAGCTCGACCTGCGGCTGATCGAGCCGAAGACCATCACATTCAAACCAGGGCAGTTCGTCTCGTTCGAAGTGTTCCATCCTCAGACCGGCCACGTCATGACGCGGCCCTATTCCATCGCCTCGCAGCCCAGCCGCTCGGACGTCATCACGCTGCTGTTTAACCTGGTGCCGGGTGGACCAGGCTCCACCTATCTGTTCAACCTAAAGGAAGGGGACAAGACACATTTCAAAGGGCCGGCGGGGAATTTCTATCTGCGTGACGATCCGAATCGCGAACTGCTGTTCATCGGCACCGGCACCGGCATCGCGCCGATCCGATCCATGCTGCTGGCGAACGCGGAACGTCCCGATGCGAGACCGGCAACCTTGTTCTGGGGACTGCGCGGCCAGCGGGACTTATATTATCAGGAGGAGTTGGCCGAATTGACTCGGCGGACGCCGACCCTCACGGCCATCACGACGCTGTCCCGCCCCGAGCCCGCCTGGTCCGGCTTATCCGGCCGTGTCCTGAGGCTGATAGAGGAGCGGATCGTTTCGGTCAAGAGTCTCGCCGTCTATCTCTGCGGGAACAGCGCCATGATCGCCGACGCCACATCATTGCTTCAGAAGAAAGGCCTGTGCCCCATTTACCGAGAAAAATACTACGATGACACAGGCTCGCCAGAAGATTAAGAAGCGGGCAGCCTGGCCGTCCTCCTGCTCGCGGAACAGAGGAGGGGATGGAGCCTGATGATCTTCTGTGCTCGCGCAACGCGCGGTCTGAGAAGACCCTCGTTGGACGCGCGCAGTGGAAGATCAATCAGCCCCCATCCCTGAGAGAGAAGGAGCGAGCTTGGAGGGAGCATCTGTAACCTCGCTCGACGGCCGCAGTGGGACCAACACGGGTGCCATTCCAAGGGAGAGATGTGAGCAAGCTTGGAAGGATCATTGAGAAAGATGAGGGGCGGTCGATGCGCGCAGTAAAGGACAGCCTTGGCCACTACCTTGAAGAGAGGTATAGAGAAAGGTGAACACATGCACCGGTTGAAAGGGAAAGTCGCGATTGTGACGGGCAGCAGCAGCGGCATCGGAAAGGCGGTCGCGTTGCGGTTCGGAGCCGAAGGGGCGAACGTCGTCGTCACGGCCAGGCGGATTGCGCTCTGCGAGCAAACTGTCGCGCAGATCACGAAGGACGGCGGCGAGGCCTGGGCCATGCAAACTGACGTGGCCGATGAACGTCAGGTGGAACGCCTGATCGAGGAGACGGTCAAGCGCTATGGGCGGCTGGACATTCTCGTGAACAATGCGGGAGTCATTGCGGGCGGGCGGTTAGCCGAGACGACGACGAAGGAGTTCGACGAGGTGATGAATGTGAATCTGCGCGGCACGTTCTTCTGTTGCCGGGCCGGATTTAAGCAAATGAAGAAGCAAGGCAGAGGGATGATCATTAACATGTCGAGCGTCGCCGGCGTGCAGGCCTGGGCGGGAACAGGCACCTACAGCGCATCGAAGCACGGCATCCTGGCGCTGACGAAGTCGCTGGCCGACGAAGGACGCCCGCATCACATTAGAGTGAGTGCCATTTGTCCTGGCGGTGTGGCCGACGATCTCGTCGATGCCTCGCCGGAGGAGATTCTCCGCAGTGAGAAGATCGATCCGTTTGACGTAGCCGAAACGGCGCTCTATTTGGCGACGCTGGGCAAGTATTCCGTGGTGCATCAAGTGGTCATTGATCGGCTGGGAGCTGATTGGTAAACGGGGGGGGGTGGCCTGGATTAGTCCCCTTTGCTCACGGAACCCCCACGATAAAGCTGTGGTCGTTCGACGTGCGCAGTTGGGGACTAATCCATGCCACCCCCTTGAGAGAGAAATGAGCAAGCTCGGTAGGATCATTTGTATCGTTGAGCGCGCGCAGTAAGAGACTAATCAGGCCACCCTTGATAAGGAAAGGCAAGAAAAGAGGGTTCACGGTGAAACTGTGCTCGCATGGGACAAGAGCGCGTCTCGGCGCGCTCGGGGTTGGGCGGGTAAGAATGTCGCGCGCAGTAAAGGGCAGCCTTGGCCGCTCCCCTAAGAGAGATATGAGGAATCGGAAGGTGCTCGTACGACGCGCGCAGTGAAGATTGCGATCATCAAAATACGGAGGAAGGCAGGCAGTCGATATGCTTCGTCCGTGAGCCTGAAGTGATTTAGCGAGAGACGAGATACGCTTCAGGAGTGATGTGTCTAGTTTGAGCTTTTGTTATCAGCTTCTTGTTCCCAGCCTCTTGCCCTGCGTCTTCTCCAAACGCCATCAGCGCTTGGCTCTAATCGGCTCTAACAGGCTGCGGAAAAACTATTGTGGCACGGTGGAAATTCAATGACCTGCACGTCGAGGGCAACGGGAGACCCGCGCGCGGGATGCTCAAAAAGTTCGTCCAGCAAGGCCGCAGGGAGGTCGGCGACCGAAGCGTACCCTTGGGGTACGTTGCAGGGAGACGAACGACTGAGAACGAAGCTGGCGGACTTTTTCAGCATCCAGCTTAGCGGTACTTGGCGAAGCAGATAAGATCAAGGTGGTCGTAGTGATCGGGGAGAATCGATTCCGCCTTGTAGCCGAGGCTCATGAACAGGTGGATGTTCCTGGCGGTGCGCAGCATGGTGCAGGCAAAGAACTTATGGGCATCGGTCGCAACCTAGTTCGATTTCCCGTATCAGCGCTTTCCCCACCCCATGGCTCTGGTGCGCGGGACTCACGGATAACAACCGGATCACGCACACACCGGCCACCGTCCAATAGCGTACGGACCCCACCACCACGCCGTCCGCCTCCGCCACGAAGATATGTTTCTCCTTGGCATCTTCCCTGAGGCTGTCGAGCGTTTCCGTCGTCCATCCGCTGACTTGATAGACATTGGCGTATTCCCCGAACGCGGCCTGCTGCACGTGAAGTAGGGCTGCGAAATCCGCTTCGGTCGCTGGTCTGATCCGAATCATAAATGGCGCTCCAGACTGAGGTTCCTCGCCTCGCGATCGTGAAGATAGCAGAACCTGGCCCCCACCTTCTATCCAACGCGCTGTGGGAAACCAAGCCGGGCCGCACACTAGGAAGTTGGCTCATCGTGCCGGGTGTCGATCGATGTTACGATAGGAAATGGCTGCCGCACCGGGTTCTCCCATCACCACCGACATTCCGCAGCGAATGGACCGGCTGCCCTGGTCGCGATGGCACTGGCTGGTGGTGACGGCGCTCGGCATCACGTGGGTGCTGGATGGACTCGAGGTGTCCATCGTCGCCGCCCTCGGTCCCGTCCTCACCCATACCACCACGTTGCATCTGACGGAATCCGAAGTCGGGCTTGCCGCGTCGGCGTACCTGGCCGGCTCGGTGCTCGGGGCCGTCGTATTCTCCTACCTCACCGACCGGCAGGGGCGGAAGAAATGGTTCATGATCACGCTCCTGCTCTATCTGACCGCCACGGTACTGACGGCGTTGTCCTGGAACCTGTGGAGCTTCATGTTCTTCCGCTTCTTGACCGGCGCGGGCATCGGCGGAGAATATGCAGCAATCAATTCCGCCATCGACGAACTCATCCCTGCGCGTTGGCGCGGGCAGATCAACCTGGCGATCAACGGCAGTTGGTGGCTGGGGCGGCAGCCGGCGCGCTCCTCACCATTGTCCTGCTGAACCCTCATCTCATTCCGGAACATCTGGGATGGCGTCTGTGCTTCGGATTGGGAGCTGTCCTTGGGATAGGCATCGTGCTCATCCGGCGGTTCATCCCGGAAAGCCCCCGCTGGCTCATGACCCATCGGCGGGTGGAGGAAGCGGAAGCGGTCGTCTCCAAGATCGAAGACCAGATCTCGCGTGAGGAAGGACTGGCCTCGCTGCCGACGCCCGAAGGCTCGATGACCGTCCATGCCCGGCCACATGCGACCTTGGGCACTGTGGCCCGCCAGCTCTTGCACGCCTACCCCAGGCGCACGGTGCTGGGCATCGTGCTCATTGACCACGCAGTCGTTCACGTACAACGCGATTTCGTTTACCTACCCCTTCGTACTCACAAAGTTCTACGACGTGCCGGCCAGCAACATCGGCCTCTATATTCTTCCGTTTGCGCTCGGCAACTTCCTGGGTCCGCTGGTGCTCGGCCGCTTCTTCGATACCGTCGGCCGGAAGCCGATGATCAGCTTCACCTATGCCCTCGCCGGTTGCCTGCTGGCCGTGACGGGGTACCTGTTCTGGCAAGGCGCGTTCACGTCCATCACCCAAACGCTGGCCTGGTCGGCTATCTTCTTCTTCGCCTCGGCAGGCGCCAGCGCAGCCTATCTGACGGTCAGCGAGATCTTTCCCCTGGAGATCCGCGCGATGGCCATTGCAAGCTTCTTCGTCGTGGCGCAGGGGGCGGGGATCGTCGCTCCATGGCTGTACGGCAAACTCATCGAATCGTCCGCCCAGAGTGTGTTCTATGGCTATCTGCTGGGAGCCGGAATGATGCTCGCGGGCGCGATCGTGGAGCTGTGGTTAGGCGTCAAAGCCGAAGGGCGGTCGCTCGAATCCATCGCCACGCCGCTCTCGGCGGAGAAGTTCTGATGAGCCCGAACAGCTAGACGGCGGAGGCCAGCCGGGCGAATTGGTGTTTCATTCCATTGACCCGTGCGAGGTAGTGGCTGACGTCGTGGTCGCCGCATCGTTGGTTGCGGGTGAGTCGGAAGCCGTGTGCTGCATAGGCGTTGCCCGCTGCAGCTCCACAGAGATGGATGACGGCGGCCAGATCCTGCTTTTGCTTGAACGTCGCAGGGGCGAGCCGCTGGTGTGTCAACGCGCTCGCGACGTTTCGGTCGAGCAGGGCCGCAGTCAACTCGATCGCATGGCTCGGCACGACACGGCTGTAGAGACTGTTGAACCAGCACGATTTCACGTCGTGCCAGGGGCCATCCTGAATCACCACGTGATCGTGGATGCAGTAGCGCTTCGCCTCGCGGAACGTCCCGTCGGTGATCTGGTACATGCCGACCGCGCTCGATGCCGGTTGGTACAGCCCCAAGGGATTCCACGTCCGTTGCCACCGCCAGTACGTTCGCGCCACAGGGTTGCCTCCGCCCTCGACTTGCGCCAGCGCAGCCAGCAATTCAGGTGTGATGACCGCAGTCGCGTGCTCCCGGAAGAGCGATCCGTATTCGTTCCATGTCTCGTCGGGGCTCTTGTCGAGTGAATGGGCTAAAGGGAAACAAAATCTCGGTCGGCTTGTAGTACGCGTGATAGGTCCAGTTGACGCCGAGCCATAGGACAAGGATGAGGACAGAGAGCATGACGGCACGCACGGTCGGTGGCGAGGCCAGCACCGCTCTCTTGAACGCACGGAACGCCCGCCAGCGCAACCGTGCGAATCGTCGGACGGTCGCGAGCCTGATCCGACGCCTGCGCCTCCTTCGGGGAGCGGTTCTATTCGTACGTGGATGTGACCTGGAAGCCATGACATCACTATAACCGAAAATAGGAACGGGCTGCCTGGAAGGGTGGGAGGGGAACAGCCAGACCATCCTTCTTGCTCGCCGAGGCCGCACGATCAGAATGTGCTCCCTCGATGCGCGCAGTGAAGGACAATCTGGCTGCTCCCCTTAGAGCAAAGTGAGGAAAATCGGAAGTTCCTCGTTGGACGCGCGCGGTGGAAGATCAATCAGCCTCCATCCCCGAAGAGATAGCGAGCGAGCTTGGAGGGAGCATTTATGTCGTTCGACGCACGCATTCGAGGATCAACCAGCCCCCCCCTGTGGAGAGATAGGCAAGCTAGCTTGGAAGGATCATTTAAAAGGGCGGGTCTCGACGTGAACGTTCAGAAAATTTGGAGTTGATCTTCGGCTCGGCAGAAGCCCAGGATAGCGGTGACGGAGCGCGTGCGAGGAGGGTCCCCGCACCGCGCGTCGGCTGAACAATCGATCTGCTCCAGCGATGGCGTACCAACCCATAGAACATTACGGCATCATCGGCAACATGCGGACGGCGGCGCTCGTCGGCATCAACGGCTCCATCGATTGGTTCTGTGTCCCATCGTTCGATTCACCGAGCGTCTTCGCCGCCATCTTGGACGACCAGAAGGGAGGCCGGTTCGAGATCGCGCCCCGCGAGGATGGCATCCGGACGAAACAGTTCTATTGGCCGGAAACCAACGTGCTGGTCACCCGCTTTCTCTCGCCGGACGGGGTCGGAGAACTGATAGATTTCATGCCGGTAGGCCTGCCTCGCGAATCGCCCTGGCAGGATCAATTGATTCGGCGGGTCAAAGTCACGCGGGGAGCGCTGACGTTTCGAATGAGATGCCGTCCGGCCTTCGATTATGCGCGTGCGCCGCATCGCGTATCGATCGAAGAACATGGCGCCATTTTTGAGTCCGCCGTCCTGAGCCTGGGATTGGCGAGCGCCGTCCCGCTCTCCTGCGACGGCGAGAGCGTCGAGGCGACATTCGCGCTTCAGGAAGGCGAGGAGGCGGTGTTCCTCCTGCGCCCCTTGAAAGCCGGAGAGGAGTGCCGCAGGTCCCCCTCAAATACCGAGACGCAGGAGGTCTTCGAACGCACGGTCGATTACTGGCATCGATGGCTGTCCAAATGTACCTATACCGGCCGCTGGCGCGAAATGGTGTACCGATCGGCGCTGACACTCAAACTGATGACCTTCGAACCGACCGGAGCGATTATCGCCTCGCCAACCTGCAGCCTGCCCGAGTCGATCGGCGGCGGACGGAATTGGGACTATCGCTACACCTGGATTCGCGACGCCGCCTTTACGTTGTATGGCTTGTTGAGAATCGGCTTCACGGAGGAAGCGCAAGCCTTCATGCAATGGCTGGAAGCGCGCGCCGGTGAAGTCAAGGCCGTTGGCACATTGCAGATCGTCTACGGAATCGACGGCCGCCACAACCTCAAGGAGCAGACTCTCGATCATCTGGACGGCTATCGCGGCTCCCGGCCCGTCAGGATCGGCAACGGCGCGTATGCGCAATTGCAGCTCGATATTTTCGGGGAGCTCCTCGATTCGCTCTATCTGTACAACAAACACGTCATGCCCATCAGCTATGACGTCTGGATCCGTCTCCGGCGCGGCCTGGATTGGCTCTGTGACAATTGGCAACAGCCCGACGAAGGCATCTGGGAAGTGCGTGGAGGCCGGCGTCATTTCGTCTATTCGAAACTGATGTGCTGGGTAGCGATGGACCGGGGAATTCGCCTGGCCGATAAACGGTCGTTTCCGGCCGATCGCGACCGATGGCAGCGGGTCCGGGACCAAATTTATGAAGACATCATGTCCAAGGGGTGGAGTCAGAAACGCCAGGCCTTTGTGCAGCACTACGACGGCGACTCGCTGGATGCATCGAATCTCATCATGCCGATGGTGTTTTTTATGGCTCCCAGCGATCCGCGCATGCTGAGCACGCTGCACGCCATCAATCGCTCACCGAAAGAGGGAGGATTGGTCTCCGATGGCCTCGTGTATCGGTACGACAGCGAGACCGGAGAAGACGGACTCAAAGGGGGAGAGGGCACGTTTACCATGTGTTCGTTTTGGCTGGTGGAAGCGCTGACCCGGGCGGGACATGTCGATCGCGCGAAGTTGACGGAAGCCCGGCTGCTGTTTGAACGGATGCTGGGACACGCCAATCATCTGGGGCTGTATGCCGAGGAGATCGGGGGAAGCGGCGAAGCGCTCGGCAACTTTCCGCAAGCCTTCACGCATTTCGCCTTGATCAGCGCCGCGTTCAATTTGGATCGTGCCCTGGACGGCAGGCCCCATTGCTGACCGGATACACAAGTCTGCCGTTGGTCACATTCTGGACGTAGTCCCTAACCACAAGGAGGAACCATGCAACGTAAAGGGTCGGCCATCTGGCAAGGCGACTAGAAAACCGGAAAAGGCACCGTCTCCACCGACAGCGGCGTCCTGTCGCAGACGCAATATTCGTTTTCCTCGAGGTTCGAGAGCGGAAAGGGCACCAACCCGGAGGAATTGATCGCAGCCGCGCATGCCGGCTGCTTCACGATGGCGCTCTCCGCGCAATTGGGCACTGCCGGCTTGGTCCCCGAGAGACTGGAGACCACGGCCACCGTCACATTCGACAAGCTCGAAGCTGGATGGACCGTGACGAATATCTTGCTGGACGTCAAAGGCAAAGTGCCCAAGGCGGATCAGGCTGCTTGGGACAAGGCGACACAGGCGGCCAAAACCGGCTGCCCGATCTCGCGCCTACTCAACACGACAATCAACATGCAATCCAAGCTGGAAGGCTAGGGCCGACGATGGCGAAAACCCGTAACTCCGACTCGCTGGCATTTCTTTTCGATTTGGACGGCACCTTGATCGATAGCGTCTACCAGCATGTGCTGGCCTGGCGCGAAGCGACGCAAGCGGCTGGCATCGAATTGCCGGTCTGGCGCATTCACCGACAGATCGGCATGAGCGGGGGCCTGATGCTCAACGCCTTGGCGCGGGAAACGGGACGGCCGGTCTCCCGGAAAGGTGCAGAGCGCATTCAGCGGGTACACGCGGAGAATTACGCGAAGCAGGCTCCGTCCTTACGCATGCTTCCCGGGGCACAAGAACTGTTGGACACGTTGGCGGACCATCGCGTGCCCCATGCCATCGCGACGAGCGGACGGATGCACAGCGCGCGGCATGCGCTCAAACTGCTCAAGCTTCATGAGAAAGTTCCGGTGATTACGCGCGACGAAGTCCGCTTTGCGAAGCCCGATCCCGATTTGTTTGTCGCCGCAGGGAAGCGGCTCAAGGTTCCCATGAGCCGCTGCGTCATCGTCGGAGACAGCGTCTGGGATTTGCTGGCCGCGCGCCGCGCGGTCGCCCTTTCGGTGGGACTGCTCTCCGGGGGCTATGGCCGGGAGGAGTTGGAGCGGGCAGGAGCCTATCGGGTCTACCAAGACCCTGCCGATCTGCTCAGACACTTGGATGAAGTCGGCGTCAGACTGTAGAACAGCGGTGCCAACAGTCTTTACCCTCGATTAAGGGGGGAAAATCGGAAGGCCCTCGGCCGGGCTAATGGCACGTCTTGGGAGATCGATCGCGAAGGAATCGGAGGGTAGGGCGGGTGAGAAAGCTGTGCGCAGGTAAATATGGACCTGACTAGCCTGAAAAAGTAGAATGCCCTTATTTTTCTGATTCACAAGAGGAAACGGAGGTAGCGGGGAAGAAGCATCATAAGAACGTGGTCCTCGATGCGCGCAGTAAAGATTGCGATCATCAGAATGGAGAGGAGGGCGGGTCATGGCGTGGGGATCGGATGCGAATACAGAAGAAGAACTGGAAAAGCTCGCCGCCGTGCGGGGTTATTTTGAGCAACAGTTCCCCGGCGCCTCGATTCGTGATTCGTACGATGCCGGCAGAATGGCGCAGGTGTTTCAGGTCGAAAGCGACGACGTCGACGGGCCGCGTGATGCGGTTGTCTCGACCGAATTCCTCGAAGAATATCCCCCTGACAAAATGGGAAAGGCTTTGATCGGATTGCGAGTCGCGGAACATCTCCGCTCAGCGAAGGGGAGAGAGGTGGTGCTCACAAGTTGGGGGGTGGAAGATAAGGAAGATTGAGAGCGGGGGTAGCCAGATTAGTCCCCTTGCTCACGGAACCCCCACGATAAAGCTGTGGTCGTTCGACGTGCGCAGTTGGGGACCAATCCAGGCCACCCCCTTGAGAGAGATGCGAGCGAGCTTGGAAGGAGTATGAGAGGGCAGACTAGATGATCTCCTGTGCTCGCGCAACGCGCACAATCAGAATGTGCTCGTTGGACGCGCGCAGTGGGAGACCAATCGGGCCACCCTTAGAGGGGTGGTACGAGCAAGCTGGGAGGGACCATTTATACTGCTTGACGCGCGCGGATCAACAGGATCAGACCGACCTTGAAAAAGTAGAATGCCCCTATTTTTCTGTGCCGGCTAGGGCTCTTCATGGCGTCGGTTCCCTGCATAGCGGCTGCGCAGTTTGACCGGTGACCGTTTTCTGCGCATGCGAATATTGAGCATTTCCACGGCGACGGAAAACGCCATGGCAAAATAGATATAGCCTTTTGGCACATGCACGTCGAACCCTTCCACCACGAGGGTGACCCCCACGAGAATCAGAAACGACAAGGCGAGAATTTTGATCGTCGGATGCTCATCAACAAAATCCCCGATGGACTTCGCCGCCATCAACATGACGACAACCGCCAGGATGATCGCGATTGCCATAATAGACACCTGCTCAACCAGACCGACCGCCGTGATCACAGAATCTAGTGAAAACACCATATCCAGCAGCGCAATCTGGACCAGGACCATGCCCAGGCTTGCCGCGCCCTACGGCCGTATCGCTCCTCTTCGCTTCCCTTCCAGACTGTGATGGATTTCAAGCGTCGCTTTGGCCAGCAGAAACAGCCCGCCCACGACCAGAATAAAATCGCGCCCGGAAATCGCTTGGCTGAACACTGTCAGCCACGGTTCGGTAAGTCCCATGACCCAGGAAATCGAGAACAACAAGGCCAGGCGTGCTATCATCGCGAGGCCAAGGCCGACTCTTCTGGCAAGGACACGCCGTTTCTCAGGGAGCCGACCCACAAGTACAGAGATAAAGATAATGTTATCAATCCCCAGGACAATTTCCAGTGCAGTTAAGGTCCCAAGCGCGATCCACGCGTCGGGGTGGGCCAGCCATTCAAACATCGGCATCTCCCATTCTTGGAATGAAGTTCGGCGAATCTAAGACGTCTTGCCTGAGACACTGCACAGACCGGTGCCGAAGAAGTCTAGCGGTCGGAGGGAGCAGGCGCAATCGGAAGATGGGGCAAGGGCGAGTAGGGTAGATCGGGAGCGGTCAGGTGCCCTTTGTGCTCGCAGAGCCCCCACGATAAAAAAGATTGGAAGGACACCCATGTTGGTCCTGTGCTCCCGGAACGCGCGCCCTGAGAAGGGCCTCGTTCGACGGCCGCACTTAGACCAACATGGGTGCCCTTCCATGAGAGGAGAAGCAAGCTAGCTTGGAAGGAACAATTAGATCGACGGTGGTTGCTCGATGCGCGCAGGAAAGGGCAGCCTCGGCCACTCCCTTTAAGAGAGGTATAACGAATCGGAAGACCCTCGCTCGGGCTAATGGTGCGCCACGGGTGGCGGGTGAGAAAGTTACGTGCATTGTCCGATCCCGCCCTCATTGGGTCTCGCACCGACTCACCAGATACCTGGCGACGTAAAAAACACGTATTTCATCACGTGATCCACGCAATCTCGCTTGCGCGTTCTCTTCGCGCCTCCTACAATTGGCTTCCGTGAGAGGCGTCCATGCTGTCCGACCTCCGGTGTCAATCAAAGGAAACAATGCGCAGCAGAATCCTTCGCTGCCGTAAACTCCTCGCCATCGTGTGGATTGCATGCCTGCTTGTGGGGATCGGCGGATGCTCCATTCTGCCAGGTCACTGGCGGCCAGGATGGAATCAGCCGTGGCCCGCCGACACGCCGGTGCCCGACACAGCCGGCTCATGGAAGTTGACCGAACTCGAATTGAAGGACGACCGGTTTGTCGCGCTGGCCATCTCTGGTGGCGGGAGTCGAGCCGCCAACTTCGGCGCCGCCGTCATGTTGGAACTTCAACAGCGGGGCTTGCTGGAACAAGTCGATGTGATTTCAGGCGTGTCTGGTGGAACGCTCCCAGCCGTGTACTACGGACTCGGAGACAAGGCCGGTGCATTCACCGAGCAGGTGGTCCGCGAAGAGTTGGGCTACGATTTTCAGAGCAGTTGGATTCGCCGGTGGTTTCTACCGCAGAACATCTTTCGCTATTGGCTGTCCGACTTCACCCGCTCGGATATTATGGTGCAAGTCTTCAACAACCGCCTCTACCACGAGGCCACCTTTGCAGACCTTCAGCCTCATCCAAAAATCTTGCTTAACTCCACCATCCATAACGATAACACCAGGTTCACGTTTACAGATGAACGCTTCGCCAAGCTCCATTCTGTACTTGCCCCCTATCGCGTCGCCAATGCCGTGAATGCATCATCCGCATTTCCCGGCGCGTTCCAGGACGTAACCCTGCAGTGGTATATGGAGCCGACGCAGTTCTTGCACCTCTATGACGGCGGTCCCATCGATAATCTAGGCGTGCAGGCGATCACCGAATACATCAATCGAAACATTTTAGGCACCTCGCTCGATCGTCTGTTTCCAAAGGGATGTGTCATTATCGTCATTGATGCCACGCCATCGAGCGAACATACCGAGCTCAACGCGAAGCAGTCCAGTCGCTCATTCATCGACTATTTCATCGACACCAATGCGCTTGATGCCACGGATGCCATGTTGAGCGAATCCCGCCGCTCCCTACTCGCGAGAATGGGCATTCCGGTTGAAAAACAAGACAGAGAGGCAGGGGGGCGGCTCCCGGTGAATGATCTTAAGCAATGTGGCTGCGAAGTTCGCCATATCGCTCTCCGACAACTGCTCTATGCAGGAGAATCCGATGCGGATGAGGAATTGGCCGAACGAGTGACGCAAATTAAGACGAAGTTTTGGATTTCCGAGGAAGAACAGAACGATCTCTTCCAAGCCGCCAAGCTCATCATGAAGCTGCTCGACGACAAACATCTATTGTCGGATCCGTCATTTGAGATTCCATGTGCCAGCGGACCAGCACAGAAACCACCAGCTTGAGTGTGATGGGATGGAGCCTGATGATCTTCTGTGCTCGCGCAACGCGCGGTCGCGGACTCCCCTCGTTGGACGCGCGCAGTGGAAGATCAATCAGCCCCCATCCCTGAAGAGATAACGAGCGAGCTTGGAAGGAGCATCATATGTTCGACGTGCGCAGTCGGGGACTAATCCAGGCCACCCTCTTGAGCGAGAAGCGAGCAAGCTTGGAAGGAGTGTGAGAGGGCAGACTAGATGGTCTCCGGTGCTCGTGCAACGCGTGGTCTCAGAAGACCCTCGTTGGACACGCGCAGCGGGAGACCAATCTAGCCCGCCCTCAAGGAAGAAGACAGAAGGGCCGTGCTCGGTCAATGCGCGCAGTAAGGGATAGATCCAGACCACCCCTTGAGGGGGAGGTACGAGCAAGCGGTGAACTGGCCTATTGTGATCGGAGGGCCGGGAAACGGCGACGGATCTGGCGGCTGGGGCGGATTAGGCGTGGGAGGTGGTTCAGGCAATGGAGGGCCGGGGAACGGCGACGGATCGGGCGGCAACGGCGGGTCGGGCGTGGGAGTCGGTCTAGGCAATGATGGGCAAGGGGAATCCATGGTCAGCTCGCCCTGCGTGCAAGCACCCGCTGGTGAATAATTTCCCTCGATTGGAACGAGGCATGTCTTTGGATTCATTGTGAGGCGACCTTTTGAGGACACACAGTGCTGACCGTCGGCCTGAATGCGTCAATTTGCATCATGATGACTCCCAGATTAACGCGATTCCCCAACTTCGCAGTGGCTCAGTTTCCCTCTTGCGGGTCAAGCCGTCCATTCATTACGGGGCACCTGGTTTCCCTTTAGGCTTTGCTCCACCGGGGGGATTGATGCCCTCGCGTGGGGAAGGCGCCACGTCAGGATTCGTTGACATGCTCGGATCGAGGTTGGGCGGTTTTACGGAGCCGCGGGGATCTCCGCGCCTCTCCGGCGTGTGTTGGATACCCGGATCCATATGGGAAGGAGGGATTGCCGGAACACCAGATTCTGACGGCCTCTCCGGAGTGATGCCAGGAGCTGACCTGCCACCGCTCTCAGGCAATTGGGCAGGCGGGAGTACATCGGCGGCAATGGCGAATCCCGGAAGGAGGGTCAGGATTGCGATGGCCACAAGTCCATGAACTTTCGCGGGACACCTCCTGGTAGATCGTGAGAGGGGAACCCCACCACATTCATGATTTGACCACGACATACTCACCTCCTCGTCTATGATAACTTTGTGTACCCTGTGAGGGCTCGATCTATTAACGCTTCCCTCCGCACCCCTTATGGGCACAGGAACAGGGAGCGCTTGTTTTTGCCTCTCGGCAATTAGACGAACAAAATTCCTTTCCCGGTTCTGCCATACAGGTACAGCGCGGGTTCGCACATGGTTTTTCCGCCATTGTGTGCCTCCTCCTTACGTTCACGGTCATGACACAGTAAGTAAATGGGCAAGCTGCTTTCCATTAAACATGGCTCACAAGCTTTCAAGATAATGTCTCAATCAAGATGTCCAATCTGATCAATAGTGCTCACTATCATTGTTAAACCGGGGCAAGATCGTATGAATGGGTTTGGTCAGAAAAGGAGGCGGTGATCCTCTGTGCTCACACAACGTGCACGCTCCATTGTCGTTCGTCGATCGTGAAACATCCGAACTCCTGAACGAGATACGCTTCATGAAGCCCGCGTAACGAGACTGAATGGCGACGCACGCAGTGGGAGACCATTCAGGCCACCATTTTAAGTTGGATAGGAGCAGGCTTGGAGCGAGCATCTGTATATGGAAGAACGCAATCCCCGCAAATACGTGTATTTCGCCATTTCGCAAAGCTAAGTTGACACCTACCGGCAGCGAGTCGTAGCCTTTCCCTAATTTCCCACTGCAACCGACTGAAAAGTAGGATGTACTTATCTTCCGTCCTCACGTCTGAGTACTCGCGCGCGCGGAGTTCCGCTGGTGCACGGAAAGTCATGGCGAGCTTCCTGCTCGGAGGACTCTTGAGCGTCCCGCCAGCGGTACCCTCGCTGGCAAGCATGGAATTCGCGCCGTCGTCGGTCGGGAAAGGTGTGCTCTTAGTGGCCAGCCCAAACCTGGATGATCCGAACTTCCGCCAAGCTGTCGTGCTCATCGTAGAGCACGGGCCTGAGGGAACCGTCGGGCTCATTCTAAATCGCTCCACGAACGTTCTCCTGTCCCATGCGTTGCCGGACCTCACCGTGCTCAAAGGGACCAGCTACCGGCTGTTTGCTGGTGGCCCGGTAGAATCATCCCGGCTACTCCTGCTGTTCCGACTCAAGGAGCCTCCAGCAGACGCACGATCGGTCTTCGACGGGGTCTATGTGGGGAGCACACCTAAGGTCCTGGAACGCATCATTACGCAGGCGAAACCGACCGAAACCTTCCGGGCCTTTGCCGGATTTGCCTCATGGGCTCCGAGGCAGCTGGAAGCTGAGATGCTTCTGGGGGCGTGGGGGGTCTTGCCGCCAGATTCGATCGGTATTTTTGACAAAGATCCGGCCGTACTCTGGTCAGACTGTCTCAGTCGCCTCCAGGCGCCAAGGGTGATTTCCAATTAGAAAAGGGCGCGGGTCCTGTCGTCGACCAGCCCAGCCGGCTTCGCACCCCGCCCGGTGTAGGGACCCCGCTGCAGGCGGCTGGGCTCCCAGGTCGACGCCACCCGCTAGGGGAGAAAAATGAGCAAGCTTGGAAGGGTGGAGAGGGAGCGGCCAGGTGCCCTTCTTGCTCGCAGAACGCGCACGGTGAAAAGGATTGGAAGGACACCCACGTTGGTCCTGTGCTCCCGGAACGCGCGCCCTGAGAAGGGCCTCGTTCGACGGCCGCACATAGACCAACATGGGTGCCCTTCCAGGAGAGGAAAAGCAAGCAAGCTTGGATGGATCAATTAGATCGATGGTGGTCGTTCGACGTGCGCAGTTGGTGACTAATCGAGGCCACCTCACCCTCACCCTCATCTTGTCGCTTATATTGGCCCGAATTCCTTCAAGTTGAAGAGATTAGCGGGGTTCCCCCGATCTGCTATTCTTAATTGGTAGGTCGGTGGTTTCATGCAATTTTTTCCAGTCAGGAGCTGCCATCTCTCATTGCGAAGGAGGTCATTCATGACGACACGTGTCATCTGCTGCGTGGTAGCGTTGATCCTGCTCAATATCGCGGAGGTACAGGCTCAGGGGTATCTCGATGGCCTCATGGATCGGGCCACCGAAAGCGCAAAGCGCAAAGCGCAGGATCGAGTGAACCAGAACATCGAACAATCCATCGACAAGGCCATCAAAAAGACCGAAGACACGGTCAAGTGTGTCGCGACGGACCGGGAGTGCCTCAGGCGCGCAAAAGCGGAAGGGAAGCAGGTCGAGATTGCTGAAGCGCCGGCTGCCAAAGACACCATGAAATGTCTGGTGACTGACACCGGTTGCATGAAGCAGGCGAAGGCCCAAGGCAAGAAGGTCGAGATTGTCGAAGAAAGTGAACTCGATACACTCCGTTGTGCAGCGACGGACGCCGACTGTCTCAAGCGCGCACAGGCGATGGGGAAGAAAATCGATATCATCGACTGAACAGAGACGTGCACTCCGACGACCTAGTGACTCCGCTGCTCAATCTCCCCAAACCGATCGTCAAGATTTAGAGACTCAACCTGATCAACTGCCCAACATGTGGGACGGCAAGCCCTAACCCTCGTTCCCTGCCAGTTCGCATCCACGCGATCAGCTATAGGCCATCAGCCATCAGCTCCTAACTCTCAACGACATACGAACGACGAGCCACGATCCGAGACACGAGAGACACTTCACGATACCCGCTTCACGAGACTCCATGGCTACGCGCGCAGGAGGGGATCAACCAGGCGTGGTAAAGTGGGCCATGTCCATCCCGCCGTTCACCCCTTGTCCCGCCACTGGAGACACATTCATCGGTCGGCAAGGGCTTGTCAGGAACCTGCGTGGCCGCATCGCGAAGGGCGAATCGCTGGCGGTGATCGGCGGGCCGAAGCTGGGGAAGACCTCGCTGGTTCGCACCGCCCTGGACGGACTGTCGGACCGCACAGTGGTCGAGGTGGATTGTGGCACAGATCCGTCACCCCGGCTCGATGTGCTGCCCGGATCGATCGTGGTCCTGGACAATCTGGACGATGTTGCCGGCCCGGCAATCGAACCACTGCTCGCGCGCCTGTCGGCGGCGGGAGCCGCCGGCGTCGTCGTGACCGGTGGCCGCCGACTGCGGACGCTGCTGGGCCACTCCGGGACATTGGCCGCGGTGAAATTTCGGCTGTATCCGCTGTCAGTCCTGCTCGATGGGGAGATGCGACGGTTGATCGGCAGAGACAGGAGTCCTTCTCTGGCCGCCTGGACGGGAAACCACCCCTACCTGACAAAGCTGCTACTCCATTATAAGGACCATAGGGGGGACGATGCCGTCGCGGCTGGCCGGTGCCAGTGGGAGCCATTCGTGCAGCGTCTGGTGGCCGAAATCGGCGAGGGCCCCGAGCGGCGGCTGATGCGTTACCTTATCGAGCGCGGGCAACCGGTGAACCCCACCAAGGCCTGGTCCGACACCGGAATCCGAGACATCAAGGAGGTCGCGGACCGACTCGTTTACCTGGGTGTTATCAGTCGCTGGATTCGGAATGAAGAGGCAACACTTTTCGCTGGTTGTAGGCTGCTCAACAACTACATCACCGCGGTCTGAATTGGAAAATGACTTTTTCGCGGTGTTTTCTGAACAGCTGCTATCAGAAAGCTCCCGATCCTCAGACGCGCGGGTGAAGGCACCCCTGGATCGGGAACGCTAATACCAGCAGAGCGTCTACGAAAGCTTCAGGAACTCCGGATTCGAAGCCCACGCCGAAGCCTGCCGGAACAATAGCTCGAAGTACTAGGGAAGATCCGTCCCGCATAGGGGTATTTGATCGCGGAGACCCTCAAGCACGTGCATTTCGCCATTTCGCCGAATTGACACCTACCGGCAGCGAGTCGTAGCTTGTCCCCATTTCTTGTTCATCGACCATCTTTGAAAACTATCCCTCGAACTTTATCGCCGGGTCTTGCCCTTTTTACCCCGACTGTTTTCTTACATTTTTTACTGTCATCCTCTACCGTTTTAATTTGCCTTGCGCGGATCTTACGCATTACCGCAACTCTTTGGCATTTCCTGTCGCAATAAATAGCGTTCTTTCTTAGTTGAATGAAAATTCGATCGCAATGGGGGCACTTTCTAAGCAACGATCCATATTTTTCCAATAGCTTTGCAAACTCATGAATGAAAAATTTATCCAGATCCGTCAGATCCGTGGGAACATTCATGCAGCAAAAGATCACTCTTTCCTCTGAGTTCGAGATTTTGGCGGGTAGTCGCGTGGCAATAATCCTTGACCCAAAGGGACCTAAAACAGTTTTGCCTTGGTCCATAAGCTCGTACAGATGCTTTGACAGGGTCTTTTGCAAGCTCGCAAATTGGTCCACATTGAGAGGCTCAATCTTAATGTAGCCAAGCGAAAAAAACTCCAAATAATCTTCCTGAAGGTTTAGGAAGTCTCCCGCTCTCAATTGTCGGACATCGGTATTCGCTAGACGAATAAAAAATTTCATGAGATCCCAGCTTGCCCCTCTATCGATTACCTTAGGCTTTTCCGCCTCAAGAAAAATCTTCGTCATTTTTTCCGCTACAAAGTGAGAACACCCTTGTTTCTCTAAGGCTGCCTCTAAAGCTGCCTTTCTGCGTAAGCGTTGCGTCATACATCCTCCAGAAAAAATCTTCGCAACAGACAAGGTTGCGCTTTATACATATTAGCGCAATATATATAATATACGCAACTCCGTAATGAATAGCAACCGTTTCACACTTGACTCCCACAAGTACAATCGAAACCCGTTTTGTAACCGTTGGTCGTTGCGAGGGAAATTGCCGGACCATGGGGGTGAGCATGACCCTCACGCTTGATCCTAGTAAATGCGCATGGATTGGTTAACATTTTTCTCAAGTCTGGTGTCGTCGCTCGCTTGGCCAGTAACGGCCATCGTTGCCTTCTATGTGTTCAAAAATAACGTAGGTGCTCTCTCTCCATTTGTCGCTAGACTGAAATTCAAAGGCCTTGAGGTTGAGTTTAGGAAGGGGATTGAAAAAGCCGCAGAAGAATCAAAAACTGCATTACCGGATGGGAAAAATGGGCAGGGTACTTAATTAGATGGTCTCTCAGCAACAACTGCTCACCAAAGAGAGGATGAGGGATTTTCAAGTGGATATGGGGTCGGGTCTTGCAATTCAACATTGCCTCGCCCGCGCGCGGCGGGCCTTTGTAGTCTTCGACGCGGTAGCTATTTTCTGTTGCACCTCTGTCTGCTTGACACTTTTCCGTTACCGGCCGAGCCTTTCGTCATACTCCCGCACTGATCCTAACGGGTTCCCTTCAGGCCTGGATGCGACCCTTCGCCGGCCCGCACTTGGCAAGCGTTCATGTGTTCCGCTAAGGTAGCAGCCATGAAGGTACCGTTCACAATTGGCACTGTCGGTCACTTCGGACTAGCAGTCCGTGATCCGCGGCGCAGCGCAAAATGGTTCGTGCGCGTGCTGGGATTGCGCAAGGAGTTCGAGTTCGAGGAGGGCGTCGCAGTTGGCAATGACAACGTGACAATCGTCTTGTCGAAAGGTAAACCGTCACCGAAAACGATTGGTCACATGTCGTTTCATCTGCCGACCATGACCGCGTTACGAAAGGCTCTCGAGCACTTGAAGAGGCACAAGGTCGAGGTGGAAGATCCTGGCAACGAAATCGGCCCAGAGTCAGCCGGCTCACCTCACATGGGCTTATGGTTCCACGATCCTGATGGCTACCGCTGGGAACTTTCCGTCCAAGGCGGAAAGTAGAGGCCGAAGGCTAAAAAAAGTGTCAGGACCCGTTATCGCCTCATCTGCGCGCACGTTGCGATCGTCGAATATCTTGATGATCCTTGTGCTCGCTTTAACCTGTGAGAGGGATCTATGAATAGGACATACATCGTGGCGGTGATGGCAGCGGTGCTCTTGGTTGCTTCGACGGCTACGGCTGAAGTTCAAACGAGAGAAATCGAATACAAAGAGGGTGATACTGTTCTACAGGGACTCATTGCCTGGAATGACGCGTCGAAGGGTCGACGTCCTGGCGTGCTTGTCGTCCACGAGTGGTGGGGCCACAACGAGCACGTGCGGTATCAGGCCAAGCGACTCGCGGAGGCAGGCTACGTCGGCTTCGCGCTGGATATGTATGGTAAGGGCAAGGTGACTACGCATCCGAAGGATGCCCAGGGTTTCATGGCCGAGGTCAAGAAGGATCCGGCTGTGATCCCGGCGAGATTTCACGCGGCACTAGAGCTGCTCAAGCAGGATCCTCACGTCTCGGCGGACCACATCGCCGCCATCGGGTACTGCTTCGGCGGGTCTGTGGTCCTTGGCGAGGCGCGTTCCGGGGCCGACTTGGATGCGGTGGTCAGCTTCCACGGTGTGCTCGCGACGAAGAGTCCTGCGGAACCGGGCAGGGTTCGGGCTCGTATTCTCGTGCTTACAGGCGGAGCCGATCCGTTTGTTCCGAAAGAGCAAATGGAGGCCTTTACTCAGGAGATGAAGGCGGCGGGGGCAAAGTTCCAGGTGATCACCTATCCGGGAGTCAAGCACGGATTCACCAATCCGGATGCCGGCAAGGCGGGGATGGATGCCCTCGAGTACAATGCGGAGGCCGATAAAAAGTCTTGGGCGGCGATGCTGGAGCTGTTTACAGAAGTGTTCCATTGAAGACCCTCGTCCGCGCACGGGTAGCTTGTCGGCGCGGTTATCATTTCTGCGGGTCGTCATGTGTCAGTGGGCAATGACCGCCGACTCCTGTTGCCCACAAAGAAACACCCTGTGGAGAGGCGCATCTCCACAGGGTATTCGCAGATAGACCCTCGGCTGATTTACTCTGTCTTGGCTTTGAGTTCTTTCGCCTCGCCCTCGATTCGCGCTCCGGCTGCTTTTGTTTGCCCCTTCGCCCGCTCCACCGTGGCGCTCACGTCATTTCCTTTCGCCTCTTCCGCTAGGGCCTTGGCTTCACCCTTGGCCTTCTCAGCATTCGCGTTCGCTTTTCCCTTCGTGTCCTCAACCTTGGCTTTCACCTCATCGGCTTGAGCGAATCGCTGTACTCCAACGAACACAAACAGAAATGCCATTGCGAGAATCGTGAATGTCCGCATGTGAACCTCCCTGTTAAGAGTATGAATAATTGTGATCTCAGGTGATTCTGTTCAACATCATCAGCTGAGAGTCACATTATGCCTGCTAAGACCGAACGCAGCCTGGTCAATTATTGATCGGTTTTGAAGAATTCCAGTCGATTCAAGAGAACGAATTCCTCTATGTTGAGCGCCTGAGTGCTGAGGCGTGGCGTTTCAATCTACTTTGGGGAATCGAGGTTGGGGAGGTTTGAGTAAGAGCGTATGGATTATTGGTTCTGAGAGGCGTGCTTTTGGAGCCGTTCGTCTAGCTCGGCGACACATCGATTCAACGTGTCTTTTGCTGAAGGCTGCATGGTGATAAACTCGACTCCGAAGGCCTTCCCATCTACCCACCGGACTGGTGCCAGGTCGATCTCAAGTAGCGTCGCTTGATCAGGCAGTTTGATCTGGAGCTTCAGGTACTCGCCGCGAGAGACTGCCACCTCACTCTCGATGGCGCCGCCGCCCAGGGAGAGATTCAGGACACGTCCTTCCCCCTTCGCCGCATCGCTTGTGAAAGTGACCGTACAGCTGATGGGAAATCTCGTATACTTTCGCTGTTCCACGCGGATCCCCTCTCATCCAGACAGGCATCGCAGCTTACCACGTTCTACCTGGAGCTGGGCAGTATTGGTGTACTCGTGCAATCCGTGCGAGCACAACCATCCTCTGGAATTGTTTCCTGAGTCTGTCATCTTGTCACGGACTGTTTGAGTCTGTCTCCCGCAATATGAAAAGGTGCAGTCTGTAACCATTTCGCGACATTCGGCTGGGGTGCGCGTCATGAGGATAACCACATCATCAATTCCCATAGTGAGCAATATTGAACAGGCAGGAGGGACGTACACACTTATGATGATGTCACAATGCAAGCCGCGACAGGAACTGCCGACCATTTTTTCTTACAGGGAAGAGAATGGAATGGGATGAGGTAGAAGAAGAGGCTCGCCGCAATTGGGACCCGGCCAAGACGGGTTTGTGGAAGCATTACAAGGGTACCGTGCACTTCACGTGGGATCGAGTTCGCCAAGACAATGGGTAGCACACATCGGAGTTCAACACCAGAAATGGAGGTACGTATGTCTCAAGATCGCCTGACCCAGATAAAGCATTATCGGGAATGTATTGCCGCCTGTTTCGCCTGTGCCCAGACTTGCGAGACCTGCAGCGACGACATGATCGGCATGGATCATCATGGTGATCAGAAACTCATGGCACAATGTATTCGGTTGTGCCGCGAGTGTGCGGATATCTGTGTGCTGGCCGGCCAATGGATGAGTCGAGGTTCCGCGATGACCGATCGACTGTGCGGCCTCTGCGCCGACATCTGCGACAAATGTGCCGAGGTCTGTGAACAGCACGCCCCACATCATGCTTTGTGCGGACCTTGCGCCAAAGAATGTCGTCGTTGTGCAGAACAATGCCGAAAAATGATACTTGCGGCGGCCTAGCCGTCGGGGTAAGGAGCAATCATGAAACGCGGAATGATCGAGTTGATGGTATTGTCGGCACTTTTTCTCCAGGGCCCTATCACCAACACTATGAAGACGAACCAGTTCCCCCAGCCTGTATCAGGCCCGACAGATCCTCTGCCGCCCAAACCTTTCCCCCCTCCACCGTCACCGGGGCCCCCTGAGCCGAAGCCGCCGAACCAGATTCTGCCGCGTACCTGAGGAGACATATGACCCTGAAGATTATCGTCCTGCTCGCCCTGCTACTCAGTGCTCCTTCTGTGGCGACGACAATGGCAGCGTCGCCTGAGCATACGGGCCAGGGTACGCATGTCGTCATCGGCACGCTCGAGGAACTTGATACGTCCAAGATGAGTGGAAAGATTAAAACAGATCTAGGACAGACGGTCGTGTTCACGATGACGAGGCCCGACTTGTTTAAGGGACTGTCGGTAGGACAACGCATCGCCGTCCGCCTGGATGATCAGGGACATGTTATCAGAGTCATGGATACGACCGTTCCGGAACTGCCAAGCCCTGAGAAGTAAGCCGATCAACCGCGGTCATGGATTTGGGGTCGGGTTGAGGTGACCCTGGAATCACTTGATGTAAGCGCTGCCGGTTATAGAATTGCTCGATGCACTCGACAATGGCCTGCCGCGCTTCGACGAGATCGCGGAATTGCCGATGCGACCAGGGGAAACGCTCGCGCTAACCGTCATGCTTCCGAATGAACAGTGCATCGAAGTGCCTGAAGCGGTCGTGCGGTGGTCGAGAGGGCAGGAGTTTGTGGTGGAGCATATGGCGATGGAGCCGCACATCCACGGTCGGGCTCAATAATTAGCCTGCTTTTGTGAAGGCTCATGGAGTTTAATCACACGGACTCACAGCTTCCACAGGTAACGTGAGATGGAACGAGGTCCCGACGCCTGGTTTACTTTCCACCGTAATCCCGCCTCGATGTACGTCGACGATGTCTTTCACAATCTTCGTTCCGAGTCCGGTCCCGCCGACTTTCCGGCTGATCGCATGGTAGGTGAACAGGCTCTCCCGGACTTCGGGGGGCATGCCCTTCCCTGTGTCAATGACAGACACCACGATGCTCTGTCCCTCGCGCTCCGTGCGGCCCTTGACTGTGACCGAGCCACCCGGCGGCACTTCCGGTATGGCGTTGTTCACCAGGTTATAGAAGGCGTTGAACAGTTGGCTTTCATCCGCTTGGATCGCGGGGAGGGTGTCGAGCCCGTCGACGCACAGGGCGATGCCACATTCCCCGGCGGGGATACGCAGGATCGCATACACGCTCGCCACCACCTCGGCAATGTGACAGGGGGCAAACTGTGGGGACCGCGCGTGCCCCTTGATGGAATCTGCGAACTCGCCGACCCGCTCCTGAATGCGCCGGGATCCATTCTGAATCATGTCGATGAGTTCTTTTGTCAGTTCTCGGCTGCGTGTCACGGCGCCGGGCACTGGCTGCGTCAATCGGTCGAAGGACTCGTTGAGTTCATCTTCAAGGAGGGACGCTCCCGAGACGATGGGCATCAGCATGTTCTTGATATCATGTGCGATGTCTCCCACCACTCGCGCGACCTCGGCCAGCCGTGCCTCTTCCTGGACCTTGACCTCGACTTGGCGGAGCTCTGCCTCGGTCTCCTTGCGGTCGACGAACTGCCCCACTTTGATACCGATGTCTGCCACCATATGCAACACCTCGTGATCCGGCTCACAGATCTCAGGGCCATAACACTCAATGACTCCATAAATGCGTTCGCCCTTGCGGACGGGAAAGGCAAACCATCCATGGAGACCGACTCTCGTCGCCATCGGAGCTCGGCGGAACCCGGTGGTCGCGCCAATATCCCAAGCCCATAAGGGCTTGCCCGTCTTCCAGACACGCTCAATGAGCTCCGTACCTTGGTGAATGTTTCGGTCCCGGCTGCCTTCGATGAACTCGGATGCGTCGATCTTCGGGCTATGCCACAGGTCAACAAAGTGCAGCACCCCTGCTTGCTCATCCACTCGCCAGAACATGCTCAATTGCAAGCCCAGACTTTCGCCGATGCCTCGCAGAATGGCCAGAGTGGCCTCCTTCAGGGAGGCAGACTCTGCCAACACCAGTGTCACGGCATACTGAGCCATGAGGTGAGCTTCAGAGCGCTTGGCCTGACTGAGGGCCTGAGTAAGAGCGAGGGTCATATTGTGTTTCCTTTGATAGTGCGTCTACGAATATGCAATTCCTGCCGCAGGTTCCTCGAGACAGTAGGGGAGGTATTTGAGCATCGGGTAAGTTGCGGTGAAGTATCGACGAGTTCCGGTTCACTCATCCTGATCGGTGCCGAGTGACCAGCGTCGAGCTACCTTCTTTGCAGACCTGCCTAAGGTTCTGGCAGAACCTCACTCAGCGACACCGGGGTTGTGGCCGGGAGGTCGTAGCCTTGGTAGGAATGAATGCCAATCCCGATGGTCAGCGCAAAGAAGACCAACAGGATAGAAAAGCCGAACTGGAACGCTCTCCGATTGGTGAACACGCCGGACACATAGAGGTAGAGGGCAAAGAGCACCAGCGTCAGCAAGAACATGATGGTGACAAGGATCAGCATTCTGGCCGCCTCCATCAGCAGGCCATGACACACGGCATGCAGCCGTTCAGAGAAACTCTGGCGGTAAAGACTGAGTAATCAGTTACGCGGGGAAGGGTCAGGAAGCGCAAGAGAAAGGACAGTCAGCGAGCTTCATACCTCGCAGCATCACTCTGAACGCAATATCTATGTGAGTCAAGCAATATGATGCAGACTGAGGGTTCCATAATACTGGCACATTATGGCGCGTGCTGTGTTTTTGAACTTTCAGGTGTCGAAACCACATCTGTTGTCAGCATCCCCCCACGACGATACCCACGAAGTCCTGCACGACCAACGCCCCGAACGTATCTGGCTCAACGGCATCGACTGCCCTGAGAAAGGCCAAGCCTACGGCATGCGCGTCAAGCACGCCGCTCGGTCCCCATGGCTCTCCAATACGGAACTAGGATCAAACATGTGTCCTATGGGCGTGGTGGTTGTTGGCCTACCGCAGCAGTGCGCATCAACGCGTGCCCGTCCTGGAAACCAATCACATACCTCTTGAACACACCGGGCGGACAATGCTGATACTGGTTCGTATGAACTCTATTGAGGAGCGCGTCGCGGAGCCCCTCCACTTCGGCTTGCCATCCTTCACGCTCAAGCTGCGTACGCGCCTGCGTTTTCTGCCGTTGGCACCATTCAATGCGCGATGCGAGGGAGTTGGTCTTATATTCCATGGCTCTCCTCCTTTGCTGGGTCGTACCAGTGCTGACTGTGCGGCCCGTCTGCCTCGTCGCCCGATCATGTGGCTGTCACCGGGGCCGTACCTGTCACGCTTCAGGAACACTCTCGTGAATGCGCAAAGAGGATGCCAGGGGATCAACACCTCGTGTCCAGTGCCAGGGAGCCTATATGTTTCAATCAGTTGTAGTGGTTCGATCCTCATCCCCGAGACGATGATTGGATCCTTGAGTATGGCAGGATGGGGGAATCTGCAGGACGAAGTATCCAGCCCAAGACACACTGTCCTGCTCGACAGGATTGGAGATCACGCCGCTGGACTACTGGTTTCCTCCAGAAGAGCCGCGCCGCTCGCAGCGCACGCCAGGAGGAGAGGTATGGTTCGAAAGGTCCCCACCTATCACCAACACAGAAAGGAATGCCCCCATGAACGAAGCCACACCACCACAAGCCCCACAGGCCACACCAGCCGCCCCGGCTCCGCCCGCGCCGGCCATCACGACACCCATTTGCACCATCAGCGCGTCCATTAAAAGTAGGGGCAGTGTAGGGGGCGGGAGGGGGCTTGAACTTCCAAGCCAAGGCGCGCATGGTGCAGTGACATAGGAGGCCGCCGTACAGCCAATGTCTGTAGCTCTTGACAAAATTCTCGATGACAAGTGCGCATTTTCAGTTGGGGTTGCACGCTGCCGCATTTCCCCCTTCGATGTCGCAGACTCGGAAGACGCCTATAACGGGCTGAGCCGTCTCAGGGATCGGACCCGCAAGGAGACGCCCAACCTCGAACCATCTGAACGGGAGGCTCTTGATAAAGTATTTGTCCACGACCCCTTCATCAATTGCTTGCTTGAATTTCGCCAGGTCGGAGAGCCTGTGCAGTACCGCCACGGCGTGGTCCTGCGCACACCCATCAATCAACCGCTATCCCTTCATGTTAAAACATCGGCAAGGGCAGCTCTTGCAGCCCCCATCGCAAGGCCTCCCTTCACTTCAGGATACCTACAATTAATCGATCATTTAGTCTATCTCGAAGTAGCCGAGAAAAGAGTCCAGAGCGCACTCGACCGCGCCACGAAGAAACTGCCCTGAAGAATGGCCCCTCACCAGCGCACCTCCACGAGGCCATCACGCCCCACCTTGTGGTTTGCTAGCACCCTCCTACAATACGCCTCCCTGCGAGGCTCCCATGCGCTTCACGCTTCGTCTCCACCAACGCTTCCCCGTGCATTGCTCCGTCACGTACCACGATGACCTGTTCCAAGGCCAAGGTATCGTGTGGGGCGGCCGCGCTGGAGTATGAATGAGATTGTGCGTCCTTGACAGTGGAGACAGTTGCTGTCCAATATTTTAAGTGGGCCACAACACTGCGAAATCGAGAGCACACTGTCTGCCGAGGACAACCTGTCCATCTTTACCCAACGTCTTATTTATCAATGCATTCCGGATAATGTTCAGTTGCTTGCACAAGACAAACTGTCTTGTCGGTGCCCGCTGCGCGCTGTTTATCCAAAATCGCAATTGTGCCGTTAACCAGTTGAAATCGCTTTCGTAACCTGCCTTTCCATCCCACGTTTTATCCTGAGGCCACTATCTTGCTTACACTATCCTGCTTAGTGGAGAGGTGGGCTCAGCGTCATTGTATTCACTCGATGCTGCGGCCTAAGAAAGAGAAAGGAGGATCTCGTGGAAGAGAATATAGATGATGTCTCGGGCGACCAGAAGGAAAGCATGGCGGCCCCGCACGCTGGGCCCGGCATCATGCTGCTCACGGCTTCCATGCAATTACTCTATAAGGATCGGCGGGCGTGGGAACTGTGCCAGCAAATCATTCGATCCCAGGACGGGAAAACGGCAAACGGGGTGCTCCCGCCAGCCGTCGCGAGTCTCGTCGATCAAATCCAAAAGACCCTCAAAGTCCGAACCGATCCGAAGGACTGCGAGCAGATTCAACTCACACAAGTCGTGAACACTTTCCACAGCTCCGTACTCCTTTGCGGCACGGCCTTTATTGATCAGACCAATGCGCAAAAACGAATCCTCATCGTGATAAGTGAAGTCGGGATCGACGCGTGGCAGGACAAGGTCATCGTCCAGGCGAAGGAGAAGTTTCACCTGACCGCACGCGAAACAACGGTCGTGCAACATCTCTTGAAAGGCTGGACCAATAAGGAAATCGCCAACGAAATGAGACTGTCAGAACAGACGATCAAGGAGTATTTCAGACACATTTTTGAGAAAACGAGCACCACCAGGCGCACCGGAATCGTCATGACGATTATCCACGCAGGAATACGCCATGCACTCGCGACTCCCTCACCACAGATGATAGTGCCCACTAGGAGTCGTATGCCCATTGAACTGGTGGGATCGGCATAGTAGCCCTTGGGACTGTTCCCCCCTCTGAATGCTGCGCCTGCGAGGCTCTCATGCCTTTCTCGATTCGCCCCTTCCGTCGCTTCCCCGCGCACTGCGCTGTCACGTACCACGCGGGTCCGTTCCTCAAGCTGCGCTAGCCTACTTTCCTGGCTTTGGGTGATCAATAGGGTAGGACCTGTATCAAGATCCCCACACAGCCTTCACCTACTAAAGAGGGCTAGTAAGAAAGCAACGTGGAATGAGAGGTTTAATGGGATATGAATTGACGACATGGTTCCTAGCCATAGGAAGTTGTTTTCTAAAGCCTTTGTAGATGACATTGATTGCACTCAGTCCTCTGCATGACAGGGGCACAGGTGGCTTTGTTATAGAGGCTCGCAAGAGCATGGAAGTTGCTTGGTGTGTCAAGGTTGAACCTGTTCCAACGATTGAGAGACCGCTTGCTCGGCTAATTTGTATCGCTGACTGAAGGTCCGATTGCTGATGTGGTCCGACATATTCGAATCAAAGGGTGGTGAACGATGAACAAACTTAAGAACCATTGCCAACTGTTCACATGGTTGATGGGATTACTGGTGACTGTTTTTATGGCCGGATGCGGTAGTGATGGTGGCGGTAGTACGCAACCCGGTACCCTGGGCGTGTCGATGACCGATGCACCGGCCTGCGGCTTCGACGAGGTGAATGTCACCGTCAGCAAAGTGCGGGTGCATCAAAGCAGCTCTGCTTCTGAAAACGCAGCCGGCTGGACCGATATTACCCTCAACCCTGCGCGGAAAATCAACCTGCTCAACCTCAACGACCCAACACAACCCAATCTCGCGCTCGAAAGCCTTGGCGAGACACCGCTGGAAGCAGGCCATTACACCCAACTGCGCCTGGTGTTGGTTCCGAACAGGGGCAGTTCACCCCTCGCCAATTCGGTTGTACTGTCCGCCCAACCCAATAACGAGATCGCGCTCAAGACGCCCAGCGGAATACAATCCGGAATTAAATTAATCCACCAGTTCACCGTGGGTTCCGGGCAACGCGTCGATCTGTTGCTGGACTTTGATGCCTGCAAATCCATCGTGCAGACCGGCAATGGTACGTACAAGCTCAAGCCCGTGATCAAGGTCATTCCCTTTGTGCTGAATGGTATCGAAGGATTTGTCGACACAGCTTTGCTTAACAGCCATGTTGTGGTATCAGCTCAGATAGATGGTGACATCGTTCGTGCGACGGTGCCGAACACGATGACCGGCGAATTCTTCCTCGCTCATCTTGATCCCACAAACTGTCCTACTATGTGCTACGACGTCGTGATCACCGCAGACGGCCGTGCCACAGCAGTCATTGCCGCAGTACCGGTCGCGAGCAGCACCAGCATCACTACAGTCAGCACCAGTGGCGCGCCAATCACGTTGAGTGGCTCCACGACCCATGACATCGGCGGCACAGTGACGTTGAACAACCCGGCCACCGATGATGAAACCGTCGTTGTCGCAGCGAAGCAAGCCTTGAACGGCGGTCCAACCGTAACCGTGAAATCGCAGCCTGCGACTGTTGTTGACGGGGATCCACCCGGCGACTTTGCGTACAATCTGACGCTTCCCATTGCCGCGCCATCGCGCGGTCCGTACGCCACACCCTTGCCGATCCTGTTTACCCAGCAACCTGCAGCCGTTGCGGGGCACTATACGGTCCAAGCCTCCGCGACTGGGTACGTCACCCAGTCGTTCGGCAAGGATATTTCTCTGGGGAATGCAACACAGGATTTTGCCTTGACGCCGTAAGGCAACGGCGTGCGGAACAAGAAGAACTACTAAGTCGGGAGTGTACGACGGTGACAGCTGCGGATCGAGAGGCAGTAGTTTAGAGGTGCGAGCGAGAAGCGGCCATACGGTCGCCGGCCCGATGCCAGGATTTCATCACCCCTCCCCCCCTAAAAGCGAATGCCGAACGTCAGCCCAGGCATCACGTTGGTGTCCGTCCCTCGTCCCGTGTCGACATCCGTGAAGTTGAGCAAGAAGGTGGAGGTGAGACTCACCTGCTGGTTCAGGGCAAAGTCCAGGCCTACGCCGATCGGGATCAGAAAAGAGGTATCGGACGTGTAGAGGTCGGCATGCAGAAAGCCGAGCCCCCCTTGCAGGTTCAGCTTCAATCGCTTATCAAGTCCGGGTAGGTCGAGCCAATACTTCCCCTGTCCCGACAAGCCGAACTGAAATAAATCTCCGGTCACAGCCAATTGCGCGAGAGGACCCACCGAAATCTGGTGATTCAGGAAATAGTCGGCGTGAAAATTGGTGGCGAACGCCGTCCCGTCCGGCGTGTTGGCTAAGAACCCAATGGCAGCGCCACCCGACCAAGCACCGGCTCGTGGTTCTGCCGCTCCTGAGACCCCAACATGGGTCACACTCACTAGTCCCATCAGACAGACCGCCCACACGAATCCCCGAACACACGTCGTCATATGCATCATTCCAACTCCTTAAATGGAACGGTTATCCGTGAATCGCCACGATCGCGGTGTTTCTCGCTGGGTCAAAGGTATCACAACGATTTCGCCTGTCAAAAAAGGACCCGCCAAGAACTGGCGATCACCAATATGCGGGAGATCGCGGCCATTGTAGTATGGCCCCACGGGTATCCCCTCCCTCCGAAGTACTTCCTTCGGGTCTTTCACCCCACGCACCGTGCCGCTATTCTCATAGCGCGCACGTTCGCAGGCTGGATTGCCAGGAGGCGACATCATGGAATGCACACGCTGCCAGGGCTTGATGGTGGAAGACCAATTTTTTGACTTTGAGGGGGCCCTAGGCTTCATGTGGATGAAAGGCTGGCGTTGCATGAACTGCGGGCATGCGGCGGATCCCGTGATAGAGGCCAACCACCGCTTGCACGAAGCGACCGTGCTCGTGCGGCCGTCCGAGGAAGCGGGAAATGAGAACGCGCGCGTGTACCGTCGGGCCGAACCCGTCACACGGGGCGCCGCACGACGAGGGGGTGATGGGATGGGGAGCCCCTATACCCACACGAAGGAATTCCGTCCCGGCACGGACTCACAGGAGCATCTCTGACGATGGCGACCATTCTGATCATCGATGACGAAGAGCCCATCCGTGCACTTCTTCGCACCACTCTTGAAGCGGCAGGATATGAGGTCACGGAGGCTCCCAACGGCCGCATCGGGCTTGAGCTATACCGCCAGAGGCCGACAGATTTGGTCATCACTGACATTGTCATGCCCGAGCTGAATGGGCTAGACATGCTCCTGGAACTGACGCGTGAATTCCTCCATACCAAAGTGATCGCGATTTCAGGCGCAGGAGGGGAAAAGAATGTCTTGGATGCCGCGAAACTCCTCGGGGCACGGCAGACTTTCCAGAAGCCCTTTAGCATGAAACGGTTGCTGGACGCTGTGCGATACGAATTGGAACATTAACGCCGCCTTCCCTCGGCCCTGTCCCAAACCTCATCTCCCCACTGGATGACGTATCGCTAATCTCGCCCATCTTAAGTAATCGCAGGAATCACGTCTACCCTCGACCCGATGGCCGAACTATAGCAACGCCGCACAATCAGATCACCGCTCCATTGGAGAGGTGATTCTACCCAACTGGTACGAATCTCACTCGACAGTTCGGCGAGAAGGGATGGTACTGGTCAGACTGTCCAGAGGCAGACAACTTGTCGTTGTTGAAAGATTTCATAAAAACAGGAGCTTGGCCTCGTTCTATTGAATCCCGGGACAAGCTGTGCCTTGGCGAAGCAACCACTCCGTTAATATGTATGGTTCATATCTGTTTGAAAAGACAGGCCTCATGAGAAATTTGGGGCAGATGGGTATCCCTTTTGCTCAATAAGAGTGAGTGAAACTCAACGTTTAACAAGAGAGGGAACGGGGAGCGGTCGTTATATCAGAGGCGACTGAAAAGGAGACTCATCATGACACACACACCTCTTCTTACTGCAGCAGTCGTCCTTAGCCTCGGCATGATTCCGGCCGCATCTATGGATTGGAGTCCCAGCCTGACCCGGATCCATTCACGGAGCAGGCTACCAGCAAGATGGACTCCGGATCAGATCAAGAACGCACGAAGATGAGAAGGAATCCGGCCAAGGATCAATCGGCCGATCACAACGCACAGGTAACCATTGGAGGGGCCAGATCAGTGGTTTCCGGAGAAATCCGCAAGATGGAAGGCGAGTATTACTTCATCAAAGATGATGAAACCGGAAACGAGGCGCGACTCCTGGTAAATAAAGATGCCAATCTGGACTGTAGCGCGGCCCCGATCGCGATACCAGGTACAACCTCCCAAGTGTCGCAACAGAGCGACAGCCAGGAGAACAGCAGGCCCCTGAGGCCAGCGACCGGCAGAAAGACCAGGGACAAAAGCAGGATCAAACGGCCGTAGGATCCGGCTTTAGAATCGGCGCCTGCTCGTTTAAACCTGGCGATCGGATTAAGGCAGAGGTGGACGATATGGGGCGTGTGACGACGCTCAAATTCATGCTTACGCGTGAGGAGCCTCACATCGCGCGTTCGCTCGGGGAAAGCGCCGCAACCGGAGTACTGGCCATCCCTGGACAGCAGGAAAAACCCGGGCAGGTCGATATGACCGGCCCGCACGGGTATCCTCCAAAAGAATATGCTGTGCTTCCAGTCCCGCTGGGTGAATTGAAGAGTGTGAATGACGATTCACTTCTCCAGAGTCCCGTCATGAATGCGGAGGGGCAAGTTATCGGATCGGTCGCAAGCGTATTGACGGATTCGCACACAGGACAGATCGAATATGCGGTCGTGCTGTTGGATGACCCCGAACGGCTCGAAGTGGTCCCTTGGGCGCATATGAAACAAGGGCCAAACGAGGCGAAGCAAGAATTCATTCTTGATACGACGCATGATCAACCGTCTCTCTCACCAGGAGCGTCCAAAGATCGCTCTCCTGAAGTAGACAAACTGCTAGAGGATACGAGGGCAACCCTGCGTGCAGAGAGCCGGAGTCCGGAAAAGACGCCGGTCAAAATTGAGATCACCATGCAAAATCGTGGCTATGACGTCAAAGGCCATTCCCTTCCAGATTCTCTAACGGCGATCGTGCTGCGAAACCAAGATACAGAAACCCATGGGTTTAGTTCTCCGCGTTTCAAGGAATTGGTCATTCGGACAGAAGGTGACATAACTGAAGTCAAGTCGGAGGACATTCGGTCCTATCACGTGCCCGCGGGGAAGACGGCCACTCTCTACTTCACCCAGGCTTCACATGTAGACCCATTGACGGGGTATCAAGAGACCATCCAATACCCTTTCCGGTGTGATCTCCATCCCAATATGAAGGGAGAATTTCTGGTTATCGAAACGAAGGGAGAAATAGGTGGCGGGTGAGTTTGGATGGAACACGCACAATGTAGATCTGTGACATTCAATCAATTCATCTCTATAAATTCGAGAAGGAGGCATGTATGAGACGCCATGATCTTACAAAAGCGAGTCTCTTCGTCAGTCTCGCCTGCATGACATTCCTTGGAGGATATGGTGTTGGAGCCGGGCTCTACAAGCTAGTGCTTCTCGGTCTCAAGAGGCCGAGAGTTCGCGGATCGTGGAAGGCTCGAAAGTCACACTCCAATATGTGGCCACCGTTCCCGGCTCGACCGGGATCGACTACGGCGACATCAGCGAGTTTATTCAGGGTCGACACGAGATCTTCCCAGCGTTGGAGCGAGAGGTAGTGGGAATGACACCCGGGGAGGAAAAGAAAGTTGAACTGAGACCAGAGGAAGGCTTTGGTCCTCATGATGATGGGAAAAAGATGAATGTTCCCAAAACTCTCTTGCCGGCTGGAGTGAATGCAGGAGATGTCGTGCAGAATGATCTGGGCCACTTCGCCACTGTGGCAGAAGTATCAGACACGACGGCGGTGTTGGATTACAACCATCCGCTCGCGGGGAAGCCACTCATCGTGCAGCTTAAGATTCTCAAAGTCGAGAATCCGTGATCGAACATTTTCAAGCAGAGGAGGCTGCCATGGTATCTGTTCCTACAATCGTTGCTGCCATATCTTGTGGGCTCCTGCTATGCATTGGTTATGTGGCTTCGGCTGCAGGCGAAATGAAGGCTGACCAATCCGTTTCAAGGAAGGCTGGGCGATCTGCTCATCTAGTAAAGAGCGAAGAAGGAAAGCAGAAGGATGCTCAAACAATCAGGGGCGAGGTGTTGCGTATTGAACACGAAAACTATTTCGTCAAGCAGTATGACGGTAAGGAAGTGCGGTTGCATATCGACGAAATGACCCAGATGGCCGGAAACATTGGCCAAGGAGAACGGATTGAGGCGAAAGTGGATGATCAGCATCACGCGCTGTCAATTCGTTCGTCCCACGCGGCCGGGGATCGCCGAAACGCCAAAGAGTAGGAGCCGTAATGATTCGTGTGGTTCGCGGTCCGGCGCAAAAGGAGGGACTTATGCACTACGTTGATGGATTTGTATTGCCGGTGCCAAAGAAAAACCTACAGGCCTACCGCCACATGGCTCAGAAGGCGGGGAAAATCTGGCGGAAATACGGAGCCCTCGACTACAAAGAATGCGCCGGCGACGACCAGAACGTGAAGTTCGGGGTTCCGTTCCCGCGTCAGATGAAGGTCAAGCCCGGTGAGACGGTGGTGTTCTCGTATATCGTGTTTAAGTCGCGGGCACATCGCGATCGCGTGAATGCCAAGGTGATGAAGGATCCGCGCATCTCAGAAATGTGCGACCCGAAGGACATGCCCTTCGACGTCAAGCGCATGGTCTATGGCGGTTTCAAGGTCCTGGTCGATGCCTCAACCAGAACGTGAAGAAAGAATCTCTGGTGGGTGGCCTCGCACAAAGAAGACATCGCGCCAGGAGGAGATGCAAAAACACGTCAGGCGATGTTCGCAGGGGAAAAGTGACTGAGGGAGGAATCGTACGAAGCCCAAGGTGGCACTTGGGTCGTTGATTCTTCTGTGTTTCTCGATGGCCGCATCTATCGGTGGCGGATGAAAGATTCGTGCTGATCCCTTTGTGGAGTGCTGCACCGCCGTCCTCGTTTGCCGTGATCGAGCCAGGGACAGGAATGCTCCTTCAGAACCACAGGAGTCATAGGTCACCTCCTTTTGGTGAATGAAAATTTTCATCGGCCTTTTGTTTTCATGCGACCTGCGGGGGACCAGATACCATCTCTCTGCACCGGCAGAGCCCCCATGCCCCTGGGTCCCCCTCGCTTCAAGTTTCCTCGCCAGTGGGACCGGACTTTAGACAGTCTCCTGCTCTGAGAGCACCCAAAGATTGGCGCCAGCTTGGCACCAGATGATCTTCCCTCGATTTCATAGACACCGTGTTAAGAGCCCGTCGCCCTCGCTTCGAACTCGGCGGGGGAGCGATAGCCGAGGGTCGAATGCCGGCGGACTCGGTTATAGAATACTTCGATCCATTCGAAAATGTCCTGCCTGGCTTCTTCTCGTGTCCGATAGCACTGATGATGCACGTGTTCCGTTTTCAGCGTATGGAAGAAACTTTCCACGACCGCATTGTCCCAGCAATTTCCGCGCCGACTCATGCTCGCCGTCAGGCCGTGATCGGCTAGCAATTCGCGGTACCGGGTGGCGGCGTACTGGGACCCGCGGTCCGTATGATGCACCACGCCGCGCGCCGGTTGTCGGTGTTCGATGGCCATGGTGAGCGCCGCCGTGGCCAACTCCTGCGTTAGGCGGCTCCCCATCCCCCAGGCAATGACCCGGCGTGAGTAGAGATCCAGTACCACCGCCAGATAGAGCCAGCCCTCGGTTGTCCAGACGTACGTGATGTCGCCGGCCCACACTCGGTTGGGTGCAGCCACAGCAAACTGACGGTTGAGCATGTTCGGCACGACCGGATGCTGATGCGCCGAATCCGTGGTCACCCGCCACTTCAGGGTCGTCTTTGCACGGATCGCACTCGTACGCATGAGCCGGGCAACACGGTGTTCACCGATCCGCTTGCCCTGGGCTTGAAGGGTTGCGTGGATCCGGGGACTGCCGTAGGTCCTCCGTGACGCCGCGTGGATTACCCGAATCTCGGCGACCAGCCGTCGATTCTCTGCCGCGCGGTGGCTCTCGGGCCGAGCCACCCAGGCATAGTAGCCCGATGGTGACACCGCCAGGATGCGACACATCAGCCGCACCGGGACGCGCCCGGTATGCGCACGAATGGCCTGGCACCTCATGCCGACGGCGTGGCGAAGTACGCCGCCACACTTTTTAAAAAATCCCGCTCCTGCGTCACGCGGGCCAAATCCCGCTTGAGCCGGGCGAGCTCCTCTTCGTGGGGCTTGCGCCGTCCCTTGCCGGGGAAGGCGGCGACCGAATCGCCGGCGACTTCCTGCTTCCAGCGCCGTAACAGATTCGGCGTGATCCCGAGATCCCGAGCAACCTGGGCGGTCGGATGCCCGCCGGCTGTCCCCAATTTCACGGCCTCTTGCTTGAACTCCCGAGTAAACACTCGTCTGGGTCGACCCATGATGACCACCTCCTGGGTGAGCATGCCCCACCCTTTTCGAGGTGTCCACTATTTCGGGGGAGGATCAAGATGTAGAACTATGTTGCTTTCTCACTAGTTGGGAGAGCGGCACTGACACGCTATCAGCGGAGGCACCGTGCATCTCAGTTTGTTCTTAGTACAATGCGGCATCCTTAATCCCTATAGTCCAGAAACACTATGACGTTCATTTAAATTCTTTCTGTATGCACTGTATGCATTCCCCTTCTGTTCGCTTTCGCCTGATGATTCAGTACGATCCGTCGAATTCATTTGTTCGATGCATCTGTTTTCATGCAACATCCTTTACGGCACTGTGTCAGTCAGCCTTTATACCCCACATTTGCCTGCTTTTACTTGACTGATATTCGGCATTAACCTTGCTCGACTACGAAGTCACCATGAAAGTAATTTGTGCGTGGTGTGAACAAGAAGGCAGGCAGACCCTCATAGGTGAAGTAGGACTGTACGATCGAAAAATGATATCTCATGGCATTTGCCGTAATCACAAAAAAGTAGTGTTGAAGCAGATTCAGCAGCTACCAAATAGAGAGAATCCAAGCCTTCAAAGACGGAGGCTTTTTCGCACGAAACTGAGATCACCGACCTGGTTACCGACTTCGCGGACAACTCGCATGCGCACGCCGACTCGCCGTCGTCTCCTTAAAGATCGCCTGTCCAGTGCACAACTGCAGCTTCCATTCGGTGTCTTCTAAGGACACTGTCTGGCTTCGTTTTCGTTTCGATCCGTGCTGACACCTTGTCAACGGAACCCTTCTTCCATGTTCCACTACTTTCCCAAGTTCAGTCAGGCAAAAAGTGAGGGATAATTTGATGCCATGCTGGTGCCAATACACCGTGACACACCCTGGCACAGGATGAGATGCGCCATCACTAATCCTCGAATCCTCGCCTTTTCCTGATGATTGTTCTTACTGAGTGTTCTGAGATAGGTCTTCGGCGGGACTCTTCATCAGAGGGCCCTAGGTTCGACCCCTACACGGCCCACCAAAATCACCAACTGAGTCTTCTGCCTTGCAACTGTGCAAAATTTTTCTATTCATCCTCAAAGAAGGCACTCAAAGCAGGCTCAATTCCTGTTGTAATGCTCCCAGAAATCAAGCCCACTGGATCGCTTGTCAGTACAGCCCTCCTTTTGTAGAGCTTCCTTCTCCGGGCATGAGAACAGTTATCCAATAGAGACACAATGTCAGAATCCCGACCCTGAAGAAATACAACTCCTTAGCGACAGAGCAAGGACAAGCTGTTATGTAAACAGCAATCCATTCTCCTCCTCCCTATCTACTCCAGTTGCACGAACCCTTTGGAATACTTAACGTTATGTCTCTCCGCATCGTGGTTGGCACGCGATTTGCGCAATCGAAAGCCAAAGGCATACCGGAAAGCGGCACGGGGAAAACCTCTCGGTGTCAGGATCAAGATCTTGCGAGTTGATCATTCGTCATGACAGTCCACTTCGGAGGCGCGCCATGAATCACCGAATCTGGGTGGAATCTCAGCCCAGCAAGGGCGCCACCTTTTCTTTCACGCTACCTATTTGGGGAAGAAACCAGTGAATAGCTAAGAGCGAATAGGAAATAGCATTGGAGCGCCGAAGCACCCTTCCTCTATCTCTCTGTTCTCGGGTTGCTATGTGCGCCCCACCAGGGAAGCTTTGAAAGAGGCCAAGGTGATCAATCACCTAACGGTCTTCAATGATGGTCGTGAGGTGCTGGCCGAGATCAAAGCCGATTATAAGTTAAAAGCTCATCCCTGTGGTGATCCTGATGACCTCTCAGGATGAACGCGACGTGTTGAAGAGCTACAACCTCAACGCCAATTGCTACATTATCAAGCCGGTGGATCTGGACCAGTACATGACGGTCGTGAAAGCGATCGAGGACTTCTGGGTCGGGATCGTGGTGCTACCGAAGACAGAAGGATGGGAATCACGTGAGACCTGAAATACCTTCAAATGGCCAATACTCAATCTCCACCTTGGTAAGCTTGCGTATAAGTGCACTATTGATGTTGCGTCGATGACCGCCGCAAGTCAACATGGCCGCCTGTCTCTCCTGGGAAAGCTCGGTCTCCTCTTCCTGGTCGTGCTCGTCTTGCTCGCGAGCCTGCTCTTTTACGTGCAGACGCGCCACGGGTTCCGTCACCTCATCGTTCCCCTCGCGGTGAAACTGACCGGAGCTAAGCTGGAAGCCCAGGACGGGCTGCTCTCTCTGCTGGGGGCGCTCGAAGTGGATGGGCTCCTCTACGAAGATCCGACGTCGGGGGTCTCATTCGACGCGGAACGGGTGGCGCTCCGTGCTGTGCCCTGGTCGTTTATCACGGAGGGTGTGCCACGGATCGACGATCTGGAGCTCAAGCGGGCGAACCTGCGCATCGTCCTCCGGCCAGGACCGGCCACGGAGCCGGTTCGGGAGGAGGACATGGGGCCGGCTACGACCGATCCGCCTAATACCAGTCGCAGTCGAGCGGGCCCGATTCGAGGACGTGACTGTCGCAGTGGAGCAAGGTGATCGCCGAATCACGGGGCAAGTTGCTGCAGTGCTGGATAAGCTCGGACCCGCTCGGGCGGGGAACATCACGCTCCAGACCGGCTTCCTGCTGGAGCGCGATGGGACGCCAGACCTTTCCGGCAGCATCGACTTGACCCTCTCAGTGGAGATGGGTCCAGGCGGGGCGCCTGTTGAATGGAGCGGATCGAACCGGGCCCTCGTCCGGACTGGCCGCGGTTCGATCGAGCCATCCGATCCGGAGGTCGTCAACTTCAAGCAAACGCTGGCTGGCCGGTACGATCGGGCTGCACAGAGTCTGCGGGCCGTCTCCAACGTGACGATCGGCAGGGGTGGAGCGCCGTCGCCGGGAACGGCCGAGCTGACGGCTTTGATGGAGGGGGCGAAGCGCCCGGCTGTGACGGACGTATCGCTGACGATGGTGGGTATCACGGGTGACACGCTGAATCTCTGGTTGGGCGAAGCCTCGGCCGCGCGCGTGCACGCAGGACGATTCGACGCGAAAGTAGAGGCGCACGTCGCAGGGGCTCAAACATCCATTCGGGGCAAAGTAACGGGATCCGGCGTCCGGCTCAGACTGGGCGATCAGGAGGCGAGCCCACCGGTCGATGTCTCGCTGCAGCACGTCGGATCGTTCGATTCTGCCACCAGAGACGTGGCCATCGAGACGTTCACGCTCACCATCAGCGACAGAGTCAAGACTCTATTGTCCGGTGCGCTGGACCGTCCGATCTCGCTCCATCTGGATCGGACTGAGGGAGGTACTCCGTCGTCGGGAGCCAGTGCCGAGCCAGCTGTTTGGTCCCTCCGGCTGACCCAGTGGGATATCCAAACGCTGCGCCCCTGGCTGGCATTACTGGGCCGCGACCCGTCGCAAGGAGTTGCGGCGGGCAGGCTTGGAGGCTCGCTCCATGTGTCGATGTACGAGCAAGGGACGATCGTGGACGTAGCCGGCCGGGTCGAAGGCATCGAGGTCATGCTGAGGGAGGAAGGGAGCGGACGGACCGGTCTGATGGGGCCGTTGGGCATCGTCGCCGATTGGAAGTCACGGCTGACTGGCCTGCAGATGCTCAAGCTAGATCCCTTGATGACCAGCGTCAACGCTGAAGGGAAAGCAGATAGCCGCGCTGCATGCGACGGGCACATGGAGGTTCCCCGATGCAACGGGGATCACCGCACTCAACGGCACCTTGAAGCTCACCAAGTTGCCCGGTGAAACGCTCAATCCGCTGCTTGCCCTGTGGAGCCAGACGAGGATCGGTCGGGCGCAGATCGACGGTCAGGCCGATTTTACCGTCGACCAAGGCCGTGCCAGATGGGAGGTCGACGTCCGTGGCCAGGAGATTCAGCTGCGTCTGCCAGACGCGACAACCGACGCGCCGTCGCTGGACCTGCTGATGAAGCAAGCCGGTGAGTTCGACCCGACGGCGCGAAAGCTCCGGCTGGATTGGCTGAATGTCCAGGTCATCGAGCGCCGTCGCCCCGTCGTCACGTTGTCGCTCGATCAGCCACTAACGCTGAGCCTGGCGCAAGGCAAGGAAGGGGACGTCTCGGAGACAGGCGGATCTTCGGAGTCGATCACGTTGGGGCTCCGAGTAAACCGATTGGGCGTTCATCAGCTGCGTCCATGGGTTGCGATAGCGGCAAGTCAGGCCCTTGCGTCGATCCGAGGCGGAGCACTGGACGCGGATTTGAAGGTCCGCCTCAGCGGAGCCCATGACGTCGCGGTCGTCGGGCGCTTGGATCTGGACGAGATTACGTTAGAGCGTGGCGAGAAGCATGCGAGCGCGCCGATCACGTTGAGCACCGAGGTCCGGGCTTCCGTCGCAGGCCGGTCGCACGTCACCGTGGACTCGTGGGCGGTGCAGGCGCTGGCCGGGAAGAGGCTTCTTGCGCAGGTGCGTCTGGCCGGATCGGCTGATTCCGCCGGCGCGACGGACCTCGCGCTGGACGTCACCGCCAGCGATCTGAGCGAACTCGTCGACCGGCTGGGGCTGCTGACGGAACGGCAGCAAGGGACTGATTTCAGGCGGCATTCTCAAAGGCGATGTGCGGCTGGTCACGGCGGGCCCTAAGAAGCCCCTTACCGTCAAGGCCGCGCTCCGATCGGCGAACCTGAACATCCAGCTGAACAAGACGCACCAACTGACCCGATCGCTCGGCTTGCAGGCCGAGGTCGAGGTGGACGCGGCGCGGACCGTGGCCGAGCTCCAGCGTGCGGAGGTCATCGTCGACTCCGGCGGTGCCAGGGCTGGTACCCTGATGGCGAATGGACGGTGGCCTCTGGCAGCCGTTGGCACGACGACTTCCGCTGGCGCCCTGCGCGTGACGGTTAAGGAATGGGACAGCGAGCCGTTTGGGGAATTCTTCGGCATTTTGCCAGGTCGTGCGCCCGGTCCGTTGCCACTGACCGCAGAGCTGAAGGTCACTCAGGAGCCAGGCGGCAAGATGCTCAGCGTGCAGGGGGAGGAGACGCTTGGACCGATTAGCGTCGCAGTGAAGGGCCGCGATCCCGAGCCGGCCACGGTGCATGTGGTGCACGACATCGCCCGTAGCGGCGATGAGGTCCGGGTGATGGCACTCTCGCTTACCGCGGAGCGGCCGAAGGGGCGGCCGGATCGAGTAGCGGTGAGCGGGAGTTATCGCATGGGCCCGCGCCCTCACCTGCAGCTTCACGGGAGTCTGGATGCGTTCGACGCCGACTGGTATGCAGCCCTGACGGCGTCGCCTTCAGAGCGGCCGCAGCCTGGCAAGACTTTCGGCAAGCCGCATGACGCGAACGATGACGAAACCGGCCTAGCCTTACCGTTGGATCTCGATGTCGACCTCAGAATAGGAGCTGTGACCTATCGGACTCTCGAGATCGCCAACGGGCGGCTCGTCGCCAAGGGGGACGGAGACAGAATGCAGGCGACGCTGGAGCCGATCGGCCTCGCGGGAGGATCGGTGGAAGGGACCGTCACGGTCGCTCTGAAGGAAGGCCAGCCGGAATTCGACTGGGATGCCAAGGGGAACGCCCTAGATCTCAGCGTCCTCACGAAGGCCGCGTTCGCCGAACCTGAGCCGCGAGTCACCGGTCGAGGTGGGTTCACGACTTCGGGAACTGGTCTGGGCCAGGGGGAGGTGTTACTGCAGAGTCTGAGCGGCGCAGCGGTCTTCGACATAGCCGATGGCCAATTCATCAAGTCGCGGCTACTTGAGTTCCTCGCGGAGAAGACCCATATCGAGCAGTTCCGAGGACTAGGGTTCCGGACGGTCCATGGCGAGCTCCAGATCAAGGACGGGTGGGTGCATCTGAATCAGGTCCGTGTGGATGGCCCCTCTGTCGCCGTGGAGGCTGGTGGGAAGATCGGGCTGGATGGCCGGCTCGACGTACAAGTACAGCCGAAGATCGGGCCGACCCTACCCGACCACGTCCGAATCCCATGCGTGAATCAGTTTATGAAAACCGTGGACGGCTTCACGGTGTTGCCGGTTGCCGTTACGGTCGAAGGGACGGCCGAGAATCCGTCCTACGGAGTAAATACGATGGCCAGCAGCATGGTTGGACGGCACGCCGGGGCGCTGATCGGGACGGTTGCGGACCTGTTCACTGCTTGCCGCGGGGGCGAAGCTGCGAACAAGGCGACGGAGGAGGCGTTGGGGACGGCCAAAAAAACGGTGGATGATCTCATGAAGGATCTGTTCATTGGAAAGGAGAAACGATGAAGCTGTTTCCTTGGCGGATCGGCCCGGCAAGAGCCAACCCATCATTTCGAGACTCCGGCGGAGTAAGTCCCCGTGACGATGATTCCACCGACACATTCTTTTATCACGAACCATTTCTTGCCGGATGCCCGCTATCCGTGCGGGTGCGGAGGCTACGATGGGCCAGCTACAAGTACGCGGGATTCAATCAGAGTCGAGCAGGGCGATCGAGAAAGTCAGGCGATTGCTCATGGCTACCATCACGAAGTGGTGGAGTGATAATACGTGGCGGTTGAGCGCCGCCTTGTCATTCTATACCCTTTTCTCCCTTGCCCCCCTGTTGACGATAACTGTCAGCATTGCGGCTGTCGTAGTGGATGAGGAGGCCGTGCAAAAGAACCTGCTTGGTCAGTTCGAAGTCCTGATGGGGGCACCGGGGGCCGAGGCCATGGCCAACATGCTGCGCAGCGCCGGTCACCCGCAATACGGGACCATTGCGACGCTCGTGAGTCTGATCACCCTGCTCCTCGTCTCCATGGGCATGTTTAGCGAACTGCAGGATGCATTAACCCTCATTTGGAGGAACCCGAGAAAAAGTAGTTCGGTTCTCTGGCGAGCAGTCAGAACGCAACTGGTATCGTTTATGCTCGTGCTCTGCACAGGCTTTCTTCTCCTCGCCTCCCTGATCATGAGCATCCTTCTTTCTGCCCTGGGGACATTCATCCAGCGGGCGGCGCCCTGGCTTCAGATCATCTTGACTGTCGTGGATCTCACGGCTTCGCCGATCGTGATCACCTTGCTCTTCGCGCTGATATTCAAAATACTTCCGGAAGGGCACATCACTTGGCGGGACGTCTGGGTCGGAGCGGTGGCCACTGCCGTGCTCTTCACGTTCGGGAAATGGGCGATCGGCCTCTATGTTAGTCGGGTAGCCATGGCGTCGATGTACGGCGCCGCGTCTTCCCCGATGGTGATCTTGTTCTGGGTGTACTACTCCGCCTTGATTTTCTTTTTGGGAGCCGAGTTTACCTACGTCTACGCGCATGAGTACGGCTCGCGCCAGACTCACCCGTGAGGCTTCACATTCCGCTGCACTTCGACCAACGACTGGGCACGATCCTGCTAGTTCACTGGTCCTCTGTTGAGCATTTCTAACCAGCGCGTCCCCTGCGGAGGAACAACCTAAGAGAGTCCTCAATCTGGGGTTCGTCCTAGACGCTGGCTCATTCCTCAAACTGACCCTCGCCTACCTTTCGGGTTTTGGGTCAGGTGAACCACCATCTCAATTCTGCATTGCAGCTCTGCCCGGGCTCTGTCATACGGCCATCAAGCGTCTCCCTCGTTCAATGAATGGCGTTATCAACGGCTTCAACCGTATCTTCAACCATGTCTTCTGCGAAGCTCCTTAGGTATCGCCGCGTCCGCGCTCCGGAGTGTGGAGCAAAGAGAACACCCGCGCCGACACCGACACATAATCCTGTTACAAGGGCCGTTGCGCCCACGATGAGGGGGCGTGCGTTGTCATTCATCATAGCGATGTCTCCTTTCATCTTTTACAAATAGGGCAATAACGCCCATCTGTGTGCAAATAATTGAAGCAACCTGTGTGCCAAGCCAGCAGGTGACTCCGGTTCGTTTGTCATGCGTGGAATGCTGCGGGCTTATGACTCAGCTGGGGAGGAAAGAGGATCAGCTAATCGGGACATGTAGTCCCTTCAAGGAATGGGTTATCCTTCTTTTTGAAACCAATCCCTTTAAGGAAAAGTGTTCTGCTGGGGGATCTGCAGGAATGGAAGGTTCTATGGAGAGCCTGTTGGGGAAGGGAACATCGATGCCTCGCTCCAGTCATCCGAACAGACCTATCTTCTTCTGCCTGATATTTCTGGGCCGGCCATTGTCTTCTTAGGGAAGTTTGTGCGCGACCTCCTCGTCTTGTATACTGATTGCCAAGGAGCACTGCTACCACGAATGCGATACTCCGGGCTTCCGGGAGATCGTGCCATCCGTGTCGGAGTCATACTGTGTTCGTTCGTAGCACTTGTGGGATGCGCCATCAGCAGAGAACCGACGCGCACCCCTCGGACGGCCATAGAAGAACTGCTCTTAAGCTACGCGGTTCAACGCAGCATGAATGAATGCGCTGAGCTTACCGCTTTCTCCGGTAGAATCGGTGGCTGTGGAAGTGGCGGCTTTCCCGACTGATCGGCTCCTGCTCCAAGACCGTTTCATAGGCGAGCCGAATGCTCTTCCAGTGGTCCCCACGCCGGCAACAGGTCTGGTCCTCGTCCATGGTCTCGCCGAGGGGCGTTTGGGCGTTCTTGGCTTTCCGTTACAGCAAAGTCGTCATCAGGCCACCTACTTCCTGCGCTTGCTCGTCCTGGCTCTGGGAACAGATCAGGCACAAACGTTTTTAGGAGTGCCGGCGATTCAAAGTGGCTTTTTGCCGATTGCACTGCCTGAGCTCACGCTATTTAAGGCTCAGCGACAGAAAGCTTATATACGCTACAGGATCGATATTTATGAATCCGCCACCGGCCGATTCATCCGCTCGACGCCGTGGTATGAAGGATCCGCGTATTTCAATCAATACATCGTCTTCTTCTTTATCTCTTTCAGGTCCACGGACCTCCCGCAGGCTCTTTGAGGGGAGAAGGTTGCGAGGGGGCTCGCACACCGGCTTCGATTGGAGCCATCAAGGATGGTAATTCTGGAGGTGACAGAAATCTACCGAGGATTCGGTTGTGAAGCCTGCGGGTCGGTATCCCCACACTGTCGCAAGGGCATGGCAAGCAACCGTGGCCAGTTCTTGTGTGATCTGTTCCTCATTCAGAGCAGTGTGAGCGAGCTGTCCGGAGGCATTCCACAGATCTTCACCGGTCCGGACCGCAAGACCTTGAAGAGAGACCGCCAATCGATCCGGCGCTTGCAGTCTCGAGGATTGCGTCAGGATAAGTTCGTCTGCGCCCAACGCTCGGGTGCCTTCGATCATCGCCGTCCGGAAGCAATCCTCTCCACACTGGCGCAGAGTGTCGTTGCCCAAGTATTGTCGGAGCTTATTTTGCTCGATCACGATCAGACCACGGTCCTCGAGCCATGCGGCCACGGCATTCACGACAGCGAGTTCACTGCCCTCTACCACCACTCGTTCGCCCGTTGATGGCAGAGCTTTGAAGGATCCCGTGGTGACCGGATGAATCTCAGTCCTACAGCCGATGGTCATTGCGAAGAACGCAAGCCAAAGCCACATGAGGGATCGTTGTTTCATAGCCTTAAAATGTCCGGACCGTCAGGCACAGGACTTCTGATTCAGCTTCAGCTCATCTCTCATCACTACTGTCATCCTAAACCCCATCAAACTAGTAGTGTCGTAGTCACTGGCTTAGAACTTTTGGCTTCTGCGGTCCGATTAGGATGGAAAATGTCGATCCGTCATCTAATGTTCCTTCTCCCTCCCATGATTCAGCGTTGCCATTGGCATTGAAATGGCCTTTTCGATTGTCATTGCACTCGATTATACCTTCAGTATCAGCCGGATGAGCGGAGGAAACCGGAACCAACATTTTCCCCTCGCAGGAAAGCCCCTCAACATTCTTCACGGAAATAACCGCAGCACTTCCTAAAAATCCACTCGCAGAGCCGCGCAGGATTGCGCTGTCGTGAATCGTTATCGTTGCAGAAACCGTCCCGCAGGAAGTTAGAAGCAGGCCGATAAAGCCAAGAAATACTTTATTCATCGTTCTGTCCCAGATGATGAAGTATGCAAAAGACTACCTGCCGCCGAAGGATACGGGTTCTACCCCGATATCACGGACGGTTGAGTTAAGAGTTGTTCCGCCTGTTGCTGCATGTCGCGTCTCCGTCGCTGTCTCGGATTGTGGGACCGCTCAATGTAGTCAAAGATATCAGCCCTGGCTTCGGCTCGGGTCCGATAGTGCTGGCGATTCACCCGTTCTCGTTTGAGTACCCCGAAGAAGCTCGCGGCCGCCGCGTTGTCGGCACAGCTGCCCACCGCACTCATGCTGCCGATCACGTGGTGCGCGGCCAGGAACCGTTGGTATTCCTCCGAGGTAAATTGGCAGCCCCGATCCGAGTGCAGAATGACTGGGGTCTGTGCGGGTCGCTGCCACAAGGCCATCAGTACGGCTTGGACAACCAACTGGCGATCTTGCCGTGGACTCATCGACCAGCCCACGACCAGGCCTGAATACAAATCCAGCACGATGCACAGGTACAACCAATGTTCGGCCATGCGAATGTAGGTGATATCGGTGACCCATTTGGTATTAGGGGCGGCGGCCGTGAAATCCCGCTCAAGGTGATTCCTGGTTCCACGGGGACGAGTCCCCGTAGGCTTCTTCCGCCACTGCCGCCGCTGCGGCACGCCCTGGAGTCCGGCCCGGCGCATCAGGCGCGCCACTCGGTGGCGACCACACCGCTCTCCGGCGTAACGCAGGTCTTCCCACATGCGTGGACTGCCCACGCCGCCGTCCTGCTCGGTATACAACGTATGAATCCGTGCGAGTAACCGGGCATTCTCCTGGGCCCGCCCACTTGGCGGCCGGGTCACCCAGCCATAATAGCCACTGGACGAGACCCGCAAACACCGGCACATCATCCGGATGGGAAACGCGGTGCGGCATCGTTGGATCATCCGATACTTCATCGCGACGCGCTCGCGAAGCACGCTGCCGCTTCTCGCAAAAAAATCCCGCTCCTTCGTCACGCGGGTTAACTCCCGCCGCAGAAGGGCCAGGTTCTCGTCCCGCGGTCGGCCATTCCCCCGAAACGCCTGCGCCGACTCCTGACGCAACTCGCGCCGCCACCGTCCGAGCACGGTCGCCCCAATCCCCAGTTCCGCCGCGATCTGATGCACCGTCACACCGGGGGATTCGAGCATCGCCACCGCTTCACGCGTGTATTCCGGTGAAAACCTCCGCCTTTGTGCCATGACACCCCTCCTGGCCCATGATGAGCCTTAACCAGGTGTCCGCAAAAGCGGGGCAGAACCCGAGCGCCATCCCTGGCCTCGGTCTCAATCGAAGGCTCTCTATGATGACGTGCTGAATCGAGCGAAGAAACGCTCGATACTACTCGATCCATCTGCATTATCTTTGCGCACACAGGCGTAGCGGCGTCTTTGTAGGAGGTGTTGTACAGTTTGCTTTTATGCGCCGAACCCGAGGTTGGCTTGTAAACTCTTGGGGTGAAGCGATGGGTCAATTTTGAGGGGGCATGACGTTAAGCGCCTTGCGGGCCAGGTGAGCTTCGGCGCCTTCCGAATATTGGTCGAGGACCCGGTCAAACATCAGGCGCGCTTTGTGATAATCGCCAAGCCTTGAGTAGGTTTGGCCAATCTTAAACGCTGAGGCAGCAAGTTTGGGGCTCACGGGGTTATAGGAGCGGACGTTGTAGAAGGAATTGAGGGCATCGTGATAGCGGCCTAGGCGGTACTGGCATTCTCCGATCCAGTATTGCGCATTCGCTGCTAACGCGGATTGGCGGTGTACTTCAATAAACAGGCTGAACCCGGCCAGTGCCGCTTCGTAGTCACCATGCGTAAATTCTTCCATCACGCGATCATACAAGTGCCGTGAAGTGTCCGGTCCTTTCGTAGATGCAGCAAGTGCAGGTGCTGTGAACCCCAACATGGAGATGACGAGAAACGTCCAAACCAGTTTTGTTCTCATAGTTCCCTCCTGCCGTTTTTGCTAACTACATAAGTACATTCATTGGAACCTGTGTGCAATCGCAGTACCAGGGATGACGATGAACGAAAAGGTTGAGAAAACACACTTCCCTAGTAAGCCTAGGCGGGGTTAACATCACGTATGAGTAATAAAAGAGCACGCGTCATGGGGAAAAGACCACAGCGGGTTACGACGCTGACTTACTCTCCCCGGAACTGGTGGGCTGTTGCCCCAGTTGCTTCAGGTCCTGCTCACTGTTGACCAGCTGCTGTTCAAGGTGGCGGTTGAGGAAATCGGCGCGCTTGACGGCTAAGCTTAATTTATCGATCGCGATCTCACCCTTTTCGATGGCCCGGGCAATCGTTTCCAGTTCCGCTTCACCGGAACGTATACTATTTCACCCCGACAATCAGGGTCACGCTGCGAACGACGCAGGCTGAGGCCAAGCGCGCCAACGCCAAGAAACTGCGCATCCGGCTGCAGTAGGTTCATCAACGACTTCGCTCGCATTGGAAGGGGCTACTACGGCTGGTTGGAGGGTGTAAATAAGTTTGGTGGAGGGCAAGCGATCCAACCGTCGTTATTTTGCCCGACGAGTCGGGTGCCCCTTCGATCGGCGAGTGCTGGAGCATCGAAGAGGTCGCTTGAAAGAGATGGTCTGAAACCCTAGCTGGAGCCTTGCAGGCAGACTTAGCGAGAGGTATGCTATTGGCCAGCAGGAACATCGAAATTGAATTCTGGATTCCTACACGTGATACCCTTCGCTGCATATAGGGATCTGGTTCTCAGTCAGGATATTGGCAACTGAGTCGGAGCGGGACCCGGTGAGAGAGGAACGCATCATGGCAAGACTCCTGCTGCTCGCAATGGCGACAATCCTGGGATTGTGGTCGGGGATTAGCCTGGCGGGAGATCTGACACCTCGCGAAATCTACGAGGGCCGCTCGCCAGCCGTCGTGATGATCATAGGGTATTCCCACAGCGGCCAACAGGGCAGCGGTGGCACGGGCTCCATCATCCAACAGGATGGGCTCGTCTTGACGAACGCGCATGTCGTGATCGAGGAACACACAGGTAAGCCCTATCCCCGCTTGACAATTTACTTGAAGCCAGACCGTGTGACCGGCGACCGGAAGGTGGATTTGTCACGGAGTGGCAAGGCTCGTGTGGTGGCCTTCTCACAGCCGTTGGATCTGGCGCTGCTCAAACTCGATGGGCCGACCGGACCGTTTCCGGTTCTCGAACTGGACGACTCCGATAAGGCCGAGATCGGTGATCGGGTGGTGGCGATCGGACATCCAGAACAGGGCGGACTCTGGACCTTGACCACCGGCACCATCAGCGCGGAATTCGAGAACTTTAACGCCACGAAGGGCAAATCTGTGTTTCAGACGGAAACGGGATTGAACCGCGGCAACTCCGGAGGACCGTTGCTTGATACCGACGGCCGCATGATCGGGGTCAATACGGCAATCGTCCGCGTCGCACCGGACGGGCTGCCGATTACCAGTATCAGCTTCTCCTTGAAGTCCAACGTGGCCAAGCAGTGGTTGCGTGATCAGGGTGTTTCGGCCCGGGAGGCGCTGGCTCACTCCGACACCCCGGGGCTAGACAAATCCGCTGATCCTTCTCTCCTTCTACCTCGCAGGCAAACGACCCAGCTTGGGGATTCCCTGGTCGCTCCCAGGATCGCCTCTCCTTCTCTTCCCCCTGAGCTCACGGCACAGACTGTGCCCTCGCCTCGCCCATACAATCTGGACCGCCTCGTTAGGGAACGGAACCGCGCCGAGGCGGACCTTGAGGATATGATCAAGGAAATGCGGGGCAAACTAGGCGGGCGATGAGAACCTCGTCGGGCACGTGTCAACCAGCCATGATTAAGCACGGCTCGACCGACGTACGAGCATTCCGCCAGGTATCTTCAGCCTATTATAGTTAAAGCAAAGGGGAGACCCGCTCCCGGTTACAAGGCCACTGCACAAGGTTACTTCGCCGATTGGGATGAGTGTACTGATCAGGACGCGCAGGCGGTCTCTTTCTTCAAAATGTTCGGCATGACGACTCCCTTTATTTCGGGTTCGCCGTCTGATAGTCAATGATGAACCGTCCGACAGCCTCTGAGATTCTCGTGCGAATGTCGAGCACTCTAGATGCACTGAGCCAACTCGGATGCGCAGGGCCTTCCCATGTGGTCGCAAAGAATTCTGTGAGTGGGTCCCGTGAGAGTTGAACAAGTTGTTTCAACGTAAGACCGATCGCGTACGCGGTGGAATTCGCTGAGGGACCCGTAATCGGGTAGACGGCAACGTAGAGATATGGAGCCCCGGGTGAATTCGCGATCTCCGAGATGGTCAGGACGCGCAGGCCTGCCTGGCGCAGTCGCCCTTCGATGTCGCGGGTGAGCTGCTCTCGGCTCACCCCTTCTCGTTCAACATCGTCAGGGAGATACTCAACGAGCACCGAGACCTCTCCGAGTCCTCGCAGCGTCTCACGTTTGTCAGCGGTAAAGGCAAATCCTCCAGCCGGCCAACACAACGTCAGACCCAACAGAATAAGCATGCTCAGACGCATCGGACACCTCCTAGTCGGTGTCCCGCACGATAGCCGCCTGTCTATCTAAAGACAAGAGCAACGCTGCCACTTGAAAGTTGGACAGGGCGAGTTGGTTAGGAGCGACGATGAAGCAGAAGTAAGGCCTGACTAGAATGGTCGTGGGGGCTCGATTCGGTCACGATTTAACCCATCATTGACGATCGCCTTGACGGCGTGAATCGTCAGCGGCGATTTCCATCCGACGAGTCGCGATTAAGGAGGAACGTAGGTCAATCTGATCACATCCTCGCCAATCCGATCATTGGTCATAAGGCGGAGCCGCGGCCTGGGTCCGGCGAAATATGGCTTGCCGTGACCAAGCACGACGGGGTGCAGGTAGATTCGATACTCATCGATCAGGCCAAGTTCGGCAAGGCTTTGCGCCAAGTCCGGGCCAGCAACTTCGATCTCCCCGTCGCGCTCGGCCTTCAGCTCGCGGATCGCGCCCTCAAGATCATCCTCAACAAGCCTGGCGTTGGGGCCGACCGACTTCAACGAGCGCGAGACGACCCATTTCGGCTGGTTCCGCCACGCCGCCGCGAAGGCGTGTTCCTCTGCATCCCATTCAGGATGATCGTCGTCCCAGTAACGCATGACCTCATACATTTGGCGACCGTAGACACTGCCCGCCTGCCCCTGAGCCTCCTCGATGAAATGGCGGAAGAGCGTGGGGCTTGGCGCAAACGCCATATGGTCGACGTAGCCGTCCAGGGACTGGTTCATTCCGAACACGAGCTTAGCCATACCACTTCCTTCCTCACGCGGCACATCCGTGCGTTGACGGCGTGAATTCCCCGGCTAGCACTTGCAGAGCGCTAGGGGCAGAGCCCCAAGACGTTGCTAAGTAAAAGATCCAGTCTTTTCCAAAATCAACTCCAGCAAGCTTCATGGTGGCTGCGTACGATTTTGGTCACTTGCCAACAATTTGGTGTTTAGGGCAATGCACTTCTGATTAATTCTTTCTTTATTTTCATAGTCTTTCGACTGGCATGACGAGTGCGTTACCAGGTGGGCAGTGCCCCGTGTTATGGACCGTAGCCATGGGCCACAATCGGGTACAAGGAGGTATCTATGTTGAAACAGACGCTCATTATCACGAGTGCTGTTCTTGCCACTGCTCTCATCCTCTCAGGAGTGAGCGTGGCGAATGATGATAGTGCCAGGGGCCACGGACTGAGAAATGCACAGGAGGCTGCCGGCACACATGGGATGCAGGGACGGTGCAACGCGGCGTCACACCAGGACATTACGTTGAACGCTTGTGTTTACGACCCGCTGCCGCCTCCGCCTCCGACCACAGAGCCACCGCCTGACCTTCCGCCTCCGACGACTGAGCCACCGCCTGTCCCGCCTCCGATAACTGAGCGACCTCTTCCAACAGGTTTTTGAGGGTTGCCTGGCTGTACACTTTGCCAATCGCAGACCATGTGCCAACGAAGGCGGCCAGGAAACTGGCCGCCTTTTGCTGTTCTATTCTATCTCGACTCACAGAATAGCCGTGTGACTCGGGAGAGAACTTGACTCACTGCGCGACAGTCTGTAACCACTTCATCTTTACCTCCGCCCACGGAGAAAAAGACTTAACGTAACTACCATCAAACATTCAACTGTCGCGGGGGAAGGATTTGAACCTTCGACCCTTGGGTTATGAGGGAAACGGTCTTGGTCACTCAGGACCACTCTCCCCTATTCACTCCATGAGTTAGCGCAAATCTTACCACGGTTACATGCTGCCCGTAGGTGCCAATCACTGCCAGATTACGGACAGAACATGGACAAGGAAGAGAGGGGGGCTTTCGGATATGAAAGCTCCTAACCGTCCGGATCCCCCTCTATTCCTTCCTCTTCCGCCACTCCCACGGCGGCACCGCCTGCGGCTCCGCCCACACCATCACGGCACAAACGGCACGTCAGACGCGCCCCGATTCAACGGACTGGCTGGGTTGTGCGGATCACTACCGGTTCGCTGGATTCCGGAGAAGGGCCCTCAACGTCGGCACGCTCAGGGTGTCCGCTTTTCTACATTCTGGACTTGATAACTCCCGTAAATGGGCGAGTACAGGCCGCCAGTCGAACAAGGGAGGGGGATACCATGCTGCGTAAGATACTTTCGCTCGTCTCGCTTTTCGTGATACCCGCCGCCGTGCTGATGATCCCTCTGGATGCGCAATCTGATTCCGCGGATCCCGAAGATATCGCGCATATGAAAGCCGGCCATAAAAAAGTCGAGGGCGTGGTGATTGATATGAAGTCCGGTCTTTATACCGTCAAGACACCTACGGGCGCTACGCTCACGTTGACTGAAGCGGCGGCCGTTCGACACGGCCATGGCGTTCCCAAAGTCGGGGATGAAATGACACTCTGGGTCAACGAAGGCAACATGGTCATAGATGCTCATCTGAAAGGGCAGTCCGACAAGGCTCATCGCTTCATTTCCGGTACGCTCGCATCGATTGATAATGCCAAGTCTCAGATGACGCTCTCGACGTCAGGGGGAGAGCAGAATATTACACTCAAACCTGAGAGCCGCATGTTCAGGGATATTGCCCCCGGCGCTCAAGTGACCCTAGAAGTGAATGAGACGGGGGAGGTCATTGCTCTCCAGAAGGACAAACAGTAAGCGTCACCCGCGTGCGCGCGTGAGCGTGGGCAGGGTCAAGACAGCACAAAGGTCTGGTTCCTTTCGGAGTCGAGCCTTTTGCTTCAGTTCGCGAGGCTGGGAGGCCCCTAGCGTTGTCTGAAGTGTCTTCACTCTACTGCACCTCCGGCACCATGAGGAAGCATCACAGGCGGGCCTACGCCGGGCTGTCCAGGGCTCCGTGGGCTGAAAAATCTCTCCGTGAGTCGTTGAACACACAGTTTGAGAATATCCAGCTCGTCCTTCGTCAACGCGTCGCATGTGATGGGGCCATTCAGGAGTCGATCACACGCGAGCGTGAAGTCTGTGATAGGTGTGACGAGATTGGTGGTGAGTTTGGGCATCATACCTGCCCTGCCTTTCTGGCTCGACCGCGGAAACATGCTGCGCTGATCTAAGCCTCGTTCGCATCAAGTAAAGGCCCGATTCCTTTCGGAGCCGAGCCCTCTGCTTCATACCGCGAGGAGGACACCCATCGTGCAGTCTGAAGCATAGCGATCATACCGCCGGAAATTTCCGCGGTCTGGTCACAATTGCTCAGATCGCTAGACTCCGGGGAGTGTATCGTTACATCTAGACGTGTCCATCTAACCGAGGAGGCGATCATGGTCTCGATACCCAAAGTGGTCGGGGTCCTGTCGTGTGGGTGCGTGCTGGGCCTGGGTCTGTCCACTGACGTGCAGGCAGCAGAGAAACCTCCGGCAGCAGAGAGAATGAAACCTGACGCATCTGCGGATAGGAAAGCTGATCTCGTGAAGCCCGATGAGGACACAGTGCAGGGCATCAACACCATCAAGGGCGAAGTGTTGCGCATTAAGGGCGAACATTTTTACGTCCGGCGGTCTGACGGGAAGGAGGTGCATTTGCATACCAAACCAACCACCCAGATGATGGGAGAATTCAAGAAGGGTGATCGGATTGAGGCGAAGGTGAATGATCTGAATAACGTGCTGTCGATCCACCAAGCCAAATAAACCCTCAACCTGTCAGCGGGCAAGGAGAGCCCCCATGCTTCCTGTTAGCAAAGAGGTCCTGAATTTCGTCCGCGCCTGCGAGTTCATTCACGGACGGTTGGCACACGGGGACCCGCTCACGCCTGAGGAACGAGACCTCATCGAGGTCAGCGCCAATGAGCTGCTAGATGAACTGACGCCAGCCTAGCTTCGTCATTTCTCTACTCGTCCATTCACGCCGAATGATCCTGGCCATCGCGTTCCTCCTGTCGAGTCGTGTCCTGCAGTGCGATAGCTTGCTTCACCAGACCGATCAATCCACCGACATGTTGCTCCAATTCGGCTTTGGTCTCTTGCATATTCACATCTGACCGTCTATGCGCGAATTCATTCCGAAGTCTCGTATAGACAGTTTCCCTATTGCGACGTCCAGGACGTGGATCTGGCGACTGCGGCACAGCCGAATCTTGACTGCGAATAAACTCATCGACCTTTGCCTGTTCGTCCTCGAAGAACCTCAGGAGCAGACTGTAGAGATGCATGAATTTCTCTACTGGACTTCTCGATTGGAGGGCCAAGCGATACGAGCTAAACAATGGTTCTCCAGACAGAGGAGGCCGCTCCAGTTCCGCCTTGAGGTCATCGGCGGGAATGCCAACGATTAGGTCTGCTTGTTGTGCAATGATGGCAAGTTCCCCGGTATGGAGTTGCACCTGGGCCCCCGGGGGTGGGTTCACAGGAGCAAACCAACTACTGACGATCTGACTGTCTTCAATGGCAAGGCTGTATCGAAACGCGATCCGATCCAAGACCGCAGTAAGTACCTTGTTCGCGATGGCTCGCCCAACTCTTTCTGTCGCTACTCCAGCTAAGTGAACAGTACTTAGAATTTCAAATCCGCTCTGGCTCTCAATCACAACCTTTTCAACACAAGCTTGGTTGGGGTTGAACTCGCACGAAGGAAACTTCAGGCCATTGCTTGTTATTACCGCACGAAATGTAACAGTCCCGTTATACATCTTCCGGTCTCCTACGCCTATTCAACACGGTGGGATGAACTCGCGAAACCGGTTCCGACACCGGCACCTTCACCTTCTAGTGTCCATGTTGGGCGTCACGGAAATTGCTTCGTCGCTTATAACATGTTGCTCGGTGCTTCTTCTCGCGTGGATCGCGGCGATCATGGTCGGTCCTCCTGTTTCTGCTTCCTGTAACCCCGCTCTCTCAGACACTCCTCCGTCCGGTCCTTGATCCGGTCCTTGATGCTGAGCCGACTGCCTGCGTCTGGATCGACCTGCCGGACTTCTAACGTCGCCTTGCGCGTGCATTCGTAGCAGTCTTTTCCAAATTGAGGGTCATCCGGATCGCAGGCGACCGTCATGCAGCCGGTGAGCAAGTTCCCCAGGATCACAAGGCCGAGAAACACGCTCCGAGTGCGGGCCATCGCTCAGCCCCCCCATTCTTATCTCTCATCCAGGCCACTCGTCCCGCTCCTCGCCATGTGCTGGCGACCACCCCGATGGCAGCACCGGCTGAGGATTGGCCCACAGGCCTTTCCGCGCCTCTCGTGCTTCGTTCTCTAGCCTCCTTAGGGTGGTATCTCTCGGCGCATACTTCCGGTACCACCAGCACCAGATGTCGCATAGAGCCCGGCGAACGAGACGCTCCTGTCATTCGGCAGGCGCTGTCACTCTTTCACGATCACGCCGCACGCGATGCGGGGCCCACCCGGCGCATCCTTGGTCGGCGGGTCCGGCAGATACTTATCGTCCAACTCATGGATGATGAAGGCGCTCCCGTCCGTATCGAACAGGGTGTTGAGCCCCTCGGACAGGGTCACCCGACTCGTGATCGTATACAGCGACCCTTTCCGGTCTTCATTCACGGACAGGTTTTGGAGATCGCCAAGATGATAGGGATGGTTCCCTAACCCGGACGTGACGTTCGCCTCCGGATTTATTGACGTATCCACATTCCCGTCATAGTGCCCCTTGGCCGCCGAGAAGGGCTCGCAGTTGCCGGTCTCGTGAATGTGGATCGCATGGCGTCCCGGTTTCAACTTGCTTTCCGGGGTGCCGTCGAGCTTCAGTTTGATCCTAACGCGCCCCTCATACTCCTCGTAGAGATGCGCCTCTCCCGTAATGCCAGGGCCGGTGATGACCGCCTTCGCATGCAAAGTCTTTTCGAACCTGCCCATATGATAGGAGGAGCAGCCGACAAGCGGTACAAACGCTGACAACACCAGCACGGTTCCCACACGTATACAGTTCATCGCATCCTCCTTGGTTATCCGATTCTCCGACCAGATGGTTGAGAGCTGCCTCGCAGGGAGGCTTATTGTAGGAGGGGTGAGAACGAGGTCGCAAGGGCCGAGCGGGACAATCTGGCGGCTCCCTACTCCTCCCCTTCTCGCCCTTGACCCATCTTCGGATTGCGCAGACTCTCCCCGATCGCTAGACTTCTCCAGCACCGGTCTGTGCCGTGTCCCGCGGCAAGACGTCTTAGATTCGCCGAACTTCATTTCAAGAATGGGAGATGCCGATGTTTGAATGGCTGGCTCATCCCGACGCGTGGATCGCGCTGGGAACCTTAACTGCGCTGGAAATTGTCCTGGGGATCGATAACATTATCTTTCTCTCTGTGCTTGTCGGTCGGCTCCCCGAAAAACAGCGGGTCTTTGCCAGAAGAGTCGGCCTTGGCCTCGCGATGATTGCGCGCCTGGCCTTGTTGTTCTCGATTTCCTGGGTCATGGGACTCACCGAACCGTGGCTGACCGTGTTCAGCCAAGCGATTTCCGGGCGCGATCTCATTCTGATCGGGGGCGGGCTGTTTCTGCTAGCCAAAGCGACGCTTGAAATCCATCACAGTCTGGAAGGGAGCGAAGGGAGCGATCCGGCCGTGGGCGCGGCAAACCTGGGCATGGTCCTGGTCCAGATTGCGCTGCTGGATATGGTGTTTTCACTAGATTCGGTGATCACGGCGGTCGGTCTAGTTGAGCTGGTGTCTATTATGGCAATCGCGATCATCCTGGCGGTCGTCGTCATGTTAATGGCGGCGAAGTCCCTCGGGGATTTTGTTGATGAGCATCCGACGATCAAAATTCTCGCCTTGTCGTTTCTGATTCTCGTGGGGGTCACCCTCGTGGTGGAAGGGTTCGACGTGCATGTGCCAAAAGGCTATATCTATTTTGCCATGGCGTTTTCCGTCGTCGTGGAGATGCTGAATATTCGCATGCGCAGAAAACGGTCACCGGTCAAACTGCGCAGCCGCTATGCAAGAAACCGACGCCAGGAAAAAGCCTAGCTGCACAGATCAGAGGGCAATGCGCCGCTGACGGTGGGTGCACTTGCAGAGATGCTATGCGGCGAGATCATCGTTTCGATTGCTCAGGGAACCATCTACCTCTTGTGCCCCACTGAAATTGTGGACAGGCCGCTATCCGCTGAATTCAGGAAACCCCACTGACTGTATTCAAAACCCGCAGACTTGCGTGGGAAGAGTTATCCGTCCGAGACAGAATGTCAAAATCCAGATCCTCGCAGAATTGCGGCTCTTTTAGACAGACCAAGGACAACATACGCTCTAAGCCTTACCTGCTTGTCTCCCTCCCTTCTTGTCCAATCCCTCAAACTATGTGAAATACGTACGTTTGTTCGCCTCGTGATGTTTGGCAAACTATTTGCTGAATAGAAAGGCAGCGGGAGCCAGATGCGGCACAGGGAAGTTTTTGGTGTTGCACAAGTACAACCCTATTGTTATCGCTCAGAGGTGCACAATGATAAAGATGAGGCTCGCAATCGCAACCATCTGTCTGCTCTGCACGCTCGGCGCGACTGTTCTCATCAGTGAAGCCGCAACCATCTTTGCAGGTGCGATCGTGGGTATTGACCAAGTCCAGCGGACGATCACATTCCAGACACGGGAGGGACGAACCTGGACGATACCGGTGGCCGATTCCAACATCTTGACGCAGCAGCAGGTCGCCAAGGGCGATCGAGTCAGGATCGAGGTCGAGTTGAGCGAGAGCGACTTGAGCCAGAGAATCACCAAAGTCACCAAGTTTCGAAAGGATGCGCTAATCGAACCACCCCCATCTCTCGATGCATTCGGACCTTGACCGTCTGTAGGCACGCACAAGTCGGGTCGTCCAGTATGGTAAGAGCAGAGAGAAATTTCAAACTGCAACAAAGGAGGGATACTGCTATGAGTGCGATTCGATATTTAGGAATGAGCTTAGCGGCATTAGTATTCCTGGCAGGCTGTGAGAGCACGCCAACAGTGACAAGGAGTGGGGACGTCAAAGACATCATCATTGGGGATAATCTGTCGTCAGGAGAAGTAGTTGTCAGTCCAGGTGATGAAGTTCGGTGGATCAACAAGAGGACCGCGCCTGTGCGAATCGTCCTTCTCGACCCTGTGTCAGGCAAGCAGTTCTCGTGCAAGAATAATTTCGGTGGGTTGATGACCCCCAGCAACACGGCCAAACTGGCTACGAACGAAACCGCCAGCGCCTGTTTTCGAGATCCCGGCTATTTCCGATATACCGTCAGGATGGAATCAGCTGGTATGACTGGCGAGGGCAACGTTCCTGGAGTAGTCAAGGTAGGGGGGCAGTCCACTGGTCAAGCAAGTGATCCAAATAATACTGCCCGATCCCGTGGGGAAACGGGAGATCGAATCCGATGGTCAACCCACTGATCAAAAGAGTGGTCAACAAGAGTAGCCACCAAGCTCAACGTCGACAACCACCACGACCACGATCACGACGACGCCTGCGAAATAATTGAGCGTGCCTTCGAGAACAATGTAATGGCTGGCAGGAGACAGGTTTAGGGCAGAGTTTGGCACTGTCTATTTTGGCACTCCATCAATGGACTAGGAATCCGACGATACTTTTCACCGGATTTCACTGGCTGTGAGAGTTACCAGCACACATTCGAGCTAAAGGTGCTAGCAGAGAGCCAAGCGGACGTTCAAGCCCTTCGCGCACGGTGTCACCTGGCGTATATTTCCGATCGCGTGGAGCGCGGGGTACCCAACAGCAACGCGGTTGGGCAGTCCAGTTGGGGGCGGGGTTAGGCAAGCCGCAACTGCTCCAACGAAGCACATGCATTTCCTCCACTTATGTCCGGAATGATGCTCAATTCGAGCACCGTGACCGCCGGAAGGTCGACATGATGATCTTCTGTCTCGTTCGTGGTGCCTTGGGGCGTGAAATTCCACTGTTGCCGCACGATTTGCTGGAAGGACTGCCCGTTATCCGCAGACCAACGCAAGAGGTACTCTTGCGTGCGTTCAGCTGCGGGCTCCTCGAAATTCATCCAGATCCGCCGCAGCCGTTGCGGATGGGTGAAGAGAAGCCGTATCGTCTGCTTTCCGGGCCCTGCGGCACGCCACCCCGAAGCTCGACCGGGCAGCAACGCGGACTCAATTGGGTGAGCGGCGTCCTCTGAGGTAATCTCTACCTCCATGAGCCCCTCCACATTCAACCAATCCTGGTCAGGAGAAATGGGGTTTTTCTGAACTTGGTCGATGATTCGCTTGCGCATTGGTGTGTCTCCTGGCATCACGCCTCATGTGTTCGACAGGGGTTTTCTACAGCCTCAACGTCAAAACTGATCCGCCGCGAAACGACCTCGCCTAAAATGCCACGTTGCCTTGGCAGCGGGACACGTTGAAGCAGGGACCAATCTGTGGAGGCCGATCATACGCCCTCAGTTCCGTTTCCGCCACCCCCACGGCGGCACCGGCTGCCGATCGGCCCACAACCATTATTTATTGTGTCTCCCGTACATCAGCACCAGCCGTCTTTGACCAGCGTGTGAGTGCGATGACTCCCTACATACGTAGGATAGAAATCTCGGTCCCTTACGCGGTAGATGTGCGCCGCGTTGATGTGACCGAATTGGACCACGGCAGGGGTTGGATATGGCGAAACACACGCTGTTTGTGATCTTTGCGACCCCTCAGACGCACGTGGCACCAGGGACCTGCTATCTTGCCCCGGATGCCTCCCCAACCATGCTGAGCTCGAAAGCCGCTAGGTTCACCACCTTGGCGGAGGCAAAGGCCTTTGCCGACGCGAACCACATCGCGTTGAACGGGCATACCTACATCGGCCTGAAAGATTTCATCGTCTCCGGTTAGGTGGTAGGGAGAAGGGGAAATTAGCCATGGAGAAGAAAACGGATACACACATTCCCTTTGAGATTAGCTGCGGAGGGTGTCAGCAAACCTTGCAAACTGCGAAGTATCAGAGATTCCCACCACACGATACGCCGAAAGACAAGATTCACAATATTATCGATCCCACGTCCCCGTCTTTTTCGGTCGGGTGTATGTCGTGCGGACACTATACCCGGTCAATGCCGGCATCGTGGTGAGAGCGCTCCCCTATCCCCGCCTTGACTCTGGAAATAGTGTTGCCCCTCAAGAAGAGCAGGACTTCGATGGTGTCGCCGTCGAGAACGGAGACGACAGGGCCGGAGAAGTCGGCGAATGCGAGAATTGGCGAACTGTATAGGACCGCTGAGAGAATGGCTGCCAGGTGCTTCACTCAAACCGTCCAAGCACCGCAACGCCGAGGCTCGGTTCCTACGTTCCCTTGTAAGTCCTTCCTACGTTAACTACGGATGAATGCCCCGCCACGTATAGTGCAAGGAAATCGGCGCTCGCTTCCGCGAGATTCTTCTTAGTCGTAGCGGCTTTCATAGGGTCTTTAATGCGGTGTCTACCCTCGACAGTCGCTGACTGGGATTTTCAAGAGGCGTATCGTTTTGCGCTTCTGTGGCTGAAACATGTGTAGATCGTTAACCTGGCCTCACCCATCAAACTTGCTCACCGACAGACTAGCAGGATACAGAAAAACCATTTCGGCATAGGACAAAAGGGGGGGCTCCTCTGTATGCCAAATATCTTCGACGTGCTTTCGGACATCACCACATAAGCGTTGCTAGCGAGCCAGCGTCCGCAACTGTTGGAGCCGGGCGTCATGATTGGACGTCATGAGCGTCACGAATGCCCCCTGCGCCTTTGCGTGAAAGGCCGCTTGCTGGTCGTTCGACAGCCCCAAGAGGGTACCGAGTGATGTGAGATATTCTCCCTGTCTACGCGCCAGGTCCTGTTCCACATTCGTCTGGTTCAAGGCCGTGAAGGCGGTGAGCTTATATTCGGGATGCAACATGCCGTCTTCAGTGAACCAGGTGCGGCCGGAGGTCGTTTCTGTGACGTTGGAGGTCGTATCCGTGATCTCTTTGATCGTGGCCTTGAGTGTGCAGCCTGACGAGATCATCAGGAGAGCGGTTATGCAGATGAGGGTTGAGAGCCAAGTGCGGATCTGACCCATGGTCGTCCTCCTTGCTATTCAGTCGGGTACTATCACACGTCCCAGGGCGACTATATATGGTGTCATTCCTACATTGCTACCCACGGGTCCCGCTTGAGCGTTTCAAGAAGTCCGCTAACTCGCTGGCATGCTCCTCCGTCGTTTGCAGGATGTCGAGTAACAATTGACGTGTGACCAGATCTTTGTCCCCAATCTCTCGAATGAGCGCGCTATACGCCTCCACTTGTCGGCGTTCGAGCATAAGATTTTCGCCCACCATTTCGACGAGCGTCGTGCCTTGCTCCGGGTGGACGCCGATGGACGCGGCTTTTCCCGCGAGTTCCTGAAGATTAAAAACGGGGACGCCGCCTAACTGCTGAATACGATTTGCTAGTGTATCGGCATGCTGCAATTCCTGTAGTGCATGCGCCTCGAATTCGGTCTTCAGACCAGGGGATAACAGCGAGACTGCCATATACGCATGTTGTTTGTATTGCAGGTAGCTGGTGATCTCAGTCGAACGTAAGCGGTTTAACGAGCTGACGATGGTGTGCGGATCAGCCAGATATTGCTTGGTGATCGCCCCCTCCTGGATGGCTTCTCCGATCTCTTTCTCACTAAAGCCTGTTTGTTGGTTAATTTGTTTCTCCATAGCCTTCTCCTGCATGGTTGCTAACCTGAGGGAGTCTCCGTTGGATTGGTCGGCCACAGAAACTCATCGAATCATCGAATGTTCCCATTTTTCTCGCTGTGATTAGCTCACGACTTCCTGCACCGATACTCGTTCTGCCCTTCACGACACCGCGACAGATCACTGATCGCGCTGAAGCGTCGTGGTATGGCCCTTGTCGGTGATATAGGCTTTGACCTTATCTCCCACCACTACCTTATCCAGTTTCGTGCTCATATCGACGTGAATCCTGGTTTCTTTACCATCAAGGTCCTTGATCCAATAATATTCGCCATCCATCTTCATCAGGGTGCCTTTGACCGTGTCTTTGGTGAAGCGTTCCCCCAAGGTCGGCTTGGCCTCTTTGTCCGCCATCGGATCGGCGGCTCCAACTATCCCGGCTCCGAAACCAAGTACCACCACTGTGAATATTGACAATGTGAGGTTGATCATACGTCCTCCTTTGTTGACACCGACGACCGTGTGAATCGATACCATGGGGGCATCCTTGGTTAGATGTACAATCACGCCTAGGGATAGATGGGCTTCCACGTCCTCGTCAAACGTTGACAAGATTAATCACGGATTCTCCACCTTGAGGACCTTAAACTGCACGACGAGCGGCTTCCCCGCGAGCGGATGGTTGTAATCCAACACAGCCGTCGTGTCTGATACTTCCGCCACAGTGGCGAGCTCACCCACATCATTCTTCAAGACATCTCCTGCTTTCGTTCCAAACGGCAACAGTGTTTTGGGGATATTCAGCTTTTTCCTATCATCGTGAGGACCAAAGCCTTCCCCTGGGCTCAGTTCAACTTTCTTTTCCTCCCCGGGTCTCATTCCAACTACCTTCTGCTCCAAAGCTGGAATGATCTCATGCCGACCCTGAATAAACTCACTGACGTTCCCGTAGTCGATCCCAGTCGAGCCGGGAACGGTCGCCACATATTGGAGGGTAACTTTCGAACCTTCTACAATCTGCAAAGTCTCGTCTTCTTGAGAAAGAGAAGAATTTGCTTGTAGAGGTTCCCCGTCGACACCGCATTTCCCAAGGAGTGCCAAGCAAGTCAGACTGACGATGAGACCCGCTCTTGTAAGGTCATGGCGTCTCATACATGCCTCCTTTTCGAATCTATAGAAATGAATTGATTGAATGTCACAGATCTACATGGTGCGTGTTCCATCCGAACTCACCCGCCACCTAGTTCTCCCCTCGTTTCGATAACCAGAAATTCTCCCTTCATATTGGGATGGAGATCACACCGGAAAGGGTATTGGATGGTCTCTTGATACCCCGTCAATGGGTCTACATGTGAGGCCTGGGTGAAGTAGAGCGTGGCCGTCTTTCCTGCCGGCACATGATAGGACCGAAGTCCCTCCGTCTTGACCTCTGTTGCATCACCCTCAGTCCGAATGACCAAATCTTTGAAACGCGGAGAACTAAACCCATGGGTTTCTGTATCTTGATTTCGCAGCACAATCGCCGTTAGAGAATCTGGAAGGGAATGGCCTTTGACGTCATAGCCACGATCTTGCATGGTGATCTCAATCTTAACCGGTGTCCTCTCCGCACTCCGGCTTTCTGCGCGCAGGGTTGCCCTCGTATCCTCGAGCAGTTTTTTTACTTCAAGAGAGCGATCGTTCGACGCTCCTGGTGAGAGAGACAGTTGATCATGCGTCGTATCAAGAATGAATTCTTGCTTCGCCTCGTTTGGCCCTTGTTTCATATGCGCCCAAGGGACCACTTCGAGCCGTTCGGGGTCATCCAACAGCACGACCGCATATTCGATCTGTTCGGTGTGCGAATCCGTCAATACGCTTGCGACCGATCCGATTACTTGCCCCTCCGCATTCATGACGGGACTGTGGAGAAGTGAATCGTCATTCACACTCTTCAATTCACCCTGCGGGACGGGAAGCACAGCATATTCTTTTGGAGGATACCCGTGCGGGCCGGTCAGATCGACCTGCCCGGGTTTTTCCTGCTGTCCAGGGATGGCTAGTACTCCGGTTGCGGCGCTTTCCCCGAGCGAACGCGCGGTTTGAGGCTCTTCACGCGTACGCATGAATTTGAGCGTCGTGACGCGCCCCATATCGTCCACCTCTGCCTTAATCCGATCGCCAGGTTTAAACGAGCAGGCGCCGATTCTAAAACCGGATCCTACGGCCGTTTGATCCTGCTGTTGTCCCTGGTCTCTCTGCCGATCGCTGGCCTCAGCGGCCTGCCGTTCTCCTGGCTGTCGCTCTGTTGCGATACTGTGGGAGGCTGTACCTGGTGCCGCGATCGGGGCCGCGCTGCACTCCAAATTGGCATCTTCATTTATCAGGAGTCGCGCCTCGTTTCCGGTTTCATCATCTTTGATGAAGTAATACTCGCCTTCCATCTTGCGAATTTCTCCGGACACCACTGACCTAGCCCCTCCAATGGTTACCTGTGCGTTGTGATCGGCCGACTGATCCTTGGCCGGATTCCTTCTCATCTTCGTGCGTGCTTGATCTGATCCGGAGTCCATCTTGCTGGTAGCCTGCTCCGTGAATGGATCCGGGTCAGGCTGAGACTCCAATCCATATGCGGCCGGAATCAAGCCGAGGCTAAGGACGACTGCTGCAGTGAGAAGAGGTGTGTGTATCATGATGAGTCTCCTTTTCAGTCGCCTCTGATATAACGACCGCTCCCCGTTCCCTCTCTTGTTATACGTTGAGTTGCACTCATTCATTGAGCAAAAGGGATACCCACCTGCCCCAAATATCTCATAAGGCCTGTCTTTCCAAACAGATATGAACCATACATACTAACGGAGTGGTTGCTTCGCCTAGGCACAGCTTGTCCCAGGCTTCACTAGAACGAGGCCAAGCTCCTGTTTTTATGAAATCTTTCAACGACGACACGTTGTCTGCCTCTGGACAGTCTGACCAGTACCATCCCTTCTCGCCGAACTGTCGAGTGAGATTCGTACCCGTTGGGTAGAATCACCTCTCCAATGGAGCGGTGAGCTGATTGTGCGGCGCTGCTATAGTTCGGGCCATCAGGTCGAGGGTAGACATGATTCCTGCGATTCCGGAAGATGGGCATGGTTCGCGATGCGGGATCCTGCAGTGTGGGGAGAAGTCAGCGACAGCGCGAGGGAAGGCGGCGGTAGGGACGAACCGAGAAGGGCATAGGGGCCTCGCAGGGAGGCGTATTGTAGGAGGGTGGCGAAGGAAGGCGCAAGGGCTTCAGGCAAGGCTCAGCCGCCGCCGATACCCCCGCCATGTCTTGCGCGGTCGATGTTCGACGTACTCAATTCTTGTTGGTAGTGGGTATAAATCCTCAGCCTATTGATTGCTGATCCACCCAGCGATTGGCTTTATCCAGAGCGAAGACATTCGCCTTATACTCCGTGTTGCAGATCTCACTTAAGGCACGGTGTATGAGTGTAAGTGACTCGGGGTGGCCCACTGACAACCACACTAACGCCATGGGCAGCCATCGGTCCCCTTCGAGATGTTGCGAACACGCCTTAAGCTGATGATTCTTGTATGTTATCCATATAGGCACATTCCGCACTCTTGTCTGGTGTTAGGAATATCAGCTACGAATGAGAAACGATGTTACGCCGGCGGCTCCAGGGGTCCGGCCCATTGGCCGTCATAGTCTGAGACTGGACTCTCTGCTATGAGAGGGAGAGCATGTCGAAGCCACAACTCTCTCCCGTCTATTCCCGCACGCACGGACACAAGCACCATAGCTGGCGCGTGGTCCGGATAAAATCGAAACCAGTACAATCCAGGCTCCGTCGGCTTCTCAGTCGTCCATTCCAACTGTCTCATACCAACTCCTCCAACCCCGCCCACGTCGTGCCCGGTTTCAAGATTCGAACCCGCCGCAACGTCTTCAATGGGTTGGGGCCGTATGGCAATCCGTATAGTCCCTCATCAACGATACATTTCGCAGTGATCCCGCACCACGCTTGCTTAATCAAGAAGGAACCGATCGAGGACGACTGCACATAAATCTGTCTGATTCCCTCCGTGATCAAGTGAACAAGTTGCGCCGGTGCAGACAAGTTGTCCCTGTACCGATCGTCGGCACCTTCCGCTTTATCAGCTATCTGCCCATAAAGGCATTGGTTTTTCTATTCGTCTCACTCGGTCCATTGATTGCACAGTGAACGTAGCGTTCCATGTATGCGTTTTTTACACCTAACCGAGGAGGCTCCCATGGTATACAATCCCAAAATCGTCGGTGTCCTGTCGTGTGGATTGTTGCTGTGCCTCGGGCTGTCCTCTGCCGCGCAGGCAGATGATACGGCGTCGCCTGCGGACAAACTGAAAGCGGCCCAATCTGATCGGAGGCAAGGTGGTCAAGAGGCGGGTGAACAACAAATGAACGATGTGCAGGGCGGCCAGTCAACAGGTGGCAAGACGATCACGGGCGAAGTGGTGCGCATCGAAGGCGATAACTATTTCGTCAAAGGCCAGGACGGTAAAGAAGTGCAGTTGCATACCGATGAAACCACCCAAAAGGCAAAAAACATCAACATCGGGCCGGGTGATTGGATTGAGGCAAAGGTGACCGATCAGAATCACGCGCTGTCGATTCTCTCGGACCAAGCGATCCAAGATCGCCGAACTGCCAAAGACTAGGTGCCGTTATGATTCGTGTGGTTCGCGGTCCGGCGCCCCTGCCGACCGTGCAGCACCATCCGACCCGGAGGAACTTGCATGGCTGAATTCGAATCACCGACATGCGCCCTTGACCTTCGACACTGATCGAACTGCTTAGGCATTGCGAGTGCCAAGTCTGGCCAAGAGATTCGAGTGTTCGTGCGTCCCGAAGACGATGCCACGGCGCAACTGATTGTGGCCACGGGTACGCTCAGCAATGACGGGAAGTCGTTCTCGGTCGTGGTAACGACAGCAGATGGCGCGCAGCAGACACACGACTTGGGCTACAGGGATCTCATCTCTTGAAGACACTCTCGGGCATCGACTAAATTAAGCTATCTACGGGCCGACCCGAGGAACCCGGCGAGTCCGATGAGTGGACAGTGAATCACAAGAAGGTCGAGCGGCTCTATCGGGAGGAAGGACTCTCGCTACGCCGCCGGGCGCGGAAGAAAGCCACGGCCGTCCCTCGCGTCGCCCTCCCGACACCGACCCGACCGGGGCTGTGCTATGCGATGGACTTTGTCCATGATCGGCTGGCCAATGGGCGGCGGTTCAAATGCCTCACGATGACCGATCTCTGCTCGAAGGAAGTGCCGGTGATTGAAGCCGACAACTCCATTGGTGGGGAGCGAGTCTGCCGCATTCTGGATCGGCTTTTTGCCGGACGGCCGTTGCCGGAGACCGTGATCCTGGACAACGGACCGGAATTCTCAGGGATGGCGTTGGATGCGTGGGCTGGTCAGCATGGGGTGCAGCTGCACTTCATCCAGCCGGGGAAACCAGTCCAGAACGCGTTTATTGAGAGCTTCAATGGCAAGTTTCGGGATGAGTGTCTGAACGAGCACTGGTTTCTCACGTTGCAGGAGGCCCAGATCGTGATTGAAGCCTGGCGGCGAGAGTACAATGAGGAACGGACGCACAGCACCATTGGGGATATGACACCGATGGAGTTCATCCAACACTATCAAGACTGGTCCCAGGCGGCACGGGAATCAACTTCGTTGGCCTTGGTGTAACAAACGGGGGAAGGTCAGGTGAACCAGCGTAAAGGGGAAGGAGTGGAGGACTTCTTCGGCACAGTCAGCACGTATATTGATTCGGATGGCTTGAAGTGGGAGCATCGACTCGAAAGACCACCTCACGAAGATGAGTTGATTGGCTTTGGGAGCAATGGGGAGGAAGTCCTTATCATCACTCTGGAAAGCTTCTACCCAACGACTGCTCCTGGCGTCAGTAGCGTGTTAATATCCCCTTCTCCCTAGGCCCGCCAATTCGCATGACTGACTCATCCATAGCGTGACTGATTTTCCCTCTGCAAGATAAAGTCCTCACCTGCAGCTCTTGCGCCTTCCTTCGTCCCCCTCCTACGATACGCCTCCCTGCGAGGCCCCCATGCCCGTCTCGATTCGTCTCTACCGTCGCTTCCCTGTGCACTGCGCTGTCACGCACAACGCTGAGTCGTCCATTATTCATCTCCCGAAAGGACCCCGCGAGATACCTGAGAAGCCCCGTGCGGCCCCATAGCTCTCCTGTATGGAACCAGGATCAAACATGTGTCCTATGGGCGTGGTGGTGGTTGGCCTACCGCAGCAGTGCGCATCATCGCGCGCCCGTCCTGGAGCCCCGTCGCATATCGCTCGAACACTCTGGGCGGACCCTGCTGATACTGGGTCGTGTGATCACTATCGAGAAGAGCGTCCTAGAGCCCCTCCTCTTCGGCTTGCCATCCTGCAGCCTCCAGCGGCGCACATGCCTGCGTGCTCTGCTGTCGACACCATTCAATGCGCGATGCGATCGATTTGTTCGCATAGGCCATGGCACTCCTCCCTTGCTAGACCGTACCAACTCTGAGGTGCGGCCCGTCTGCCTCATGTGGCTGAATCAGAGGTATGTCGGCGAGGGTTGCCGACAACGGCACGTCGCCCTCCTCACGAGACGGAAGGAATTTCTTTTCGACCTCTTGGGCAAAGGAGACAATGGCCGCGCGTTCTACCAGAGTCAGGGCACCCTCTTCATACGCCAATCCAAACAGCTTGGCGCTCGCGCGCATATATTCCTGCACTTCTCGCCGCATCATGAGACACCTCCTTTGCAAGGCCGTACCAACGCTGAGGCCGTCTGCCTCATGTGGCTGTCACAGGAGTTGTACCTGTCACGTGTCAGACTAAAACGCAAAGAGGATGCCAGGGGATCACCACCGCGTGTCCAGTGCCAGATGTCCTATAGGTTCCAAACAGTTGCAGGGATTCGATGGCTCGTCCCCTAGACGACGATCCGATCCTTGAGGAAGGCAGGAGAGGGGCATCTGCAGGATTTAGCATCCACCCAGACCGCTGTCCTGCGCGACAGGAGTGGTTAGGGACGGTCAGGCCTTGCACTCCTACATTTCCTGGCGCGAGGCGGGAATCCGGTTCAATTAGCTCAGCTGGTCAGGAAGCACGAGAGGCGAGGAAAGGCTTGTGGGCTGATCCGGCACCCATTCCCCGTGGGGACTGTCGACTACAACCACAGCTAGAACCGAAAACCGAGTGGACTTCCCTACATGACTCTTATCAGCTATTGGAATCAGGTCTCTTTTTCTTTTAGGTAGGCTTCAATTTCGTCCAGCGAGGCGTCAAAACTTTCCCCCAGCACGACCATGCTGCGAGCGCTCCCGATCAGTTGAAATTGTCCCCGGTTGTCCGTATGGAGCGGCAGTCGTGAGAGCTCCACGCGATAGCCAAGTCTAGCCGCGAGTTTTCGCACGCGATTCTCGTGAATAAGTCTCGACGCGTTCATGGCCTCCTTCCTTTCAGGACTCGATGGCCGTTCGGCCCGCGAAAAGATGCGAGCGTGGCCGAATCGGGCAAGCCTCAGTAGTGTAGCACGCCTATCGCGTAACGTTCCGAAGCCGTGCGCAACCTCGCATCAACTCAGTGGGAACGGTATGAGCGAGCCGGTGCAGGAGTGGCCGGGGTAAGCACCCACCGTGTGCCGCTAATCCGCAAAGAATTGGACGACGGCCACCAGCCAAGTTACGATTGGAAAGGTCCAGGCCGTAGTGACCATTTCAACGCCCTCGCGAAGGGGCAGAAAGGACGGTGACGGATGGTAATCAATCCTGCATTGATACATGTAATACGCGTGCTGGAGGTCGTGGTGGAGGTCGTGCAGGATGTCGTCGAAGCGATCCTGCGGGAGAGGGGCCCCAACGGTCCCCCAAAGCAAGGCACTCGGAAGCGTGAACGGATCATGACCACGGCTCCAGGGCGGACGAAGCGGAGGAAGGGGAGGTTGACACTCTGATCTGGGAGGCCGCGAATTGATCGGGGGTTGGTGGTACGCCCGCCAATTGTGACCCCACCAGTGACCCCGAGCCCTCAGCTCATCACCATGTATCTTGTAAACTATTGAATTAGTTGGTCGGGGCGAGAGGATTTGAACCTCCGACATCCTGCTCCCAAAGCAGGCGCGCTACCGGGCTGCGCTACGCCCCGACATTGGAATGATAACCACTTACACCTTGCCCCGATACCGCTGATGAGGCAAGTGTTATTACCGTGTTAGCTGTGTACCTCTGAAGCTTCGCGGCGGCCTCGTGGAGGTCTTCCGACCGGATCGTATTATACTGCCGGTGCATCTGTTCGCTCTTGTGTCCAACGATTTTCATGGCCGTTGTCGTGTCGACCCCTGTTCGTCTGAAATTGGTTACAACATAGCTTTTCTTTATACAGGAACACTCACGGAGTGTCTAGGCGTCGCTCTTTGTGTGTGCTGCGAGCCTCGGCTTGACATCTCCCCACCGAAGGCCTAGCCTTTTCGGTACCGATTTGATTCGTAATGGATGACATGGGAGGAAACCCATGAAATCGAAGCAACCGACCACATCGAAAACGAAGCGTCAGAGCCCCGCCTCCCGATCGAAACCTGGTGCTCACACCCCTTCCGTGTCGGCAACTCTCCACGAACGGATCGCCGCACGGGCCTTCGAGAACTACGAACGACGCATCCGTCAAGGCCCCCTCGATGACTGGCTTCAGGCGGAGCAGGAAATCCTCGGACAAGAGAACACACGACATGCTGAGATACCACATCGTGGTGGATACGCCAGTGAGGAGCAAGGCTTACCAATCATCACCCAAGCGACCTCTGACACGATCAAGGAGCAGATCGTGGCGAGGTAAACCACTCAAATGCCACCATTTACCCCACTCAGCTCTTCCTCTTAGTTGGTGACCTTCCCGCAATACGCCTCCCGGTGAGGCTCTCATGTCTTTCTTGGTTCGCCCTCACTGCCACTTCCCCGTGCCATGCGCTGTCGCGTACCACGCGAACCACGCGGCTGGAGGTCTTCACGCAATTGTGCCATGATTCACCTGTTGCACTTGGAACTTAATATCGCCTTTCATAAGGGCCTAATCTGTGAAGGAGGATGGACGCTATGAGTAAAGGTAGAGTGCTTGTCGTGGATGACGAGGCAGAGGTGAGAAAATCCGTGCGCCTCATCTTGTCGAAGGCGGGGTACGATGTGATCGAGGCCGAGGATGGGGAAGCCGGGGTCAACGCACTGAAGTCATGCGATAACCCAAGCGCGGTAGACGCGATTATTTGCGACCTCGATATGCCGAAAATGGGTGGGATCGAGGCGATCCCCAATTTTCTTTATCAGTTCCCGTCGTGTCCCATCATTGTTTTGAGCGGATCAATAACGCTGGAGAGTACCACCAGATTGTTCAAGCCAGGCGTCCTGTTTAAGCAAGGCGTCAGGGAATTCCTTTCGAAACCGATTGATCAAGAGCGGTTGTTGGGAGCGGTCCAGAAGGCCGTCAATGAAGGTGGAGGGAGAAACAAATTTGCGACATGAGGCGGTGACTACTTCATCACACCGGACATCGTTGTGGCTCGCCTGCACCCTGCCTACTTGCTCCGTCCGGGACACAATGCAGATGTGAGGAGGTGCCTGTGCCCTAGCCCCCTTAAATCGATCCAGATCCTATGTTAGGGTCTGACCAAAAGGAGGGCCCTATGCCACGTCGTTCTGCACTGGACCTCCACGAGACGTATGCGAGGCTAGGCGGCGGATGCCCTTTGTAGGGCCCCGCCAGCCAATCAATACCACCATTTTCCCCTACGCCCCGCCTTGCGGTTTAATCGTCCTCCTCTTAGAATGGGCCTCCCCGCGAGGCCCCTATGCCCTTCTCGACCTGCCTGTCATGTCCAAAGAGGTCTTGGGGCCAACATCGTAGCACGGTCGCTCGCCTCGGCCGCGCGAGTGTCAGACGACGCCATGATCTCCGCACGAACGAATCGTGAGGACCACAGCATGCTTGGCACCACACTCTGCACACAACCCGACCGAAGACATCACTTTATGACTCTGTACGCTCAGCTCCAACGGTGGTCTGCGTGTTTTACAATGGCCATCACCATGACTGTAGTCCTTTGGGGATGCGCCAATGTGCCGCGCCATTACGTGCGGATGGCAGAGCCTGGCGCTACGCTCACCTCGCTGACCGCCCATCCGGAGATGTACCGAGGGAAGGTGGTGCTGTTGGGGGGAACGATCATTGATGAAGAAGAGAATGAGCAGGACCTCTGGTTGCATGTCATAAACCGGCCGCTGGACCAAGATTACATACCCCATCGGCCCGCCGACATGGATGGTCCCGAAGCCGGCTCCTACTGGGTGGTGGTGACAAAGCAACAATTCCCCCGCCAGTATCGGCAGTGGGCGCGAATGACGGTGGTCGGACGAGTAACGGGCACGCAGCGATTCGAGACCGAGCCGGTGCTGTCGCTCCTCTACGTGCGAGGCTGGGGATTAAGCTCGGCTCATCACGGGGTCTGGGAGAATGTTAATCCCAAGTATATCCCCTCAACTCCGGGAGGCATCAAAAAGAATTAGGTGGGAATCTGCCTTAGCCCGCCGAGGCCCCTATGCCCTTCTCGCTTCGTCCCTACCAACGCTTCCCGGTGCAATGCGCCGTCACGTACAACGCGGGTCCATTCTAAGGAAAGAGTAGAACGATGATTACCCAAATTCTATCGGTGCTAATCATTGCGCTTGCAGCAGTGGGCGCTATCGGATGTGCAACCCCGGGTTCTGGGATTGTAGAGATAGCGGACGATACCTATATGCATTCCAAGTTTGGGTCAATGCTGACCTACTCTGGTGGTGAAGCAAAAGCAGAACTATATAAGGAAGCCAATCAGTTTTGCGCAGCCAAGGGGAAAAAGCTTAAACCTTCAAACTCCACATCACAGGATTCTGGGATTGGTACATATGCGTCCGCAGAGATTCAGTTCAAATGTCTGTAGCGACACAGCGTATGTCAGGCTAGGCACAGCGCCATAGATGAATGCCTAGGCCAAGAGGACTCCATTTGACGGGGGCGCTCCGACGAAGGCCGGGGGGGTCGTTCACTGGGCAGAGTGAAGGGGAAAAGTTTTCCCAACACGTGTTAATACAATGTTGGCGGGGTGCACAAACCGGGCTGAATGAAGGCACAGAGCAACAAAGAGAAACAAAGAGGCAAGAAGCTGAGCA
>CAVZKI010000003.1:0-81191 GCA_963775905.1 Nitrospirota bacterium | reverse complement strand
AACCCGTGCGCTGCTCGATCATGGAGTCGACTCTATAGCTACCGCGTTAGATAGAGGCGCCGTCGCCAGTATGATACTGCCAAATACCAAAGCAGCTTGGGCTGGAAATCGCCGGATGCATGTTCGCAGCCATCCCTCGCTCGTATCTGAGACGCTCTTCATTGAATTCTTTTGAACACTATCTCGGGCACCCCATCAGCAAGGTGCGTTTCTGAGTGCACGCTACGGGGTATTCGGTGACGGAGAATAATTCCTTCAATTAATTCCCGCGGATTTTGTTGATCAGAATATACAGCGTGGTGACACCTAACATACTGCCCAAGACCAGCGGTACTGCCCAGAGTTGCCACCAGGGCGCATGGGGTGACACAGCGTAGGCACGCGGCCACGCGATGTTGATGAATTCAAACACTGACCAGAGGAAGGCCGCGACATTGATCGCCAACCCCCAGACACCCAGCCTCAGCTCACCCAGTGCCGGGTTCCAGCGGCCCGTGAAACGGGAATAGAGCCCTACCCCGGTAGTCATGACGAACATGGCGTACAACCCGCCTGTACCGAAGGCCAGCACCGTGGCAACGGCCCCGTCATTCAGCCCGAACAACAAACCAAGCCCCGCCAGCAGCACAACGCAGATCACCGCATTGCGCGGAGTTTTGGCAGCCGTTACCCGGCTGAGCGCCACGGGCATATTGCCCTCGCGGGCCATCGAGTACACAATGCGCGACGTGTATTGCACCACGGATGCCCCGCAAGCCAGGAAGGCAGTCATGACAATAGCTAGAAAAGGTTTCTCAGCCCACTCTCCAAAGCTATTGATAATCACGGGTGTGATCGGATCGGACGAGGCGCTCGTATTCACCAGTGTGTCGCGATCGAAGCTCAACGTCAGGGCGGCGGAGTTGAAGAGCACCACACTTCCCACCATGCAGAGGGAAAAAAAGATCGCGCGTGGGACCATCCGTTTGGGCTCATGAGTTTCTTCGGCGATGGTGGAGCAGGCATCAAAACCAATGAAGGCCCAGCCCGCAATGGCGATAGCCGCAAGAAAAGCAGCCGTCTGGTTGGGCGCGGTCCCGGTGCCCAGATGCTGAAACAATTCGGAAAATGAATGCTGCCGGAAAAAGATAAACAGCAACAGCGCCACGCCAACCGAGCCTACCATCTCGGCATACACACCTAGGGTAATGACCAGCTTGAACACGTTGACGTGAGCCAGGTTGAGCAGCGTACAGATCACCAAAAACACTGCGCCCCACAGCACTAACGTGAGCCCCCCTCCACCCGCTGAGCCAAAAAAGATGGCGAGCCAGACACCCCCGGTGTACGCGGTGGTGGTCAGCATGGCAATCGTGGAACTGACGTAGATGACCCCGGCGAACCGTCCGGTGACACCACCTCCGAGTTGCCGCGCCCACTTGTACGCTCCCCCCGCGATCGGAAACTGTGAAGTAAGCTCGGCATACACAGTTGCTACTAACAATTGCATCACCAGACAGATGGCCAGCGCGGCAAACCAGCCGCCTCCCGTCACGGCCGTTTGCACGCCAATGATGGCGTAGAGTCCGACCACTGGCGAAACGACCGCGAAGCCAATGGTCAGGCTATTCCAGACACTCAGGCTGCGGTTAAGTTTATCGGGAGGAGTCGTGGCGATCGCAGGGGGAAACGTATCCAGACTCGCTGTGGTTGACAGGCCGTTCCGCTCTAACATGGTAACAAGTTAGCCTGATTCGTATGCAAAAGAAACATGTAGCGGAAATATATTACAGCGGCTTCAATGCTCAGCGGATTACGTTCCGAGAAGGCAATGTTGATACGATCCAATTCCTTCTATTCCTCAGCCTCCTTCGGCCACAGAGCCAAAAACCACGGAGCTTTCGCGCCTCTTGTGCCGGTGCGCCGACCGGTGGAGGTACTGGAGCGCGGATCGCAGGTGTTGCGGACCGCTGCCCACGAGCCGCCCCGCAACAGTTTGGATTCGTCCGATGGCGGTCCTGTCGGGTTCTGCGACGGGCCGTTCCTGTAAGTCGTTCAACGAACGGCAGCGTGCCCAACCAGTTCAGCCCCCATTGCCCGACAGCCCGACGAGGGTCGCGCAGCGGCCTGGTTCAATTGGACCCCTTTTCCGGATCACACGACGCATCATTCATGATGCTCCCGATTCGGATTTGTCGCATTCTCAACAGACAAATCGTTGCCAGCCCCCATAACGGTCCTCAACGGGGCCGCAGCGAAGGCTGAGTGTGATGAGCGCAAGTCCGCTCGCGACACTGATCCACGGCCAGTCCGGCGTGCCCCCCCCAAGGAGCCACGGCGTCAGGAGCACCCACGAGCCGCAAAGCACGTTGAGCCAGCGCACCAGGCGCGATGGTTCGGCAAACGCCACCACCGAGAAGGTGACCACCAGCGCGCCGATGATGTGCGTGCTGTCGGCTGCTGCCCCGGCCAGTCCCAGCAGCGTAGGCGCAGCCATCAACCAGGCGCCGACCAATGCACTCAACCATAGGTTCGACGGCGCAGAGAACGCCTCGATGCTGTGCAGGATTTCCGAAAGTCGCGACCGCCTTTCCAGAGACTCTGGTTCTTCCGCCGCGCTCCCTTCACCCCGCCAAAATGCACGCCACACGTGACCGCGCTGGCGCCTGGTGCGAAGGAGGAACTGGCCGGTGGCGATCACTTCATCCAGCGCAGGTGACACCATCAGAAGCATCATCACTGATGCCACCAGACACAGCGTACACCACGCGCCGATACTGACCGGCTGAAGAATTACCAGCACAATGCTTGTCACACCCGGCGGGATGATGAACACACCGAAGAGCACCACCATCCACGGCATGGTGCGCCAGCGCCGCCTGCCGCCAATCAGCCCGGCCAGGGCGTCGAGCAGATAGAGAGCGCGCCCAGCCCGGCGTCGGACACCGGAAAGGCTTTCGAGATGTCCGAGGTGAGTACGCGGCTGGTGCTCTCGCCAAAGAATGGGTCCCACGGATACACGATGTGGCCGAGTTGAAACGCCGCCATGTAGCGAGAGAGGAAAAATCCGGCCATCGCCAGGAACACGATTCCCAACCGTTGCACCCAGCCGGAAGGATTGTAGCTCCAGCCAGGCGGAGCGCCGGAGCCGGGACCGTCACGACCGAGCTGCGGGACAATGACTGCGAAGGTGACCACCAGCGCGCCGATGAGCAAGTCGTTGTTGTAGACCGCGGCGTTCGACGCCCAGAACAATAGCGGCGCGCTCATCACCCACAGACCCACGCCGCATACGGCCCACGCAGCCCACGCATGGCGCATCGCGAGCGCGCTGAATAAAATAACCGCCGCACCGCTCGCGAGATCGCTCCAGAGTAGTGCGGGCACGGTCATGCCGAGAGCGGGCGCGGTCCCAATGAGCCACAGACCAAGAAGCATGTTCGCGACATGCGGCCAGGGCGGACCATCCGGAATAGGCTTTACCCTCAGATCGTTTTCCTGATACCAGCCCGCCGGGTCGGACTTCAGATCGTTGAGTATTGTCGGCAATGTGTTGCGCAGAGAGTGGCGCGGCTCCCAGCCGAGAAGCGTGCGGGCGCGGGAGATGTCGAGCGCATAATGATCGTCAGAGATATCGATCATCCACGGCTTGATGAATGGGTCGGCGCCGGGCAACACGTTCAGGAGCCAGGAACCAAACTTGGCCAATGTCTTGGGAATGCGATACGTCTTCCATTCTTTGCCGTGAAGCCGGCGGCTGATGGCGCGTTGTAGCTCATCGTAACTGAGCGTGTCCGGTTCGCCGATGAGTAGCGTGGTCACTGGCGGAAGGTCCTTGCGATGCTCGACCGCGAGCACCAACGCCTCGACCATATCCTCCATGTGCACGAAGGCCGCTCCATGCGTGAGGTCGCCGGAAAAAATGTGGCTGATGAAGCGCTGTTCGTAAATGCGCTTGATCTGATGCGCGATCGGGATCGAATGGCAGCGATCGTCGTACACACCGGCGATGCGCAGAAACACCACCGGCACGTCGCCCCGCTCACGCAAGATCAGTTGCTCCGTCGCGACCTTCGACTTGGGATAATCCCATTTTGGTTCGAGTGGCCAATCTTCGTTGATACGCTCTCCCGGTTCGCAAGGCGCATGCACAAGCATGGTGCTGGAAAAGATGAACTGCTCGACCTCAAAGTCGCGCAGTCCATGCAGCAGCCGTTCGGTGCCGCGCACGGTGACTTGCTCATACAGGGGACTTGGCTCCCCTGAGAAACTATAGTACGCCGCGAGATGGATGACTGAGGCGATCTGCCTGTGCCCGAGCCGACGGACTTCGTCCAACGCAGCCCACACGCTCTCGTCCGAGCCGAGGTCGCACGCGATCACGTGTTCGGTCTCGGGTGGCGGATGGGGCGGCCCTTCGCGGTCGAAGCCCATCTCCGTGTAGCTCTCTCCGACTCGATCAATGAACGAGCTGCCGATCCGCCCACTACTGCCGGTAATAATAAGTGTTTTCAACCCTTTTTCAATCGTCGTTGTTCGCTTTCATAACCTCACTTCCGTTCTGGCTCAGCCCGAGGCGCTCCTTTGGTTTCGCGGACAGTAAAGGTGGGAATTCGGACCAGTCATCACGAGGGTGCCGTGCGGATCTTCCAGATCTTCAAGCAGAAGGAATGTCTTTGCAACGAACCGTCATGAATAACGCAGGTTACGGGGCTGCGGGGAACTGCACCACGCTGTACCACTCGTCCATCGTCGGACCTCGTTTCGTCGGCCCGGGTAACGCTTGAACAGCTCTCATGAACTTATCGTACTCACCTTGGACTTTTTCGAGATCGTCGTCCGTAAACCTCCCCCACTCCTTCTTGAGCTCAACTTTAAATTCGTCCCACTTTCCTCTGAAAAGATTGGCGTTCATGTCACTCCTCCTTCTGGCTGTGAGATGTAGGCATTGGTCTCGTGTAATCCTCTAACAAACCTATATGATGTATACTGCAACCCTGAAGGTAGAGGACTAGGTGGTTCCCTAGTTATAGGAGCGAAGAAGTCTCCAGCGCCGCGGCATCGCCTTTGGATAACAACGCCAATCTTCATACATTCTTCCGCAATCGCACGACCCGGCCCCAGATACGCTGTTGTTTCGTCATGGGGAGGTCTTCATACCGCCGGTTGAGTGGATGAAGAATAGCCTGCCCGCCGATTTCTTTGAGCTGCCGTAAGAGTGCCCCCTCGGGGCGGCCGTCCTCACTCTCGACCACCACGTAATGACCAGGCTCACTGGGAAGATCAGGATTGACGAAAATGATCTCGCCCTCGCTGAAGAGAGGCTGCATGGAATTGTCTCTCACCTGCATGGCGAAGGTACGCTTCCCTGGAACGTCTGTTTCAAGCATCGCTTCAGCGTGGATGACACGAGGCGGCTCTTCGCGCGTGACCATCTGGTCGATCTGATCCCACCTCAGCAGCGGCACCTTCCTCATCTCGCCGACAGGGGAGGGATGGGTGCTCTCTGTGAGTTCGAATAGCCCCTCTGGGTATGGCGGGCCACCGGTTCGCAGGAAATCCGCATCCATGCGAAAATACTGGGCAAATTTTTCCCAGATTGCCGGGTCTTGCGGGAGCTCATCGGCCAGAATGTTTGCGATCGTCCGCACGGAGACCCCAACTGCGGAGGCCAGCTCCTCTTCAGTCAGCCCCTCACCAAGCTCTCGATGAACAAGACCTTTCAGATTCACAGCGGAATTCCTACTCTAACCGTTAGCTACTTTGTGGTTGAGCATTCCAGTCCACGAGAAACTTTTTCACACCCAGATCGGTCAGCGGGTGTTTGACCAGCTGCTGGAAAATCGAAAACGGCATGGTACAGATATGGCCACCGGCCAGAGCCGCCTCGACCACGTGCTGCGGATGACGGGACACTGGCCACCAGCACAAAGGTCTTGAAGTCGTAGTTCTTGTAGATCGTGCCGCATAGTCGAGGAGCAGCATCCAGCCCACGAATTCCCACCGGTAGCCTGCGATCGTCTTCAATACGCTCCTTCTTTTCATTGGTGATCCGTTCGGCGATGTATCGTTGCGAGTTTTATTTGGGGCTCGGCATAAGGGTGGGAAGCGTGTATGAATAGTAGCTCAGTGTGGGAGGAGGCCCAACTGGGATAATGCCTTGGCAATGGGGAGACTCTATTAACACACCGGAACTTGCCCGTCCCTTTCCGAATGTTGCTGAACTTCTTCAGCTATCAACGTCTTCAAGACCCGTCCCCCTCGACCTCTCACATGGTGGCTGGTCAGGCCTTTCGACCAGCTGCCCCGCGACGGCCGGTTCCTGCCTCTACTGGCCGCATCACCTCAATACTGCCCTTCTGCGTGCCGGCCAGCGCGCTTTGAATCCGGCATTCCTCGAGATTAAGTCACGCCTTTCTATGCAGCCGCCAAACAGTTGGGGTGACCACCAGAAGCCACGCACCACACTGTTAAAAGATTTGACCGCTGCCGATATTCCCTATGCGCCGTTTAGGCCGTCACCACGGATGTGCCTAGAACTAGGGAATGTGCCAGCTACATATTTCACCGGGGCATAAGAATTATGAGAGATTGCTTCTCTATTTCGTAATACTTTTACAACAGGAGGATCCCATGCCGACTACATCCAATCCGGTACTCGCGATGCTGAAAGCCGATCATAAGAAAGTGAAAGACCTCTTCGCCGAGTACGAAGACGCGACTTCACGAAAACAACAGGACATTGCCGAGACCGCCATTCAGGAGTTAGAAATCCATGCCGGGTTGGAAGAAGAGCTCATCTATCCCGCGATTCGAGAGGAGCATCGATGACGACGAGGTGATGAATGAAGCGAACGAAGAGCACCATCTCGTGCATGTACTCATTGCTGAACTGAAAGAACTTGAACCGAGCGATGACACCTTTAAAGCCAAATTCACCGTGCTGGGCGAACTCGTCAAGCATCACGTGAAGGAAGAAGAGGGAGAGATGTTTCCTAGGCTCAGAAGGCCAAGATCGATTGGGAGGAGCTCAAGGCGGAGGTGTTGGAGCGTAAGGAGCAACTCATGGCACAAGCCTAAGATGGTACGTAGCAGGTGATCCGTTGGCTTTATTATGGCTGTGATGGGTAGCAATCTTGGTCTTATTCCTGTATCGCAAGCTCAGTGGTCCCCTCAACTTGGAGTGTGAGGAAGCGTCTCATGACGTGATAACGAGGGTTCACAATCCTTGTGCTTTAACTCTTGGCAAAGGAGCTGACCATGAAATTCATACATATTTTACAATTGGCGTGGTCACAGTTGGAATGATCTGGCTTGTTGGCAATGCATCTGCAGCCAATACAGCACAAGGCTATCAGAACTCCGATTCCACGCTCATGGCACAGGGTGCTGCCGCGCCCGGAGGAACAGGAAGCGGATCTATAAGCGGAAAGGGAAGCGGAAGCACAAGCACAAGCTCTGGAATGCCGAGCGGAAGTACCGACCCCGGAAAGGGAACGGGAGGTACTTTCCCGGAAAAAGCAAGATCGGGAATGGGAATGGGCCCTGGACCGGGTGGAACCACAGGATCGAGCAGCGGCATGACTGGGTCGAGTTCCGGGAGCCCCGGCTCCTCTCCCGGCCCCACAGGCGGCAACCCATCACCAGGAATCAGTGGGAGTGGAAGCAGTTCCAGCAGTGGTTCTGGAGGTGGTGGCTACTAGGTGGATTTGCACTATGAAGGCGCTCTGTTAGCAGGCACAGGCGATGTCCGCATCGACAGTTCGACTCACCAGCATTCCATGCCTGGAGACCGATAAAGACCGTATGGGCACCCGAACCTGCATGGCCATGACAGAATTCCTACTGGAGATCCCACTGCCCTACAGAGGTACATCGACGTGACCGAGGACATGATGGTGACCCTCACGGCTTCGGGTCTCAAGCGACTTGAAGAGAATGAAAATTGATTCGGGTGAATGGGTCAGGCATTAGGGTAGGCGGAACATAGCGAATCCGAGGAATCGTGCGCGTCTGACGTGCCGGTTCAGCTGGTGCGATGAAGGGGCAGGGTGCGGAAAGCCACTGGCGGAAAGCACGAGGGTCAAGAACTGTCGCTTGCCCGATCGTGAGAATACTCGGGTAAATACCAGGCCTCATTGGAAGGGAACCCTGCTATGCTGGCGACAAGAGCTAGGGGAGAGGCGACCATGAGATGGAATCCCAATCCAGAACCCGGCCCCGATCCCTGTCGCCCGATCCGAATCCCCTTCCCTCGCCGAAGCCACCGATCCCAAATCCGCCACCCTATCCCAATCCTCCGGTTCGGCCACCTATCCCGCAATTAGTTGGATGGACTCGTCGGCGATGCACTGCTTTTCATTCACCACTCCTCAGCCTCGCAGTCCTCATGGTACTCGCCGCGCTCATCGCTACCCCTGTTGCTGCCGCCCCCGTCTCGGTGCGGTTTTCGGAAGGCTTAAGCCATGTTTTCTCCTGTTCGATCTCTTGCCGCATCGTGGGCCACGGTGAGATACTCAAATGGTATCAGAAGGCGATCTGCTTGAAAGCCAACTGGTGTTCCGGTTCAAGGACGGTTCCCTGCACGATGAAAAAGTCGCCTTCTCACAACAGCGGGTGTTTACCCTCATCACCTACAGTCTGGTCCAACGCGGCCCATCGTTTCCCGAACAGCTCGATGTGTCAATAGACCGCGGCAGCGCGCAATACACGGTGCGCTCTCAAAGGGGGATGCAGGGGAAAGAGGACGTGCAGAGTGGGCAGTTTGATCTGCCCAAGGATGTCTATAACGGTATGCTTATCATGGTGTCAAAGAATCTCCCGAAGGACGCCGACGAAACGGTGAGCGTCCTCGCGTTCACGCCGGCGCCGCAGGTCGTCCCTGTGCATCTCCATGCCATAGAGGAGCAATCCATTCAACTCGGCGACCGCTCAGGCAAGGCGACGCAGTTCGTCTTTACCCCGCAGCTCGGTATGATTCAGGAGTGGCTCGGCAAGGTTACCGGGAAACTCCCCGCCGAGTTCCATTATGACTGTTGGATGGATGGTCGATGGATTTCAAGTTTCGTGCAATACGAAGGGCCCTTGCAACTTCTGGGGCCGATCCTGCGCATCGAACTGGTGAGTCCCCGCTTGCATGCGAAGGCAGACGAAAAGAACGTTTCTTTAAAGTAATGAATGCCGGCATCAGCGACCTAACCAGAATTGCTTGCCAGCTAACACCGGTAAAGACGCCTGGTGCTGGTGCTATGAGAAATATACGCGCGCGAGGGGGAATTTTACTACACGAACCAGTATAGAGTTATCGACGGCGCAATCTAGCCCTGCACCTTAAATTAGAGGTTCCATGCTGCTTGTTATATGTGGAGCTGGTATCTCATTTGATTCTGCCTCATCGATACACCCAGTGGAAAGCACACACACGAATCTGCAAAACCGGCCTCCTCTGGCGTCTGAACTGTTCAGCGAGCATTTCAGTTGGGTAGAAATATTCATCGTCGTTGATGGTATGTCGCGGGATGGACGGGTGTTCCTTCGTAAACTCGGTCTGATCGATGAACGGTGACGGACGACCACGGAGATTGTCTGATGAGGCACCTGTGGACAGTTCTCTGCTTCATACTAGCGGCCCTGTTCTGAATGGCTGCGGCAACGTCAACGATGTGTCTGTTCCCAATGACGCACCAGTCGCCAATGCCGGCCCTGACCTAGGCAGCCTCATCTCCGGCACTGGCATCACGTTGAACGGCAGCGCCAGTACCGACCCCAACGGTGATCCGCTCGCCTATAGCTGGACGTTGCTCAGCAAGCCGGCCGGCAGCGCGGCAGTCCTGGCGAATCCCACCAGCGGGTCGCCCACCTTGACCGTCGACCGCGTCGGCGACTATGTCGTGCAACTCATTGTGAACGATGGCACGATGAACAGTGCACCCGACAGCGCGATCATCAGCACCAACAATGTCGCGCCGGTGGCCAACGCCGGCCCCGACCAAGGCAGTAAGGCCCCGGGATCGCTCGTCACCCTGGATGGCAGCGCCAGCACCGATAGCGACGGTGATCCGCTCACCTACAACTGGACGTTGCACACCAAGCCGGCCGGCAGCGCCGCGGTTCTGGTGGATCCCACTAGCGTGTCGCCGACCTTGACCGTCGACCGCGCAGGTGACTATACGGCCCAGCTCATCGTCAACGATGGCACCGTGGACAGTACACTCCTGATACCGTGGTCATCAGCACCAGCAATGTCGCGCCGGTGGCCAATGCTGGCCCCGACCAAGCCGGCTCCCAGGGATCGCTCGTCACCCTGAATGGCAGCGCCAGCTCCGATGCCAACGGTGATCCGCTCACGTATCTTTGGTCACTCATCGCCAAACCGGCCGGCAGCGTCGCGGTTCTGGCGGATCCCACCAGCGTGTCGCCGACCTTGACCGTCGACCGCCCCGGCACCTATACCGCCCAGCTCATCGTCAATGATGGCACCGTGAGCAGCGCACCCAATACTGTGAACATCTCCGTGAACATCTCCACCGTGATTATCACGCCGTGAGGATCACGACGGGCAGGCTTCGAGAAGGCAGAATGCACCAACCCTATGCCGACAAGCTCGAGGAGACACGGCTGGGCAAGAAGGAGAAGAATACACGATAAGCGAACTGGCTTAGGAACGCCGTCTCACAAAGTGTTGATGGATAACCACACGGCCTCACTCTTGGCACTTCGAGCTACTTCCGCTACCAGACCATTCAGGCTCGATGTTGCTAGACCCTTCACTGCCAAAATTACGTCGGTCATTGCGCTAAGATATTCATTGAGCTGATCGACCACTTCTTCTGCCGGACGATGTTCACTGAACGTGGTGAATCCGACCAGATCGGCAAATAGCATGGCCAGTTCTTTACGCTGTCCCCCTAACGTCGCCTTCGAGGGAGATTTTATGAGTTCCTGCACGATTCGAGAGCTGACGTAACTGGAAACCATGGAATGAATCTCGAGCCTGTCGCTCTTTGAGAACATAGTTGAGGACTGTGGTCACCACGAAGATCGATCCGATGGTCAGGGTCGGCATCACAGTGCATGTACTTGATGCTATGTAACGCTCGGCGTTATTCGAGTGCACTAGGGGATGCCCTAGTATACGAAATCGCTGAGAGGGAATATGTTTAGCATACGTACTCTGGAGGTGCTGCTGTCTCTGTCTGAACACGAAAGGAGAAGGTGAGGTATGGCTTTCAAAATCCTGTCGCTCGGACACTTCGCGACCGTCATCCGCACGCAGAAGTACCATCACTGATTCCCGTCTGTAGTTCATGCGGACTCGTTCGAGATGAGAGCAACGTTTCCGGCGATCGAGAGCATTGGGTCACAAAGCGAACGTATCTAAAGACACATGGCAGGAATCTGGCAGATTGCCATATCACTCATACTTATTGCCGGGGTGTTTCACGGATTTCATGGAGCGAGTGCGGCCTAGCACGAGGTCCGATCAGTGCCTCCTTGGATATCGAGGTGAGGTGTAACCGACATTTCCAGGTCACGGCTGGAGGCGCGCTAACGTTTCGCCCCCACGAGAACATCCTGTTCCACTACCATCCCATCTATATGACCGCGGCGGGCCACCCGTTGCCACACAACTGTCAGGCCTTCGGGTGGACGGGGACCACGTCCGGGCACAGGCTCAGCAAATGTTGCCCGATCGCATCCGGCAGGCTTCTCACTGGATCGTCGGGTGTCCGGTGACCAGCCCAGCCGGTTTGACCTTCACGCCAGAGAGGAGAGATCCATGGTTGGTGAGGGCACCCATACTGCAACGCGACACTCGCGAGGCGGGCCAGCACATCGTACAAGGCAATCGTCTCGGCGGTGCAATCGGCCCCTTTCACGCGGACAAACAACTCCAGCGGCGGACTGGCGGCGTGGGTGGAGAGATACATGGTCCGGCAATTCCCGACCCGGATTTTTCGGGTGAGGGACTCACGACGGTTCGGAAGATCTGGCGAGTTGGCGATCGCGTGGTCGCTACGTCATGTTCCATCACGGGCCTCCTCTCACGCCGGCTCGACGGCTTGATCGCTCCGACCGCCTCGAGTCAGCTGCGGTACTTCATTTCCCCGATGTTGCCCCTCCGCTGATCATGGATTATCAGCCCATCTTCTAAGAACTAGGGAGATCACTAGTCCCATACTTTCCATCCAGTGGTAACCTCCCCCCCGATATTCCTGGAAAGGAGGGGAAGATGACCTGCCCAAAATGTCGGAGCCACGATGCCGAACCGATCGAGAGCTGGACGATCTCCGGCCGCAAAATGACAATACCGCTATTGCGACTGTGGGCCTGTCTGAATCGGGAATGTCAGCACCAGTGGCCGAGAGAAATCACTAGTCCCATTATGGCACTCGTTTCTCCAGCATGCCCTGATCTACCGACCCGAGAGGTTGCGTATGACCCGTACCAAGGTTCGCGCAGTAAGTGTGGCACGTCGGTGACCCGCCCCGCCTACTCAGACTAGTGCACTACTTTCATTAGTGATGATACTGGCGAAATCGACCGCGGCGGATTCCGTTTAAAAGGGCACCAAGACTACTGCCGTTCAATATTTCGAGGCTGGAGTCAAGGGAGACATTTTTATCCGAGCGTTTATAGATGACCTTCAGAAGATGTTCCGGTTGCCCAAAACAAATTGCGGCCCGACCGATTTCTTGCAGCACTTCTTTGGAAGGAAGCGGCAGCAACTCCGCCGTCTGATAGTCTTTTTGAGGCTGTTCGATGTCAACGGTGCGAGCTACAGGTCTATCAAAGGAGCAGCAGAGACCTGAACTTGAGTCATCATTCATTTCGTATTCCCTCCCTCCATAAATTGGTAGCGATACACCCGGGGGAGCGATACGCCAGGGAGGCACTAATTCTACACTGCTTCTACATATAAAGTTTTCCCACCAGCTATAAACTCATAACATATCGATTAATTGGTGCGCCCGCAGGGATTTGAACCCCCAACCCTCGGATCCGAAGTCCTACCGGCTACTCCTGAGACAGAGAGTGCGCAGGAATGACAGACAGCGACGCTACCCCTATGGATACTGGTGATTAGGCCATTTGGCTATGCGATCAGTAGTGATAGAGGTACATTGGCAACCGTGTCCAAAACCGTGACCAAAAGCCGAGGCTCAAATCATGGATGAGCGTGTCATCTGAACGACAGGATGCCCCTTTGGATAGATCAGACCTGCTATTCAAATTCACTGCGTGCAATGCCGCTTTGACGGATGATGGATTGGAGGGTGCCTAGTCGAATTTCGTGGTGATCAGGGACAGCGGACGGTCACGGTTCCAGTAGCGGTCCGGCGCTGCATGACGATGTGACTGCCGCGACGCCGTACTTCTGCAAACCCATGCTGCGCTAAAATCTGGCAGAGCTCGCGTCCGGAGAGAACCCGAAGTTTAGCCATGCGTGGCTTCGAAGCGCGTCACAAAGACTTCGGTATGCAGCCGTCGCTGTACTTCTCCGGGATCCGCGCATTCCAGGAATAATTCGACGGCTTCTTTCAGATGAGCCATCGCTTCTTCCACCGTGGCCCCCTGGCTGGCCACGTCCAATTCCGGGCAGAGAGAAACATACCCGTCGCCTTCTTTCTCCACAACCGCCGTATAGCTATTGGCCGCCATGAGTCAGTCTCCTTCAACTCGTCTATGCCGAGAAGAATTATAAACTAGCTCGCATCGGAAACATAGCAAGACAAGTCAAACTGCCTCAATGACCCGAGAGCCTCGAACAGGGAGTCTTTTCGACTCCCCCTACCACCCAAAATGCGTCCGCCTATAGGCTGGTGGGGGGCACTAACAAGAAGTTCGCGGTGCACAATGGCCTCCGAACTCTTGGATGAGCCCTACTGTGCCGCTCACAATTAAAACCAATCCGAACACAATCACCATAATCCCAGCATCACAGCTTGCCAACCGACATCATACAATTCAGGATTCATTCTGCTTAATATTCGCCTCCTAATAAGTCCATCCCTGATTCCATAAAATACAAGATAAGCGCCAACAGGTAGGCCAAGCATGACAAATATACGGCCTATGGAAGCAAGTATGTCCCAACTCATGGAGTCGTAAGCTTCCCCCAATCTGAGACAAGTCCACAGGGAGAACCCTTGAGCGAGGAGGCCAAGACGATCCTGAGGTCATTTGACTCGTTTCTCAGGTCAGCTTGGGTCTTCCCAGGATTAGAGGACGTGACTCAGCCGATGGACAGCCGCGCGATCCTCCGCCGGTCGTTTGAGCCTGGTCTACGGAAGGCGGGGATTGCTGGGGTTTGCTGGCATTCGCTCCGCCATACCGCAGCGAGTCGACGAGTCATGGCGGGAGTCGATTTGGTGTCCGTGAAAGAGATCCAAAGAGATTCTTGGCCACCGTGATATTCAGACCACCCTCCGGTATGCCCATCTTGCCCCAGGACACCTTCGGGATGCGGTGAATCGAGGAAGTCTCTCTAAACTGGGCCGAGAAAGCCATCCCTCGAAATACAACCATTTCCCGCCTGCGGCTCTTGCACCTCTGTTCGGCACCCTCCTACAATACGCCTCCCGGCGAGGCCTCTATGCCCAAAGTATATGCATCGTCATTTTGCATAATGAAAATGTCATGAATTACCTACAGAATAATTCTATGGAGTATCCTGCTTTTCTCATCCACGTTTGGATGCCAAGCTACCAGCGCAACGAAGACCCACGGGAAAGACTCTGATTATGAGTTGGAGTTGCGAGAAACTCAGATCCAATTAGCGAAGGCATTAGAGAAAGCTGATGCCCACGCTCATGAGGTCAAGGTATTACAACAAGACATGGCAAAGATAAAATATGAACCAAACCAGACGACAGCCTCAATGAAGCAAATAACACTACCTCCAATTGGAATCGGACCTAATGCAGTCGGGTTTCATGCTACAGACCGGGAATGGAAGGGAGGTGCAGATATTAATATACCTCCTCACCCACGGCACACACCGGGGGCAGTTGAACGTCCCTTTTGAGCTCGAGTACTTCAAACTTCAACTTCAAGGAAAAGAGGACCCGGAAAAGCATGTGATGATTAGTACTCCAGTTACGCGTTTCACTTCGCGGGAAGATTTCGCAGCAGTTCTTCACGGCCATCAAAGCCATTCAAATGGAAGGAGATTTTTGTTTTTGTTCACGGGTACTACAACAAATTTACAGATGCGATTCGTCTCGTACTGGTCAGCTTGCGTATGATCTCAAGGTAGATGGCTCTCCGATCCTCTATAGTTGGACTTCAAAGGCTACGCGGTTTGGTTACCCGAGCGATGAGGAAAGTGCCAACGAATCTGTCCCACTTTTTATTGACTTCCTCCAATTTCTATCAAAAGAAAGAAATACAGATAAAATTAACGTCGTGGCACATAGCATGGGGAACAGAGTTCTGGCACGAGCGCTTGAGCGGTTTGTTAACCATTCAGGTTCCGAGAGCTCGCGGAAGGGACTAAATCAAGTAATTTTCTCCAATCCAGATATTCCCATAGAGGAGTTTCAAAGGCTTTCGAACGTATTCAAGAATGTGTGCTGCAAGGGACTGACGCTCTATGCGGGATCAGAGGACAAGCCATTGTCCGGGTCCGAGATGTTTCATCAAAGTAAACGGGCTGGCACTTTCGGCGATCATCTCCTTGGTCTTTCTGGCCTAGATATTGTTGACGTATCAGCAGCAGCTTTAGATGAGAACGGGCATTCGGCCTTCGTTAGTCCAGCGGTTCTCGGTGATTGGTTCTCACTCCTCCGATATGGTATTTCTCCCAAAGGCCGTTATAACCTCACTCGAATGGATAAGAATGGATGGGTCTTTTGGAGGATGAGCCCCGAATTACATTGATCTCTTCAGCTGCATCGTGAATAGTAAAAGTGCGGATAGGGTTGTGGGTCGATCCGCTGCCGTCGCCGCCCGTGGGAGTGGCGGAAGAGAACCCGTTGAGGCCGCTACCGACTGGGAATGGGACGCGAGAGTGCGCCACGCCATCGTGGCCGACTCTGCGCGGCGACAGGAGTGTCCACGGAATGCCTAAGCGAGCCGCCCGCCCCCATGTTGAGTGGCTAAACCTTTTTTATCTATTACCCATAAGTGGAATGTCCGATACTGCTTGTACCACTCGCTGAAAAATTTAGTCATCGCATGATCTGGAGTGAGAAAAGTCGATAGCAAATATTGATGGGCAAATAAGAGAAGGTTATCAGACGTCATGGCAACTTCGCGCATCTTCTGTTCTGGTCCGCGGATCGGATGGATGCTGACAGATCGACCAGGGTCTCTCACCACTAGACCAGAAAAAACGTCGGCGACGTGAGCGACACCGGACAAATAGCCGTAGAGAATTGCGTATTCAGCTTCTCGCCCAAGCCGATTGGCGAGTTCACGGATATTTTTGGCATCTGAGCAGAGGGTATACCACTCAAGCGTCTGTCTTTTTTTCTTTGCTTCTTTATACTTCTCCCAGTAAGCCCTATAGGCCGGACTCTGAAGAACGAGTTCCAGTTCTTCCCGCTCCTTGCTCAAATCTTTCCTCGGGTAAGTTGCACGACTTAGCACAGGGTCCGCGTCGATCAGCGCGTGCAGGGTTTCTCCCTTCGGAGTTGCTGGATCGTACTTCTCTTTGGTCTCCAATTGATCAATTCGGTAACCAGCCCAGTAAGCCACTCCACGATCTTCGTGGAATTTATTGTCCTGGAGGAGAAAGTTTAGCGCCAATGAGCTTTCGAAGAGTGCGCGCAAGAGCACGAAGCAAGTTTGTCCAGTTTGAAACCGAAGGAGGGTTCCGATTGAGTCTCCGAGGTCAAGCATATGTCGGTAGACCATAATCGTGGGCAACGATGAACTGCCACCTGGAGGATTGGTACAGAGCCAATCTAAGAGATGGGTTCCCATATAGACCGATTGGCGAATGCCGACGTGAAACAAAAGACTCAATTCCTCAAGATCGCTAGGGGGAAGCATGACCTGGTCAATGCCTTCGGCGAGCAGTTGATCAAGTTGTGTGATTGGCAAGAGGTCTTGTACTGGTATTAGAGAGGGTAAGTTATGCGGGACCCTGCTCGCATCAGTTGTGTCAGTCATGATCGTGGTTCGTGACTATCACTGAATTAAGAAAACCTCGATGGTGGCCCATCAACTTTCCAAAACTGTCCGACAAGTAGTTCGCTACGGTCCTCGATGGCTACGGGAGGTGGGATGCCGATTCTCGCGCATCAGCGTCTCGAAATCCAGATTTAATTTCCGCACGCGCGACGCGATGGCCTTTAACTGTTTGAGAGGGACGACGGTTCGGTTCATGAGAAAGGTTTTCTTGTCAATTTTTTGCATATCAAACCTCTTCCACGTGTTGGGCTCGTTCGGCATGTGTCCCCATAGCCCATGCACAAAGGCGTTTCGCTCTGTGCGGAATGCGTCAGCTTCGTCATGCAAGGCAAGCAACTTGGGTTTAAGCGTTTCATCTCTTACGCACATGTCGATTGTTTCTTCCAAGATGCGAAGCTTCCGTACGAAATTGGCGTGGTATGTAAACAGCCGGCCAACTCTGGGATCTGTGATGCCGTGGAAGTGCCAGATGATGCTGGCCATCAGCACCTCTGTGAGATTCGAGCCCGCCGCGATCTGTCCTATTGGCCTGTAGTATGGAGAAGGAAGATCAATCGGGTGAATGTGAACGGCCATCTACGACTCCACCTCACTACTTTTTACTACTTTCTCTCTACCTTCGCACGCTCGTCGATCGTAAGTACTTGATTTATGGTGCGCCCGGAGGGACTTGAACCCCCAACCCTCGGATCCGAAGTCCGATGCTCTATCCAATTGAGCTACGGGCGCACTTGGCCTATTTCAAACACTTCGAAGAAGACCTTGTCAAGGACGGGGCGACGGCACAGCCTCAACCTGATATGACAGAGACAATGATCGAGTACGCTACTCACACTAGGGTGAGTAGCGTCTCAACCAGCTGATTGATCGATCGATCATCGGTCCTGATGATGTGATCGGCGGCCGCTCGATATTTCGGCGTCCGTTCCCGCAACACGTCCTGAATTTCATCAATGAATGACTTGGTCCCCGTCAACGAGGGGCGCTGATTATCACCGCCGATTCGTTTCGCGATCGTCTCGACAGAGGCCGTCAGCCAAAACAGGATCCCATCTTTCTTCAACACCTCGACATTCTGAGCGCGAAGTATGGCCCCACCGCCGGTATCGATTACGAGTTGATCACGGCTGGCGAGTTCCCTGCAGATATCGGACTCCAGATCGCGAAAGTAGTCCCATCCCTGTTGGGCGACGATCTCCGGAATCGTACGTTGCGCACGCTTGACGATCTCCGCATCGGTTGACACGAGTTCTCGTCCCAATCTCGCCGCAAGCAGCCTGCCCACCGTACTCTTGCCGGTCCCCCGGTAGCCGATCAGCACGATGTTCATGAGAAACGGGTTTCCAGGACGGCGCGCATGACGTCGGCTGGAGCAGCCTGATTGGTCCAGAGCTCGAATTGCGCCGCGGCTTGATGAAGGAACATTTCGAGCCCGGGAATCGTGCGACAGCCTGCCGCCTTGGCATCCTTCAGCAACCGGGTGTCCCGAGGGTTGTAGACGATATCCATGACCGTCAATCCCACATGGAGCAACGTCGCAGGTACAGGGGTCTCGTGTACTTTGGGCGACATACCCATCGGTGTACAATGGATCAGCACATGAGTATCCGGCAGAACCTTTCGCAACGTACCCTCATCAAGAGGCGATTCCTGCACGGTCATCCCTGTCTCCGACTGGAGATCTCGGGCCAAGGCTGCACGTTCCTGGTCATCGATTCCTAGTATGGTCAAGCGATCAATCCCAGCCTCTTTCCCGAGCGCGAAACCAATCGCACGAGCAGCACCTCCGGACCCGAGCATGACTACTTGACGCCCTTTCAGGGCAACCACACCCTCACGAAGCGCGCGCAAGGCACCGGTTGCATCGGTGTTATATCCTGTGAGGATCCCGCCCGCAGCCACAATGGTGTTGATCGCGCCGATATGACGTGCGGTCGGCTCGAGAGAGTCAAGAAACGGAACGACCGCCACCTTGTGGGGAATGGTCACGCTGGCGCCGCGAAAGTTTCCCAGGGCACGAAGACCCTTGATCGCATCGCCGATCGCTTCCACGCGGAACGCCAGATACACAAAGTTCAGCCCGAGTTTCTGAAACGCGGCATTGTGAATCGCGGGTGAGAGCGAATGCTCGACGGGATTGCCGATTACACCGCAGAACTGGGTATGTGCATTGATGTCCATAGGTTCGAGAGGCTGCGACTGCTGTTTCGTCTTCGGATCAACTGACAGGCACCCATCGCCGCGTCGGGTACCTTCACCATTCGCAGGGGACTCCTGCTCACGAGATGGTCATCCCTCCATCGATAGGAAAGGTCCCGCCCGTGACCCAGGCTGCCTCATCGGAGGCCAGAAAGAGAACCATATTGGCCACCTCCTCTGGTTTTCCGGCTCGACGGATTGGATAATGCGACAGAATGGGATTCAGTTGTTCTGGGTTGCTCATCAGCGGAGCGGCCATTGGCGTATCGATGAGCCCTGGATTCACGACGTTGCAGCGAATGCCCTCCTTGGCATAGTCGACCGCGAGGGCTCTGGTCACGGCATCAATCGCTCCCTTGGAAGCAGCATAGGCCGGCAACGTGGGAAGTCCAAGCAAGCTCGCGACGGAGGAAATATTGACGATCGCTCCCTTCCCCTGCTTCAACATCTGCGGCAGAACAGCTCGCGTCATGCGAAACACTCCGGTCAGGTTGACGTCGAGGACCTGCGCCCAGGTCGCATCGTCGATCTCATGCAGGCGCTTCCCAAAGTCCCCTACTCCGGCATTGTTGACAAGGATATCGAGCCGTCCGAACTGCTGCACAGTCCGACGCACCGTCTCCTGAACGTGGGGTTCGTCTGTAATCGATCCGGCAACGGCGAAGGCCTTGCCCTGCTCCTTCACAATGTCGTTTACGACACGGTCCAGCTCCCCTTGCCGTCTCCCCGTGATCACGACCGATGCCCCTTCCCTCGCAAAGGCTTTCGCGATCGCTTCACCGATACCCGCGTTGCCTCCTGTGATGACCGCAACCTTTCCACGCAATCGATTCATCGCGCGTGATCCTTTCGCTCTTCGTGAGCGTCAATGGCCTCACAGATAGACTCAACAGCTTGGGCTGATGGCCACAAGCCAGATTCGATTTTCCTGGCCACCGTAATGAAGCCTGAATGGGCGACCATTCGGTGATTCGGCCGTACGCTGCGTCCCTGAATCGACCAGGTCCTCAACAGCGTTTCAAATGTTTCAACCATACCAAAGACCGTCGCTCGCTCAAGGGCCTCAACCGTCTGCACCACTTGAGGGACGGTAGGAACAAAGCTCACATACATACCGCCTGAACGAAGGACCTGTGCGGCATGCGGTACCACCTGCCAGGGCTCAGGAAGATCGAGGACAAGACGATCGAAGGGCAGACCATCGTCGAGCAGACTGATCCCCTCGTATGCGTTCCGACGAAGCGGGATGAGATTCGGCACCGGACCCATGTAGCGTTCAATGTTCGTCATGGCCGTTCGCGCAAAATCCTCACGGGCTTCGTAGGTCACTACCAATCCACGCGGACCGACGGCGCGCAAGAGGGCCATCGTCAAAGCCCCGGAGCCGGTCCCCGCTTCGAACACGCGCGCGCCAGGATAGACATCCGCCCACATAGGAATGAGCGCAAGATCCTTCGGATACAACACCTGCGCGCCACGCGGCATCTTCAGCACATAGTCGCCGAACGTAGGCCTAAGCGCCAACATCGTTTTGTTGCCTGAGAGCGTGGCCAAAGAACCATCAGGCTTTCCGATGAGGTCATCGTGGGCAATTTTGTGACCGCTCAGTTGGTAGAGATCTCCGGCCTTCAGGGTTAGGGCATACTGCCGCCCTTTCTTATCGACCAGATGGATGCGCTCGCCTGATTGAAAATATGACATCGGAGCCCATTCTAGAAGTGCCGCGCCGGGTTTTCAACAAGGCAACCGACCACGATGACGGTTTTTCCCCTCTACCATGTGTCCTCTTGGAGAACTGATTGAACTCTCTTTCGATACGCACATCCACTGCGCCTAGCTGCCCCAGGCCGGATGCCGGAACCCATGCACTATTTGAATAGCCTCTGTGCTCGTTCCTTGACAGCCCGTAGAGTGGGCCGTATGATCCCTGCACACACCGTTGCAGCTTGCGCTGCTTCCCGCGCATGGAGTGTCAAATGCGTGGACCTGTTCTCCAACATCTCTCCCGCCACTTCGCCACAATCACCGCCGTAGCGGTGACCCTGTGCGTAGTTCCAGGCCACACAGAGGCACCCGCTTCAGGGGGGCCCGTAGTCGTTGCGACCTATGAAGGGGTAATCAATCCCGTTGCCGCAGAGTATCTGCATGATGCTCTGTCTGAAGCCCGCACCTTGGGAGCCAGCGCCTTGGTCATCAAGTTGGATACGCCTGGCGGCTTGGATACCTCGATGCGCCTGATCATCAAGGACATTATCGCAGCTACATTTCCCGTAGTCGTCTACGTGTCGCCCTCTGGCGGACGGGCCGCCTCGGCCGGAGCCTTCATCACGCTGGCGGCCCATGTTGCCGCCATGACACCGGGGACGAATATCGGCGCCGCGCATCCGGTCGCGATGGGCGGTGGCGAGATGGACAAGACGATGAAGGAAAAGGTCGAGAACGATTCCGTGGCCTACATCAAATCGCTCGCCGAGCAACGGGGACGGAACGTCGCCTGGGCGGAAGATGCGGTTCGTAAGAGCGTCTCCGTCACCGAACGGGAAGCCTTGAAACTGAAAATTATCGATCTCGTGGTGGAGGATGTGACGATGCTGCTGAAGCAATTGGACGGCCGCACAGTGCTGCTCCAAACCGGCCCCACGGTGCTGCGAACGGCAGGCGTCGCTGTTCGTGAATTCCCGATGGGTCTTCGGCTCGAACTGCTCAAGGCGCTGAGCGATCCGAACATCGCCTACCTGCTCATGACGATCGGCACCATCGGCATCATGGCTGAGCTCTACAATCCTGGTGCGATCCTACCGGGAATCGTCGGGGCAATCAGCCTCATACTCGCCTTCTATTCCCTACAATCGTTGCCGGTGAACTATGCCGGTGTTCTGCTGGTAGTCCTGGGCTTTGTATTCTTCATTCTGGAAGCCACGGTCACGAGTTACGGCCTCTTGGCCATCGGCGGCGTGGCCTCGATGATTCTTGGCTCACTCATGCTCATCAAGACGGATGCGGAGTTTCTTCAACTCTCGTGGGGCATGATCGTGCCAGTGGTGGCGTTCGCCGCGATCGCTTCGATGTTCATCGTCGGGATGGCCGTAAGAGCCATGCATCGGCAGCCCATGACGGGCAGCGAGGGGATGGTCGGATCGATCGGTGTAGCGAAGACGGTGCTAGCCCCGCAGGGACAGTTCGCGATCCACGGTGAATTGTGGGAGGCTGTCAGCGAACGCCCGCTGCAACCAGGGGATCAGGCCGAAGTCACGCGAGTGGAAGGGCTCACGCTCTTCGTCAAACCCGTGCTCCAAAAAAGGGAGGCCTAATCATAATGTTTATTCCTGTCGGCCTCCTGCTGTTCGCCATCCTTGTACTCGTTGTAATCAAGCTGACCTTCAATGTCCTCCGCGAATACGAACGGGGCGTGATCTTCCGGCTTGGTCGCATTGCGAGAGGCCTCTATGGCGGCAACGGTCCTGGTCTCGTCATCATCGTGCCTTTTATCGATCGATTGGTTCGAGTCAGTCTTCGTACCGTGGCAATGGACGTACCACCTCAGGATGTCATTACGAAAGACAACGTCACCGTCAAGGTAAACGCCGTTATCTACTTCCGGGTGGTGGACCAGGAACGGGCGATCGTCCAAGTGGAAGACTACCTGCACGCCACATCCATGATGTCTCAAACCACGCTCCGTAGCGTGCTCGGACAGAGCCAGCTCGACGACCTGCTCTCTAAACGGGATCAGATCAATGCAGATCTCCAACGGATCATCGATCAACAGACGGAACCGTGGGGCGTCAAAGTCACCGCCGTGGAAGTCAAGAATGTAGACCTGCCGCAGGAGATGCAACGGGCCATCGCGCGTCAAGCGGAAGCGGAGCGCGAACGTCGCGCGAAGGTCATTCACGCTCAAGGCGAGTTCGAAGCCTCCCAACGCCTCGCCGATGCGGCCGACGTGATCGGTCGGAATCCCGCCGCATTGCAACTGCGCTATCTCCAGACGCTCGTCGAAATCGCGGCGGGGAAAAATTCCACCACGATCTTCCCCATTCCCATCGACACGATCGCTCCCTTTCTGAAAGGGCTGACCCAGAAGTAGATGTGGCGACTAGGCTTGGTGCCCTATGGCCACCCCTACACACCTGCAGCAAAGTTGCCTCACCCCCTCTCAGACTTGCTCATTAAAACACTCTAATAGTGCTGCCTTTCCCTCGTGATTGCGATCCGCCGTTCTCATGAACGATCCAGCACAGGATTTGCTGCGTAGAGAGATAACAGAACAGCCCAGCAGTACAGAGCCAGAGTGAATCGTTTGGCGGATCGCTGTCTCTCATAAAGTAGAACAGGAGAACGGGAGCCTGTTGAGCGCGACCATGCGGAGTAAGACATCAGATAGTCAGAGGAGGGGCAACGACATGAAAGAGAATCAATTCTCAACCCCTGAGCCGGAAGAGCTTGTCACGATTGCAAAGGACGTTGATGCAGACGATCCCGAGGCGAGCGACCTCCTGGATGTGATCGGCCGAGAGACATCCGAAGAGGAACAACCTGAGGAGCCGACAAAGGCGGTGACTCGTACTGCCGTAAGCGGCGGCCCATTCATGTTGGAGTCACTCTACTTTCGCTCCTTCGGCGAACGCGCCCTATTGACCAGAGAAGAAGAAGTCGAGCTGGCAAAGAAGATCGATGACGGAACGAGCACCATTCGGAAGGCCTTACGTCAGGCCATACGAGTCTTCCCCCGGCTCAAGCGTTCGGACTCTGTGCTCGAGGCGCAACGCACTCTCCAGATGGTCAGAGGTTTGAGCGGGCTCTCAGCCACCGCGATCGATAAGGCTGAGCAGAGTCTCACCGAGATGATCAAGCGGGGAACAGGACAGCAGAAGCTTCCGATTGCCATCGCCAAGCAGCTTAAGGAAGAGTTGGCCACCCTCCACTCCGCTCGGATCGTGCTCGAGCGGGCAAAGGACGAATTGGTGCGCTGCAACCTGCGGCTTGTTGTGGATGTCGCAAAACATTACACGGGCCGTGGCCTGACTTTGCTGGATCTCGTGCAAGAAGGAAATATTGGGTTGATGAAAGCGGCCGAGCGCTATCAATACCGCAAAGGGTTCAAGTTCAGCACCTATGCAACCTGGTGGATCCGTCAAGGCATCACACGCGCGCTGGCGGATCAATCGCGGACCATTCGCATTCCGGTTCACCAGACTGAAGCTTCGCACCGCATCCTCCGCGTGACCAGACGACTCGGGCAACAGCTGGGCCGTCCGGCTCGACTTGAAGAAGTGGCGCAGGTCCTACAAATGAGACCGGAGCGACTCCACGAAACCGTGCAGGCCTTTCAAGAGCCGGTCGCCCTGGAGAAGCCGGTGGGTGACGGAAGTACGGAATTCGGGGAACTGCTCCCTGACCTGCAAGCCGTCCCACCCGATGCCCATGTGCACCGGACGGAAATGTCGCACCAGCTTGAACGTATTCTCGGCACGCTCACACCCCGAGAGCAAACCGTCATCCGGCTGCGTTTCGGTATCGGCCACGATCAGGCCTGCACGCTGGAGCAAGTGGGACAAAGCCTCTCGGTGACGAGGGAACGGATTCGCCAGATCGAAGCGAAAGCGCTCAAGAAACTGAAGACCCCCGCGATTAAGGAAATGTTTGCCGCCATCCAGTAAGCCACAGACTCATGAAGCAGGAAGGGGCGAGGACGATCCCCGCCCCTTTTCCATTCTACGACTTTCACCCTGAGAGCAGTTGTGCGACAATGGGGCGGACTCGAGTAGACGAGGGCCCATGGCGAGTGTGCGTACAACACAGAAGAGTTCCCTCCTCTTTCGCTTCTTCACAATTCCATTCCTTCTCCTTCTTGTCATCGCCTTGGCGCCCGCCGTCGGTAGCTTCCAGAATTGCGACATCATTACCACCGTCGACCGACATCAAATTTACAATTTCGGAGACTTTTGGCACTTCCTCCGACCTTCCGGAAACCAGCCAGCCCTGCAACTGACCATTCAGAGAAAGAACGCCCAGTCCACGATCTCGCTTCAGAATCCATCGCCGCCGAAGGCTGTCACATGAGTCTCGCCGATGGATCACACCCGGGTCACGATTTCCCAGGGCAGAGGAGTGAGCCTCTCCCGACGCCTACCCCACAAGCGGGTACGCTCGTCCGGTTTTCGCAACCGATCCCATATGCCGAGGCATGGACACTTCAGAAACAGCTACAGGAAGAACGGATAACGGAGAGACAAGGGGATGTATTGTTGCTCCTTGAGCACTCGCCAGTCTATACCCTGGGCCGTACCACCCAACCAGCACATTGGGACTGCGGGGGAGAGGTTCTCCGCCGGACAGGCGCCAGCATCCAGTCCGTAGATCGTGGCGGCTCGATTACCTACCATGGACCTGGACAGGTCGTGGGCTATCCCATCCTCAAGCTGTCACATTATTGCTCAGGACCAAAACAGTATGTACGAAAGTTGGAGGAGGTCTTGATCCATACACTCTTGCGATGGGGGATTGAAGGCTATCGCCTCGAGAAGAAACCTGGCGTCTGGGTGCGCTGGAATCATGCTGATGCGAAGATTGCCGCGATCGGAGTCCGGATCGATCATGGGGTCACGATTCACGGATTTGCGCTCAACGTCGATCTGGACCTATCCCCTTTTTCCCACATCATGCCCTGTGGCCTGACACAGTGCCACATCACATCCATGGCCGAGGTGCGGCAGTCCGCCCTGTTGCCCTCAGTCGTCGCGCAACAGATGGCGCAAGAATTCGCGCGAATATTCAACATTCAATGGACGAGTATCCCGCCCGACATCATGGGGCAGGAGTACCATAACCACCACCTCACATTAACGTCCCCGCTGCACACCTGACCAAAGGAACGCCCAATGCACGAACTCGACACACCGACTTTCCGACTAGCAGTTGCGCAGTTTGATCAAGCGGCCGAGGCCATGGAGCTCGATCACAATTTACGCGAGCGGCTGAAACTTCCACAGCGGTCGCTGATTGTCAGCGTGCCTGTCCGGATGGATGACGGCCGGGTCGAGGTCTATACCGGCTATCGTGTGCAGCACGATTCTTCCCGTGGCCCCTCGAAAGGCGGCATTCGCTATCATCCGGATGTGAATCTTGGGGAGGTTGCGGCACTCGCTATGTGGATGACCTGGAAATGCGCGTTAGCCGACCTGCCCTATGGCGGAGCCAAGGGTGGCATTGCGATCGCCCCAAAACAGTTGTCGCGACCAGAATTAGAACGATTGACCAGGCGCTATGCAGCAGAAATCTTCCCGTTGATCGGACCAGAGAAGGACGTGCCTGCCCCAGACGTCGGCACAGACGCCCAGGTGATGGCCTGGATCATGGACACCTACAGTCAGCAAGTGGGGTATTCGGTGCCAGGCGTCGTCACAGGCAAGCCCTTATCCATTGGAGGAAGCCTTGGACGTGAGGAGGCCACCGGCCGCGGAGTGGTCTATGTCACCATGGAAGCGCTTCGCCACCTCAAGCTCGACATTCGGAACACCACCGTGGCCATACAGGGGTTCGGCAACGTCGGGTCCCATACCGCTCGCATCATGCAGGAGTGTGGCGCTCGCGTCATCGCAGTGAGCGACGTGAAGGGAGGTATCCACAATTCTGGCGGTTTGGACATTCCGGAGCTCCTCACACGCTACAAGACCAGGGGCCAATCCCTCCGTGACACCAAGCTGGGAGACTGGCTCTCCAATGACGAATTGCTGCAACTCGACTGCACCGTGCTGGTCCCCGCCGCGCTATCCGAGCAGATCACCGAACGCAATGCCGCGAAACTGCGCTGCCGGATTCTCGCCGAAGGGGCGAACGGTCCGACGACGCTGGAGGCCGATCGCATGCTGCAGGACCAGGGGGTCTTTATCATTCCGGACATCCTGGCCAACTCCGGTGGCGTGATCGTGTCATACTTCGAATGGGTGCAGGATGCGCAGCGTTTTTTCTGGAAAGCTACGGACGTTCAAGAACGATTGCAAGATATTCTGAGCTCCGCCTTCCATCGAACATTACAGTTTTCTGTTTCTAAAAACACTTCCATGCGTATGGCCGCCCTGATGAGCGGGATCGATAAAGTCGCCCAAGCCCATCTCCATCGTGGACTCTACCCGTGAACTCCACACATCATGAGGGTGGGGGTCGCGTACTGTCGGGGGCTCTCGTTTGATGGACTATGCGTGGGCCGCACTCGCGGGGATTAGGCTGGCTGATGACATGGCTCGATTGGTGTGTCGGCCGGAGGACATCGACTACCGAATCCGTGGGCTTGGTCTCTGTACACTTGCGGTCCTGTTACTCTCTGCGCTAGGGTGGATCGGTTGGAGCTGAGTCAGGTTGAATCGGTGGAGATCCGTGGAATGGATCGGAATGCCGTGCTGTCCCTCTGGGAAGCCCACAAGGAGGAGCGCTGGCCTCAAGTGGGAAGCCAGCATGAGGGGCCGCTGATGACACTGGATACGGTGATCAGCGGATGCGTGGTGTATTTCCTCGATAGTCCTGAGGGGCTTGATGCCCAGCGGCTCGCCATCGTCGAAGATTGTGTCGCCGACCTGGATAACCTGACCGATGAGCTTGAAGAAGGCTGTCGGCCCTACTTTCAACGGCTCCGGCACCTGGGAGCCCTCCTCATCACCACCCATCACACCATCTAGCAGGATGCTGAAAAAGTCTGCCAGCGGCGTTCTCGCTTCGTTCAGAAGCTCAACGTACCGAAGCGTACGCCTTCGCCTCTTTACTCGCTGCGGCCTTGCTGGACAACCTTTTTGAGCATCCTGTGCGCGGTTCTCCTGTTGTCCTAGACGTGCGGATCATTGAATTTCCACCGTGCCACAATAGTTCTTCCGCAGCCTGCTAGCTAGCCTCTCCGTATGGAAATGAGTGGGGACAGAGCGGTCCGCCGCATCGCTTCATGGTCTTTACGGAGTATCGACAATATCCTTCTTCATTGGTCCAAGAAGACCCAAGAGTTCTCCCTTTTCCTGCGCCGGCACTTTGAACATGTCCAGCGCTTTCACCAGGTCCTCGACGAATGCCCCAAAGTCCCCATTGAAAATCTTCATCCCGGCATGGGTCGTCTTCATATCACGCCCGCTACAGATGCAGGATCCTCCTGTCGTCATGCAGACCTGATCGACGAGGTGGCCCTAGAGTTTCCGAATATCGGTGGTCGCAAACTCGGCCATTGATCCTGGTATCGGCAGCCACATTGGCCACAAACTGATCAACGACCGCGGGAATCGAGGACTTTCCGCCAAGCCTGTCATACAGAGACTTCCCTGCCGGCATCCGCTCCGTTCCCACGCAGCCAACCAAGACCACCATGACACTAAATCCTGCCACCCGTCCCCACAACACAGATTGCTTCGTCATATTGCCCCTCCCTCCTTAGCAAATGAACCAGTCGCTGGGGCAAATGTGATAGCCCTGCCCCAATCTCCTTTGCGAATGCAGGACCTCGGTGGGCTTCCGCTCGCACTCATGCCAGTCGAATATTGCCTTCGGAAGATGATGGAGGCGGAATGCGCAGAGGCGCAGAGCTAGGCCTAAGTTGTGCTCGAACTGAATAACAGCGAGGGAATTGACCCTCATCGCGCATTCAGCCGTTCCTTGCAAGTTCTCAGGCCGTTCGATAAAATGCACGTACACTGCATTGGACCCGCCAATTTCGCCAATAGATTTCACACACCATACAGCTCTCGGAACCTGGGTAAGGAAGAGCCGATGAAGTATTTACTGCGAGTCGTTACGCTAACCTGCATGGTGATGGCCGGAGTCGGCGCATGGGTGTCCCCTGGGTATGGCGAGCCCTACGAATTGAGCAAAAACGACGTGATGGACACCAAGGCCTTGAAGAGTGCCGACATTTCACTGTTTGGAGTCAAATTGGGAGACTCCGAAGCCAAAGCCTTGGACTCTCTCGTGAATGAAAAGATTCCTGGAGTAAAAGTGGAACAAGAAGCCTTGTTTATCTTCTTGCTCGACCAACGCAAACCGACCGGTCCTATGGCTGGCGTGCGCATCCAGGACGGCAAGGTCGACCTGATCTTTATCAATAATCGATTCTCCTATAAGACTCGCGGTATCTTTCGCAACGTGTTGAACAGCGAAAGCCCTGATGACGTGCGAAAACTATTGGGACAGGAAGACTACGGGGACGAAAACGTGATGGGCGCCATACTGGCTTACGATAAACAGGGGTTCGTCATCAACTATCTGGGGAAAGATGTCAATGTGGAGTTTTCCCCACTTCGATAGCTCTGTCGGATAGACCTCTCGCCACTTATGCTCCCGGATGAAGGATCCTCGAACGGACAGAGTTGCGGCTAACCCTCAGGCTGCGACGGCCTTCTTGCCTCTGCCTACATGTGTGTCGACTTGATCAAACAGGGGAATTCAGTGCGGGGTTTCGGCTGCCTGTAGCCCGTAGGTAATGAGGTTCGTCGCAGTGTTCCATCGACGCTTGGAATTGAGGATCACGAGGAGAAGGTCGCTCCCGTTCTGAGAGACTTTGGCGATGAGGCACCGTCCGGCTTTGGAGGTAAATCCTGTCTTGATCCCTTCGACGCCGGGAATACGTCCCAGTAATCGATTCGTGTTGTGCAAGACATATGCATGGTGACCGTGGACAGGCGTGATGATCGCGCGTTCCTCACGGACCAACTGCCGGAAGATCGGCTGATCGAGGGCAATGACACTCAACGCGGCGAGGTCTTCGGCCGTCGAGTAATGGTCCGGGTTATCGAACCCGCAGCCATCATTGAAATGCGTATCAGCCAAGCCGAGAGCCGCGGCCTTGGCATTCATGAGAGTCACGAACTGTGCTTCGTCGCCACCAACATGCTCCACCGCTGCAAGACAGGCATCGTTCGCGGACATGATCAACATGGCCTTCAGCAGATCTTCCAACCTAAAAACTTGCCCTGCCTTGATGCGCAAGTGCGTCTTGTGAGCCCGTGCGGCATTGGGACTAATCGTGACGAGATCATCCAACTGACCCCTTTCCAGGATGACCAGGGCCGACATGATTTTTGTGAGGCTGGCGGGGGACATGCGCTTCCCGGCATCGTGTTCATACAATACACGTCCACTATTAAGTTCCTTGAGAAGAATGCCATGGGCTGGAGCGACTCGCCACGGAGGGAACTGGTGCGGAGCAATCGCAGTTCGAACATGCACAGGTTGAGCCGCTACGTTCTTCGCAAGGGCGATGGATGGAGTGAGGGTCGCGGCACTGATCAACAGGAGGCCGATGAGCATCCCAGCAGCGCGGGCAAGAAATGGCGGCCGATGGGATATCCCGCAGTCTTTTGTCATTATGAAAGCGTCGCTCCTACTCATAGTGTAAATGATTCCCGCACCTTCCCTCCGCGAAACCCGCTGTCAATCACCTTATGGAAAAAGCGGAGCAGGTCGGCAAGGTCGATCCAAAACCCGCAATTCAAACAGCGGGCATAGAGTCGCCGATTCACCAGCGTATAGTGACGCTCGACCATCATGAAGCCCTTACATCTCAAACAATGCATCAACGCGCCTGTCTTCAGACTCTGTGTCTACCGGAGCCGATTCATCACCAAGGCCAAGCAACCTGCCAATAATCCTCCGCCGACAATCGTGGTGCCAAACGAGAGGTATGCGCTGGCCCCACTGCCGGCAGGAGCTCCGTCGAGTAGCTCTCGCACACCCCCCTGTACCATCAGCACGGAGAGGGTGAGCAGTGCGCCGATAGCAAACCACCATCTAAAGGATCTCACTGGTGTCCTCGAAACAGAGCGCCAAGAGGCCTGGAAATAGCGCCCATCAGCCACTGTAGCCGAGGGTCGACAGGCTGTCAATAAGACTACCTTTTGATTCGCTCCACCTCTCGACAGACATCGTACGCGCCTCACGGGGAGGGTGCAACTGGAGCGGACACCGCTTTTAATCCTCGATGGAGAAAGATGGAGACGCTTCCATTGCCATTGTCCGCCGTCACGAGTCCAGGCTCTTCAGCCTCCTTCGTTGTGACGCGAAACGTCGCAAGGGCGAAGGGGCCTGGTTTTGTCCGATAGTTTCTCGGCGGATATTCGAAGGTCCCATCGTCACGGCCGAAGAGAATGGAGAGATCACTCGACTGAAGATTGACGATAGCCACGTCGATGCGACGGTCGCCGTTGAAGTCGCGAGCGAGCCCGAAATTCGGTCCTGCGTCGGCACCGGAGTCGCGCCCAGGATGGAAAGTCCCATTACCTTTTCCAAGAAAGGTTGTGAAGCTATCCTGCACGCCGTTGATCACAAGCAGGTCGCGGATCCGGTCACGATTGAAGTCGGTGAAACTCACCCCAAGCGGGCGCTTCCCCGTCCGATAGTCGGTGGGAGGGCGAAACGTGCCGTCGCCATTCCCCATCCAGATGGAGACCGCGTTCGACATCGGCCCGCCGTTTGTCACGGCCAAATCGATCTTCCCATCGCCATCCAAGTCGGCCAACGCCACCGACGTGGGCGTATCGCCATATTCGTACTGCGCCCCATGGGTGAATTCACCGGTGCCGGTTCCCAGGAAGACTTTGATCTTGTCGTTTCGCAATGCGACCACGAGGTCGGGCACCTGATCGCCGTTCAGATCGTCGCTTGCGATGGCAATGGGAGTCCGATGCACGGGATAGCGCGGCCCCTCTTCAAATTTTCCGTCGGCCCGGCCGAAGAGTACGGCCACTTCGTCGCCCCCGGAACAGGCCAAGACCACATCGGGATAAGAATCGCGGTTGAACATCCCGAGGGCGAGAGAGCGGGGCTCTTTACAGACATTCAGTTGGACTTGATCGCGAAAAGTGCCGTCACCGTTGCCTAAGAGAATCGAAAGGGTATTGCTGCCGATGTTGGTTGTCATCAGATCGGTAAAACCGTCCTGATTGACGTCAGTGGGGGTGACGGTCGTCGGGTTCTTACCTACTTTGTAACTGGCAAAGTAGTAGAAGAGATCTGGTGGGGCATAGGGGTCTTGCTTGGTGCAGCCGCTTCCCATCAGCAGGAAGAGACTGGTCGCTACGACCATAAGGTTCCAGGCTTTATGCCTATTGTGGCCGTCAGCGCTTCTGATCACGCACCACTCCTCGAGCGAGGAACCGGCGACGTGGTGATTCGTCCGCATGAGCACGCGCCCCTCGACCAGGCCTTCTCGCCAAAACGAGCGTGGCCAGTATACAGACCACCGCTTTCTCCTGGCAATCAATCCAGCTGCACAACGATTCCCGCCAAAACGCGGTTTCCCCAATCCTGGCCCACTCAGCGACGGCTTTGAAAACGGCACAGTGTTTGAGGTACAATGTCTGCTCTTGGTAAGGAGGAATCCATGAGCAAGATGATGAAGATTGAGTTGTCGATGTACGGAATCGCCGAGGTACTACATTGGTGTCACGATCGCAATAAGGGCCGCGTCCCCGGGGTAGACACGGCAGGCTTCGATAAGATGAAGGTGCTCTTGGCTGAGAAGCCTCAGTCGGGTGATTATTTTACCCTCGATCAGTTTTGGAAGAAGAGGGCTACCTTGGACTTGACCGAAGATGAAGTGGCAACGATCGATCGCTGTCTCTACGATATCCCCAATTTCGATAGCGAGCCTCTCCCACAAATCCGACATAAATTTTGGCCGCAACAGACGGCTGCCCACTGATAGAGACAGGGGCCGTCCTCAAACGGCTCCTGTCTCTACCTCGTCACGATTCGTACAGCCCGATCGGCCGAAATACGGCGAGAGCGGCGTGAAGAACCCGTCGCGTTTTTTTGTGCGAGCTCGTGAGGAGAATTATCTGCTGGTTAGTCTCCCGCAACCAAACAAACCAGATAGACCGAACAGACCAAATGAACAAGACAGGCGGCGGACTTTTTCAGCTCCTGCTAGAGCGTCCCTTCTCCCTTAAGATACCGGCGAAAGCGGCCCATCAAGTCGGCACCGAGTGTCCCACCTTCCGGTTTCTTCACGTCCGGATCGGCAAAATGCCCACGAATTTCCCGGAGGCGTTTTTCCGCTTGCTCATTCCCCTGCAGGCGCTTGGTCTTCTCTAGCGCCGTATCGAACGCCTCAAACGTCAGCTCGTTGTACCCGAATGAGCGAATCCGCTTCACGGCTTTCATCATGGCCTGATTCCGGAAGGTCGTCAGATGCTCCGAGTCGATCTCTTTGAGCCCAAGCTTCCGCGCCCTGCGCTCAGCGGCCTTACGGATTCCGCTACGCACGAAATCCGGAGACGTCTGCAGTCGCTTCCATGCCTCATCGGTCCAAGCGACTCGCTCCTGGGGTGCGTCCCACAATTGAAGCAACATCGACTCGTCGATCCGCGTCACGCCTTTCTCTCTCGCCAAATCTTCGGTGTCCCGCCTCAACATGTCGGTGACGAATTCAACGGCGATCGGCGGCGACTGTTTCAATTTCTCGTGAAGTTGGGCCAACGCCCCCTCGCTCCACTCCAACGGAGGAACCGAGGCCTCACGGAGATCGCCCAGCGCTTCCACCTTTTCGAAGAGTTCGACATTCACCTCGAGATGACCCCGCTCCCTGGCGATCTCTTCGGCAATTTGCCTGGTCATGTTGCGCATGAATTCAGGAACCGTGTCCAGCCGTTCCTTGGCGGCGGCAGTCCAGGGGAGATGACCCTGCTCCATTTGTTCCGCTGCGTCCGCCATGCCGGATTCGCCGCCCATACGGCCCATCATTTGGTTCTTGAACTGATCGAGAATCTCCTCCGTAATCTCCGCGTAGCCAAGTTCTCGGGCTTTTTTTTCGGCCAGACGACGGACCATTCCGCGCAAGAATAGCGGTGCCCGCTCTAGACGCTTGGAGGCCTCGTCCGTCCAACGGACATCTATCCCGACCGCATCGTGGGAGTCTGGTACGTTCATGATGAGCGTTCTGTTATGACTGGTTCAGGAGTTCCTTCAATTCCTTGCCGGCTTTGAAAAATGGGACCTTCTTGGCAGGGACCGCCACGGTCGCGCCGGTCTTGGGGTTCCGCCCTTCTTTCATCCGACGGGCCCGCAGGCGAAAACTGCCGAACCCTCGAATCTCCGTCTTATCGCCGTTCTTCAACGAATCACGCACACAGTCGAAAATCGTATTGACGACGACTTCCGCCTGCCGCTTCGTCAAGGTCGTGATCTGTTCGGATACGCGCTCGATGATTTGTGCCTTCGTCATATTGGACTCCCCTTTCGTGGTGATGAATCGAACCTGCACGCCGATCCGACCGCGCTAGAACGCCATGAGATACTTGAGACTGACCCCGGAGTAAAAGTCCAACTTGGGGAAGAGCACCGACAATCGCGACTCGATCAACTCTCTGATCGAAAATCGCCGGCGCGGCTCAATGACTTTCGGCTCGCCCTCGATGCCGGCCACATCCGCCGCAAGTTGGATGGCAGCTTCAAGATCACCGAGTTCGTCCACAAGCTTTGAAGCTTTGGCCTGACGGCCCGTAAAGATTCGACCGTCCGCCAGGGCCTGCACAGCCGCCAAGTCGAGCCCGCGCCCTTCCGCCACCGCCTCAATGAACTGCTTATGGACATCGTCCATGACGGATTGGAGCAACGCTTGTTCTTCATTATCCATCTTCCGGAGCGGCGATCCCACATCCTTGAATCGTCCACTTTTGATCACGACGCCTTCGACCCCGATCTTCTTGAGCAACCCTTCGACGTTAGCCATCTCCATGATGACCCCGATGCTCCCCGTCAACGTCCCTGAATTGGCCATAATCCGATCAGTCGCAACGGCAATATAGTATCCTCCTGAGGCCGCCACCGTACCCATTGAGGCAATCACGGCCTTGTTGCTTTTGTTACGAACCCGCTTGACCGCATCATGGATTTCTTGCGACGGCACAACCCCGCCGCCGGGGCTATCGATTCGCAATACGATCGCTTTAACGGAAGGGTTGTCGGCAAAGCGCTTCAACTCGCCGATCGTGGATTGCGCATCCAGAATGACGCCTTCGATACGAATCAATCCAACCCGGTCCTCCATCGAAAAGTCGAGATCGGGGAAGAACAGGTTCATCAGAAAGAGCAGGCCTAGCCCGATGCCGAGCGCCCAGAGCACTCTGCGCAATATCCCTCGCTTGGCCGGTCTTTCTGCCGTCTCGTCACTCATGGTTCTGCTCGCTCACAGCACCGGGGGCACGAACGCCCCCCTCCCGGCTTACACTGAGACCTGATGCATCGGACCTACTTATCGTCCTCGGCTTGGTCTCGCTTCCGGTTCTGCTTCGCCGCACGACCCAAGCTTTGATCCAACGCGCCTTGCGTGGCATGATATTCATCGACCTTTCGGCGATCAGAATCCATTTGAAGATCGCGCAGGCTGAGCGCGATCTTCCGTTCTTCACGATCGACCTTGATAATCTTGGCCGTCACTTCATCCTGCAGCTTGAATTTCTCTTCGAGCTTGGCCTGCGGGTCGAAGCCAGCCTCGCTGATGTGAATCAACCCTTCGACTCCCCCGTCCAATTCGACGAAGATGCCGAAGTCGGCGACCTTGCTGACCTTCCCGACCGCCACATCCCCTACAGCATACCGGTTCGGAATCTCGTCGTCCCATGGATCGTTCTTGAGCTGCTTATACCCGAGCGACAGCCGCTCCTTTTCCTTGTCGATCCGCAAGACCACGGCATCTACTTTCTGTCCCTTCTTGAAGAGTTCAGAGGGATGCTTGATATGTTTTGTCCAAGACATGTCGGAAATGTGGATCAATCCGTCGATGCCCTCTTCGAGTCCGACGAACGCGCCGAAGTCAGTGAGACTCTTCACCTTCCCTTCAATGCGGGTGCCGATGGCGTACTTCCCTTCCACCATATCCCAGGGGTTCGGCGCAGTCTGCTTCATGCCGAGCGAAATCTTCCTGCTGGCCGGATCCACGTTCAGCACCGCCGCTTCAACCTGATCCCCAATCGACACGACGCGTGACGGATGGCGCACCTCGTGCGTCCATGACATCACAGAGACATGCACCAGTCCCTCGACGCCGGGCTCGAGCTCGATGAACGCCCCGTAGTCGGTCAAGCTCACGACGCGACCTCGGACGCGGGTACCGATCGCGTACTTACTGGCGACGCCGGTCCAGGGATCGGCGCTCTTCTGTTTCAAGCCGAGTGAAATACGCCCGGTCTCTCGATCATACTTGAGGACGCTCACTTCCACCTTGTCGCCGATGTTGAACATTTCCGACGGATGGCCGACACGGCCCCAGGACATGTCCGTGATGTGGAGGAGCCCGTCGATGCCGCCGAGGTCGATGAACGCCCCGTAATCCGTAATGTTCTTCACCACACCGTGAATCAATTGCCCTTCCTTCAACGTGGAGAGGGTCGTCTTCCGTTTCGAATCCCTCGTCTCTTCCAAAAGTACGCGCCTGGACACGACGACGTTGCCGCGCCGATGATTGATCTTGATGATCTTGAGCGGGACCGTGCGCCCGACCAACCCGTCAAGATCCCGCACTGGATGAAGGTCGATCTGCGAGCCCGGTAGAAACGCCTTCACGCCGATATCCACCATCATGCCGCCTTTGATCCGCGCCACGATCTTGCCGTCGATGCTCTTGCCGTCGTTGAAGAGCTTTTCCAGTTCTTCCCAAATCTTCATCTTGTCGGCTTTTTCTTTGGAGAGAACCAGATTGCCGTCGGCGTCTTCACACTCCTCGATATAGACTTGAAGCCGATCACCCACCTTGATGTTCTGAAGTTCCTCGGTGGAGAACTGATCGTTCGGGATCATGCCTTCGGACTTGTAGCCGATGTCGACGACCACCTTGTCTTTGGTCACGGCGACGACGCGGCCCTCCGTAATGGTGCCCTCTTCGAGGTTTTTGAATGTCTCCTCATATAGGGCCGCTAAGGCCGCTCGGTCTAATTGCTGGTCACTCGATGGCGAAACCGTACTCATGGTGTGAATCCTACTCTTCCGACAGGAGTCGGGTGCTGATGGTTATACACCGACATTCACTCAGCCTTGCGAATGCCGGCACTGGACTGCTGGATCGGAGACTCCACGGCACCTAAGGAGGCGATGCGATCCATCACGGTGCGACTCACCTCCTGATAAAACTGCTTGGTCTCTTCGTTCTCCCCGTTTCGGGTAAACGTGAGGGAATCCCCAATGAAAACGGTCACGGGACAGAAACGCGGCCAGATGGCTCCCGCCGGTAACACGTCGTGCGTCCCCTTTAAATAGGCCGGCACCACGGGACAACCGGTTTGCGCGACAATCATACCAATCCCGTGTTTGGGGGATTGTAACCGGCCATCCAGGCTGCGACTGCCCTCCGGAAAAATCACCACGACCTTTCCTTCCTTGATCAGAGTGACCGCCTTACTAAATGCGTCACGGTCCAACCGACCGAGCCGCAGGGGAATCCAGCCCAGCCACTGCAAGAGCTGGTTCACACCCGGCATCGGGAAGAGATCGCTACGCCCCAAATACCAGGCCCGCCGCCGCATCCCACAACCCAGGAGGGGAATATCCAGGTGACTGGCATGGTTCGCCGCAACGATGAACCCACCGGCCCGCGGAACTGCGCCGACGACTCGATATTGAAAACAAAGCCAGCTGATGGTCCGAGCAAGGATCCACAGGATCCCATAGACGATCGAACTCACAACCTGGCCGCAATCACAACCATCATCTGGTCCACCACCTCAGCGACGGACAACGTTGAGGTGTCAATGAACCGGGCATCCTTAGCGGGAACCAGCGGGGCGACCGAACGGGAACGATCTCGTGTATCGCGTCCCGCCAGGTCTGCTTTCGTCTCTTCGAGTGCCCCGGAATGTCCCGCCGCAACGAGTTCCCGATGTCGGCGTTGGGCCCTGACAGTCGGATCCGCTTCGAGAAAAAATTTCACATCTGCCGAAGGGAACACGCTCGTCCCCATATCCCGCCCCTCAGCCACCACCGCTCCGCCTTGTCCGATTTGTCGCTGGATGGGCAGCAACCAGGCCCGGACAGCGGGAATTGCCGAGACCACCGATGCCGCAGCCGACACCGCAGGCGTTCGGAGGTCGCCGCTCGCGTCCTTGCCATTGACCAACACCGTCGCAGCTCCGTGATGAAACTGCATCTGGAGCGAGAGGGTAGGCAACAGAGCGGCGACCGCCTCGACATCCGCCGGATCTCGGCCAGACTCAATTACGGCCCAGGCCATCGCGCGGTAGAGGGCTCCTGTGTCGAGATACAGATAGCCCAATCGAGAGGCCAACAACTGGGCCACTGTACTCTTGCCGACACCAGCTGGACCATCGATCGCAACGATCAGCCGGCTCGCTTGCTTTTCCTCCGCAACACATCCCACGTCGTGGCCCCGTATTATAGCCGTCACCGGCGTTCAGTCAATAATTCCAATAGTGTGTGATGAAACGCTGGAAATGATGTCTCGATGCAAGCCGTCTCGTCAATCAGGGTTGGCGCCGAAGCGGTCAAGCCTGCGATGGCCAATGACATCGCCACCCGGTGATCTCCATGGCTCCGGCCACGTACAGCCTGCAATCGACCGTTATCTTCTGTTGTGCCAAGTCCTCGCACAACCATCCCGTCGGGTTTTTCTGTGATCTGCGCTCCCATCGCGCGCAACTCTGCCGACACCGTCGCAATCCGATCGCTCTCCTTGACCCGCAATTCTTCGGCCCCGGAGATGATCGTCTCACCCTCTGCAACTGCAGCCGCGACACACAGGATGGGGAATTCATCGATCGTCTGTGGGATCAAGTCCGGCCCTATCGCCACCCCACGCAGCCGTGCTGACTTCACCCGAATGTCCGCAACCGGCTCTCCTGCCTCCTCACGCCGATTGAGCAATTGAATATCCGCGCCCATTCTCGTCATCACTTCCAACAAACCCGTCCTGGTAGGGTTAACGCCTACCTGTCGAATCGTCACATCCGAGCCAGGAACAATCGTCGCGCCCACGATGAAGAACGCGGCGGCAGAGAAGTCACCCGGCACGACCAATCGTGGCGCCGCATTCCACCCAACCGACGGTCGTCCGTCGATCAACAAGGCCGCCCCTTCCCGTCGAACCGCAATCCCCAGAAACTGGAGTAACCGTTCCGTATGGTCCCGCGAGAGACGTGGCTCCGTGATGCGGGTCGTCCCTTCGGCAAACAAGGCTGCGAGCAACAGAGCCGACTTGATTTGCGCGCTCGCCACCGGCGAGGCGTAGGTGATCGCGCGGAGACGACTCCCCATCACGGCTAAGGGTGCAAGTTCACCGCCCTTGCGTCCGGCGATGGTCGCCCCCATTTCCCGCAACGGCTTGACGATCCGCCCCATTGGACGGCGACGAATTGATTCGTCGCCGGTCAGTACCGAAAAAAAGTCCTGTGCCGCCAGCAGGCCGGTCAGGAGACGAATGCCCGTCCCGGAATTTCCGCAATCAATCGGCCCACTCGGCTCGGTCAGGCCCCAGAGTCCCTTGCCATACACACGTAGTTCCTCGACCGATTCATCGATGCGTATGCCGAGAGCCTGGAACGCGCGCATCGTATTGAGACAGTCTTCGCCTCGGCAATAGCGCGCAACCGTGCTGACCCCGTTCGCCAAGGCTGTCAGGATGATGGCGCGATGGGTGATCGACTTATCGCCCGGGACGAAAATCGTTCCCTGTAAAGGTCGGCCTGGTATGATAGTCAAAGACGCCATATGGGTGCTACGCGGACACCGCGAGTCGCGTAGAGAGTTTCTCTCGTTCCTGCCTTGCCCGCTCGAGTTCCTTCTCAATGCCTGCGGCATCGCCCACTTGAATGAGCTGCTTCAATTGGCTCAGCGAGCGCTCATAGGCCTCAATGAACGTGACCACATTGTCGCGGTTCCAGAGGAAAATATCGCGCCACATTTCAGGGGAACTAGCGGCAATCCTGGTCGTATCCCGCAACCCGCCACCCGAGTGGCCCGCCAGATCGAGGGAAGGAATTTGTTGTTCGCGAATCTCAGCCAGGGCATTCATCAAGGCAAAGGCCGCCACATGAGGCAAATGGCTCACCGCCCCAAGAATCTTGTCATGCAGATGGGCATCCATCGTGAGCACTGTCGAGCCGGTTTCCTGCCACATCGTTCGGACCTGCTCAAGCGCCTGCGGATCCGTCGTTTTCGTCGGAGTGATGATGCAGCGCGCCCCCATAAAGAGCTGATCCGATCCGGCAGCCACGCCGGTCTTTTCCTTGCCGGCAATGGGATGGGCCCCGACAAAATGGACACCGGCCGGCATAGCTCGTTCAGCCTGTTCCACCAGCAGACCCTTCACGCTTCCGACATCGGTCACAATTGCGCCTTTTCTCAAGCAGGACGCCCACTCCGTCAGATGCCGGTCATACGTGCCGACTGGCGTGGCCAACACGACCAGGTCGGCATCCCTCACTCCGTCTTTGGGGTCGACGACGTAGCGGTCGATCGCACCCAGCTCGACCGCAGTTTTCAAGTTTTCGACACGCCGCCCAACCCCGATGACTCTTGCCGCCAACCCCTTTCGACGGAGAATCATGCCGAGTGATCCGCCGATCAGCCCGACTCCGATAATCGTGACCTGGGTGAAATGTAGCGCCATTCTTCAAACTGGCCGAGGCCGAGCCTCAATCCTGAGTCCTTCACGCACAGTTCTTCTGATTACAGTTCCCGACCGACCGCCACCGCAATCTTTCGCATGTCCTGCATCAGTTCCTTGAACTTGCTCGGCTTAATGGATTCTTCACCGTCGCACAGCGCACATTCCGGGTTCGAATGGACTTCGATCAGAATGCCATCCGCCCCCGCAGCCACTGCAGCTTTCGACATCGGCGCCACCAGATTCCACTTGCCTGTGGCATGGCTGGGATCGACGATGACGGGCAAATGCGAAAGTTCTTTTAAAGTCGGAACCGCAGCAAGATCGAGCGTATTGCGATATTGCGTCTCGAAGGTCCTAATCCCCCGTTCGCACAACATGACGTTCTGATTCCCGCGCGACATGATGTATTCTGCCGACAGGAGGAATTCCTTGATGGTAGCCGAAAGTCCCCGCTTCAACAGCACCGGCTTGTCGTAGGCCCCAACCTCCTTGAGGAGTTCAAAATTCTGCATGTTGCGCGTGCCAATCTGGATAATATCGGCTTTTTCGAGAAACAATTCGATGTCGCGGGTATCCATAATCTCGCTGACCACCGGCAACCCGGTTTGTTTCTTCGCCTCAACCAGATAGTCCAATCCTTCACGCCCTAACCCCTGAAAAGAATAGGGCGAGGTGCGCGGCTTGTAGGCGCCGCCGCGCAAGATACTCGCTCCGGACGCCTTGACCTCGTGGGCAATGCCGACCGTTATTTCGAGCCGCTCCACCGCGCAGGGTCCCGCCATGATGACCAGCTTGTTGCCGCCGATTTTCACGCCGCTCACATCAATGATCGTGCCTTCACGCTTAAACTCCCGGCTGACAAGTTTCCAGGGTGCGAGAATCGGCAACACACTTTCAACGCCTGGCAAGGCCGTGAGCGGCTGGTTATGCAGGATCCGATCGTCGCCGATCACTCCAATAATCGTCCGTTCCTGACCGGTCGTGAGTTGCGACTTCAGTCCCAACTCGCGAAGCCGATCGATAATGTGGTCGACTTCCCGTTCGCTCGCTTCTGGTTTTAATACAATGATCATGTTGCCCTCACCATGCACTTAATGCGGATGGATCACCCGCTTGAGCGCAGCCAAGAATTCTCTGTTTTCTTCTTCCAGGCCGATGGTCACTCGAACCATACGCCCCTCGATGTGGCGAACGATGATGCCATCCCTCAGCATGGCCTCAAACACCGCGCGGCCGTCTCGTCCAACATCGACATATACAAAATTTGCTTCGCTCGGGATCGGCGCAAACCCGAGCGCGGTCAATCCCTTGACCATCTGCTCCATCCCAGCTCCATTGACCGCTCGACTCCGCGCCACATGTTCGTCGTCACCGAGGGCGGCGAGCGCGGCGCGCTGCGCCAGGCTGTTGGCGTTGAAGGGAGGGCGGACTCGGTTCAAGATATTGGTGATCTCCGCTGTCGTCACGCCATACCCGATTCGCAATCCAGCGAGGCCATAGATTTTCGAAAACGTCCGGAGCACGATCACATTCCGCCCCTGCTTCACATAGGCCATAGAATCCGGAAACTGCGGATCCCGGACGTACTCGAAATAGGCTTCGTCAAACACCACGACGACATGTGCCGGCACGCGCGAGAGCAGAAGTTCGACCTCATCGGCTGACACGATCGTTCCGGTTGGATTATTGGGGTTACAGAGGAACAGGAGCCGTGTCCGCTCGGTGATGGCGTCCGCCATCGCATGAAGATCGTGCCGCCACTGCTTCAACGGGACGATGATAGGCTTTCCGTGGGCTGCCGTGACCTCCATTTTGTAAATGACGAAGGTCTGATCGGCCATGACCGCTTCATCGCCTGGGGTTAACAACGTACGGGCGAGCAGGCCCAAGATTTCATCCGATCCATTCCCGAGAATGACCTGATCCGGGGTCATCTTCCAACGATCCGCCAGACCTTCGCGCAAGCGAAACGCGCCGCCATCAGGATAGCGATGCAGGGTCGCGGTTCCCTCGCTCAACGCGGCGAGCGCCTTCGGGGAGGAGCCTAAAGGATTCTCGTTGGACGCCAGTTTAATGACGCGTGCGAGACCTAGTTCCCGTTGAAGTTCCTCAATCGGCTTCCCGGGAACATAGGGACTCAGCGAAGCGATATCTGGATGGACCTTCAGTGGCATGGCATCAACTGTGGGCCGGATAGGATCCAAGGACTTTCATGAAAAGGCAGCGGCCAGTGATTTCTTCGACGGCTTTCTTGACCCGGTCTTCCTCAATATGCCCTTCGATATCGACGAAGAAAATGTACTCCCAGGCTTTTCGCCTGGAAGGACGCGATTCAATCTTGGTCATGCTCAGGCCATGAGAGGCAAAAGGCCGGAGGAGATCGTACAGGGCGCCGACTTTGTCTTTCACCGAGAGCATCAATGAGGTCTTATCTTTTCCCGTACGCTCGGGCGGCTTCTGAGACAAGATGAGAAAGCGGGTCATGTTGTTCATATTATCTTCGATGCGGGCCTTGATGACCTTCAAGCCGTACAACTGGGCCGCCAACTCCGATGCAATGGCGGCGACTAAAGGATTTTCCATGCACAGTTCCGCGGCACGTGCCGTGCTCGCCACCTCCATCAAGGGTACATTGGGTAAGTTGGTTTCCAACCAATTTCGGCATTGGGCAATCGCATGGGGATGAGAGTGGATGTTTTTCACCTCTTCCATCACGCCAGACTTCGACATCAAATGATGGGACACCTCCTGGAGAATTTCGCCATAGATCAGGAGATTGGAGTCAATGAACATATCGAGCGTGTGTGTGACCACACCTTCTGTCGTGTTCTCGATCGGAACCACGCCAAAATTGGCTCGCCCCCGCTCGACTTCACTGAATACGTCCTTGATGCTATTGACCGGAATATATTGGGCGGACGACCCGAATTTCTGCATGCAGGCCATATGCGTAAACGTGGCTCTGGGACCAAGATAGGCCACCTTCTGAGGGCCCTCGAGAGAGAGGGAGGCGGACATGATTTCTCGATAGACTGGCCGAATCGCCTCGGATGGAAATGGCCCGGAGTTCTGTTGTATGAGGCGCTCGATTATCGCCGCCTCCCGCGCCGGGGTATGGAGATTGGCATCCGCATCCCGTTTTTTCTTGAGTTTGCCGATCTCGACGACGCTTTTGGACCGTTCATTCAGCAGGCGCAAAATCTCGTCATCAATGCGATCGATCTCTTTCCGGTACCCGGAAAAATCTCCGGACATAGCTAACCCTCTCTTCCCAGCCCAGTGAGGCGGTCTCCCGTCCGTCGGCTGGAATGGCATAAGCTAAGTGGGAAATGATACAGGAACCATTCCAGGCAATGCAAGGAGACCCTCGACGTTTCACGAGCTTGCGTGACGATCCCCGTCCGTTCAAGTCCTCTATCAGAAGGACTTGACAGGAGCCAGACGCATCACGAGAAGAGGAGGGAGGTCGGCTTCTTGAAATGATCGAAGGCCAGCTTCGTGGCTTGGCGGCCACGGTTGGTTCGTTCGAGGAAGCCGGCCTGAATCAGATAGGGCTCATGGACATCTTCGAGGGTGCCCTTGTCTTCCTGGACTGCGGCCGCCAGGGACTCCACCCCGACTGGTCCTCCGGCAAACTTGTCGATGATGGTCAGAAGAATTTGACGATCCATCTCATCAAACCCCGCCGTATCGACACCCAGCCATGCGAGCGCGTCCTGGGCTACAGTCTGGGTAACTCGTCCCGCCGCCTTGACTTGGGCATAGTCGCGCACCCGTTTGATAAGCCGGTTGACGATGCGAGGAGTTCCTCGAGCACGACCGGCAATTTCTTGCGCTCCCTCGGAATCGATTGGGATCCCGAGCACCCCCGCCGAGCGTGTCACGATGGTCTGCAGCTCCGCTGGCGAATAGAACTCCAGGCGGTGGACGAGGCCAAATCGGTCCCGGAGCGGGGAGGTCAGAGCGCCGGCCCTGGTTGTGGCCCCCACTAGCGTAAACCTGGGGAGATCCAATTTCACCGTTCTGGCTGCAGGCCCTTGGCCGATTACGAGATCGAGCTGATAGTCCTCCATCGCTGGATAGAGCGCCTCTTCGACAGAGGCAGGGAGTCGGTGAATCTCGTCGATGAACAGGACATCGTGCTCTTGGAGGTTGGTCAGGATGGCGGCCAAATCGCCAGCATGGGTCAAAACGAGACCGGAGGTCGAACGAAGCGCAGCCCCCATCTCACGAGCAATGATGTGGGCAATAGTGGTCTTCCCCAACCCAGGGGGACCATAAAAGATCGTGTGATCGAGCGCTTCGTTCCGCTGCTTCGCCGCCTCGATACAGATCCGCAGAGATTCTTTCATCCGCTCCTGGCCAACGTACTCCTCCAATGTCTGCGGACGCAGCACCGTCTCGATACTTCGCTCTTCGTCCGTGATCTGCGTGCTGACAACTCGCTCGGCCATCGTGATGTGAGCCTCTCTCGCTGTGGCCTTATTTCTTCTCTGGCGTTGGGAGGTACTTGGGTGGAGGCGGCAAGGCACCCTGCCCAGGCGTTGCTGTACTACCGCAGTCCGGCGGGCAGATCTTACCGCCTTGGGTCGGATCCGGAAGGTTCAGCTCCATCTTCTCCAGCTGACATTGCGTGAGCCGCCCCCCATCCTTACTTCCGCAGCGAGCCGGAACAGACGAGTTGCCGATTTCTCGATAGCCCTCGGGACAGGACCCGCAGACGGACAGCAGATTAGCCCCCAGTGGGGCACACTGAACGAGTGTGGGATCGCCGTCCTTACAAATCTCTTTGGACTCGGTCACGCCCGTGGTCGCATAGCCTTCAGGACATTGACCGCAGGTCTTGCGAAGGCTTTTGGGCTCGCTCGACTCTTCGGCTTGCACGGGCATGGCCCCCAGCCCCAATAGGAGCACCACAAGTCCGATGGACAATTGAGTCTGGAGTATCCTTTGAATCGATCTCGTCATCATCCTTACCCCCTTGCAAGTTCCTTCAGGGATTCACGAATCATTTCTTTAAGCACGATGGACTCAGCATTGGATTTCTTTACCTGTTTCAGCGCTTCTTTGGCATCTTGTGGACGATAGCCCAAATTCACGAGCGCCGACAGCGCGTCGTCGAAAGTCGCATCTTCCCCCTGCCTGGGTGACTCACTTACAGACGCGAGGCCAAGATACAGTTTTTCGACTTTATCCTTGAGCTCCAACACGAGACGGCTGGCCGACTTATGTCCGATCCCTGGAACCGTCGTCAGCTTCTCGACATCTCCCGACTGAATCGCTGAGACCAGGTCGGACACCGGAAGGGCCGACAAGACACTGAGAGCCAGTTTCGGCCCGACCCCGGACACGCTGGTCAGCAGCACGAATGCATCTTTTTCCTGCGACGTCAGAAAACCGAAGAGCTGAATCGCGTCTTCGCGGACATGGGTGTGAACGCTCAGCGAGGTACTTTCGCTGAGATTGGGCAACCCATAGTAGGTGCTGAGAGGAATAAAAACTTCGTATCCGACCCCGTGCACGTCGAGGATCAGATAGGTCGGCGCCTTGAAGGCCAATCGGCCTGTCAGTGAGGCGATCATACTCTATGAGGCAACGAGGAATGGTGAGTGCAGAATGTTGAGCGAAGGAGAAAAATACTGAGTTCTCCGTTCATCGTTCAGCATTCCGCGCTGTTGTTCATCCAGCGGCGGCTACTTTCTCCATCACCTCGTCGGATATATCAAAATTCGCGTGAATCTTCTGCACATCGTCATGCTCGTCCAAGACTTCCATCAACTTGAGCATTTGTTCGGCTGCCTTTTCCTCTAACCTGATCGTGTTCTGCGGAGCAGAGGTCACCTCCGCAAGCATGGTGTCGATCTTCGCATCGGCGAGGGCTTTTTTCACTGCTTCAAAATGGTGCGGATCCGTGATGACCTCAAAACTTTTCTCGCCCGCCTTCACGTCCTCCGCTCCCGCATCGAGTACGAGGGACAGCAGCGTATCTTCGTCGACTTTGCCCTTCTCAATCGTGAGCAGTCCCTTCTTGTGAAACTGCCAGGAGACGGCGCCGGCTTCCGCCATATTGCCGTGATTCTTCGTGAGGAGATTTCGCAGCTCGGCGACGGTGCGATTGCGGTTGTCGCTCGTGATTTCCATCAGTACGCCGGTCCCTCCCGGCCCATACGCTTCCAAATTGAACTCTTCATAGGCCACGCCGGGCAATTCTCCCGTGCCGCGCTGAATGGCTTTTTTCAGCGTATCGCCAGGCATGTTGGCCTCTTTTGCCTTCAAGATGGCCAGCCGGAGCCGCGGATTACCATCCGGGTCGGCGCCTGAACGAGCCGCAATCGTCACCTCGCGGATAATTCTGGTGAAGATCTTCCCGCGCTTGGCGTCCTGGGCCCCTTTGTGCCGTTTAACCGTCGCCCAATGGCTATGTCCGCCCATGATCACTCCATGCAGCCGGACTCAGGAAAGCCAACTGCGCAAAAACACTCTGTCGCCCGCTGGGATGGCGTATTCGTAGCACAGGGTTTGGAAAGGTGTCAATTATGCCGGAGGGTGTACCGCAACAGGATCAATTACTCGGAGTACATCAGCAGCTGCATATCAGCATTTGTTGGCACACTCGTACGAGTCCAATTCTTATTCTTACATGAACTTCATAAACTTATCTTTCACGTCATCCATCACTTGAGCCGTAATGGTCGCCATCCCGCGCTCCTTCGCCGCCCGCTCAACCTCTTTGCGGGCCATGGGACGGATGAAGTCAGGAATATTCTCAAGCCGCTTCTCAGCCTCAGGCGTCCAGGTTATCCCGTTGCTCGATTCGCTCTTGGAATCGTCCATCACTTGCAACGTGATCGTCTGATACCCCTGTTTGCGAGCAAAGGCCTCCACACTGCTCTGCACCATCGGCTTCACAAATGAGGGGAGGCGATCGAGTTTCTCCTTCGCATCGGCCGACCAGACAAACTCTGTAGTCGCCGCTCCATCATTGCCGGGCCTACCGCCCGAGGTGAGTCCCATTTCAGCCACCATCGCGGAGAAGGGGCAGCCGCTGCTGGACTTCTCTCCGGGCGTGGCGGTTGTGACGGCCGTGACCGCAGCCGCCGGCTGACCACCTTGAACTTTCTCGTTCACATATGCCGTCATCTGACCGGAGCCTGTGGTGGCTTCGTCTTTCAGCGTACCCCGCGTCATCTCAAAAGGCTCGGCCGCAACGGTACGCCCACCCAGCTTCACCCCGAGAGAACTGACCATCTGGGTTTCGCCTGGATTCGTCACCATAGAGAACTTGGCATTGCAAGACGGACAGCCGAAGAACACGCCGAGCGTGTCCTCCCCAGGCTTCTCTACCTTCTCAAAGTTCATGTAGGTTTCACAGTTGAGGCACACGAATTTCATGGCGTCTCCTCTTCTAGGTGCGTAACATCACAATTTATCGGCGAGCACCTTCTTGTAATCGAGCAGCGTCTTGATGCGCCCGGCAATTTCCTGATAGCGTTGAATCGTCGGATACGTTTCGTCGAGTAATGGTTCTCCCTTGTCGAAGGTGCGCGCGAGTTTCCGGTCGAAGGGAATCCGTCCGAGTAGCGGCAGGTCCAGCATCTCGCACAGGGCCTCGGTGTTGCCTTCGAACAACTCGTTCACTTCTCCACAGGAGGGACAGCGATACTCGCTCATATTCTCGACCATGCCCAGGACCTTGATACCCATGTCGCGGGCATAGGTGACCGACTTCTGCACCACGTCCGATGCCACTTCTGATGGCGTCGTGACAACGATCGCTCCCGCCAGGTCTGGAATAAACCCGGCAATGACCGGTGGCTTGTCCGCCGCGGCCCCGGGAGGCAGATCGACCAGAAGGTAATCGAGTTCGCCCCAGACGACATCGGCCAAGAATTCTCGGATGACATTCATTTCCATCAGCCCCAACCACACAGGGCTGACATCCATCGGCCCCTTCCAGCGAACCGGCGACGCATCCTCCAGGAAGAAATCCATCGACGCGACTTTCACCCCGAGCGGCCCGACTGGAGGAATCGCTCCCCCAGACCCCATGGTCAACGACTGGCCGTGCAAGCCCAACATGCGAGGCACACAGGGTCCGTTCAGATCTACGTCTAAGAGTCCGACCTTCGCTCCCTGCCGCGCAAACGCCAACGCCAAGTTGACCGTGGTCATGCTCTTGCCCACGCCGCCTTTTCCACTCATGACCACCAGCTTGTGCTTAATGCCGGCCATGCGCGCGTGAACCTGTTTGGTATTTTCTGAAATCTGCGCGAGTACTTTGGCGTCGTCTGAGTACTTCAATTTACCAAGAATGGCCCTCAGATCTTTCTCGACCGCCATGATGATACCCCTCGTTAACTATGCGAATACAGAAGGATAGAACGGTACCACAGGGGTTTCTGGAGAGTCAAACTCCACACATCCAGTCCGCCAGATGGGGCACATTCCGACGCCTAACGAATAAGCTCAGCAGGGGCGGGTGGAGACGTCGGCTGGAGCGCGTTGTTATACGATTTGTTCACTGAATCGGCGGTACCAGGCCGCCGCCTCATCTTCAAATCGCTGGAACATTGCATTAGGACCTGGTCGCAGCCTCTGAAAGTTGTCGATTGCCCGCTGGATCAAGTTAACGGCTTCTTCCTCCAGGTTGAGCTCCAAAGGGTTGCCAGACATGCGGTGCTTAAGTTCGTTTCTTGGATTGTTCATCAGGTCAGCAAGAACCTTTGGATCGCCGGAGTGACCAAACACGGTCTGATAGAGGTCGCACCGATCCTTTACCTCTTCCTCAAGGGCGCTAACGCCGCCACCATCCTTCACGAGTTTTCCAAGTATCTCCTCCGCGGCGCCCGCCAGCGTAATAGCTGGTAGTGGCTCTTGTGCGCAAAACAACTCGATCGCCTTTGCGAGCTGTTTCTCGGCAACCTCGAGCTTAGTCAGTCTCACGAGACCCATACTTCAATTCGCATAACGCCGGCAATGAGGGGGCGCCGAGGAGCGAAGCGACGAGGGTACTGAACAGCAACGCTGTTCAGCGTTCCCCTCGATTGCCTGGTTAGCGGTCATCATGGCTTCGCGGAACCCTCTAGGTATTGAAGATAGGCTTTGATCATGCTGCGCGCAATGCCCCGTGCCTCAGCCAGTTCGGCCTCGGTTGCATCTCGGAGGGCGCCGCCCGTCTTCCCGCGGTGCCTCCCTTGGCGGAGTGGCTCGTCATTACAAAGTTGTCCGAAGCGAGACCACTGGGATTTGCTGATCCCAAGAGCTGTTCGGGTAGCGGTCTCCCCACCGAACTTCACAGAGAGAGCATCCCGGATCTCGTAGAGATGTACGAGCTCGTTATTGGGATCGCGTACTGCTGCAGCGTGGCTCTTGAGCAAGGTGGCCAGTAGAGAGTCAGTGGCTCGATGGGCGTTGACTAGCTCAGCGAGGCTCTTCCCTTTCTCGATACGGTCGCGTTTCGAATCAGCGATGACGTTCCCAGCTTTATCAGTGATCTGAATGTCTACCGTCCCCGCAGATAACACTAACCGTGCCGGTTCAGGCTCGATAAAGATGTCCCTGCGACCATCCGGGTGCACTCGGGTCATCCTTGACCGTGAGAGGTCGTAGGCGCGGTGGGTCAGTAGTTGCACGCCTAGAAACCTGTCGTTTAGGGCATCCTCCAATCGTTGCCGCATACCGGGATCTGCTTCGTAGATCACGGAATCGATCTTCGCCTGTGATTGACCATCGGCGATCGTCATTGTGTAGTCCTGGCGAGAAATCTCGATGGCCTCTTCGAAATAATCCGAAGGCGAGAAACTCCAATCCAACAGGACGACCGCATTCATCGAGTGCACCCTTTGACCGCTAACAATGTTTAGGCCGATCCGCATAAGAGCTGGATCTGCCAATTTCTATGCGCATAACACGCCATCGGTTCCGCCCGAAAGCGGACTACGAACCCCCGCCGGTCCACGGTTGATAACATAGAGGATAGATCATCATCCTCCTCACATCGCTACTACCGAGCAACTCCTGGACCGTGCGGCCACGGAAAACCTGTTTCGTCATAGGAGAGCTTCAAGAGATTGCACGTATGGAACAGGAAGGGAATGCTCCCGCAGGATACTCAAAAAGTCCAGACTTCCTACCCACCCACCCCGCCGCGCCGAGACGCGTCTTGTCCGAAACAAGGCCGCAGCGAGCTGTCACTTTATAAGGGGTGAGTGGGATGATCCCAACTGCGCGCAACATTCTCACCCGCCCACCCACTGGCACGCCAAGACGTGCCATTAGCCCGATCGAGGGCTTCCGCGACCGCGCGTTGCGCGAGCACAGAAGGTCATCAGCCCCCATCCCCTCTTTTCAGCATCCTGCTAGATCGAATACTGAAAGGCCGGCTTCGCCCCGATCGCCTGAGCCAGCACTCCACGGCGCTTGAGTTCCTCAAGAATTCGACGAGTGGCCGCATCAAAGTCTGCCGGGCCTGACAGCACGATATCCGTATTGGGTGGGACTTCTTCGGGCGCCTTGCTCATGTGAATGGCGATGACTGGGACCGGGTGGACAAGCGTCCGAATGGCCTGTGCCGCTTCGACATAGGCCATGCCGAAAGGATTGGTCGTCGAGACCACGATCAACCCGGTATCGACAAGCAGCCGCGCCACCTCACCATAGCGGCGAGCCATCTCGGTCGCTTGTCCTCGCTCTCCCTCTGAGAGGTCTGCGTCAAGTCCGCGGCGGAGATTCCCTCCGTCGAGCAAGTACGCATGCCGACCGTCTGCCACAAGCCTGGCCTCGATGGTCCTGGCAAGGAAGGACTTCCCCGTATGTCGCCCGCCGGTCACCAACACTATGGCGGCTCGGTGACCATACTGCTGCGCGCGACCCTCGACGCCGACCTCACCCTTCACCCAGGCAAAGTCGCGCTGCCGAGCTTCTTCGCGGAGAAATTCCTGATCGTCATGGACCAGTTCTGTCACGATGCCGCCACCGGCAATGTCATACTCATCCACGAGGACGAACCGGCCCGTCGACTCAAACGAGGCCGAGAGGTCGAACGCGACCGGCGTTTTGGCCCGAATCGTCAATTCAGCAACCTGATTCTTGCTGACCACACTACTGCCTTGCTGCTGAGCCAGATCCATGGTATCGATGATTCGGTGAATGGTGGCCACTTCACAATCCACTTCCCTCGTCGCCACTCTGAGCTGATAGCGCCGCCCTCGTTCCAACGGCTTCCGGCCCAGCCAGAACACATTGGCTCGAAAGGCCGTCGACACCAGCGGAAGTTGCTCCTGATGCGAGGCGATCTCTCCTCGTTCGACAAAGATCTGTTCATCGAGCGTAACACCGACTGACTGGCCTGCATGGCCTTCGACTGGCGAGGGATCACTATTGAACGCTTCAATAGATCTGATCGTCGCCCGTTTGTTCGACGGTGAGAAGACCAGGGAATCGCCGACCTTCAAACGCCCGGCCGTGACGCGGCCGGCAATGATGCGGCGGGCGTCGAACTTGTACACATCCTGAACCGGCAGGCGAAGCGGCTGTTCGTATCGTCCCGGTTCCTTCCGAAAGGCACTGAGCGCGTCCAGCACGGTCGGACCGCTATACCACGGCATCCTCTCGCTCCGGTTGGCGATATTATCTCCGAGTTTGGCACTAACCGGAATGATCTGTTGTGGAACTGCCTTGAACTGCCCGAGGAACTCCCGATATTCCTTCTCAATCCCGTCGAACACATCCTGCCGATAGCCGACCAGATCCATCTTGTTCACGACGACGGCAAACTGGCGTACGCCCAGGAGCGATAAGAGATAGCCATGCTTCTTGGACTGCTCCTTCACGCCCTCCAAGGCATCGATCAGCAGCAACGCCCCTTCGGCCCGGGCCGCCCCGGAGATCATGTTCTTGAGAAACTCCTTGTGTCCCGGCGCATCGATGATGATGTAGTGCCGACCCTTCCAACCGAAGAACGTCCGCGCCGTATCGATGGTGATTCCCTGCTCCTGTTCTTCAAGAAAAGCATCGAACAGGAACGCGTACTCGAATTCTTTCCCCTGTTGCCGGCAGATGGCTTGGACCTTTTCAAGTTTGCCATCCGGCAACGATCCCGTGTCGGCATAGAGACGCCCCAGCAGGGTGGATTTCCCGTGGTCCACGTGCCCGACGATGACGATGTTCAGATTCTCGGATGGTTTCTGGGTCTGATTTTCCATGGTCGTGTTGCTTATTGAGGATGATCAAAAAGACCATCCAGCGAGGCCCGAGGCGAGTCGAACAACCGGAGGCGTAACATTCCCACCCACCCAACCCCAAGCTGTCGGAACAGCTCTTTTCCCGAGTGGGGTACGTGGAGGATTTCGATGAGCCGAGAACGAAGCTGGGGGACTTTTTCATCATCCTCTTTACATGTACCCGTCTTTTCTGAGCAACTCCATCCCGCGCCCTTCATCCTGCGCGCGGCCCGATCGCTCTGCCACCGTGGTGTGCCGCAGCTCGTCAATAATGTCGTCCACGGACTTCGCTGTCGATTTAATCGGCGTCGTGCAGGGTGCGCAGCCGAGACTCCGGTAACGGGTCCCATCCCCCTTGTCGAGATAGAGATCCATGAAGGGAATGTTCTCGACCTTGATGTATTCCCAAATATTGATTTCCGTCCAATCCAGCAGCGGATGGATCCGGATGTGTGTTCCCGGAGGAAAGGTCGTCTTGAATTGATCCCAGAGCTCCGGCGGCTGATCGCGAAAATCCCAATCGCCATGTTTGTCACGAGGCGAGAAATAGCGTTCCTTGGCTCTCGTCCCTTCCTCATCTGCGCGCACACCGAGAATGATGCCCGTATAGCCCTTTTGCTCAATCAATTGCTTGAGTCCATTGGTTTTCAAGGCCGTACAGCAATTGACGCGACCCAGCGTATGATTCATCCCGGCCGCGAGCGCTTCCTTGTTTTGCCCAACGACCAATTTAAGGCCCCACTCGCGGGCCACTCGATCTCGATATTCGATCATGGCGGGGATTTTGTAACTCGTGTCGACGTGCAGAAGGGGAAACGGGACATGGCCGAAAAAGGCTTTTCTAGCCAACCACAGCAGCACGGTCGAATCCTTCCCCATCGACCACAGCATGGCCAGGTTGTCAAAATGCTTATAGGCTTCGCGAAGAATGTAGACACTCTGGTCTTCTAATTGACGAAGATGTCGCACGGACTCGATCCTCTCGTGTGGTCAATGGGTTCGGCCGGTCACCCCTGAGCCCACCGGCTCCTGAATCAGTTCTTCCAATTTTCGTGCCGCCGCCCCCTCTTCGAGCGCTCGACGTGCAAGTGGGATGCATGACGCCCATGTCGCCCCTTTACCTGCGGCGTAAAGAATCAGCGCCGCGTTCATCAACACCCAGTTGCAAGGCCCGCCCTGCAGTTGATTGTGGAGAATCCGTCGGAGCAGATCCGCTTCCTTGTCTCGCTGGTCCGACGGGAAGCCGGCCATGTCGCGCGGCGCGCCCGGCGGCAACCCGGCATCTTTTGACGAGAACGAGAGAGGCGTGATCCGCTCGTCTCGCAATTCCAGAACCCTTGTGAGGGCAGCAATCGACAGCTCAGGATCGCCCTCAACACCGCTGACCACTAGAGCCCGCAGGCAACCCAGCATCCGCAACACTTCGGCAGTCTTTTCAAAGTGGGGAGGATGGGACAGCCCGACGACCTGCGACGTGGCGCGAGCCGGATTCAAGAGCCTCGCAATCGGATGAAAGACGTTTCGCGCTCCCAGCTCTTGTCGCATCTCTAAAAAACGATAGATTGGAGGGTGGTAGAGGGCGATGTCGAGATAGGCGAATCCATGCCGCGTCACCGCCTCTGCCGCTACTTTCGGCTCCATGTCAATCGGCAGGCCCAAGGCCTTGAGTACCCCGGCATTCCCCGCGCGGCCAGGAATCCCGTCGTACCCATGCATCAAGACCGACGCGCCTGCCGACGCGGCCACGATAGCGGCGGCCGCAAGGGCATGGAAGGTTTCCTGTTTCCCCGCATAGCTCGGCAGATCCACGACGCCGAGTTCTTGCGGGATCGGCACAGGCGTCACATAGGAACGCGCCGCCGCGGTCATGGAGGCCAGTTCGGTGACGGACTCCATCTTGATTCGCATGGCCATGAGAAAGGCCCCCACCTGCGCCGGCGTGGCCTCTCCTTCAATGAGCGCCTTCATCGCCCGTTTCGCTTCGTCCCAGGTAAGGTCCTTCGGCAGCCCTTGGCCCTTTGGCGATTTTTGCGATAAATTCCTGCATCGACATTACGAGGCCTTGTGTATCCCGCACTCGGTTTTCGTAAAGTTTTTCCACCGCCCCGCGCGGGGGTCTTCGCCGGGCATCACTGGGCTCGTGCAATAGGTGCAGCCGATACTGGGATAGTTGCGGTCATGCAATTCGTTGTAGGGAACTTCATAGACGCGAATGTAGGTCCAGACATCCTCCCACGTCCACTTCGCGAGGGGATTGACTTTGACCAACTGAAATCTCTGGTCCCATTCGATCAGCTTTGCATTGGCTCTCGTGGGAGACTGATCCCGCCTGATTCCGGTGATCCATGCGTCGAATCCCTTGAGTACTCGGGTGAGCGGCTCCACTTTGCGCAACTCACAACATTGATCGGGATGGCGCGTCCACAGAGCTTCGCCATGCTGAGCGGCTTGCTCGTCCGGCGTCAGCAACGATTTCACCTGGATGACCTGCTGCGGTTGCAACCTATACCGTTCTATCGCACGATCGCGCGTGGCATAGGTCTCGGGAAAGAGAAAATCCGTGTCGAGATAGAAGAGCGGCACTGATGGATTGATGCGGTGGACCATGTCCACGAGCACGACATCCTCCGCACCAAAACTGCAGGCGAGCACGATCTTCGGCGCGTAGCGCTCAATCGCAGCCGCCACTAACTCTTGCGGCGACTTTGCCTCGAACGACTCACCCAAGATCTTCAGTTCTTCTGCAGATAGTTTCATTCCTGTCTGTCTCTCACTCACTCCATCACCCACAGGAGTGGTGCCGGCGTCGGTCAACTGCGCCCGTCGAGCGAGCACCGCTTCATCGTGCGCGCTCCGGGAGCAAGACCGACCTTGGTTCCACTCCTGACTCATTCTACTTTTTCGACCAGAATCCGATAATGCGCCGCGACGGATTCGAGTGGTTCCTGCAGCAACAACTTATGCCCGTCGTTTTTCAAACTCAGGGGCACGTTCTTGATGGGTTCCCCCGCATCGAGCCAGACTTCCAAACGTTCGCCCGCATCCATCATCTCCAGTTTCAGCTTGGTCTTCACATAATTCATCGGACAGGCCACGCCGCGCAGATCATAGACCGGCACGCCGGACGTAGTAGGCGCAGTCACAGAAGATACAACCGGCTTGACCTCTGGCATCGTGCTGGTCGTAGCCACCGCTGCCTTGCCCGCCGGCGCCAATTTTAGATCTTTGCCCATCTGCTCCGTGGCGGCACGACAGGCATCGACGAATCCCTTGGCAAACACCATCTTGTCGCGGGCCGATTCGCCCGTTGTCTCCTTGGGCCCTAAATCGCCGACCCGCTTCCTCAATTCCCGATACATCGCTGGAACGATGCCCTTTTGTGCAATCCGGCTGTCAAACTCGATGAAGGTTTCTGCATCTGTCGAAGGTTCAAGTCCTTCCGTCACAAGCAAGGCCTTGGCAGCGGCCAACACAGCGCGATAGGACTTGTTCACCGAGACGGAATATTGATGGTTATCGACAAGAAGCTTCGCCTGATAGAGCTCTTGGTCGGCTTCGAGAATGCCGTTCTCGATCATTTCAAGCGCGCCACCTGCACACTCGCCAGGCCCGAGATCCTCCAAGACAAACTCTTCTTCGCCTTCCCAGTCGTAGTAGAACGTCGAATCATCTTGAAAGGACGGAACGATGGTGTAAGGGATCAACTCATCCTTGAGTTTGACCTTACCGACACGATCAATGAAGGCCGGCAGCCCTTCGCCGGAGAGGCGGTCACGCCGATACACATCAATCAGGTGCGTGATCGCCGCCGACACGCTCTTGGCCGGCAACTTGACCACCATCTGTCCGATCTTCGCCGTCCCGTTGACCCTCCCGCCCAAATGCAATTCATAGAAGGGCGCGACATGCTCGCCAATGCGTTTCCCCACTCCATGCAAGCCGATCGTGGCGATATGGTGCTGGGCGCAGGAGTTGTGGCATCCGCTGATCTTGACGCTGACATCCTTCAGATCCTCGGGAACCCGCCCAGCCGGGAATACCTCTGCCAACGCTCGCGCGAGCCCCTTTGAGGACGTGATCCCCAAGCCACAAGTGTCGGTGCCGGGACAGGCGATAATATCTTCGACCAATTCGGCGCCGGGATCGGCCAAGCCCTGTGAGGCCAAGTCGGCATAGAGGTCGGCGATGCGCGACTCCGGCACCCATCGAATGATCATGTTTTGATTGATCGTCGTCCGAATGTTGCCATTGGAGTAGCGATCCGCAAGATCGGCAATGAGAAGCATCTGCTCTGCCGTGAGATCGCCCATGAATAACTTGGTCACTGCGGCGACGTAGCCCTCTTGCTTCTGACGCACGACGTTGGTGCGTCGCCACATCTCAAACGGCGTCTCCGCTGGCGCACCCTGGGCATGCCCATTGGTCTGCACCGCTCCCTGCTTCGATCCATTCGACGTCGGCATGATGAGGGGAATGGGTTCATCCGGATACGAAAGTAACTTGATTGGTTCATGGGTCGGACGGGCATGTCCCATCGACACGTAGGCCTCTTCCCAGCGACGTTTGAACTCCTCGAAGCCCAGCTTATCGATCACAAACTTCATCCGGGCCTTCATGCGATTTTTTCGATTGCCTAAGGTGTCGAACACCCGAATCACGGCTTCCACGCTCGGGATGAGTTCATCCATCGGGGTGAACTCTCGAAGGACCTGCGCGAGCCGGGGGGCTGAACCGAGACCGCCGCCTGCGACCATTCGAAAGCCGATGGCTCCATCCGCACGCTTGGCTGCGAGTAGCCCGATATCGTGAATCGGCGTGAGCGCGCAGTCCTGCTTGCAGCCTGAGAAGGCAATTTTGAATTTGCGGGGGAGGCTTTGGTTGAGCGGATTCCGCAAGAGATGGAGCGCGACGGTTTTCGCATAGGGCGTCACGTCGAACACTTCCCCCTGACAGATCCCTGCGAGGTGACAGGCCGTCACATTGCGAACCGTGTTGGCGCAAGCCTCTCTGGTGGTCAAGCCAACCTCAGCCAGCCCGCGCATGATGGTCGGCACATCCTTTAATTCGACAAAATGCAGCTGGATATCCTGGCGCGTGGTCACATGCCCGACACCGGTGGCATATTGCTCGGCCAATTCTGCAACCCGGCGAAGCTGATTCGACGTCAGTCCGCCGAAGGGGATCTTGATACGGACCATCTGGACACCGGCTTGCCGTTGGCCGTAAATGCCGTACTGGAGGCGGAAGGGCCTGAACAGATCGACCGAGACCTCGCCCGAGACCATGCGCATCGCCTCAGCCTCGAAGGTCTCGATCTCCTCGACAACGGCAGGAGGAATGGGCTCTGTCTTGATTGGAACAGTACTGAGTGGTATGAGACTCATAGGTGACCTCAAATGTGGTACATCAACGACCGCTCTTGCTCGAGCACTCGTTGCTGCCCGGCTAATTCCTCCACGCTTATGGCTTCGAGCACATGGCGCTCCGCTTGATAGACCTGCTCCCAAACCTTCCCAAGCAGAAGTTCCGGTTTGCTGAGTCGTCGCCCCTGTGCACGGCCAGCTCCACCGCTCGGGAGTGAAAGCGGACCATCAAGTGCCTCGAGGATCTCGACGACCGATACCTCGGACGGTTTCTTCGAAAGCACGTACCCCCCTTGGGCTCCTCGAAGGCTCGACACAAGACCGGCCTTCTTCATCCCATGAAGGACCTGTTCAAGAAAGCGAGCGGGTATGGCTTGTCGACGTGCAATTGATTTCGCTTGGACAGGCGCTGTCCCGAGATGCATCGCTAAGTCGACAGCCGCCATGATTCCATAGGTTGCTCTGAGAGATACCTTCATACATGAGTATTCCGGTAGGAATTAAAGCACGCCTTGTGTTTTATACTCCCTGAAAGGCTCAGCTGTCAAGCTACCTCTCTCTGATGGTCCCGATAGCGTAGCCTTAGCAGGATGCCGAAACAGTTCGCCAGCCTGTCTTGTTCATTTGGTCTGTTCGGTCTGTCTGGTTGTTTGGTTGCATGAGACTAACCAGATGGACCAGACAGACCGGATAACCAGATAGACCGGGCTTGTCCCAGACGTGCGGACCCTCGAAATTTTCGCGTGCCGCCATTGCTTTTCCGTTACCTCCTCGAGAGCTTCGCCTGCACTAACCAGAAACGAATCTGTCGAGAGTATTGAGGCTCATTCATACCGGTCGCACGAGATTGGCACGGAACGGAAGTAGTCGGACCCCTGGAATGTCTCGATCAAGACATCGATCCTCATTCGCTGAGGCAAGATCGCTTATCCGGCGAGAGAAGACTATCCTGTTCCCCGTGCTCAAGCCAACAAGAACTGCTCCCTCTATTATATTTTCCTGGTTGACATCAAAGTGGCTCTGGGCAATAATCCGCACCTCTTCTCCATTTTTCTCTTGGAACCTTCATGTCGCTCACGTCATCCGTCTCCAGTATTTTGGTGCTCAGCGGTGACTCGGACATCCAGAGTCAGTTCAGGCACGTGTTCAAAGGTGCCTCCGTGACTGCGGCGAAATACGCGTCCACGCTACCGAAGGACGTGACGCGTCGCACGTTTGATGCAGTCATCGTCGAATTGAAACCAGGCTCATCCGGTGGAGCCGCCGCCATACCCACCAACATCGATCTCACGCACACATTGGTAATCACCGGTTCTCGAACTGTGCTGAAACGAGCCTCGAAGCTCATGCAAGTCATGGCGCGGCAGAATACTGCGGGAGCGAACGGAAAAGAAGCCCTATCCCTTGAGGACTATCTCGAATGGAAGATGGGAGATTTTGTGAAAGGGATGCGAGACGGTTCGGGGCGGAACCTGCACCCCATGTTGATCAACGCCATTGAGCGCCCCTTGATCACCAGAGCACTTCAGGAAACCAAAGGCAACCAGATCCAAGCAGCAGAACTGCTGGGCTTGAATCGAAACACCCTTAGGAAGAAGATCCATAACTTGCACATTCCTGTGAAACGGAATCGGACCGCGCGGGCGCGAGAGGCCTGACGCGTCGGTGTTCTCGGAAGGTCGGATTCATGTGGGTGCGGTGACAGCGATCGTTGGTGGCAAGGAGTCGAGTAGTTCAACCCAATAACAGGAGGTGCATGATGACGAAAGAAGAACTGATCGCAAAGATGGCGGCATCCGCCGGCATCACGAAGGTTGCGGCAGGCACTGCGCTACAGGCCTTCACCGGAGCGGTGACCACGTCCCTGAAAAAGGGGCAGCGTGTCTCGTTGGTGAATTTTGGGACCTTTACGGTAGCCAGACGTAAAGCCCGGCTCGGGCGGAATCCCAGAACCGGTGAAGCGCTGCGGATTCCCGCAGCCAGAGTTCCGAAGTTCTCGGCAGGGAAAATCTTGAAGTCAGCCGTCAGATAAGATCGTACGATCGTCAGATCGCACATCTGGCAAACAAGAGAGAAGGCGGCGTACTCCACCTCAGGGGTACGCCCTCTTCTCGTTTGTGTTTCAGTGTGGCATCCCCTTGACCGGTGCGGTATCATGAGTACCCGTACTAGAGCAAATGGCTGATGGCATATAGCCGACGGCCGAGTCAGAAATCTTGCGGATGTTCAAAAAGGTCTTCTGGCAAGGCCGCAGCGAGCGAAGGGGCGAGTCGTACTGTTTCGGTACGTCGAGCCTCGGAGCGAAGCGAGAACGCAGCCAGAAGCCTTTTCAACATCCGATTGAAGGGGGGCGACCGGTTTCGACGGGGATACTGAAGGCACTGTCGCATGTCGAGCTCCTGGGGACTCGTTAAACCTCTAGGAAAATGCAACTGCCAATCAAGAACTGGCACTCGCAGCTTAATTAACTGCGACGTTCCTCCACCTGATGCCCGCGGGGGTGGGCGGAGCGCGATGCAGCGGGCTGGTCCCCAGCTGGTGCTCAGCGGCTGAGGACGAGAACTTTCTGGGCTAGCGGCCAGTCTAAGCCAGCCGATGGGCGTGGGTGGCGGCGAAATCTAAACGATCGGCTACACATGTAGACGCAGTGCACTGACGGTCTTCGGACCCGGGTTCAACTCCCGGCGCCTCCACCAAACCGCACTTCGTGCGTGCCGCTGGCCTCTTTATCTGCTTATCGTAATTGAGGCCAGCGGATAAACACCTCAAGGGTTTGTCTCTGAGCGTGCGCCCACGCGACCTTTACTCTAGCTTTGTCCTCCTCCTATTCGGTACCCTGCGTGGGCGGGCGGGTGTCTTACGCGGCGCAGTGCATCGGGAGTAACACGAGTATGTGGGCGCGACGGATAGTTCCCGTATTGTTGATCGGTATGGCGGTGTCGGGGTGGTGCTGGGGCCAGGGCCTCGCCGTGGCCAACGAGCCAGTCCCCGCCCAGCCTGAACCGAGTCCCCCGAAGCCGGCGGAGAAGAAGCGACGTCCTGCCACACGGAGCCCGGCCCACAAGGCCCCGACCCTACCCCAGCCCCCAGCCACGCTCACCGGCACAGACGGAGTGCCGATGGTCTTGGTGCCGGCCGGGGAGTTCACGATGGGGAGCGACGAGGGCGATGACGATGAGCAGCCAGTCCATCGCGTCGTCCTCGATAGTTTTTATCTGGACACCTTCGAAGTGACGAATGGGAGGTTTGCGAAGTTTGTCGCGGCGATTCAGAGTGAGCCGCCGTGGGGCTTCGCGGACCAGGAGACGCCTGTGGTCGACGCGGAGCGGCCGGTCCGCTGGGTGACCTGGCTGGAGGCGACGGGCTATTGTCTGTGGGTCGGGAAGCGCTTACCGACCGAAGCGGAGTGGGAGAAAGCCGCGCGGGGCACCGATGGCCGCGTCTATCCCTGGGGGAACGACCCGCCGACGGCGGCGCAGGCGGTCTTTGGGTTGAAGGAAGGGGCCGAGACGGTGTCGCCCGTTGGTGATCACCCCCAAGGGCGCAGCCCCTATGGCGCCCAGGACCTGGCCGGCAATCTCTACGAATGGGTGATCGACTGGTACGACGACGCGTTCTACGCGTCGCCGCCGACCCGCAATCCGCGCGGCCCCGTCGTGGGGAGCACGAAAGTGCAACGGGGCGGCTCGTATATCAATAGTCCCTATCGGCTCCGGGCCGCCTTTCGGACCAAGGCCGATCCCACTGAGCATGACCCCCACGTCGGCTTTCGCTGTGCCCAAGACGCTCCACCTCAACCGTAGGCGTGGTTAGCGTTTCTGGCTGCTGGGTGGAGGGCCCGCGATGAGGGGATAGACCACGCCGGCCACGGCACCGCCCAGGATCGGGGCGACCCAGAAGAGCCAGAGTTGTTGCAGGGCCCAGCCGTCGGCAAAGACGGCAGTGGCGGTGCTGCGCGCAGGGTTGAGGGAGAGATTGGTGACTGGGATCCCGGCCCAATTGATCAGGGCCACTGCCAAACCGATGGCCAGGGGCGCGAAGCCCTGCGGAGCCCGGCTGTCCGTAGCGCCCAGAATGATCAGAAGGAAAAAAAATGCGAAAACCGTTTCGGAGCAGAAGCCGGCCAGCAGGGAATAGCCGCCTGGGGAATGGTCGCCGTAGCCGTTGGAGGCAAAGCCGCCGGGGACGAAGCCGGCCCGCCCTGTGGCGATGAGATAGAGCACCCCGGCGCCGAGGATCCCGCCGATTACTTGGGCGGCAATGTAGCCGGGTACTTCGTGTGCGGGGAACCGCTTGCTGAGCATAAGACCCACGGTGACGGCGGGGTTGATATGGCAGCCTGAGATATGGCCAAAGGCGTAAACTATCGTGACCACGGCCACCCCGAATGCGAATGCGATCCCGAAGACCCCAATGCCGAGCTGTGGAAGGCCGGCGCTCAGGAGCGCGCTCCCGCAGCCGGCGAACACCAACCAGAACGTGCCGATCGCTTCTGCCACCAGTCGATTTGCCATATCTCCTCCAGGGAAAGTGTGGTCCTGCCCCGCACTATGCCCGTAGGACCCAAAAAGCGCAAGCCGCCCGCCGCCCCGGGCCGAGGCGGATCGCGGTATTCTTTTCGGCTCACGGTCTGGCTTCCAACACCAGGTTGAACGGTGTCTGCGTCGCGCGGCGGAATCGTGTGAGCCCGCCTTTCATGACCACATCTCGCAGCCGTGCCTCCCCCGCTTGGGCACCGAGGGCTGGGCCATTGGATGCCAGGGAAGCTGGTACGCAGATCATCGTCGACGCGGCGTAGAAGACTCTGCCCACCGGATTCAGGTTATCTTCCACACGGTCATTTGCGAACGGCTCCACCATCATCCAAGTACCATTCTGTGCGAGCGTCTTCTTCACGTGCTTCGCAGCGCCGACAGGATCGCCCATGTCATGCAGACAATCGAGGTGGGCAACGAAGTCGTATTCCTTGCTGGGATAGTCTGTGGACTTCGCCGCTGCGAAAGTCACGTTTTTCAGGCCTGCTTCCTTAGCCCGTTTCGTGCCGTCAGGATCGAGGCCTTATGGTAATCGAACCCGATAAAAGTGGATGTGGGGTAGGCCTTCGCCATGATGATGGTGGATGCCCCGAACCCGCAGCCGACATCCGCAACTTTCGCACCCCTCTTGAGCTTTGCCTCCACACCGTCGAGGGACGGAATCCAATTCGCCACGAGGTTGCCCAGGTAGTTCGGACGGAAGAATCTCTCCGTGCCTTCAAACAATCGGTGATCGTGCTGATCCCACCCGAGGCCCTTGCCGGTCTTGAACCGCTGCTCGATCTTGGGGTTGGCTGAAAATGTGGCCGCGATGACCTGAAACGCACCGGGGAGAAAACAAGGACTGCTTTCATCGGCGAGTACCATCGCCTGCTCTTCAGGGAGCTGGTACCGACCGGTTCCGTGTCATAGGTCACGTACCACCTGCTGCCTGATTGCCCAGCCACTCACGGACGTACCGCTCGGCTGTCTTTGTCGCCTTTGCGAGTTCAGCCGGCGTGACGGGGCCCGCCTTCGCCATGGCTTTGTAGAGACCGAGCTTGTCGCCAAGGAGCACCATGTTGGCGCTCAGCGCGGCCCCAATGTCACCGACTGCCTTGCCCATGAATGCGTTCAGCTTGTCCGGATTGACCGCCATGATGCACCTCCCTTGGAATAATTCGGCGCATTCTTTGCCAGTTATTCGCGGCTGTCAAGCTGGAACGAATGGAGTAGAATACCGCCTCGAACACGATCTCGAAGGGGTGAAGGAGGCACCGAGCATGAAAGAGTATCGCGTCAAGCCGGACTCACAACTCAACTTGGATACGTGTGACCCAGACGATACCGGTGAGTATAAGAATACGGATCAAGGCAAAGAGAAGGCGAAGGCCGTCACGGTTCAGTTGATCGGCAGGCTTGGGGAGCTGCAGGAACGCCTCTATGCCAACGGCAACCGCGCGGTGCTCATCGTGTTGCAGGGGATGGATACCAGCGGCAAGGACGGGACGATCAAGAGCGTGATGTCCGGTGTGAATCCGCAGGGCTGCAGGGTGGCGACCTTCAAGACCCCTTCCAATAGCGAACTCGCCCATGACTTTCTCTGGCGCGTTCATCACGAGGTGCCGGCCAAGGGCCAGATCGGGATCTTCAACCGATCGCATTACGAAGACGTGCTTATCACGCGGGTCCACAAGATGATCTCAGCCAAAGTGGAGGCCCAACGATTAAACCAGATCAAAGAGTTTGAGGAATTGCTGGCTGAAAACGGGACCACCATCCTCAAGTTCTTTCTGCACATCTCCAAAAATGAGCAGAAAGCGCGGTTGGAAGCGCGCATCCGCGATCCGGAAAAGCGTTGGAAATTCAGCGAAGGGGATTTGGAAGAACGGAAGCTTTGGGCCGACTATATGAAGGTGTTTGAAGAGGTACTCTCGGCCACCAGCACGAAGCATGCGCCCTGGTATATCGTGCCGGCCAATCGGAAATGGTATCGCAATCTCGTGGTCGCTGATCGTGTCGTTGACGCCTTGGAAGACATGAAGCTCAAGACGCCGCCCGCTCCCGCAGGGGTCAACTTCGATACGTTGAAGATTGTGTAACGAGTCAGTCGCCGCAAGAGTTGCGGACATGAAGCTGTTAGGTGATGTCAGGGTGGATCATGAAGCATTCCTCGTTGGAAATGCGATTCGCCTTCAGACCCATTTCATATTGGAAGAGGAGGCTGTTTCTTGACACGTTGGGCAGGGCTATATTAGCATGCGCCTCGGACTGATAGGCGCGTAGCTCAGGGGGAGAGCGCTACCTTGACACGGTAGAGGTCGACGGTTCAATACCGTCCGCGCCTACCACCCAGCTGAGGGCATCCGCTTGCCTCTCGTAGGCGGGGTGCCTTTGTTGTTTCTAGTGCTTGGTCGATTTAATGCATGTCATGAAAATTACGCTCAAAAATGGCAGCAGTCGGGATATTCCAGCGGGGCAGACCGTTGGGTTTGCCCTGTCGGCTCTCGGCCTGACGCTTGGCCCGGACATCCTTGCGGCGAAGGTGAATGGCCAGACCGTAGACCTCTCGAGCACTTTGACGGAAGATGCTGAGGTGGCCCCACTGCAGTTCGACAGTGCAGAAGGCCGTGAGGTCTACCGCCATAGCAGTACTCATATTATGGCGCAGGCCGTCAAAGAGGTCTTCCCCACCGCACAACTGACGATCGGCCCGGCCATCGAGGATGGGTTCTTCTATGACTTTGCTTTTGAGCGCCCATTTACCCCGGAAGATCTCGAGAAAATTGAAGCGCGAGCGAAAGACATCATCAAACGAGCCCTTCCTGTGAAACGGGCAGAATTGTCGAAACAAGAAGCGGTAAAGTTTTTCCAGAAAGGCGGGGAAGCCTACAAGGTTGAGTTGATTCAAGGACTGGCAGATGGGCAGGCCATCTCAGTCTACCGCCAGGGGGAGTTCACCGACCTCTGCCGCGGCCCGCATCTCCCGACGACAGGTCATGTCGGGGCATTCAAGCTCCTGAACACGGCCGGAGCGTACTGGCGCGGCGACGAACGCAATCCCATGCTGCAGCGGATCTATGGGACATCCTTCCCGACCCAGGCGGAACTCGACGCGCATCTCGCGCGGTTAGAAGAGATTAAACGACGAGACCACCGAAAGGTCGGTAAGGAACTCGACTTGATCTCGATCCAGGATGACATCGGCCCCGGCCTGGTGCTCTGGCATCCGAAGGGCGCGACGATCCGCCTGTTGATTGAAAACTTTTGGCGCGACCAGCATATACGAAACGGGTACGAACTAGTGTACTCCCCCCATATCGCCCGGTTAGATCTCTGGAAAACCAGCGGCCACGTCGACTATTACCGTGACAACATGTTCGCTCCCATGAAGGTTGAAAACAGCGAGTACCAGCTCAAGCCGATGAATTGCCCGTTCCACATCATGATCTACAAGTCGCATCTGCGCAGTTACCGAGACCTCCCCATCCGCTATGGCGAACTCGGAACTGTCTACCGGTACGAACGGACAGGCGTCCTCCACGGTCTGCTGCGGGTTCGCGGCTTCACACAGGACGACGCGCACCTGTTCTGCCGGCCGGATCAGATCGAAAGCGAAGTCAGCCAGGTCCTAGACTTCACGTTCTTTATTCTCGGAACCTTCGGGTTCACCGAATTTGAAGTGTACCTCTCGACTAAGCCGGAAAAGTCCGTCGGCTCGGAAGAACGGTGGGCCCAAGCCACGAGCGCACTCGAAGCTGCATTGAAGGGACGAGGAGTCGCCTACCAGATCGATCCGGGCGAAGGCGTCTTCTACGGACCCAAGATCGACATCAAAATCAAAGATGCCTTGGGACGATCCTGGCAATGTTCGACCATTCAAGTCGATTTCAATAATCCCGAACGGTTCGAATTAGGCTACATTGGGGAAGACGGCAAAGTTCACCAGCCGATCATGATCCATCGGGCTCTGATGGGATCGATCGAACGGTTCTTTGGCATTCTGATTGAGCATTTCGGCGGCGCCTTCCCAACTTGGCTCGCCCCGGTTCAGGCGATGGTCATGTCCATCACGGACAACCAGGGGCCCTACGTCGCCGAGGTCGTGACCCAACTAAGGGCTGCGGGGTTCCGCGCTGAGGCAGACCTTCGGAATGAAAAAATTGGGCTCAAAATTCGAGAAGCGGAGAAGGCGAAGGTTCCATTTATGTTTGTGGTTGGCGACCGAGAAGTGCAGAGTGGGACTTTGGCCATACGGGGCCGGAGCGGAGCCAACCTCGGCAGCATGACCGTCGCGGGAGCGCTCGATCTGCTCCGTGCGGACCTCAAGCCGGCAGGGCAGCAACATTCACTAACACAATAAGAGGTGTCTTATCGTCCCCAAACTACGAGTTAACCGGGAAATCAGAGTGCGCGAAGTCCGGGTGATCGGTCCAGAGAGCGAACAGCTCGGCATTCTCCTCACGGCGGATGCGTTCAAACAGGCACAAGAAAATGGCTACGACCTTGTCGAGGTCGCGCCCACGTCAGTGCCTCCCGTGTGCCGCATTATGGACTACGGGAAATACAAGTTCGAGCTGAGCAAAAAGGACCACCAGAACCGACGCCATCAAAAGTCGACACAGGTGAAGGAAATTAAGTTGCGCCCTCGGACAGATAAGCATGACTTGGAGATCAAGATTCGACAGATTAAGGGGTTTCTGGCCGATGGTAACAAGACCAAAGTCCTCTTGACCTACCGCGGTCGTGAGATGGCGAATCAGGAGATGGGCCGGACACTCATGAATACGGTCATCGCAGAGTTGGGAGAGATAGGCACGATCGAGTATGCCCCTCGCATGGAAGGGCGGAGCTTGATCATGATCGTGGCGCCGAAATAAGTGGGTCGGCCCGAACGCTATTAACCAAAGGAATCACCGATCATGAAGAATAGGAAAATGAAAACGCATAGTGGAGCCAAAAAGCGGTTTACCCGCACCGGCTCTGGAAAATTGGTCAGGCGAAAGGCGGGAAAACGCCATATCCTCACCAGCAAGACACAGGATCGGAAGCGCCGATTAAGCGGCACGGTTCTCGTGGATAAGACCAAGATTCAGGCACTCGATCGCTTATTGCCCTACAACTAAATTACAATGCACGTATCGCGTTAACCAAAAGGAGTACTGACTCATGCCTCGCGCAAAAGGTGGCCCCAAAACCAGACATCGGCGGAAGAAGCGGCTGAAACTGGCCAAAGGACAGTATGGAGGAAAGAGCCGGCTGTTCCGCACCGCAACAGAATCAGTCGATAAGGGTCAGGCATACGCCTATACCGGACGGAAAAATCGGAAACGGGATTTCCGCGTGTTGTGGATTGCTCGCATCAACGCGGCAGTTCGGACGCATGGACTGACCTATGGCCGGTTTATCAACGCCTTGAAGAAGGCCAATATCCTCTTGGACCGGAAGGTCTTATCCGATATGGCGATCAAGGATGCCACGGGATTTGAGCAATTGGTCGGTCTTGCCAAACAGCACCTCGCCCCTGCCGGGGCGTAAGCGCAGGTCGCTAGCCGAAAGAATGTTGGATGATCAAAGTTGAGCTGGAGATCAGACACTTTTAGTATCCCTTGAGCATGAACCTCGAACGCGCTGCATGCGCGCGGACTTTCCTCAGCCGTCCGGCTAGTTCCGTCAGATCGATTTCGAACGCCACAGCCGGAACACTAATCTGCCAGCGTTCGAGCACTTCCGGGTGTAGCTCCCCGATCACACCGACCTGTTTCCCTTCAGACACAATACTCCCCACTCGTCCAGCGAGAAATGAAGGATGCTGGATCGGTTCCAGGCTGTACACTTGGTTCACATAGTAAAACAACGTGTCCAGGCAGGAGTGGGCCTCGGAGAAATGCGCATCGGCATGGGCGATCATCCCGCCGAGCACTGTCACAGTGCGCGACCCGATGGACTCCGTGGGATCGGGACGTGCCACTTCGCCGGCCTCGAATATCCGATGGGGATAAAATGCCCGGTTCGATGCAGCTTCTACGCGAAGTAACGACGGAAGCATCCATTGTCGAAGTGCGGAGAAGTTCTGGGACATCACATTATCCACCTCGACAAGTTTCCCCCACTCGGTCCCTTCCAATCGCATCGCATCACGCAGATCCTGGGGTGAACCGAGAATGTTGGAAATGATTTCTTGGAAACCCATGCCGACCATGAGGGCACTCACACGGTCGGAGACCTCCTCGATGCGCGACAATCCACCGACCGTGAACTGCGAGGGCATCACCGGCAAAAAGTCGCTGTACCCACGGCTGATCGCGACATCTTCGACGACGTCCATCGCGTGCATCAGATCCTGCCGATAGAGCGGAAGCGTCACCGTCACCGCTTTACCTCTGGTCATCACCTCATAGCCGTAGGCCGTTAAGGCCTTCGCTACTTCGTGGACGCCGAGCGTCTGCCCAAGGGCCTGTTCGATCGTGCTGACGGGAAGTTTCCATGACTTCCCAAGATCTTGGGGAGTCATGACCGCCTTGCCGAGAGCTGTCTTATAGGGATACCGTACTTCGATCGGCTCAATAACAGCGCCACGATCCGCCAGATTCGCTGCAAAGATGTTGAGGGTCAAGACGACCATCGTGAGGTCCGTGCCAGTCACCTCGACGAATAGGGCGTCGTCTCCCATCCGCACTTCTCCAACTTCACGGCTATTGATGATCGGCGGAAAGGAGAGGGCCTGACGCTTCGCATCGCGCAGGAAGGGCAGGCGATCATGTCCCGCGAGAATCCCGCCGAACTCCAGACCCTTGGGATGGACGAGCAGCATCTCCCCCAGCGTCATGACCGTATCCATGCCCAACGGCGTGAAGGAAACTTCGTCCGGCTTCACCAAATCATAGGTGACAGGAAACTCGATCGCCGCGAGCCGATAGAGTCCGATCGACACGGTCCGGCGTTTACGGCCGAACATCTCGGCGAGTTTTTCTTGCGTCTGGATCAGTTGCGCGAGGCCCTCCTGGGTCACGCAGTAACCTGTCGCAGTACAGGCCGCCACGTAGGGCCTGATCTCCTCCAGGCCGGGAGCCACGTTCAATCGCTTTGGCGATTTCGATGGGGTCGCGAGAAAGTTGTACCTTGCGAGGGAACCCTGCCTCTTCACCCGAATCTGCCGGGCGATCCCTTCGCAGCACCAGAGATCGGGACGATTGCTATCTTGCAGCTCAATTCGCAGTTCGCCGGTGTCGGGATTCTGCCCCCTCAACTCACCCTTCACGAGCATCAACGACTCTTCGAGTTGCTCCATGGTGATCGGTTGGCAAGCCTCGCCTGGCGCTGCGAGCAATCCCTCGAGATCCTGTTTGAAAATAGTAATCGTGGGCATGTGAAACCTAGAAGGCCCCTCTGGTGGAGCGAATCAGATCTAGATTGTCGGTGAACAACTCACGAATATCGTGAATGCCGAGCGCCACCATCGCCATGCGATCGAGCCCCAATCCCCACGCAATCACTGGAACGGTCACGCCCAGCGGAAGGGTAACTTCCGGCCGGAATAACCCGGCTCCGCCAAGTTCCATCCATCCGAGCTTCGGATGGCGCACATGCAGCTCGACCGACGGTTCGGTGAAAGGAAAGTAGGCTGGGAGAAATTTGACTTCCTTCGCCTGCGCCACTTCACGGGCAAAGAGATTCAGCAGGCCGAGTAACGTGCGAAAGTTGATGTCTTCGCCGAGCACGATCCCTTCTACCTGGAAGAAATCGGTCGCGTGCGTCGCATCCACTTGATCGTAGCGGAAACAACGGGCGATGGAAAAATACTTTCCCGGCACCGCTGGTTGTGCCGCCAACGTACGGGCCGAGACGGCCGTCCCCTGGCTCCGCAAGACCAGCCGGCGCGCGCGCTCCGCATTGAAGGAATAATTCCAACCGGTTGAACCGGTTTCACCGCCATTCTGGTGCGCTTGCGTGACTCGGGACAAGAACGGTTCCGCAATCGACGAGGCATGAGTCGGTTCCTTGACGAAGTAGACGTCATGGATGTCACGTGCCGGATGGAATTGCGGCATGAAGAGGGCATCCATGTTCCAGAATTCTGTCTCTACAAGCGAGCCCCGCATTTCCTGGAATCCCATGCTCACGAGTTTCGTCTTCACGGTATCGAGAAACTCGCGATACGGATGCCGCTTGCCCGGCGCAATCCTTGGCGCGCGAAGACTGATCGTGTATCTACGGAAGCGCTTCATCCGCCAGTTACCGTCTTTCAACAGTTCGGGCGTCAGCTGGGAAACCTCTTCCGCACTGCCCTGCCGAGAGAGCTGCTGGGCGGCCTCGATACCGGTTACGGAAAGCTTGAGCCCCCTGGCCACCCGATCATCAATGCGGAAAGGTTCCCGTGCATTCCCGCGTTTGACGGAGTGGTCTTGAATAACTTGCCGTTGTGCCTCGGAAAACGCCTGCAGCTCACGAGGCGCCCCATGAAGCTGTTGCAGCAATCCCCGCATCGCTTCCGCCGTCTGGCTCGGTCGGCCGGTCGATTCGATACAGCCGCCTTGAATGATGAGGAGCGCGCCCTCTTTCTTGAGCCGTCCGATCGCACCGCTCACCTCCGCCGGTTCGAGCCCCTCCCGCGATTGAATGTCCTGAATGGTCAGACGCTTGCCGGTTTTGGCCGCATCGCGAGCAGCAGACAGCACCCGTTCTATCGGCGAGTACTTTTCAAAATAAAGTTCGCCGATTTTTGTGAGCGAGACATTGGGTGTCACGGTCTCGGTATCGATCGTGAGCAACGACTTGGCGAGCAACCATTCGACCGCCATACTCAACTGCGAGGGCTCTAACCCGGTGGACTGCGTCAACTGTTCCGTCTGGAGCACCGCGGAGGGATTCGCCTCAAAGGTCGACAGGACTTTGACTTCGAGAGGATGGAGGCTATCGATGAGGGAAGAAATGTCCACCCGCGAGGCCTATCGGTGAGCGGAGACGCGCTGTGGCGTCGTGGAAGGAGGTTGGCCGGCTGCGCGCATCGCAGCAATCGTCGCGGCATAATCCCGACTAGAGAAAATGGCCGACCCAGCGACCAATACATCAGCTCCGGCAGCCAGCACCTGGGCCGTATTGTCGATCTTGACGCCGCCGTCCACTTCGAGCAACGCGCGACTTCCGACCCGCTCGATCATGGCACGAGCCGAGGAAATCTTCTGCAGACTGGAGGTGATAAACTGTTGACCGCCGAAGCCAGGATTGACTGACATGATCAGGACCAAATCGACATCGGGGAGGATTTCCTCGATCGTACTGAGCGAGGTAGCCGGATTCAGGGTCACCCCGGCCTTGACGCCGCGTTCCTTGATCGATTGCACCGTGCGATGGAGGTGCGGACAGGCTTCCACGTGAACCGTCAGATAGTCTGCTCCAGCCTCGGCGAACTCGGCGATAAAGGCGTCGGCGTTTGTGATCATGAGGTGGACGTCGAGCGGCAGCTTGGTGACTTTTCTGAGCGCCGCCACAATCGGCGGACCGATGGTCAAATTCGGCACGAAATGCCCGTCCATGACATCGATATGGAGGAGGTCGGCCCCCGCTCGTTCCACGGCTGCCACTTCGTCGGCCAGTCGGGCAAAGTCAGCAGCTAAGATCGAGGGCGCAATAAGAATGGGGCGTGCCATCACAAATCCTTCCTCAGTCGCGCGGCGTAGAATCCGTCCATCGAGTACCGGTTACCCACTGTCGAGAGGGCACCCTGTACGGTGACGAACCCCTGCGCTGCAGGCGGGAGCCAGGGGGCGACGGACTCACGCTGGAACTCCGCATGGGCACGACAGAATCGCTCGATGACGTCTTCGTTTTCCTCCGGCTCCGTCGAACACGTACTATAGACCAGCACCCCGCCAGGCCGCAAGCATGGGGCAACTGCCTCGAGGATCTGACACTGGAGTGCCTGATGTCGAGGGAGCGCCTGCTCGCCTTTCCGCCACTTCGCTTCCGGATGTCGCCGCAACACACCAAGCCCACTGCAGGGCGCGTCCACCAAAATCCGATCAACAGATGGTTCGCCCACTCTGGCCTTCTTCACGGAGGGAGGCCCTGCTGTCTCGATCATGGGAAGCCATTCACGTGGCTGTCGAATATCGCCGACGATCGGCACGACAATCTGGACCCCGAGTCGATGACAATTGCTTCGCACCAGATCCAGGCGGGTACCTTTCCGATCGACGGCGTAGATCGTTCCCTTGTTATGCATCAGGTCGGCCAGATGAGTCGATTTTCCTCCCGGCGCCGCACAGGCATCGAGCACGATGTCACCAGGCTGAGGATCGAGCAGGGGAGGAATTAATTGCGCTGCTTCATCTTCCACATAAAAAGCGCCCTCGTGAAACCCCGGGAGCGAGGGCACAGAGCCTCCTTCTTCAATCAGAATGCCGAACGGACTCACGCTGGTCGGCTTGGCCGAAATACCCACCTGTGCAAATTTTTCGAGGAGTACTTCCCTGGTCGTGATCAGCTGGTTCACCCGAAGCGTCAGCGGAGGCGCGACGCTGACCCCCTCGCAGGCCGCTTCCGCAGAGGCCACGCCTAGGCATTCCACCCATCGACGACTGAGCCACCCTGGAACCGAGTACCGCACGGCGAGGGCCTGCGCAGCATCAGGATCCATGCTAGGCCAGGGCTGAGGCGGATGGCGCAAGAGCGCGCGCAACACCGCATTGACGAAGCCACTCCAATCTCTGCCAAGTGTGCCGGCAAAGGCCCTGGCCAGGTTGACCGATTCATTGACCGCGGCAGACTGCGGAATACGATCTAGAAACAGGAGTTGGTAGGCACCAAGCCTGAGCACCATCTGCACGGCGACGGGAAGGCGAGGAAGCGGCTTTTCCAAGACCGGTTCAAGCCGCCAATCGATAGTCGCAAGACGGCGCAAAACGCCATAGGTGAGCTCCATCGTGAGGGCTTGTTCCCTGCTGTCGAACGAGTATTGCGCGAGCGCGCGATCTAACAAGACATCGACCCCTTCCTCGCTCTTGACGGACTCCACCAACAACGAGAGGGCGATCGCACGCGCTGACGGTGCGGTCTGGGTAGTGAATAACGATCGAGAGCCAGAAGCCATAGGGGACTTAGCCAGGATCTCGTTTGGTTGATCGAGGATCTGTCTGGGCATCTGGTTCGTTTGAGTTGACATCAGAGATCGGTCGCAGGATGTCAACCGAACAGACCGCAGACAGACCGAGACTAGATCCGAACAGAGCCAAAGCGAACAACGCCAGACTTGATCGCTGCTAGGAAAGAGCTGGTCCCCCTAACTGCACTCCAACCAGCAATGTGATGGCCTGCCAAGTATTGAGAGACGGCCATGCGACGGCTATTAGCCGGCTGCAACTCCATCACGGCAAGAATTCCCTCCCCAGTCGCAACATGAATCGCCTCGTGTGTGACGGCGACGATCACCCCCGGAGGCTTCATCATGGGTCCTGGGCGCGCCAAGGCGCGCCAGATCGTCCATCGGTCACCTCCCGCCACGGTTGTGTAGGCCCCGGGCCAAGGAGAGAGTCCGCGGACCCGGTTGGCCAAAGCAGTGGCAGGCAAGGCCCAATCGATCACACCATCTTCCTTTTTCAGCAACGGCGCCAAGGTCGCTTGTGAAGCATCTTGCGGCCGCGGTACGAGGGTGCCGGCCTTGAGTCGCGCAACCGTCTCGACCAGCAGTCTGCCTCCGAGCTCAGCCAAACGTGACGCGAGGGTGCCGCCGGTATCGTCCGGAGTGATAGGGACGGCCTCTTGAAGCAACATCGCGCCGGTATCCATCCCCTCATCCATCAGCATGGTTGTAATTCCTGTTTCCGTCTCGCCGTTGATGATGGCCCACTGGATCGGACCAGCGCCGCGATACTTTGGAAGAAGGGAACCATGCACATTGATACAGCCGCGCGGGGGAAGCGAGAGGATTGCCGGAGGCAAAATACGCCCGAACGCCGCGACCGCAATCAGGTCCGGTTTCCACCCAGCCAGAGTCTGGAGAAATTCAGGATCCTTCATCTTGAGCGGTTGCAGCAGAGGAATCTGTTCTCGCTGGGCCAGAAGTTTCACCGGTGACGGCGTAAGGATTTGCCCGCGTCCTTTCGGGCGATCCGGTTGAGTGACAACGCCGACAACGGAATCGTCCGACCTCAACAAGGCCTCAAGAGAAGCCGACAGCAAAATCTGGCGTGCCCATGAACACGAGACGCATGTTATCGCTTTAGCATTGCAGGTGAGCGAAAGCAACTTGGATGCGCGCACGTTGGCTTGACTTGCCGTTGAGCGCTTTGTTAGCATCCGCCCGCGGGGTGGAGCAGCCCGGTAGCTCGTTGGGCTCATAACCCAAAGGTCGAAGGTTCAAATCCTTCCCCCGCAACCAACCGTTTCAACCACTTGCACTTCATCGTTCTTCCCTTCCCTGCTCTCACGGGCCATTTTGTCCGTGTTCTTGTCCGTGTTCTCCCAAACTCCCTAAAATTTCTGGCTGTGGCGGGGGGATTCGGACGGATAAAAGTTATGTCAGGTTACGTGCTCCCCGTTGTTTCTTGGGGTAGGTGCTGCGCGTGTGTTGCCGTACAGCGAGAGGACTCCGATCAGGCTCCCGTCCTGCCGATCAATACACGTATTTCCCCACACCCCCGCCTTGCTTGTCTCCCTCCTACAATACGCCTCCCTGCGAGGCCCCGATGCCTTACCGGTCCACGTGCTCGCCGCTCCTCGCGCTCCTGATGGCTGTCCTCACGCCAAGCGTGGCGGCTCCCCACCCTGGCGGCCTGGATGCCTATGGCTGCCATCACGATCGTCACGACGGCACCTACCACTGTCACCATGGCCAGTTCACAGGGCAGGCGTTTGCCTCACAAGCCGAGATGCAGGCTGCACGCCAGCAGAACTATTCGGCCTTCCCCCCGATACTTCCGGTCAGTCAATTCTCCGGCAAGGTCGTTAGCGTGCTCGACGGGGACACCATTGGCGTCCTGTACAGCAAACGAGCAAAGCGAATCAGGCTCAACGGCATTGACGCGCCTGAGAAGGGTCAAGCGTTCGGGCAGAAGGCAAAGCAGTTCGTCTCAGAGCAAGCCTTTGGCAAGGAGGTGACGGTCAGGACGTTTGGTCTCGATAAGTACGGTCGGACAATTGGGGACGTGTTTCTGCCTGACAGGCGCATGTTGAATGAAGAGCTGGTACGAGCAGGCTTGGCCTGGTGGTACCGAAAATATGCTCCTGACAACGTCAAGCTGGAGAAACTGGAGGTTGAGGCAAGAGAGGCGAACCGCAACATCTGGAGTCACAGGAAGCCTGTACCACCTTGGGTATACCGTCACCGGTAGTGAGGGATAGATCCGGTGCTGCCGTGGGAGTGGCAGAGAGACAATGCATAAGGAAGGAATGGACCACTCCAATTTCAAGAAAGTAGACTTTCCTCAGTTCTTCGTACGAAATGAGAAAGATAAGACCCCGTAATCCAGGTTCCGCTGCACGTCGATTGATTCGTAACAAAACGGGCGGACGATGCCATGTCTGTGGTGGGCCACTAGGTCTGGACTGGCACGCCGACCATGTCAGGCCGCACGCAAGAGGAGGCAAGTCTTCGTTTGAGAACTACTTGCCTTGCTGTAGTATCTGCAATCGAGCGCGCTGGAAGTCTGGGTCAAAGGTGATTCGTAGAATCCTCATGTATGGTATCGTTGCCCAGAAAGAAGTCCGGGCGAAAACTCGGCTCGGCAAGGAGTTCCTGAACCGATGTCGAGAGCACAAAGCCGCTAAGAAGCTACGAAAATGAACCGGCGTCAGGACCCAATTCGCGACGCTCCATCACCTCCTGAGATCATGCGATTGGTTCTTTCCACTGAGAAATACAACCATTCCTCGCCTGCGGCCCTTGCACCTTCCTTCGCAGCCCTCCTACAATACGCTTCCCTGCGAGATTCACATGCCCTTCTTGATTCGTCCCTGTCGTCGCCTCCCCGGTACAATGAGATAGGTTGGCAACCATTGATCGTGTAGGCTCTTGGGTAGGCTGTCGGTGTTGTGTGGCGTGTCTCTTAGCGAGACTGCTTCTTCCTCGTTCTCCTTCAAGTTATTCTCGATGGCTTCTAGCTCTGCTATGGTCTGCGAGAGGCGTTCTTTCTGCTCCCCGTCGATACTCTCCATGAGGTCTTCCAATAAGGACAGCGCGTTACTCATGGTTCTACGGGTCTGTGCCTGTGCGCTCATCATGGCTCGAACCTCCTCGGTTGTGGGGTAGTGGGCATGGTGCACCGCTACGATAGCCCCACGGCGCGGCTGCTGCCCATCCTACAGAGGAGTGAGAATAGCCCAAGGCTACCCCTCCTCCGAAGTACTTCCTTCGGGTCTTTTGCCCCACGCCTCGTGCCGCTATGCTCCTCACAGAGCGGAGTTTCACAGGCTGACTAGCAAGGAGGTCTCATCATGACCCATCTACGGGTACTCATCGTTGCATGCTTTCTGCTTACCGTCATGGTACTCGTTGTTGCGGTCCCGCTTGGTTGGACCATTGTCCTCGGTATTGGGGAGGCCTACCCAGAGAAGCTCGCCGCTGCCAGCCTCCCGTTCTGGTCGAAGTAGATTGGCGGCAGTTTCAGAGCGGGTACGCACCGAGAATATAGGCCGCGCAAAAACCGGCGAGAGTATCGGCGACTGAACCTTGCTGCCTGTGGCCCTTGCACCTTCCTTCGCATCCTTCCTAACAATACGCCTCCCTGCGAGGTCCCTATATGACCTCTTTCCAGCCCGTAAGCGCATACCTAAGAACATGCTCATTTTATCCTGAAGCTGAGGCTGATTTCTCGTAGAAGAACGGGTATCCTTCGACGGGAGATGGTTTTTGCATGCTTGATCTTCTGGGACAGAACGATGAATAAAGTATTTCTTGTCTTTATCGGCCTGCTTCTCACTTCCTGCGGGACGGTTCTGCAACGATAACAATTCACGACAGCGAAATCCTGAACGGCTCTGCGAGTGGAATTTTAGGAAGTGCTGCGGTTATTTCCGTGAAGAATGTTGAGGGGCTCTCCTGCGAGGGGAAAATGTTGGTTCCGGTTTCCTCCACTCATCCGGCTGATACTGAGGGTACAATCGAGTGCAATGACCAACGAAAAGGCCATTTCAATGCTAATGGCAACGCGGAATCATGGGCCGGAGAAGGAACATTAGATGACGGATCGACATTTTCCATCATAATCGGACCGCAGAAGCCAAAAGTTCTAAGCCAGTGACCTGCGCCGAAGAAATCTGCTTCTCACACACCTTCCGTGTCGGTAACTCTCCACACCGGGGAAATGATTTTTGCCTACCATTAACCATGTGCGGACGCTTTTCTCAAACGGCCACGCCTGAACCGGCCCGCTTCTTCGGGGCTTCATAGGACATCTTCAACGGGGTGAGCAGTCGCAGCACCGTGAACGCGGCGGTGAACCCTTGCAACTGTGTGTGTTGTACAGAGAGGGGTGGCATGTGGGACCAATGATTATAGACATGAGTCGCCCCTCACCTCTGCCGTACAAACCACGACATTGCTAATGTTTTAATTCTACAGAAAAATCCTAAGTGTTTCGATAGGACTTCGACCATGACTCGGCTATAACAACCGCACACAGGAGCCGACGAACCGACCTCATGATAAACACTCCGACCGAGAGAGGTTCTGCGCCATGATGCTCGTAGAAGCGGCTATTATTGACATGCTGCGGCAAAGGGGTCCCTGCTGTCAGGACGATGTCGTCGCGTACCTTCGCAATTATAGTTGGGGAGAGATAGTTGGTGCCGTTGATCGGCTGTCGAGGAATGGACGGGTGGTGTTGCTTCACCAACTCGGGTACTCGACCTATCAGATCGCCCTCCGCTCGAAGTTTGCGTAATCCAGTTCAACCTCTAGCCAGAAGAGGGGGACGCGATGATAATGAATCAAGCGGCGGCCTTACGCGTGAGGTGGAAAGGGCGAGCGGATCTCTCCCCCTGTGTCCATCGGGACCTGACATTGAAAGGACGGTACCTGAGATGGAAAGGGATTGACCTCAAGCGTGCGTTGGAACGCTATAACTGCAATGGGTGCGGTAAACCGCTTGTCCTCACTCTCGAAACTCTCGTTTCACACTGACCCACTACGGCTCCACGCCCCGCCTTGCGGTTTAATCGTCCTCCTTCTAGAATAGGCCTCCCTGCGAGGCCCCTATGCCCTTCTTAATTCGCTCCTTCGGCCGCTAATCCCGCTTTCTAACTCCGGGTAGCCCACTTCCGAGGTACTTCCTTTAGGTCTGTCGCTGGTCAGGGCGTGCGCTATCCTTTGGCCATAAGCGACGGCCTATCACCAAGGAGGGCGATCATGAACTGTTCACGCTGCGGGGGTCTCATGATAGAAGACCAACTTCCTAGACATGGAGAGCGCATATGGGAGATGTGGACGCGCAGCCTGCGTTGTGTGAATTGCGGTCATGTTCACGACTCCGTGATCGAGCAGAATCGCCTGCCCCGACAGGAGAAGGTCTTGGCACTTCCAGTGGTGAGCCGGACTATCAGGATGACGAAGTCCATCTTGGAGCAGAGTCCTTCATCAGACGAACGGTCTGACGTAACCTGGCCGTGCGATCCCTCGATGCCTACGCGCCATACTGGCCGGAAGCGTGAGCGAACCCCTGTGGGAGAGTCATGGCCACCATTCTGATCATCGATGACGAAGAGCCCGTCCGTGCACTCCTTCGCATCACGCTTGAAGCGGCAGGGTATGAGGTCACGGAGGCTCCCAACGGTCGCATGGGCTTGAGCTGTATCGCCTGAGGCCGCCGGACTTGGTTATCACCGACATTCTCATGCCTGAGATCAATGGGCTGGACATGATCCTGGCACTGACGCGTCAATTCCTCCATGCGAAAGTGATCGCGATCTCAGGCGTAGGCGGGGAAACAAATGACTTGGATGTCGCGATACTGCTCGGAGCACGGCGGACCTTCCAGAAGCCCTTTAGCATGAAGCGGTTGCTGGACGCGGTGCGATACGAATTGGCACATTAGCTCCGCCTATCCCCTACACAGCAGGGCCGCACAATCAGATCCGCGCACCATCGCGGATGTGCTCCTGCCCGATACGATTAACGTCAACTGTGTCCTGGACAGAGACCACTGGTGCTGGTGGTATCGGAAGTATGCGCCAGGGGATATGGTGCTGGAAGGGGTAGAGAAGGAAGCACGAGAAGCCAAGAAAGGCATGTGGGTTGATCCAACACCCATCCCACCGTGGGTCTATCGCAAGGCAAGGCGAAGACAATCGCTCGACCTGTCAGACCTCGTACTGTTGGATGCTCAAGCTGAAGGCGCGGCGGCGTCTCGTGGCCCGCCACGAGCTGCAACGGTAGGCTGCCAGGAAATGTTACGCAATTTGTTCTGAAGATGAAGACTCATCTAGAAAAGCTTCAAGAACTTCTCTCAGCGCTTTCAGTTCATGTGCTCCGTGATATTGAACACGTAGGCACCTGGCAGGATCGAGATGGAGGGTGGTAAGGACAGATGCGGGCGGTATGTAATCGTCTATCCAAAACCACTCGCGGCCCGCTAGCTTTGTCGTAACCGTATCAGCCAGCCAGAGTTCTTTTTCAGCATAGCCCTTCCAGTCCACAGTTCGGATGGGGGGAGTTACCGATAAGTCCGTGTTGAGCTTCTCATGATACAGGACGGATAGCAGTGTTTTGATCTGGATGGGCTCCCAGAGAGTCAACCATACCACGTCGAAGTACCTATGAGCCCAATCCAACCATGTCTTGACCCCTGGGCGTAGCTGGTAGTGTTCGTCATAGTCTCCATAGAGCACACCGTCTATATCGTGGAAGAGAATCGGCTTATTCAAACAGCCCTCCTATGGGGAAAGTCGCTCAATTGCAGTACGTCGCGCTGTGGAAGCCTTTAGACACATAGGTACCTTACCACCTGGCAGATAGGTTGGCTCGTAGAAGTTATATTTGTTCCCGCCAACGTCTTTACGGGCATCCAGTCGTTCAGTTATTGGTCGGCGACGACCGTTACCGCGATTTCTACGCAGGCGTGGGTCGGGGACTTTAGCGGGGGCGTCGTAGTCATATTCAATAAGGGCACCTCCGGGCCGGGTCTGGTGTGTCCGTGGTCCCATGAATGCTGATGCCTATTGAGGATTAAGTGATGTGCTGGAAGGCTTGGAGAAG
>CAVZKI010000002.1:0-96694 GCA_963775905.1 Nitrospirota bacterium | reverse complement strand
TTTCGCCTGGCGGTCAAGAAACTCTCTCAGCTTCTTGAAGTCCTCACGAAGCGGTTCAAGCATGCTGCCTTGGTGCAAGGCTGCGGCGGGATGAAGTAAGGGGAAGAGGACAAAGTCTTTCAAGTAGAACGCCTGGCCGCGAACCTTTGTAATCCCCACCTTCCGTTCCAGCAATGTTTGCGTCGCCCAATTCCCTAACGTGCAGACCAGTTTCGGGTGGATCATCGCGATCTGTTGTATCAGAAACGGTTTGCACGTCTCGACTTCATCCGGTTCCGGGTCGCGGTTGTTCGGGGGCCGGCATTTGATCACGTTTGCGATGTAGATGTCGCTGCGTGACAATCCGACCGATTGCAGGAGATCGTTCAAGAGTTTTCCCGCTGCCCCGACAAACGGTTCCCCTTGCTGGTCTTCATGGAAACCCGGCGCTTCCCCCACGAACATCACGCTCGCGTGAGGATTCCCCACACCAAACACCACTTGGGTTCGGCCCATCTTCGAGAGCTTGCAACGTTGGCAGTCATGCAGAGACTTGCTGAGTTCGAGGAGGGGCATGATGGTGAAGTAGAGCAGTTGAAAAGTTCAAAGGATTCTAGGCGGGCCGACGTTTCTTGTCAATGGATGAGAAACGTGGGAAAAATGGTTGCACACATTTCCAAGTGTGGGTGGAGTCAGAGGAGGGAGCCATGGTATTCATGAAACAGGTCGTGTTCGGCTTCCTCGTCTTCATGATTAGCGTAAGCGTGGCCTGGGCTGGTGAGCGAGGGTATCAGCTTGTCGCAGGCAGGGGCAGCAAGCTCTGCGCAAGAGTGCTGGAAGCGTTTCGTGAGGATGTGGACGATCGATGGCGGCTGCGATACCAGCACGAGATCTTTCGGCAGATTGCCTGGAAGCCGGTCGAGCTGAAGGGGCAGGGGCCAAAGACGAGGCACTGTTCGAGTCTTGATAAGGCGATGTTTGATTTGGATAACAATGGGCAACCGGATTTAGTAGTCAAGACGATGTTCTGCATGAAGGGGAGTCCAAGCGACAGTTTCTATATGTTTCCTGCCGATAGTGCTGTCCTTGAGCAAGCCAATTGGCAGGACCTATCGCCTCTGCTGGCGACGCCGGATAAGTTCGAGCGGACGGGTGGGGCTTATCCCTTGACGCAACTTCCTACTGAGGAAACAGGCGTGAGCCGGACGACATTGACCGGGGTCTTTACAGTCCAACCCTTCATGCTGGACGGGGGCGCGTACGTCAGTCTGACGGATGGGCGTGCTGAATGGACCGTGATCGCGCAATACCGAGGCAGCGGACGTTTCGAGGATCTTTGTTATCTTCATGCGGCGGTAAAGTAGGGAATTGCCTATTCCGATCTATATCCCTTGGCGCGAGACAGATACTGCGCATCGCGTTGATGCTCGATATTCCATGCAGTACCCGGGCGTGGTCGCTCGGGCTTTTGGCGCCTGGGCCAAACGGAGAAGAGTTGCTCTGGTTGTAGAAGTGGTTTTCGTTCACTAGTCTCGCCTTTCCCGCCAGTCTCGCGTGTCTCCCCCTGCAATCCTGTTAGCGAAGAGCTATGGCATCGGCGCAGCGGTTGCCACTGACAATGGCGCTTTCGAGATTGGGAGGCCATCCTGTATCGGTCCAGGCTCCTACTACGAGCAAATTGGCAATCGGACTGCGTTGGATGGGTCGACGTAATTTTGTCCCGGGCCTAAGTGAGAGGATGGCGCCTGGAATTGTCCGACGGCGGGTTGATGCAATCCTGCTTTGAGGCATGAGGAGCCCCAGTGATCTGAGCAGGTCAGTGATAGCTATATCAAGGTTTGAGTCCGGTCGAGCCTGCGCGATTTGGTTGTCGGTCGTGACGAGCGAGAAGCTGGTGCGATCAGGCGTTGCCTTTGTGGCGAGTACCGAGTGAAATGATGTGTCATTCAGCAGGACGAGGCGAGGGGTGGCACAGGGTTGCTCAGCATGCACGTGAATGATTGCGTCGTCCACCGATAGCAATTCCGCGAGTTGTTGAAAATAGGCGTAGCGGGTCAGCCATCGCTCTGGAAGTAAGGGCGTGAGCTGTTGGGGGGGCAGGGCTGTCACATACCAATCAGCTTGCACCAGGGAGCCATCCCGCAGCAGGACGCCCGAGATGCAATCTCGTTCATAACGGAGCTGTGTGGCTTCAGTATTGCGCAAAATGGTCGCGCCGGCCTGGGTCAGTGTTTTGGTGATCGGTTGTACGAAGCAGGTCTGAAGTGAGTCCTGAACAACCGAGATGCGGCTATCTGAACGAGTGCTCAGGAACAATGGCCTCATTGATGTGACGAAGGCATCGGCGGACATCGTGGAGAGATCATTGCCGGTCAGCCATTGTGCGAGAGGGTTCCAGACGACGTGGCGCGTCTGCGCGCTCTGTCCGATTGAAGCAAGCCATTCGTCGGCGGGGCGCTGCTCCAGATCGGAAGGCAGCCGTTCATCGCCTTCCCACAGCTGTTCCACCCATGATGCCAGTCGCCATCGTTCTTTCCAGGGGATGCCGGCAAATCTCAGGAGGTTAATCCACGTATGAAGTGGAGCAGGGAGACTGGTGCGCGGGTAATGAACGAGGGAGCCGTCATAGAGACGAAATTCTAGCGGGATCTCGGCCTCTGCCGGCTGCTGTGGATCGGGATGCAGCGACTCCAGCAAGGCTTGTATTGCGTGATGGCAGCCTAGGATAGTGAAGGGCTCAGGGGTATCACCAAGGTCTTCGCTTATGCGAGCGCCTCCAAGCAACGGGCGACGATCGATGATCGTGACTCGATAGCCAAGACGAGTGAGGCGGTAGGCGGCGGTGAGACCGGCGGGGCCTCCACCAAGAATCGCGACGGACTGAGTGGTGGTGGTGGTCACGAGAATCGGGAGCGGAGCCAAACTCCGGCGGCCACGGCCAGTCGACGACTTGTTGAGAGCCGGGCCCGCGGGCCGAATATCTGATGTCCCGGCTCCTCGATCTTTTTCAAAATGCGGAAATATACGGCGCGCATGATTTCAGAGACAGTCAGTGCCCGCCGGTCGTGTGCCGGTAAGGCCTCGAACGCCTCCTGTGCTTTTGCGTAGTACTCATGGGCCCTTGCGGTTTCGGAGTGAAGCAACTTGCGGAGCTCTGCGCTTTCTTGTCGCTGGAGGATTGCCTGATCGGTACAGCCGAATTTCATGAGATCGTCTTGCGGCAGGTAGATGCGGCCTTGGGCTGCGTCTGTCCCGATGTCCCGTAGAATGTTCGTCAGTTGGAACGCCATCCCGAGATCGACGGCATAGTCTTGTGCCCTGGCCGATGTAGGTCCGAAGATATGGAGGCAGATCAGTCCCACGACTGACGCGACACGATAGCAGTAGAGCGAGAGGTCTTGAAACGAGGCGTACTGTGACGCGGTGAGATCCATTTCGACCCCTTTAATCAGCTCATCGAAATAGGCCTGAGGGATAGACAGTTGCCTCACATGGTTGGCCAGGCTGATGGTCACGGGGAAGGTTGGCGTGCCGCGGTAGGCCGCTTCAAGCTCGGTTCGCCACCGGAGCAGTTCCTCCTGGGGGTTGCTTCCTGCCGGGGGTTCATCGACTGCATTGTCGACCTCCTTACAGAAGGCATAGACCGTGTACATCGCAGCGCGCCGTTTTCTCGGGAGGAAGAAGAAGGAGTAGTAGAAATTGCTTCCGCTCTTCTTGGTGAGAGCCGTACAGTAGGCTTGCGCGGTAGTGACGGAGAGTGAAGTCATGGGCGTTGGTGAATCGGCAGTGGTCTAAGGCGGCAGGCCACAGATTCGTGAATGTGGTCGTGGTCTGACGGATGCAGGATGGCCGCCAAGAGTTCGATGCCGTCAATCAATCGAGGGCCTGGCCGGCTGAAATATGAGGCGGCGTCGACCAGGAATGTGTGCTGTTCCAAGTCAGAGGATAGGTGCCATTGACCCGGCTGCTGCATTAGTTGGAACAGTTCTTCTTGGGACCGTTCAACGGAAAAACCGCAGGGCATCACGATAAGGACGTCCGGAGCCGCGGCCAGGACCTCGTCCCACGTCACGACCCGCGAGGGGCCCCCAGGCTGCGCCATGACATCCTGGCCGCCGGCGAGCTGGACCATTTCAGGAACCCAGTGACCGGCGACGTAGAGTGGGGAGAGCCATTCGATACAGACCACGCGAGGGCGATGAGCGATCCTCTGGACACGGCGGTGCACAGCCTCGAGTCGGTCACGCAAGTGTGCGGCGAGACGATGGCCCTCCGCTGACCGATCGGCAGCGTCGCCGATCCGAACGACATCATCGATCACATCATGGACCGTACTGGGGTTCAAAGTGAGGACGGTTGGTTGCCGAGGCATGGAGCAAAGGGCGTCCTGCAGTTGGTCCGGCGTGACGGCACAGACATGACAGAGGTCTTGGGACAAGATCAGATCTGGTTGCGCCTGCCGCAGCAGATGGTCTTTCAGCCGATAGAGCCGTTGTCCTGACGCCACAAGCTGCCTAACTTGTCTGTCGATGTCGGCGCTGGCCAGTCCATGAGGAGGAATCATCGGCTCAACCATGATGGGCACGCTTCTGACCGACGGCGGGTAGTCGCACTCATGACTGATCCCGACCAACTCATCGCTCAAGCCGAGCAAGGCAATCACTTCGGTCGCACTGGGAAGCAGAGAGCAGATTCTCATACCACTCGGTTCTTATGCGGCCGGCCACAAGCGTTCGCGGAGTTCGTTGAGGCGAACCTGTGAAAGGCTCTGGACGACCGCATGGGCTTCATGCAGATCTTGGATCGTGTGTGTGTTCGCCACGGCGAGGACTTTCATGCCGGCGGTTTTCGCGCCGCGGATACCCGGGATCGAATCCTCAATCACCAAGCAGGATCCGGCGGTGAGGGCCTGCTCTGGGCATTGTCGATTCAACCCGTTGAGGGCTTGGAGAAAGGGTTGCGGATCGGGCTTTCCTCTGGTCACGTCTTCTGCGCTGGTGATGTGAAGAAATTCTTTTCGGAGTCCTGCCTCTTCAAGGATCATCTCGATTTCATGGCGCAGGGCGCCGGACGCGATGGCCAAGGGGTAGACGGCGGCGGCCTCACGCACGAACCCGTGCACACCGGGGAAAATGACCAGATGATCCTTCACCGATTCCAGATAGACATGGGCTTTTCGTTGCATCAGTTGCGCGAGGGCGGACGGGTCAGTGGGATGTTGGTTCGCGGTGAGTGCCGCAATAAAGCAGCCCCGATCGTCGTATCCCAAGTAGTTGGCGTAGTAGTCGGATTCCGTCAGGCTGATACCGATTTCAGCCAGAGTCTGACGAAAACCAGCGAAATGGAGGGGTTCGGTGTCCGCGATCACGCCATCAAAGTCAAAGATCATCGCTGTGAGTGTGGCCATGGAATCATCTCGATACTGTGGGTTTGGTTACGGGATATAAAACGAGCGGATTATAGCACAGGGGCATCGCCTGAATAGGCGAGAATGTGTCTGGTCCGCAGGCCACTCGCGTGAGAGAAAACGGAAGGGTCAGAACTTCAAGCGAAGACGTTTCTCCGATACCCAACCCTTTAACCCTTCGTCGGTGCGTACCAAATACATCCAGCCGCTGGGTTGTAGATCACCGTCCATGACGGTCAGTGAGACCCCTGGACGAACGATTGGCCCAGGCTTGCTGCTCGATGAATCTGCGAACAACGGAATGCTTCCTCCGGGAGCCATTTCGTCAACCGTGACGGTCACTTTCTGTCCTTCGCTGAACATCGGGTCGAGAGGAGGTACGACTGGTGCAGCAGGTCTCGTTGCCGTTTGGGACGGTGGAACGGCTGCTGGTGCCGCAGGGGCGACGGCAGTGGCGGGAGTAGTTGCTGGAGCCAAGGGGGCTGAGGCCTCGTCACTCGGACTGGGAACGGCTTGTGGCGCAGGGGCCGGTGGTACCGCGGGCGCCGGGGCCGACGGTTTCGGTTTCATGGCCGTTGGTGGTGGGGTGCTCTCACCCAGGTAGGGGCTGAGCCATTCTGTCATCATCTCCGGTTCCATCGAAACATAGGCAATGCCGCCGACAAGAGCTAGGAGTAGTATCCAGAGGATCGGGCTTCCCCCACCGGATTTCTTGCGGGGGGGCAGCGGGTTCCTTGCCTTTGTAGCGATCGTTTGATCGAGTTCCTCTTCCGTGAATTCCAAATCCGGTTCTGGTTGTCGGGCGAAGAGGAGAGTCCAATTAAAAGGCTTCCAGACTGACGTCAGGTTCTCAACAAGCGCAGCCATCGAGCACCTCCCTACTGAGCTATTCGATCCCCCATGGGCTAATCTGTGAAAATACCTATCACCATCGCCGAGTGGTGTCAATTTTGTTGAGGAATTGCGCTTACGAGCAGCGAGGTTCAACAGGGATGAGCGGGGCTGCAGGAAAAGACTTGTCGTTCCCGACTGCCCGTACGAAAGACGGTGAGGCCTTTGCATCCGAGTTGGTATGCGAGCAGAAAGGCTGCGGCCACCTCGGCTTTGGTCGCCGTGGCCGGCAGATTGATGGTTTTTGAGACTCCGCTGTCGCTATATCGCTGAAACACGGCTTGCATACGCACATGATGCTCGGGTGAGACATCATGTGCCGTGACAAACAGTCGACGTAGCTCTTCGGGGATATGGGCCAAATGTTGAATGGAAGGATGCGCCGCCAGGTTGGGCTGGAGTGCGACGAGATCGAGACCAAGTGCGCGCGCGCGACGGACGAAGGCTGGATGAAGCGAGGTGAGCACGACACCGTCCATGACGCGACGGACTTGCTGCACGCCGTATAACGGTTCAATGCCAGGCGAGCAGTTGGCGATGAGGCTGATGCTGCCTGTCGGAGCAATGGTGGTCACGGTTGCGTTTCGATGCCGCTGGTGAAGTGTTTGGAGCCGGCTGCCTCGATAGGCAGGAAAGACTCCACGTTCGGCGGCCAGCCCTGCCGACGCGAGGTGGGCGCGAGATCGAAAGAATTCCATCAGAGTCGTAGCTGTATGGAGTGCGGCTTCGGAGTTGTAGGGGATATTGAGGGCGATCAGTAGGTCGGCGAAACCCATGATGCCCAGGCCGATCTTCCTCGTGTGTTTTGTCATGCGGTCGATGTGAGGAAGCGGGAACCGGTTGCGATCGAGCACATTATCGAGGAAACGTACGGCGAGAGAAATGGTTTCGGCCAATCGGACAAAGTCGATGGTGGGGCGTGCATCCGGTCGTGCGACGAAGTTGGCCACGTTGATGGAGCCGAGGGTACAGGATTCATAGGCCAGAAGCGGTTGTTCACCGCAGGGGTTGGTCGATTCGATAGTGCCAAGGCGGGGGGTGGGATTGGCCCGATTGATCGTGCCTAGAAACACCAGGCCTGGCTCGCCGCTGGCCCAAGCCGCTTCGACGAGCCGATCGAAGATGAGCTGTGCCGGGAGCCGCCTCGTCGGTTTGTTGGTATGGGGATTGATCAGGGCATAGGCGCGGCGGCGTGCGAGGGCCTGCATGAAGGAATCGGTGATGCCGACCGACAGATTAAAATTCGTCATCTCGGTTGGCGCCTGTTTGAGTGCGATGAAGTCGAGGATGTCCGGGTGGTCGATACGCAGAATGCCCATATTCGCGCCGCGCCTGGTCCCGCCTTGTTTGATGACGTCTGTCGAGAGGTTGAAGAGGCGCATGAAGGAAATGGGTCCGGATGCCACGCCGCTTGACGACGCGACCCGGTCGTTGTGAGGGCGTACGTGACTAAACGAGAATCCCGTGCCGCCGCCCGATTGGTGAATGAGCGCCTGATGTTTCAGGATGTCATAAATGGAGGCCAGGGAGTCTTCGACCGGGAGGACGAAACAGGCGGAGAGTTGCTGGAGGCGTCGCCCGGCATTCATGAGTGTGGGTGAATTGGGAAGAAAATCGAGGCGGGCCATGCAGTCATACCAGCGATGCGCCGCGTGGGGCAGCCGGCTGGCGATAGGGTAGAGTCGTTCAGCTTGTGCGATGTCGGTCGCGACGCGCCAGAATAGTTGCGCCGGCGTCTCAATGATCGTTCCCGCACGGTTCTTGGCCAGATAGCGCCCACGGAGGACGATATTGGCATGAGCTGAAAGTCGAAGTCGTGGAGAGAGCGGCGGGCGTGAGGACGTGGTCGCCTTTTTGACGGACATAGCCCCATTATATACCGGCAGCAGCCTGATTGACTCTCCTTCGCCGAATACTCCGCGACTCCCGGCCTTCGTAGCAGAAGTGGCTACTTCGGCGGAGTAGGCTGCTGCGGTGAGTTTTATTGATGGTGTGGGAGAGATGGTGCGGCTTGCATCTTGAGTGCCCAGTTCGGCAGAATGAGCACCCACTGACCGACGACCATGAAATCCTATCGTGAAGAGTTCTGGTTCGAGACGAAGACGCGGCGCGCCTACCTCAACATCACGCAGCAGGTTGAGGAGGCGGTCAAGAAGAGCGGCGTCCAAGAGGGGCTTGTGCTGGTCAATGCCATGCATATCACGGCTAGCGTCTATATTAATGACGACGAACCAGGTTTACTCAAGGACTATGACCGATTCTTAGACACGCTCGTTCCTCAGGCCGCGACCTATAGGCACAACGAGACGGGAGAAGATAACGGCGACGCCCACATCAAGCGCCAGCTGATGGGGCGAGAAGTCGTTGTCGCGATTACCGAAGGCCGGTTGGACTTCGGTCCGTGGGAACAAATTTTCTACGGGGAGTTCGACGGGCTGAGACGCAAACGCGTGTTGGTGAAGGTGATTGGATCGTGAGCATGATGTCATCCGATCGGTGGCTCGAATCCTGTAGGGATAAACTGTTGGAGCGCTTGCTACCACAGGGAAAGTTTGGCAACATGGAGCGCAGTGATACCCGGCTGTACGGTAGGAGTCTGTCTATATGTTGAGTTGGTCTCGTCCTGACCCTCTCACAAGAGATCTCGTTCACTTGATCAATGCCCGGCGCCATGACCATGGCGATACCGATGCGGCGATCGATACGCTGCAAGCCTTCTTGGAGCAGGGACGGGAGTATGATCTCCTAACGGTGCTAGCGGCGCTGGATGAGGACATGGCGGAATGGCTCTTCGATCTTCTCGCGGAGGCATCCTGCTCCGTGCTCATAGATGGGCCGGCCGATGACAAATTGTCCTATGCCATTATGGCGGCCTTGGAACTTCCTCTCCAAGCAAATCTAGTCCATCCACTCAAGTTGAAGATCGACCCGGTTGCGACAGCGGATCTGTTGCATCGACATCTTCAGCTCTCTGCCGGGACGGTGGTGCGTGTGGAGTCACGCCTATTAACCGATTCGACGCTGGAGCCGATCAGCCTCCAAGGTTTGAATGATCATTTAAGTACGGTGGCGGATTCTCAGCGGGCCACTTCAATTGCCGCTCGGCTTTATCCGCCTGTCGAGAGCACCGCCTTTCTCTTCTTTGAGTTGATCGGTGTGCCGGACTCTGGACTGCCCGATTCGCTGGAGGACCGGCATCGTCGGGCTCTTCTGGAAGGCCTCGTGGCGCAATGTCCTGAGTTGGCGCTGGCTCCCGATATGATCGAAGCACCGGTCTACGCCGCCTATGCCATTTTCGATGCGCAAAATGCCGTGCGGCTCCATCGGCTCGCGGATGAGACCGCGGCAGTCTGGCGCGATTTGGACCCGCTCGTCCGTGCCCGCACGATCGTGCATCTCCATACGCAATGCGGGAACGGTGTGTACATGCCGGTCTGGACTGATCTGTTTGATCCCGAACTTCCTGAAGACCATGGTCCCGTGTGGACCTCTCCTGATGTGTGGATCTTCACGGCCGATTTGCCTATCGAATGGCCTGGAGAAATGCTCACCAATCGGCTGCTCGCCGAAGGCTGCACCAGGTTTGAAAACCACATCGTCGAAACTCCAGACAACTAGCCTGCATTATCCCTGAGCGCTTCTGCTGCAATCGCCGATTCGCGGTTCTTGCGCGTGAAGCGTGAAGCGCGGGACGGAAAGAGTGTGTCTGTATCGTCGCATGCGAGAAACGAGATACGCTTCACGAGGAACACGCTTTCGAGCGATTTCGCGACGAACCGTCATGAATAATGCGGCTAATGTCGGACAGGCCTCAGGTAGAAACAGGACAATTCGTCGATTTTTTTGACGGCTTATCCTATGCTGGGTCTCGTCAGATAGGGAGTAATCATGGCTCAGCAGCAATCTTCGAGCGGGATCATTGCCGGCGCAATTACCTTCCTTGGCCTTGGACTCGTGTGGGTGACGGTGGCCGCCAATTTACCGTCACAAGAAGAGCTGTCTTCAGCTGCGCTGCCTGCTGAGACTCGTCAGGCAGCACGTCCTTCGCCTCCCCTGTCTACGCCACCCACGCTGGACTTAACCATTCCCATCTCTCCTCCGCTGCCTTCAGAGGCAGCAAGGTCGATGCCGGACGATAATCGGTCGCTCGAATCAAGTGTTGAAGCTCCGGTTGTGACGCGGTTGGATCCTCTTGCACTGCAGGCTACCAGGCTGAAGTGCGAAGCCGAGATCGAACAATTGTGCCCCGACTCTCCGGACGGTTCTGCCCGCACGCGCTGTTTGCAACAGCGTGCCAAACAACTTCCGCCGCCGTGCCAAAGCCAGTTGCAAGAGCGATTTGTGAAGTGGAAGGAAGATCGAAGTCGATTGATGGCGGCGTGCGACGAGGATGTCAAACGATTCTGCAGAGTAGTCAAACATGGGAGTGGGCAGATCCTCCAGTGCTTGCAATCGCATGGCCAGGAGGTCTCCGACCGGTGCTACCAGACCCTTCCGAAGGGCACGCTCTTCTTTAAATAGTCGGGCGGGCGTTAGCGAGCGGTGTTCTAGCAGGATGCTGAAAAAGTCCGCCAGCGGCGTTCTCGCATCGTTCCCGGGAACCGTGAAACGTGAGGCGTGAAACATGAAACGAGGGTCAGTCGCGGAGCTGCGGCCTTGCCTGGGACAAAGCGCGTCTTGCGCGCCAGGGTTGGGAGGATGAGAAGGTCGCCTTTTTGAGCATCCTGCTGGGATGTTCTCCTGTTGTCCCACACGTCCGGACCATCGAAATTCCGGCGTGTCAGAGCAGTTTTTCTGCAACCTACTTCCTTGTGGAGAGTAGACAGAACGTCAGCTTCACGCCCGCCACCTCGATCTGGTCCCCATCCTTTAGGTCCTGCTGTCCCACAACGTCCGCGCCATTAACGAGCAGAGACTTCGCGCCCTGAGAAGGGCTGATGGAGTAGTTGTGGCCTCGTCGGGCGATCGTCGCCGCAGATTTTGGGGCAAACCATCCGGTCAACCGAATGACCGCTCCGTCTTGTGACCCAATGACATTCACCTGTTTGGTGAGTGGGTATTCCAACCGATCAGTTTTTCCAGCAACTATCAGGACCTTGGCAGTGAGCATCGGTCTGTCGGGTGTACGGTCCGTTCCTCTGAGCACCGTGGTTCGATCCAGATCGACAAATGGGGCCGGCGCCTCTGTATTGGACGTCGCATTCTCTTGGAAGACGAGTCGGTGTTGGCCGATGGTGATCACGTCCGCGTCACGAAGTTGGTGGCGCGTGATCGGCCGGCCATTGATGGCGGTGCCGTTGGTGCTCTTCAAATCTTCGAGAAAGAAGACGGCCTGAATCTTCACAATCCGCGCATGATGCCCCGAGACGGCAGGATCTTCGATCGCGAGGGTATTGTCGGCCTTTCGACCGATCGTAAATGTCTCAAGGGTCAGTTCGATATGCCGCGAGCCTTTTCCGTGAAGTTTGACGAGCAGTGTGGCTGGTTGTGGCAGAGTCTCAGGCATGGTGTTCCCTCCTGTGCAAGGTCCCTGTGATTCGTCACGCGACGAATCGTTGTTTCAGGCGCTCCCACAGTCCTGCTTGGAGTTCATCCCGCAAGGCCACGATGACCACGGTCGTGTTATCGTCGCCGCCGGCTTCATTCGCCATGGCGATGAGGCGATCGGACATGGTGGGGAGGTCTTCCGATCCACTGAGGATGTGAAGAATGTCGATTCGGATGGACACCACGGGTAAGTCCGTCTGAGCATAACAACAGCATGTCTCCGCTCTTGACCGGAACCTCCGTCAGTTCCACGTCGACGCTGCTCTCGACGCCGAGGGCTCTCGTCACGATGTTCCTGCGGGGGGAGCGTTCGGCCTCTTCTTCCGTGATGAACCCCTTGAGGATCTGTTCGGCGACCCAGGAATGGTCTGTGGTGAGGGCTTGGATTGTCCCGTTTCGAACGAGATAGAGCCGGCTGTCTCCGACATGGGCGATGGCGAGCACTTCCTCACGGAGCAGTGCGGCGACCACGGTGGTACCCATCCCGGCATAGTCAGGCCTGCTCCATGACTCGCGATGGACAGCATCATTCGCTGCACGAATCGCGCTGGCGAGACGATTGGCCGTTGCAGACACCGTGGCATTGCAGGGGCCGATCAGCGGCAGGTCTGCGTGCTGGGCTGCTTCGGCCAGATGCGCCTGAATCGCCTCGACTGCGAGGGCGCCGGCAATCTCGCCGGCGTTGCCGCCCCCCATGCCGTCACAGATGACATAGAGACCTAGCGGAGGGTCGGCCACAAAGCGATCTTCGTTATGGAGCCGTTTCAGACCGGTATCGGATTTGGCGCTATGCAATCGTTCGAGGGCCAGACGACACCTCCCTCACGCCGCGAGACTCTGGAGACAGGCACGGAGCTCACCTGCGAATTCTTCCGCGCGCCGATAGCGGTGAGGCAACTCTTTCTGTAACGCGCGATCCACGATCTCCTGCACCATCGGGGGAAGATCCGGCCTCAGGGTCTGAATGGCGGGATGCGGATGATGGGCGATGCTGAACAGCACGGCCGACAAGTTGTCGGCGGTGAACGGCAGCTGTCCCGTGAGGAGTTCGAACAGCACGACGCCGAGTGAAAAGATGTCCGACCGACCGTCCACTTTCTTGCCTGCGATTTGTTCCGGTGACATGTACGTCGGCGTGCCCAACACGATATCCGTATGTGTCTTGCTGCTCGAGGCCATCTTCGCAATACCGAAATCCATGACTTTCACGACGCGATCCTTCGTGAGCATGATGTTAGCCGGCTTGATGTCGCGATGGACGACGCCTTGTTGATGGGCATAGTCCAGGGCGTCTGCGACGGTAGCCACAGTCAGGAGGACCTCGTTGACCGGCATCAAGTTGGGTTTCCGTGCCCACTGTTTTAGGGGGGTTCCCTCGATGAGTTCCATCGCGATATACCCTAAATCGTTCTCTTCTCCTGCGTCATAGATGGTCACGATGTTGGGGTGGGACAGACGCCCGGTGGATTCTGCTTCGCGGAAAAACCGTGCCTTGACCTCTTGCAGCTTGTCGTCGTGGTCGATTTCATCGAGTCGCATGGTCTTGATGGCCACGAAACGCTGGATCGTCGGATCTTTTCCCAGGTAGACAAGTCCCATTGCGCCGCGTCCGAGTTCTTTCAACACCTTGTAGCGTCCGAGCATGCTTGGCGTGTAGCCATTGATCGTTGACGTGGCGGCTGTACTCTTTGGTTCTGACGGAGCCTCTGCCTCTTCTTCGTGTCCTGCTTCCTCATCCTCGGAAAGCGCCTGCACCTCTTGGCGCCGTGTCTGTCTGGGGGGAGCGAAGGCTTCGCGCAGCGAACTCCGGTTAAGGACCCAGGCTGCGGTGAGCCAGAGGCCGGAGCCGACGAGACCGATTGCATAGCCCCAGGCGAATCGAGAAGAGCCCATCTGTTCGATCACTGGCAGGCCCACGGTCCTGAACGCTTTGTTGGCGAAGAGGATGACGAAGAGGGTCGTGAGCGGAAGGACGAGGTTGCGGAGAAAGCTTGATCCGCGGCCGTTGTCTGGGATTTGCCGAGAGGCAGCAAAGGCGAAGATGCAGAGGATGGCGAGCGCGAGGAGGTTTGCAACCAGTCGAATGGCGTGAGGCCCACTGAGCTGCAGATACGGGACCGAAACAGTTTGGAGCAATGCCAGGCTGCTCAGCAAGGGGCCGGCCAGGAGCATAGCCAAGATGGCAAAGGTATAGGGAGCGATCCAAGTCCAGGATTTCGACATAGGAATCTTTGAGGATGTTCTTAACGTCTCAAAGTGTAGCGGATGGGATAGGAGAGTCAACGAATTGGACGAAATGAGCAGCGGTGCTCTTGACACCCGTGAAGCGTGGAAACTGACTGGTTGCTCTGGTTTGTTTTGTTCATCTAGTTGATCTTGTTCAACCAAGCAAACGAGACAAACCAAATAAACCAGACGAACCGGAGAAACCAGATAAACCTCAAACGAAGAGGGCGGCTTTCTTGAGCGGCTCAAGCAGCCTCTCGGGAACCTTCAAATCACCCCGGCCCGTACCAACTTCGATGTCCGGCTTGGTGATGCCGTGGAAATCGCTTCCACCGGTCACCAGCACGTTCAGCCGCTTGGCCAGGTCGAGATACTCCGTCGTCTGGCGCTTCGTGTGGGTACTGTAGTGGACTTCGATGCCGCCGAGGCCTTCGGCTTTCAATGTCGTCAGGAGTGTGTTCAGTCCTTCTCCAGACACCTTGGCCCAGGTAGGATGGGCCAGCACGGCCACGCCTCCGGCGGCTCTGATCCAGGCAATGGCATCCGCCGGCTGGGGCAGTTCACGCGCCACGTAGGCTGGGCGTCCCTCTGCCAGATATCGGTCAAAGGCGTCCTTGGCGGACGTGACATACTTCTTGTCCATCAAGAGCCGCGCAATATGCGGTCGGCCGACCGAATCCGTGCCGGCCAGAGCCCGTACCTCTTCATAGGTCACGTCCAGCCCCAATGAGCGCAGTCGTTCGATGATCTGCGGGTTGCGGCTATGCCGACTCTCGCGCAAGGCGGCCAAGCGTTGATTCAGCTCCGGGTCTTGCCACTGTATGCAATAGCCAAGGATATGGAGCTCACTATTGCCAAAGCAGGAGCTGATTTCCACGCCGGGAATGATTTCAATTCCCAGCTCAGCCCCGGCTGCTATGGCGTCGGGAATGCCGGACACAATGTCGTGGTCCGTAATGGCCAGCGCGGTGACCCTTGCTTTGTGGGCGAGCCGTAACACCTCAGCCGGCGAGAGACTTCCATCGGAGTGGGTCGTATGGAGATGGAGATCGATGCGACTCATGTCGACTCATGCGGCAGGCTGCTGAGGCCCGCTTGTTGGGCGACGAGTTGCGCGGTGAAGACAGAACCGGGTCCATGGCCGCCGTCGTGTTCGCCTTCGTCGTACGACAGCACGCGGAGATTGGACGTGAGCCGGAGCAATTCATTGTGCGCGAGGCAAAATTCCCATCGGCGCGGATGGCGATGGCGCAAGTAGTTGTCGATGGTGAAGGTTTCGTAGATCAAGACCCCGTTCGGCTTCAGCGATTCGATGAGCGCGGGAAACAGTGCGCGATGGAGATAGAAGAACGCGACGATCACGTCATATTCCTGCTTCGGAAATTCCGGCCGTTCATCGGTTGTTCGTTCGAGGTCCACCGTCCGGACCGTGAGATTTGGGATGTTCCGTTGTTTTGCCGTGGCAGCGAGCTGGGCCATGGCCTGTTCATCGCGGTCTATCGCATCGACTTGAAAGCCGTGCGAGGCGAGATAGAGCGCATTGCGTCCAGACCCAGCCGCGACGTCGAGCGCCCTGCCTTTCGGTAAGCGATGGAGTTGCTGAGTCAGAAACCGAGCCGGAGTTGGTCCCGCATCCTGAATCTGGTGAGCCAGGCGTGATCGTTCGAGTTGCACGCCCACCGATCCGGTCACATGCTCCATCGGAGGCGCAAGCTTCCGCAGCCAAATCTTGGCCCGTTCGATGGGAAATTCCGCAAAGAGCATGGTGAGGAGCCGTTCCGCGAATGTTTCCAGCAGCGCGCAATCCTGCGTTGCGCCGATCTCGATAGCCCGATCTGCCACTTGCGCATAGTCGACCGTGTTGAGGATGTCATCCGAAGTCGCCGCCGGTTCAGTCTGACACTCCAGTTCCAGGTCCACCGCCAACGGTTGAGGCCGTCGTCGCTCCTCCGGAGTCACGCCGCAGCGCCCCTGAAACTCCAGCCGTTCGATGATGACCTTCCCAACCATGGAAGCATTCTCAAGTATTGGATTTCCGGCTGTCAACAGATCGTTAGCGGGGTATGCGAGTGGGAGGCGGATCGGCTCTCGCATCTCCCGGGGTAACCATTTCAGGGCGTGACCTCGCGGAATCATTCTGGAATTCCATCGGCCGCGATCATGTGCTCGCGGTGCCTTGGTTACCATGATTGCTCCGCGCAGATGCCTTGCAGACAGTAAAAGATCGGTCGGTTACCCGCCCATTGGAGAGGGAGGAAGAGGAGAAGTCAGAACGTCCCAGGTCTTGCTTGCTCAGGTCGATAAAGGGCAGGCAAGGTAGAAGGCCAAGCAACGTCCCCAGTTTTCACTATCCCCTATTTAAATGGATGAAAACCAATCTTATTGTCTTCTCGGTCTTGCAAGCCAGTGAAGTACACAAGTACCGAGTCAAGCTTCTGCATCAGAATGGCCCGCTCGCACCACAGACCGTCGAGATACGTCACGTCACCCGTCAAGCTGTTGCACGAAGCGACAAATCGTTTGAGCGCGTCTTGCGGAACCTTGAATTCCTACAGATCAATACCCAGTGACTTTTCAAGTTTCTCGATCGCGGCGTTGAACTCGTTGACCCATCTCTCTTCAACCTCGTGGCGCTCCGGAACGTTAGCCCGAATCGAGGTGACGGCGGCATATGCTCTCAGAATTTGGTCATCGTTGTTCATGCGAATTGCCCACACATCGTCTCCCAACTAGCAGAATGCTGAAAAAGTCGCTGTTCTCACCCGCCAGACTCCGGCGCGCCGAGAGTGTCAGAGTAACCTGCCGCCTAACGCCCAAGCTGAGCGATCCACATCGCCCGTCAGAGTTCGTTACAGCTGGTGTTTAGCTTGCCTTCTTCACTTCTTCCTTCAATCTCTCGGCGATCCAAAGCTTGATAACCGATTGCCTTGTCACTCCAAGGCGGCTCGCCTGAGCATCCAGTGACTCGATGATCCAACTGGGAAAATCGACGTTCACACGTCTCTGTTCATGCCCCGGACGGCGGGCGTTCGAGAGGGCAAGATGAGAAGTAATGTCCTTCTTCTCATCAAACATCTTTCCGAGATTCTTCGCTTTCATAGTACAGTTCCCTCTCTTCCTTTCTGGCTCTTCGGACTGAAATCAACCGAATGCGTCCCTTCCGATAGGTAAAAAAGGCCGACCATAGTTTCCGGCCGAGGGCCGCAATTAGAACATACCGAGGTTCGTCTTCTGTTCTCGCGGGGATTTCGAGCCGGTCCTCGTCGTCCCACAGTTGTTGCGCCTCCACAAAATCGATTCCATGTTTTTCAAAGTTGGCCTTGCTCTTCGAGGTATCAAACTCGAAACTCATCACGGTATAAAAATTATACCAAACGGATCCCTCTGTCAATCAAGGAAGGATTCGATCGGCCAGGCAAGCTAACGCTCCGGCTCAGCGGCGGGCCGCGTAGACTTCATATCGACTGCCACGGTGTTGGGTAGTGAGCGGAACATAGGTGAGAAGCGCACGGGAAGCTTTCGGGTCGTGATGGGGGATGATGATGACCGGTCTGGTTTTGGCTGCTAGCCCAAGGTCGGCCAGCCATCTCTCACCCGGCTTGGCGTTCATCGAGGGCATCGAGGACTTCTTGCACGACCGCTCGGGAGGGCACCAGGTCCAGTGTGTCGGTGTCGGCCAATTCGATCACGTCGGTCACGATCTGCTCCACTTGAGCCGCGACCTCAGGCCGCCAGGTGGCAAGTTTCTTGTCTAGTTTTTGCGCGAGATGAGTCATGCGGCTACGGTACCATCTTTCCGCCAGTCCAGCAAGGCTGGCAGAGCTTCCACACGTCCAGGACACGACTCGTTGAATCTTTGAAACCGCGCGGGCGACCGGCCAAACTACGCCGCCGCCATTCCGAGGGAGATCACAGCTGGGCACGTCAGGTGCAAGGTCAAGCACGATCTCAAGATTTCACACGGTTTTCACATGGGTGCCTTCAAACGTGCGAAGCAGTTCTTCCGGGAGGGGCTCGAAGAAGGAGCGCGGAACGGTAAATCGCCCTTTGGCTAAGCCGATGGGGTGGGGACGAGCCGGGACTTCGGGCAGCGGCATGATTTCCGCAACCGGCCGATTACATTTGCACAACAGAATGCGGTTCCCCGCTTTGAGCTTCGCCAAGTACTTGGACAGATGGATTTTTGCCTCATGAATGTTCAGATTGATCATGGTCGTAAAGTAAACGAACTTATGAACTTAGTCAAAGGACCAATCATTGCCCTGGAAAGTACTTGGTGCCATTCCCCGCGCCCCAAAAGACCGTCATTCATGCAGCGTGAAGCCTATCTCGTTTCAGATCAGGCTCACCGAAGGGACAAACGACGAGAGGGGAGAGCCGAACGGCGAACCGACAGGCAGGCCTGCCCAACACCGAGAAATATTGGATTGCAAGACCTTGTATCTTCATTGGAGGTTTTGCATCATGGCACCACGGGAGCGGGACAGATCGTCGAGATACGTCACGTCACCCGTCAAGCTGTTGCACGAAGCGACAAATCGTTTGAGCGCGTCTTGCGGAACCTTGAATTCCTGCAGATCAATACCCAGTGACTTTTCGAGTTTCTCGATCGCGGTGTTGAACTCGTTGACCCATCTCTCTTCAACCTCGTGGCGCTCCGGAACGTTCGCCCGAATCGAGGTGATGGCGGCATAGGCTCTCAGAATCTGGTCATCGGTGTTCATGCGAATTGCCCCCACATCGTCTACCTAACGCTGCGCTTCAGCGGCGAGCGATTACATGCAAGCTCCGATTCAAATGACCACTAAGCCGACGAGCAACCGTGTCCGCTGCAAGCGTTTGTTGCGCATTGCTGTGAAGAAACAATTCAACCGACCGAGGGTTTGATGCCATGTGTCACCAGACAAGTCACTTTCCCCCGCGTTCGCCAGGCTTAGTTCGCCGCCACTTTCACTTCACTGGCAGACTTTTCGATGAGCGCGGCCACCGCATTCGGCTGCGACACGTAGATCGCGTGACTGCCCGCGACCTCGACGACAGTCGAACCCGCGCGCTTGGACATGAAACGTTGGGCCGCCGGTGGGATCATCTTATCGTCGGTGGCAACCAAGTACCAGCTCGGCTTGGACTTCCAAGCCGGCTCGCTGATCGTGCCGCTGAGCGCGTCCACGCCCCAGGGGACTTGGGAGTTTGCCATGAACGCGGCCCTTTCATTGTCCACGTCACCCGCGAATGAGGCGGGGAACTTCGCCTTGTCGAGGAATAGATAACCGTCCTGCGGCGGCAGTATCGGGGGCACCGGGGCGCCCGGCTGTGGATTCTTGATCAGAGTGGACACCGATTCACCCCTATCCGGGGCAAAGGCGGTGATATAGACAAGCCGCACTACCTTTGGATCGTTACCGGCCTCGGTGATCACCACTCCGCCGTAGGAGTGGCCGACGAGAACCACTGGGCCATTCTGCGCAGCAACAATGCGCTTGGTCGCGGCGACATCGTCGGCCAGCGATATCGTCGGATTCTGAACGACGCTGACCCTGTAGCCGTCCTTCGTCAGAATCTTATAGACGCCTTCCCAACCCGAGCCGTCCACGAAACCACCATGGACGAGAACGACGTTCGTTGCTTTCAAACCTGGTATTTCAGCCATGATGATCTCCTTTCCCTGGCACAAATCTGATTAATCAGCAAAAGATACCCAACTAGTAAGTCTGCTGCGAGCTGCCGCGCATCATAGCACGGTCGCCTGAACATTCTGTTGGGAGGCAAGTCTACTTGAACTTCCAACACTTGTTCAATCTTTCGTCCTGTTCCACTGACCGGGATTGGCGGCAAATTCTCAGTCTATCCAGCTATCTGCCCGCCGTATATCTCGGCCAACCTCTCGTCCTGGAGGGAGTAGCCAGGCCGGCCTTCACTGCGCGCATCGAACGAGCACATTCTGATCGTGCGCGCTCCGGGAACACAGGACCACACCGGGTTTTCCCATTCTATCTTTCTCCCTCTAGGGGGGTGGCCTGGTTGAATCCCCAACTGCGCGCGTCCAACGAGGATCTTCCGAGACCGCGCGTTGCGCGAGCAAAGGGGGTTCACCAGGCCACCCCCCTCTCTATTGACTGCCCTTTCCACCGGCTCCTATAATCACCTCATATTTCCTCCTGCAACCAGCTGATTTAGCTAAAAAATGGCAGAATTTACGCACTTCAACGAGTCGGGACGGGCGCGCATGGTCGATGTCAGCGCCAAGAATTCGACCGAGCGGGCTGCCACAGCTCAGGCCACAGTCTTTCTCCAGCCTGAAACCCTCGAAAAGATTCAACGGGGCAAGATTGCCAAGGGCGATGTCTTGTCCGTCGCGCAGGTTGCCGGCGTGATGGGAGCCAAGAAGACCCCGGACCTTATTCCCATGTGCCATCCGATTCTCCTCACCAGCGTCGATATCTCATTCAAAGAAGAATCTCAGCCGGATCGCGAAGGCCGCTGTTCGATTACCATCACTGCGACCGCCAAGACGACTGGGCCGACTGGGGTGGAGATGGAAGCGATGACGGCAGCCTCGGTGGCGGCGCTCACGATCTACGATATGTGCAAGGCGATTGATCGGGGGATGAGCTTCAGCGAGGTATGTTTGCTCTCGAAGTCTGGTGGAAAGTCAGGAACGTTTACAAGGCGTTAAGTATGTAGATTTTCATGAAACGTGATAAGGGTTACTGTCGTGATCACGGTTCAGGCTCTTTGGGATGACGAAAATGTTGGCAGGGAATCAGGGAATCTCTGTCCCTGGACCTCGAACAATGGAAGACGGGTGAAAGACCTGGTCGGTGTGTCTGGAAGCCGGATATCCCGCCATCGGGGAGCTGATCCAGAAGAAAAAAGTTCTCGTGTCGGTCAATCAAGAAATCGCGCACGAAGATACGAAAATTCAGGATGGCGACGAAATAGCGCTTGTTACCTCCGTTCGCAGGGGGAGGCCCTATGGATCAGGCCGAGTGACGATGCCCAGTTTGTCCGCGTGCAACGGGAAGATTTTTCCGTTGATGCGGAGATCAATCGGGTGCGAGGCCGGTCGAGGCGTATCGGCGGCATTGCGATTTTTCTCGGAACGGCGCGTGACCGGTCCAAGGGGCGGGATGTGGATAGTATTACGTTCGAACATTACGAGGGAATGGCGCAAAAGAAGCTGGGTGAAATCCGCGAGCGGGCGTTGAAGGATTTTGACATCATCGAGGTCGCGATCCTCCACCGGTATGGCGAAATCGGCATCGGCGAAAACATCGTGCTGATTGTCGTGGGGGCTGAGCATCGGGCCGAGGCGTTCCGTGCCTGTAAGTGGGTGATCGATGAATTGAAACAAATCACACCGATCTGGAAGCTCGAACACACGCCGGAAGGCGAAGTCTGGGTGGAGGAGCACCCGTAGGGACGTGAGGCGTAAAGGGTAGTTTCTAATGCTGAATGTTCAATGATGAATGTTGAATGTTCAGTGGTTGAGGGGCTCGAATCGCATGGAAATTAACCATTCAACATTGAATCATGGGCAACGGAAGGCTAGGCGCGAGTGATTCGTGAATCGCCACAAGATGCGATGCCTATTAGCGTGGTCGATACCTATGATCGCCCACTCAAAAGTCTGCGTTTGTCCGTGACGGATCGATGCAATCTCCGCTGCAAGTACTGCATGCCGGAGGAGGACTATGTCTGGCTGCCGCGCGAGGATGTGCTGACCTATGAGGAAATGGCAGGCCTGACTGGCTATTTCACCGACCTCGGCGTGGATCGAGTGCGGCTGACCGGCGGAGAGCCGTTGCTTCGACGCGATTTGCCTCGGCTGATTCGCCTGTTGCTCCAAAACCGGCGGGTGACGGATATCGCGCTCACGACGAACGGCATTTTGCTGGCAGACCAGGCTGAGGCGCTGTATGAGGCAGGGCTTCACCGCGTCACGGTCAGCCTCGATACGCTAAGACCAGAACGATTTCGCCAACTGACCCGCCATGATGAGTTTGCGCGCGTGTTGGAAGGGATTGAGTCGGTGGCTCGCGCGGGATTCACCGGCTTAAAACTCGATACGGTGGCGATTCGGGGGTTCAACGACGATGAGTTGGTCGCGCTGATCGAGTTTGGCAAGCAGGTGGAGGCGGAAGTTCGGTTTATCGAGTATATGGACGTCGGTGGTGCGAACGAGTGGTCTCAACAGAAAGTGTTTTCCCGAGCCGCGATGCTCACCCTGCTGAGCGAGCACTATGGGACGATCGAGCCGATGCCTGAGCGGGGAGCTGCGCCGGCTCAGCGATTTCTGTTGCCGGATGGGACGACCTTTGGGATTATTCCTTCGACGACCACACCGTTTTGTGCGACCTGCGATCGCAGCCGGGTGACCGCCGATGGCATGTGGTACCGCTGTCTGTACGCGACGACGGGAACGGATCTGCGCAAGTCCCTCCGCGCCGGTGCCTCTGCGGACGAGATGCGGGCCTTGATCCGTGCCGGCTGGGAAGGCCGCCGCGACCGAGGTGCAGAAGAGCGCAAGGCGCTTGAACGGGACGGGTTGCGTGTCGGGGGGCTCATCGGTATTGAGAAACTTCGCGAAAATCCACATCTCGAAATGCACGTTCGAGGCGGCTGAGGTCCCATCTTGCCGCCGACACCTGTGCCACAGGGGGACTCCCTGTTGATGCCGGCATGCTGGATACTGAATTCCTGACCATCTTAGGACTCGGGTTCGTGCTGGGGCTTCGCCACGCCTTGGACACGGACCATGTCGCTGCCGTATCCACGGTGCTCGCGCAACGGCCCTCGATCCGCGCCTCCGGCATGATTGGATTCAGCTGGGGGCTCGGACACACGGTGGTATTGTTGCTGGTCGGGGCGGTGGTGTTGGTGCTCCGCGTGCAGATTCCTGAACCCTTCGCGTTGGCGGCCGAGTTCGGCGTCGGCGCCATGCTCGTGCTCCTCGGCGGGATACTCGGGGTGCGATTGGTCCGAGAACGCTGGCATGTGCATACGCACGACCATGATGGTGAACGGCACGTGCACCTGCATAGTCATGCTCTGGTCGAGGATCACGGACATGTACACTGGTGGCGTGATTCCGTTCGACCGTTCTGTATCGGCATGGCTCATGGTCTGGCCGGGTCAGCGGCGTTGTTGTTGATCGTGTTGTCGTCCGCGCGATCGGTGTCGGAAGGGCTGACGTATATTGCGGTGTTCGGGGTTGGCTCGATCATGGGGATGATGCTGGTCGGGATGGTCGTGAGCCTTCCGGTGTTGTGGTCTCTGAACCTCGGGCGTCCCGTCTTTCTCGCGGTCCAGGGGCTGGCGAGTCTTGGGAGCGTTGCCGTCGGACTCACTATGATGTTCCACATCGCCTTCGGCGGCCAGGTCTACTGACGTCCCGTCTTCACTTTCATCGACGGGAAATCTACGTGCGTCGATGACGGCGGCTATGGTATTCTGCCATCTTCTTCGTCCGTCGCTCGTCCGAAGAAAAGAGCATATGGCGTATAGCCGATAGCGCATAGTCCGGAATGGAGAGTGAGCGTACTTTGCCACCAGCTACACGCCATGAGCCATACGCTTTTGTCCCCAACGAGACAAGCTTCACGGGTGGCGAGAGCTGCGTTTGCGGGTTAAGCGGAGCGCACAATGGCCTGGTTTAAAAAACAGAAAACGACCGAGCCTGAACCTCCAAAGCGATCCAAGATTTCTGAAGGGATGTGGCTCAAGTGTAACCACTGCCGGGAAATCGTCTATCGCAAAGAAGTCGAACGTAATAATAAGGTCTGCCCGAAGTGCGACTACCATTTCCCGATTTCTGTCATGGAGCGCATTGCGCTCTTGGTCGACCTTGGGACGTTCAAAGAGTGGGATGCGGAGCTAGGCCCCCAGGACCCGCTGAACTTTCAGGACACGAAATCGTACAAGGATCGTGTGAAGGCGCACCAGGGGAAGACCGGCCGAAAAGATGCCATGATGATCGGCGAAGGGATGATGAACGGCCGTCGTGTGGTGCTCTGTGTATTCGACTTCAGTTTTATGGGTGGCAGCATGGGGTCGGTCGTCGGGGAAAAGATCTGCCGGGCAATCGATCGCGCACTGGAGGCCAGGTTGCCGGTCATTTTGGTCACGACCTCCGGAGGAGCCCGGATGCAAGAGGGGATTCTCTCCCTGATGCAGATGGCCAAGACTTCTGCCGCTGTCGCTAAGCTGGGCGAGGCCAAACTCCCGTTTATTTGTCTGTTAGCCGATCCCACGTTCGGGGGTGTCACCGCCAGCGTCGCCATGTTGGGAGATGTGATTCTGGCTGAACCGAAAGCGCTGATCGGCTTTGCCGGTCCCCGCGTGATCGAGCAGACCATTAAACAGCAGCTGCCGGATCAGTTTCAGCGAGCGGAATTTCTGTTGGAGCATGGCATGATCGATATGATCGTGGAGCGCAAACAGCTGAAAGAAACCCTAAGCACCCTCGTCGCGCATTTTTAAGCCTGGACCCTTCATGAAGAATCCTGGTTAGCTTCCTTCCTGCCTGGTTACACCATGACCTATTCCTCTGCCGTGGACTATTTGTATCGCCTGCAAAGGCATGGCATCAAACTGGGTCTTGAGACGATGACGGCGTTGATGGTGCGACTCGGCACGCCGCAGACCAGGTACCGTACACTGCACATCGCCGGCACGAATGGAAAGGGATCCACCGCGGCGATGGCCGCCGCCGTGTTGCAGGCGGCAGGGTATCGAGTGGGACTCTATACGTCGCCCCATCTCGTGGAGTTCCGAGAGCGGATCCGCGTGAACGGCGAGATGATTGCTGAATCGCAGGTGGCACAATTGACCGAACAACTTCAGACCCTCTGCGAACCGGATCTGTCGCCGACCTTCTTCGAATATACGACCGCGATGGCGTTTCAGCACTTTGCCGATTCAGGGGTTGACGTGGCAGTGTTGGAGGTTGGATTGGGCGGAAGATTCGATGCCACCAACGTGGTCATGCCCATGGCCTGTGCGGTGACGACGATTTCCCTCGATCATCAGGAATATTTGGGGACCACACTCTCATCGATCGCGTTCGAGAAGGCCGGCATTATCAAGCTGGGGGTGCCGGTGGTACTGGGGCGGCTCGAAGATGACGCGTGGCGGACGATCGAACAGGTGGCAAGGGAGCGACAGGCCCCGGTGTTTCGTCTCAATGAGGAGTTTCGCACAGAGGGAGAGGGACCCCAGCAATTTTCCTATCGCGGTCTGGGTATGCAATATGACGGACTGATCTGTGCCCTGGAGGGTCGTCACCAACTTGATAACGCCGCCTGTGCGCTGGCGCTGTTGGGGGCGGCGGCCCCTCAGGGGATTGCTGTCACGGCCGAGGCGGTGCGAACGGGCTTGCGTGTGGTCAACTGGGCCGGACGATTGGAAGTGGTCGATCGCCGTCCGACGATCCTGCTGGATGGCGCGCATAATCCTGCTGCTGCCACGGCCTTAGCCGACTACCTCGCGCGCTCTGATCGATCTCATCCGTCCCGCCCTGTGGTCCTTGTCCTTGGGATGATGCGCGACAAGGACCATCGAGGTTTTGTCGAACCTCTCAGCGGCCTTGTCGATGAGGTGGTGTTGACGCAGGCGGATCTCCCGCGCTCTGCAACCGCTCATGAACTCCGAGCCTCGCTCGAAGGTTTGCTGCCTCACCCGCATGTCGTGCCGTCGCTCAGTGACGCGATGGCGCTGGCCAGACAGCTGGCGATTCCGGACGGTCTGGTGTGTGTCGCGGGATCGCTCATGCTCGTGGGAGAGTGCAAGGCATGGTTCCGTGGCTGTGGGCTTTCGCCGCTTCGTGGCTGACATGGCAGGCATCGCGACGCGGCTGTGGGTGTGCCTGGTTGGTTGGTTGATGTTGGGGCTGTTGCTTCCTTATGTGGGGGGAGCTGCAGGGAGTGAGGGAGGTTCCGCAGCGGCGACAACATCCTCCGGTGCGCTCCCGCTCGACATCTCCGCCGAACGAATTGATTACCTTCAGGAACAAGAAATCTACGAAGCCGATGGCTCGGTGGTGGTCAACCAGGGCACCCTGCGTCTGACGGCCGATCACATGACCATCCAAGCTTTGCCCGGCGTATTGATTGCCACGGGCCACGTCCGACTCACCGATCCCAAAGCCGATCTCGCATCCGAACGGTTGGAACTCAACGTGAATACCGAGGCCGGGGTGATCACGCATGGACGGGTGTATCTCAAATCCACGAATACCTCGGTGGAGGGGCATCTCATTCAACGGTTTTCCGAGGACCATTATCGGGTGAAAGAGGGCCGGTTTACGAACTGCGATGCGCAGAAAGGTGAGACGCCGGCCTGGCGGTTTGAGTTCAAGGATCTTGACCTGAATGCCGGTGACAACGTGGCGTTTACCGGTGGATGGCTCTGCGTGAACGATGTCCCAGTGATTCCTATCCCCACGTTGACGTATCCGCTCTCCAAGAGGCACAGTGGGTTCCTCGTTCCCACTGTTGGGTGGGACAATCGTTTTGGGGTGCACCTCAAAGAAAGCTTCTTCTGGGCCATCAATCCTAGCCAGGACCTGACGATCTCTCCCTTCTATTACAGCGACCTCGGCTACGGAAGCGATTTGGCATATCGCTATATATTGGACCGGAAGTCGAGGGGGCAGTGGTTCGTCAGTGCCTTGCAGCAGACAGAGTTGCCGGATGTGTCCGGCGCGAGCCAGACGGGACAAGATGCGAAGGAGTCTCGGGCTCTGATCAGAGGGACACATACACAGCAAATCACGCCGGACTTGTTGCTTCGTGTCCAAGCCAACTTGGTGACCGACCGGAATTTGTCTGCAACAGTTAAGCAACTCGGGAACGCAACGGGCCTTGCCCAGCCAAGAGTCAAGCTTGTTTACCACGCAACGGATGCACTATGGGAATCTCTATTTGCTCGGTCGGTATCTGCAACCGTTGCAAGCCGGTGGCTCTGATACCTTTCAGCGGTTGCCGGAGGCGGGCTATATCCTTCCGAACCTGTCGCTCTTCAGTTCGCCGCTCCTGTTTGGCATGGACGGAAACTATGTGAATTTCTATCGCCATGAAGGGTTCAACGTGAATCGGGTGGATGTGATGCCCGGTTTCTCCACCGATGTCATCGATCTTGGGCATATCGTCGGGCTGAGGCCGCAAGTGAAGGTCCGGGAGGTCTATTACTCGAGAGGCGCCCAATCAAACATTAGCGAACACCGGGAGACGTTCTGGGCCGGCATCGACGCCACCTCGAAGCTCAGCCGTCGATTCGGTGTGGGTGATAGTGGATCATTCCTGCACACGGTCGAGCCTAGCGCGGTCTACGAGTATGTACCCTCCACCGACCAGTCGAATATTTCGCAGATCGATCAAGTGGATGATCTGCCGAAGAAAAACTTGCTGACCTATGCGATCCGCAGCCGGTTGTTGGAGCAAACGGGCAGCAGCAGTTTCAATTGGCTGGATTTCACGTTGGCCCAGAGTTATCACGTGGGAGCGGTGCAGCAGCGGGCGCGAGATTTCACCCCAGGTGTCTCTCCGCCACTCGGATCGATTACGCAACCGCTGCAGCCGGCAACGGTGGCCATTGACGGCAAGAAGCTTTCCGACCTCTGGATGCGGGTCGTGATCGGCAACACGACCCCGCAGTTCACGCAGGCTCAGTTAGCGGATGCCGCGTTTGGCCCAGGCGCCGGGGCCGTCCTTGGTCAGCAGCCTGCCATCAACCAGTATCTGACCATCGATGCGTTTTACGATCCCTACCAATCCACCATGAGTCAATTCAACACCGACCTCCGAATCCAGCAGTCCAACTACTGGTATCTGCAAGTCGGACAGCGATTCTCACGAGATGGGAACCGTGTGCGCCGTGGCGATGTCTGGAATCCGGTCTCGTTCAACGAGGTCTATGCCCCAACCGCTGAGATTCAATTTCTTACAGGGGGAGGGGCGTTTCGCACGCCGTGGGGGTGGACGGTCGGCGCGAAGGGCTACTACGATGTAAAGACCGGCAGGAGCCCGGAGTATGATGTCGTCGCCCTCTACCAGAATCCCTGCAAGTGTTGGTCGCTGGGGCTCTTTTATTTGCAGTTCCCCGATCGGGCTCAGTACAACTTCATGTTGAGTCTGACTGGGATCGGATGGACCGATAGCTACGGAACGGCCATCATCAAAAGTATTCTCAGTCCGCTGCTGATCGGGGAAAAAGGTCTGCCATGGGCTGTGCCGGGAGGGCCGTACGGGAGACCACAATCGACCATGCCCCAGCCTGAGATGGGCTACGCAAGCCACTAGGTGCCGAGGCCATGACGCAACAACTCACGAATTATTTTTGCCGTTTCCCGTGACTCGGCACTCGTGCAACTATGGGTCACCGCGTCCCGTGCGCTGCAGCATGTGTCCCGTGCGTCACGTCAGGGATTGCGAAATGTTGGTCCACCGCTCCAATGTGAATCAACGCTTCTCCGTCCTGGAAACCCATCACATACCTCTTGAACACACCGGTCACATATCCCTTGAACACCCGGGCGGACAAAGCTGGTTCGTGTGAACTCTTCTATTGAGGAGCGCGTCGCAGAGCCCCTCCACTTCGGCTTGCCAGCCTTCACGCTCAAGTTGCGTACGCGCCTGCGTTTTCTGCCGTCGGCACCATTCTATGCGCGATTTGATGGATATGGATGCGGTTGCAGATGCCATGGCTCTCCTCCTTTGCTGAATCGTATCAGCGCTGAGTGTGCGGCCTGGCTACCTCCTTGCCCGCTCATGTGGCTGGCACCGGGGCCGTCCCTGTCACGCTTCAGGTACACCCTCGTTCAATCGCATAGACGATGCCAAGGGATCAACATCTCGTGTCCAGTGCCAGGGAGCCTATATGGTTCAATCAGTTGCAGTGGTTCGATGGACGATGATCGGATCCGTGAGGAAGGCTGGGTGGGGGAATCTGCAGGACAAAGTATCCAGCCCAAGACACCCTGTCCGGCTCGACAGGAGTGGTGAGTGAGGGGCAGGCCGTGATCGATGCGAAACGGGAGCACGCACGAGGCTATTATAATGTGCGAGGCAGTAGCACATGCAGGTCATAAATCAGAAAGGAGGGTCCCATGAAATTCTCTCTCGGTATGCTGTGTGGATTCATCCTCGGCTCCGTTGTGGCGATGACCTATGTCGCGTCGGCGCAGCTGGCGCCGTTCGACGCGCCGTTGAGCGAGCAGTTGAACGGGCAGCGGCAGGAGCAGTATTTACGGTTGGAGAGAGAGTTGGAGCGGCAACGATACGCCCCGCTCGATCCGTGCCGGCGCTGAGGTCGCTCGATGGCTGGCTCGATCCCCGGTCGTGCGACACGGAGCGGAGTGTTGTGAACGGACGCAGGTAACCATCACACGAAAGGAGCCCCATTATGCCCGACGATCTCGGACTCTCACCCAAAGCCGCCGTGCTGGCCTTCGGCTTCGGCACACCCGCCCCGGCCACTCCCGCCCCAGCCGCCCCCACGGCAGCCCAGCCCGCACCGACCAGCAGTAGTCCTGTTGGCCCACAAGGGGAAATCACCGCGGCGGACGCGGGGAAAATGATCTCCTGGGTCAAGGCTGATCTCGCGGCAGGGAAAATCTCCGCCGAGCAAGCGGACAAAATTTTCTCCGACTTGAACGTCCCGCTGGACCAACGTGTCACGCCACCCGATACGCGCACCGATGAGCAAAAATTAATAGACCAGCAGTTTTTCCCAGCCAAAGAAAGCGAGTATATTCTTCCTATGTATCCCCCTGGCCAGGCGCCGGCGGTGATCCCGAAAGAGGTACAGGCTTTCGAGGCCAACTCGCGCGCGTGGCTCGCGGGCGCGGAATTTCCGCGTGACTTAGGCAACAGTCTCATCACCACGATTTCAAAGGTCGCACAGCAGACCAAGGCAATGACGCCGGGTCAGTTGGAATCCTATCGGATGGTTCAGCATGAACAATTGCAGCGGGCCCATGGTGAGAAGCTGGGGGAGCGGTTACAGGCCGCTGACGACATGATCGATTGGCTTGAAGACCAGCGGCCCGGACTGAAACAAGTCTTGGGGTCGGTCGGCGTGGGCAGAAATGCGATGATTTGGAACATGCTGATTGGCCAAGCCGAACGCTGGCATGCCCGCCGAAAAGGGCGGTGAGATGCCGCGCCGGTGCCTCCCGGTGTGTCGCGCGCAGGTGACCCTAAAGCCGTGAGGATGATCGGTTGGTCAGGGTCAGTCGTGGAGGGGATTATGGGTGCTTGCGGGCAACCGATTCACCGCAGGCGATACAGAGATAGTTCCCCGTCAAATAGCCGCTGTCATTCTGTTCCAATTCCAGGGTGAGATGCGCACAGGGTCGTGGCTCCACTCGCTTTTTCCACTTCACGCGTAAGGCCGCCGCTTGATTCATTTGCATCGCGTCCCCCTCTTCTGGCTAGAGGTTGAACTGGATAACAAAAAACTATGAGCGGAGTGTGATCTGATAGGTCGAGTAACCGAGTTGGCGAAGGAACACCCGCCCGTCCCGCGACATGCAATCAACGGCGACGAATACCTCCCCCCAACTGAAGTTGGGAAGGTACGAGACGACATCGTCTAGGCAGCAGGGACCGCTTCTCCGCAGCTTTTCAATAATAGCCTCTTCTACGGGCATCATGGCTTAGAACCTCCGTCGGTCGGAGTGTTTATTATAAGGTCGGTTCGTCGGCTCCTGTGTGCGGTTCTTATAGCCGATTCGTGCTCGAAGCCCTATCGACACACCTACGATTGTTCTGTCGAATCGGTACAACAGCAATGTCGTAATTTGTACGACAGAGGCGGGGGGACGTGCGGCGGACTTGAGACAAGATAGACCGCGACAGCATTGGCGGGAACATCGTGGCTGAGCCTTGCCTAAGGCCCTTGCGCCTTTGTTCGCATCCCTCCTACAATACGCCTCTCTGCGAGGCCCCCATATATTGTATAGGCGCTTCAATCTCTTCGGGACTATATGAAACGAACCACGGGACTGCTCTTGTTGTTGCCCCTCCTCCTGTTGGTTGAGTCTTCCTGTGCGGTATCACCGTCACAGAGGCACTTGGTTGAGTTCCCACAGATAGATGGCCCCCCACTGCAGTGCTTTGAGCCGCTTCAAGTTGTGATGGTCAAAGGCGAAAAGGCAAACCTGGAACTTACCGCAAAACGACTCGAAATCTTGTTGCAGCTAACAGGAGGAGTTGGTTTAGATGTAGAACGAATTAGACAGGAGTTGCCTGCCGATGTGTCCTCCTTTGAAGAAATTGAGTTTCGGATTTGCGCTCAGTATGGAACTGGGGTCTTGTCAAAGAAAGAATATCTCGCATTCACCACACAGATTCTCCCCGCATACAAAACGAACCCTCCCGAAAAACCTGTCTACGACGCGGGCACTACCGCAGCAGCACAGCTACTAGTAGAAGCATGCGGACCTTCGTTCACGACGAAGAGAATAGCGGCAAAATTTGTTCCAAACTGGGTTACACACATAAACAGCTTGCGCAAGGAACGAAATGCACAAGACTTGCCGTACCTGTTCGAGAGCTGGGGCCCTATCCCTGTTGGGCTTACGGGAAAAGATTTGATTAACGAAGCCACCTTCACTCTGAACTGCATGGTTAAGGAAGGCGAGATATGGATGGAGAAGCTTGGCACTACTGGTAGCTATTGGGGCGAGAATTTTGAAAATCAAATGATTAACTTTGGACACCCCAGCAGGGCCATACTCGAAATAGAGCAGTGAAGCCACCGTCTGTTTTCTAGGGAGAACGTTGGAGAGTTAGAGAGAAACGCCTGATAGGGACGGAAAGGCTTGTGGGCTGATTCGCAGCCCGTGCCGCCCTGGGAGTGGTCGCATGCACGCGCGCGGGTAACTTAGTTGGAGAGTGGGCGCGTTACCGCTTGCTGCTCGGGTGGTCACCTTCTAGCCCTGGAGCTTGACCCTGAGGTAGTGCTTGTGAGCCGCTGGCACCCCCGCCAGAGGTCTCGGATTCTCCATGCTCGCCCCCCGCCGCGGGTGAACTCGTGGCACTGCCTTGGCTATGACCCGCTTTCGGTTGGGACCTCGCTTCGTCTATTTGGTTCATGTGCTCCTGAATGTCCGGTGACATATCCTTGGTGTTCGGCGCGTTCAACACCGTCTTCAGGTCCTCCTTTTTCATATTCAACTTGAAGCTGGCCGTTTCTTTCCTCAAACTGGCTCCAGCGGAGAGGGATTGGCGTCTTGGACTCACTCGGGACCAGAATCACGTACTCAATTTTGCCGGTCTTCTGATCCGTGAACACTTGCTTGATTTTCCCGACGATCTCGCCCTGCTTTCCATAGACTGGCTGCTGCAACCACTTGCTGTCGGTCACTTCGTGCAATTTCCCTTGCTGAACGGGTGTGCCAGCATATTCGTTGGGAATTCCCGGCTGGCCCCCCGTCAGATCCGTATGCTTGTCCACCGGTGTCGTCACCGCACCCGGCGATCCTGATCCGCTCTCCAACAGGTTCGAATCCGCCACAAACACCGCGGTGCCTTCCGACGACCCAGCAAACGCGGCTCCCACAAGCACCGTTGAAATAACGGCTGAGATCAATCCTGTATTTATACGATATGACGTTTCATATTCGCTCCTCCCTGTAAAAAGGGGGATTGATCCCCCGGGAATTTCATGTGATCCGTATTGGTCCTTGCAGCAACGAGTGAACGCGTATCCTTGATCATAATTGTTCCCGTCTTCGACGCGGGACATCGTCCTTGATCGTCCTGACGCCTTCTCAGTAGCCGCCCTTCGTCGGATTGCCCACTTCGTCACCTTTTTCATTCCTTTTATCAGTAGATTCGCCGGCGTTCGCGGCGGCTCCCTTCGACTTATCTTCTTCACCCTTCACTTCAGCTTGCCCGCTTTTCTTAGTAGATTGGCCGGCTTTCATGTCATCCTTCTTTAGCTTGTCTTGCTCGCCCTTCCGACCAGCTTGCTCGCCCTTCTTAGAATCTTGGCCACCTTTCACTTCGTCTGCCTGCGCGGCAGTAGACATCCCCAGGCACAGCAGGAAACCACAAGACATGAGACCGACGACTTTGGGAATCGAGACCATGATCGCCTCCTCGGTTAGATGGATAAGTCTAGACGGAACGGTACGCTCTCTGGAGTCTTGCTACTGAGCAATTTTGACCAGACCGCGGAAATCTCCGGCGGTATGATCGCTATGCTTCAGACAGCGCGACGGCAGCCTCCTCGCGAGAGATGAAGTAAAGGCTCGACTCAGAAAGGCGCCGGGCCTTTATATGGCGGTCTTGGATCTGATGTCCAACTCACCGAGCCCATCGCAGCAGGATGAGGGACGCATGGCAGAAAAGAAGCAATCTGCCAACGTTACCGTCACGGCCTTTGAGATCCTTCAAGCTGTAACAGGTGAGCTACCCTGCCATGCTTCCCCTAATTGGGAACGAGTCCGACAAGAAGAAAGCCACGCTAGAGAAGACCCCCGCGGCTGTGGCTCGCTTGGGAGGGCTCAAGGACGGGAAGGCCCGAATGAAACAGCTTTCAGCGAAGAGAAGAACTGAGATCGCCAGAACATCCGCCAATGCTCGTCGGAAACACTCCTAATTATCCGAGGAACCCGGCGTATCCGATGAATCGTGGCGCGTAGGACGTGCCGTTTGTGCCGTTATGGTGTGGGCCGATCCGCAGCCGGTGCCCCCAGACCCCGGCGAGGTCGCCAGCACGCGGGGAGGAGCGGGACGAGTGGCCGGGATGAATGACGACGCTAGGCTGGCGTCAGTTTATCCAGCAGCTCAATGGCGCTGAACTCGTTGAGGTTTTATTCGACCTGACGAATCGACAGCGCGTGATTCTGCTCGTCCACTTTCGCCTCAATCCTATCACCCTTCTTGAGTTGTCCCATCATCTGAGTCTTTTTATCTATCGTCAAACGTACTTCCTTACCGTCCTGCCCCTTGACGAAATAGTCCCCGTATTCGATGCGCACCAGTTCGCCCTTGATCACATTGGCCTGTTCGAGGTGGCTCGCTCCCTTCTCCTCATCGGCGGCGTGCGCCGCTTGGGACAGCCCGAGGCACAGCAACACTCCACACGACAGGACATTGACGACTTTGGGAATGGATATCATAGGACACCTCCTCGGTTAGATAGACACGTATAGAGGAGTGCGGGAAATAATACGTAGCCTGACAGAGCCCACTGGGGAAAGATATCGGACATGCTTAGTAAGGAGTTTTTACCTGAAAGGAGGATTCTATGGGCACGCTCTACAAACGAGGCGAGATTTTTGGGGGCGAATGCTATTGTGCAGGTCATTTGACAGGAGTGGTCGGGAGGGGAGGCACGATATGTATAACGGGACCGTCACATTCCGCGCGGTAATAACAAGCAATGGCCTGAAGTTTCCTTCTTGTGAGTTCCACCCCAATGAGCCTGGCGTTGAAAAGGTACTAATTGAGAGTCCGAGCGGTTATGAAATTCTGAGCACTGTTCATCTAACCAATGTGGCGACAGAGGAAGTGGGGAGAGCCATTGCGACTAAGGTAATTATTGCGGCCTTGGATCGGATCTCCTTTGTGTATAGCTCTGCCGTTGAAAAGAGCCAAATCACTAGGAGTCAGTTCGCTCCGGTGAATCCACCCCCTGGCGCCAACATACTGATCCACACTGGAGACCTTGTCATCATCGGAGAACAAGGGAACTTAATCGTAGGTCTCTCCGCTGCAAGCATCAAGACGGAGCTGGAGCGGGTGTCACCCCCTGGAGAGCGTTTATTCGGTTTATTCCGCTCAGCGCGTCGGTCGATGGGCCCGGTGGAGGAGTTCATGCATCTTTACAATGTCCTCCTGATGCTCTGTAACAAAGGGCTGCCCAGTGAGCTTCAGGAAAACGTGGATACTTTTATCTTCGGTGAAGAGCCCGCTGTCCAGCAGAGCCCGCACCCACTCCGTTCTGGGGTTAAGGAGACGGTCTACACGCGGCTTCGCAATGAATTCGCTCATGCGCGAGCCGGCGTGAACCTTGACGACACCAAGCTGGCGATGGCCACACATTTGGGCGGGTTGATCCCACTCACGAAACGAGCGATCGAGCTGCGCCATTAAGAAGGAGGGCTGACCGATGCTCGCCGCCATCTATGTAAGGGAAAGCCCTGAGCCTCACGACACGCGCGAGAACCCGCAACCCGTTCCCCCGCCATATTGACCCCATCACCACCGCCACGACCCCCGCGCTATAGAGGGACCTTAAGAGGGACCTTGGACTAAATACTACGCCAATACCGCACTGTGGCAGCCTGAGATGGGCGGGAATGGACGATGAACAGATTGTCTGAATGAATGGCTCGGGTGATGCTCAGTCTAGCAGGAAGCTGAAAAAGTCCGCCAGCCTGTCTTGTTTATTTGGTCTGTTCGGTCTGTCTCGTTTGTTTGGTTGAACCAGACAGACCAGATGAACTAGATCAACGCTCGCCCCGTCCCGCCAGTCTCGCTCGGCTATTCTGCTGGCCCGGTCATGTCAGGCGCAGGTCCGACGGATTTGACTCCTCGAAGAGGGCTGGTATACGATGCCGTCCTGGTTTCAATGTGTATCGTGTACTCAGCGAAGGAGGAATGCGACGTGGCAGGTGATGCACTGAAGGTCGAAGATGCAACGTGGGACGCAGAGGTCATGAAGGCCTCTCAACTCGTGATGGTAGATTTCTGGGCCGTCTGGTGCGGTCCTTGCCAAATGGTCGCTCCGATCATCGAGGAATTGGGTAAAGAGTATGCCGGGAAGGTGAAGGTACGGAAGCTCAATACCGATGAAAATCCGGAAGTCGCAGGCCGCTATCAGGTCATGAGTATCCCGACGATTCTGTTTTTCAAAAACGGGCAGGTCGTGGAGAAACTCGTTGGTGCGCGACCGAAGCGGCAGTTCAAGGAAATGATCGATTCGCTGCTGGCGCAACCAGCTGGCTCAGCCTAAGGATTGTAGTCACCCGCCGCAATGCTCGCCGAGTTGCGCATTGTCAATTTCGCGCTCATTGAGCAGCTCAGTCTTCAATTCCAGTCCGGGTTTACGGTCCTGACCGGGGAGACCGGGGCCGGTAAATCTCTCCTCATCGATGCCATCGCCTTGTTGGTCGGCGGGCGAGCCTCGACCGACCAGATCCGTTCAGGAGAAGACGAGGCCCAGCTCGAAGCAGCCTTTCACCTCCCAGACACCCATCCACTCCTTCAACGCCTGCGGCTACACGAAATCATCGGTCAGAACGAATCCGAGCTGATTCTTCGGCGCGTGCTCTCCCGAGCGGGTCGCCACCGGGTGTACGTCAACGGCAGCCTGTGCCCCCTGCGTGTGCTCGAAGAACTTGGGGGCACCCTCGTCGATATCCATGGCCAGCATGAGCAGCAATCGCTGTTGGCTACTGCCAAACAATTAGACGCCCTCGACGCCTTCGGACGTCTCTACGAGCTACGCGGGAGGTACGAGCAGGCCTACCAGGGATGGAAGGAACTCCGCACGCAGTTGGATGCCTTGCAGAGTGACGTCATCGATCGTGCAAGACGTGAAGATATGTTGCGATTCCAGGCCCAGGAGATCGAACAAGCCGGCCTACTGCCTGATGAAGAAGAGCGGCTCCGTAGCGAGCGGCAGCGACTGGTACATGCGCATCGGCTCAGGGAATTGGCCCATGAGGCTCATGTCGAGTTGCAGGCGGATGAGCAGGCTGTCCTCACCAGGCTGGGGCGGATCGGGCGAACCCTTGCAGAGTTGGCCCAGACCGATCCGGCGATGGGTGATTGTGAACAGGCTGCTTCGGAGTCGGCGATCCAACTTAAAGAACTTGCCGGGCGGCTGCGCGACTATGCACAGCAGTTAGAGGCCGATCCTGATCGACTGGCTGTCGTGGAGGACCGACTCGATCTGATCCAACGGTTGAAGAAAAAGTATGGAGGGTCGGTTGAGGCGGTATTAGTGACTGGCAGGCTGGTGCAGGAGGAGCTTCAGTTATTGGACAATCATGAAGAGAGAACTGCGGAGTTGACCGCGCAGCTGGACGAAGAGGCCCGCCGTCTCCGCACGCTGGCACAGCAGCTGTCTAAGAAGCGAAATGACGCGGCCAAGCGAATGACGACGCTTGTGGGAGCGGAGCTGGTAGCGTTGAAAATGGAGCAGGCGATCTTTCAGGTCACGGTCTCGAGCGATGAGTCGGCCGAGGGGCTTGGACCGGCGGGGCGTGATCGAGTGGAGTTCCTTCTCTCAGGCAATCCGGGTGAACCGCCGAGACCTTTGGGCCGGGTGGTGTCAGGCGGGGAACTCTCGCGTATCATGTTGGCGCTCAAGACGGTGTTGGCCGAGATGGACCAGGTTCCGGTCCTGGTATTTGACGAAATCGATACGGGAGTCGGTGGGGCAGTTGCTGCAGCCATGGGAACGAGACTGCGCAAGCTCGGGTTGTTCCATCAAGTGTTTTGCATTACCCATCTTCCTCAGGTCGCGTCCCAGGCGGAGCACCATCTGCTTGTGGAAAAGGGGCTGGAGAGTCAACGGACATCCACGTCGGTCAGAGTGCTCAAGGGGATGGGGCGAGAAGAGGAAATCGCCCGAATGTTGAGCGGTCTGACCATTACGAAAAAAGTGCGTGAAACGGCAGCGGAACTCATAGCGGGGGCGAAGGGGAAGCGGTCTGAATGAGCGAGCAGGCTGTTAGGAGTCGGATCGGTCGGTCGGAGTAGTCGCCATCGCCATGGCGGGAAGGGATGCCTTGCATTCCTGGACCACGCGCGCAAAGAGTTCGGTCAACTTTGGTTCGAAGTGGGTGCCGGCATACGAAAGCATCCGTTGGCAGGCGTCATCAATCGAGAGGGGCGTCCGGCCAGGAAGTTCCGCGGTCAGATGGTCGAACGTTTGGGCTAAACAGACAATGCGGGCCAGTTGGGGAATTCCTTCTTCCTGAAGTCCGAATGGATAGCCTGAGCCATTCCACTGTTCATGGTGATAGGCAATAATCTGTCCTACCTCAGCCGGAAGTCCCAGCGGTAACACGAGTTTCGCACCCTGCTCCGGGTGGTGCCGATTGCCGACATCCTTTCCGGTCACAGCGATTTCATCGTCGGCAAATTGATAGGACTCAGGCCCGATCTTGCCGATGTCGTGGAGGAACGCCCCCAGCGCCAACGATTTCTGCTCAGCGAGTGTCAGGTTGATGCGGTTGGCCAAGAGTGTGGAGTAGAAACTGACTCGGCTGCAGTGGTTGAGCAACTGGCGATCCTTGGCTTCAAGCAGGTCGGAGAGTAGAGGAAGAAGGTCCGGCATGGATTCGGAGCTGGACGCAGGGTCTGACGTCGGTTTCCCGATCGCCTGGTATCCCGCGAGTAATTCCTTCCACGCTTGCGCGCTTTCTGTTTCTGATCCCCAGAGGCCGGTTGATGTCTTGAGAGCATTCCTGAGAAAATCGAGCCGTTGTTTCTTTTCGAGTGTCTGGTTGACGAGGGAAAGTAATTCCGTGACGTTGAAAGGTTTGAGCAGGTAGCCAGCGGCACCATGGCGTATCCCTTCCATGGCGGACTTTAAGCTCCCGTACCCGGTGATGATGATGACCTCAACGCCGGCGTGGTGATGCTTGATGTCCTGAAGAAGATCGATGCCCTGGCGATCTGGAAGCTTCTGATCGAGTGTGATGAGGTCGATCGGCTGGGAGTTCAGCGCGTCAATCGCTGCACCGGCTGATTCCGCTGTCCGGATATTGAAAAAGGGGCGGAGAATCACGCTCAGGGCGTCACGAGGTCCTGCCTCGTCGTCAACCACGAGCAAGGTCGGCTTATTCTTTGCCGGCTCCGGAGTCACAGGTAAGATTCATAGGTGTCCTCTATGGCTAACTACGTATTTTTTAAAGCAATTCTTGTTCCATTTCAGTGAGTTAGCATCCATGTCTCAACGGAGTGTGGCTTGTGCATGATTGGGGCCCATATGTAGTTCTCTTGAAGGAAACACTACGTACATCAGCAAGAAAACTCCATGCCCAACTGTGCAAAAAGGACGCAGTGGGGGGAGTGGATGTGCTATTCCTGCACTACGGCCGGAGGTTCGGTGCTGACTTCCTGATCGGGTCGGCCGATTCCCAGCGTGTCCATGCGGTACTTGAGCATCCGGCGGCTGATTCCCAGCAGGTTGGCGGCATGGGTTTGGATATAGTTCGTTCGTTTTAGGGCATCCAAGATAATTTCGCGCTCGAATTCCATGACGGCTTTTTCGAGCGATAGTCGCCCGGCGAGGGTGTCGTCGCGGAGTGAAGAGGATCGGGTGTCGTTCTTGAGAATGGTCGGGAGATGTTCGGGAGTGATGGTGTCCGATCCCTTGGACCAAATGAACGCCTGTTCGATGATGTTCTCCATCTCTCGAACATTGCCCGGCCAGGGATAGCGGGACAGAAGATCGACGGCATCTTTGGAGAACTCTTGGGGTGGCCGACTGTCTTCTTCGATTCGTTTAGCCAGAAAATGTTTGGCGAGGAGCGGAACGTCTTCACCACGCTCCCGGAGCGGGGGCAGATACAGCGCAATGACGTTGATGCGGTAGTAGAGGTCTTCGCGGAATTGCCCCTTGCGAACGAGTTCCTCGAGATTCTGGTTCGTCGCCGTCACGATGCGCACATCCACTTTGATGGATTGCACCCCGCCGACTCTGGTGAATTCTCGTTCTTGCAAAACGCGCAGCAGCTTGGCTTGCGTCATGGCGCTGAGGTCGCCGATCTCGTCGAGGAAGAGCGTACCGGTATTGGCAAGTTCAAATTGCCCGACTCGACGGGCCGTGGCATCCGTAAACGAGCCTTTCTCATGGCCGAACAGCTCACTCTCGATGAGCGTTTCAGGAAGGGCTGCGCAGTTCAGCGCGATGAAGGGGCGCTCGCGTCTGCCGCTATTATAGTGAAGCGCCTTGGCGACCAGTTCCTTCCCCGTGCCGCTCTCGCCGGCGATCAGGACGGTCGTGCGGCTGTCGGCGACTTGTTCGATCTTGGTGTAGATGTCCTGCATCGACGGGCTCTTGCCGATCAGGTTGTGAAAGGCATAGCGCCGAACGACTTGCGCACGGAGTTGTTTCACCTCCTGTTGGAGTTCCTGGTCATTGAGCGCACGCTCAACGATGATGCGGAGTTCTTCCACGTCGAAGGGCTTTGAAAGATAGTCGGCCGCGCCGAACTTCATCGCATCGACGGCGGTTTTGACTGATTTCGTTCCTGTCAGCATGATGACCGGTGCCATACGGTTCTCGGCGCGCATGGTTTGGAGTACCGACAGCCCGTCGGTGCCCGGCAGGATGACGTCCAGAAGGACCAGGTGGGGGGCTTCTTTGCGAAACAGCTCGAGGCCCTCCTGGGCATCGGCGGCTTGGATCGTTTCGTAGGTCGGCTCCAGCACCGCTTTCAATGAGGCCCTAACCCGGGCCTCATCATCGATCAACAGCACTCGTTTTTTCATACTGGTGTCCATAGGGTGATGGCGGCTATGCGGGTAACGCAGGCAGGCTCACGAAAAACGTGGTGCCGACACCGATCGAGCTCTTCACCCTGATCTCGCCGTGATGTTCTTGAATAATCTGATGGACGATCGTCAAGCCAAGTCCCGTTCCTTCGTGTTCTCCGCTCTCGTGTTTCGTCGTGAAAAACGGGTCGAAAATGTGTTCGAGATTCGCATCCTGAATTCCCTCACCGGTATCCTCGATCTCGATGTGGGCCCAGACGTTCCCTCCCGGCTTCACCAGCTTGCGGGTCTGAACGCGTAAGCGCCCACCCGCTCCGGCCATCGAGTCCATGGCATTGAGGAGAAGATTGAGTAGGACCTGCTTGATTTGCTGTCGGTCCAACATGACACGGGGCAGGTCGGGCGCCAACTCTTTTTCAATCTTGATCCCATGGCTGTCCGCCTTGACATCAATGAAATACAGGCAGGAGGCGACAATGTCGTTGAAGTCCTCGTCCGTCAGCTTGGGTTCCATGTATCGCGCGTAGTCGAGAATTTCCTGGATCAGCCGTTCGATCCGATACACATCGTCGAGCACCACTTTGCTGAATTCTTGAATAAATTGGGGATCGTCTTTTCGTTCAGGGGCCAATTGGATAAAGGTTTTAATCGACGTGAGGGGGTTTCTGATTTCATGGGCGAAGCCGCCGGCGATCGTCTCAAGGGATTTCAGCCGATCCGTGCGCTTCATGAGCGTGTGCGAGCGAAGGAGGTCCTCGTACAGCACAATGGTGTAGAGGGCATTCGTGGCGGTTTGTGCCAGTGCGGCGAGCACGGATCTGTTCAGCGCATTTTCTCCAGCCAGAGGCTGTGCCGCACCGAGCAGTGAGAAGGCGATGAGTCGGCCTTTATTGAGGTGTGGCACGATGCGTGTGGCCTGCATGGATTCCATGGCCGCGCGTGCGCCGGCTCCGGACTCAGTCTCTTGGATGTCTATCACTGAGTCGGTCTGCGTCATGATCTGGTTGGTTGCGAGTAGGTGGTGGGGCAGAGGATGGTCCACGGCCAGCGTCGATGGAATAAGCGTGGAGGCGACCGGGCCAACCATGCTGGCGCGGCGATAACATTCGTGCTCGCGATCCAACAGGAACAGTGTCCCATGGGTCGTGGCACCTGCGCGACAGAGTTCTTGGATAATGCGATTCCCGAGTGTCGTCAGGTCGGTCATCGTTCCCAGGTCGGCCGCAAACCGCGTGACGATGTTCAGTAGCTCGCTGGAGGATGGCGCCACGATGGCGGTATTCGATGGGCGTGATGTCATAACGAACTGGGAGCGCAGGGATGCCATGTGACCTGCCAGCGGCAATGCAGATTGAGCATGAAACGTTTATGTGTTCAAAGATGTACGAGTGGGAGTATACACGGCTCGGGCACGTTCAGCTAGAGGATTGATCTTTTTCGATGACGGCGACGAGGGCATGTCCATCGAGCGCAGGAAGGATGCGGGATGTGAGGATGCCGGCTTGCTGGAGGAAAGAGGTCAGCGAGGAGCGGTCGAAGGTGTGCAGCAATCCATACCGGATAGCCTCTCTGAGTCGCCCCAGGTAGTGCAGGACGATCTGGGCTTGTGGACTGAATTCATCCTGATTCGCTCTCTGGAGATGCTGGCGATAGAGCACCGAGAGATCGGTATCGGGGTGGAAAACCGTGAGGACCAGGCGCCCCTGCGGATGGAGCATGCGGTACAGCTCCCGAATTGTGACCAGTGGAGAGGGGACGAACGGGAGTGACAGATTGCAGACGATGCGATGGAGGGAATGGTCTTTGAACGGAAGGCTCTGCGTCCAATCCGCGTGCATCCATTCGGTGGTCAGGGGGGGGTGAATGGTGAGGGTGCCTCCGAAGTCGCTGTCGAGTTCCCGATGCAAGGCACGAAGACTCTGTCGAGCCTGCGTCAGCGAGTCTTGAGAATGTTCCAGGCCGATCAACTGAACGGGACGCTCTGGACTCCACCCACGCTGTCGCGAGCGGTAGGCCTGGTTGACCATCGTGGCTCGGACAAAATCGCCGTGGCCAACTCCCACGTCCACGAGCATGGAGCCCGGATTGAGCGGGCTGAGCAGCCGGTAGAGATCGTCCAAGAGCTTCCAGTGCTCATGGAGATTTCCAAGTTGGGAAAGCTGTAGGTGCGCGACCCTCAAGGCCTCACGCGCGACTTGCGAGAGATTGTGGTGAAGTCGGGTGCGCTCCATCTCGATGCGCTGTTGACGGGCCAGCATGCGACGGGTCTGTGCGCGGAATTCAACTGGAATGGTCGGTAGCGAGACGGTTGCGGCGATCTGCTCCAGGATCTTTTGGAAGGCCGGGGGGTGTTGTTCGTTGAGCGGGAGATTCTGGCCGAGCAGCGGTGCGGGGACTGTTGCCAAACGAGTCTGGGCTCCCAGCGCGGTGAGAAACGTCTGCGGGAGGTCAGCTGGAGGCAACGGCCCGAATGGGCTGCTGGGAGTCGTGAGAATGGCTGACGGAGAGCGAAGGAGGCGCAGATCCGCAATCGTGGAGGCCAGATCAGTAAAGTGGCCTGCGACGATATCGCCGACAAAGCGGTCGACATTGACGTTGAGCCCGAGCAGATTCGCGATGCCGCGTCGGAGTCCGTATCGGTGGTCGGCCACGAGATCATGACCATGGACAGTCATGAGCATGGCTTGAATATCGACGACAGGATTGATCAGGAGAAGCAGGTCGAGGGGTCGGGATTGCACCGCCATTTTGAGGGCGACGCGTGCGGCCATGTCGCTCGCCATGACAATTAGGGGAGCGGTCGGCCACGTATGTTGCACAAACTCCGCAACTTTAAGGAGGTCGGCTTGCATACTCCGTAACGTCGTCTGTTGTAGCTCGCCGTCGCTCAGCCCCACGTGGTTGGTGTGGTCGTAACGCAGGACGCGGAGCCGGTGATGCGCCAGGTAGTACGACAAGGTACTGGCATCCAACGCGGTCTGGCCATAGCCGGGAGCAATGATGACGACCGGTGTGTTCGGTGCGAGCGACTGGCGAAGATGATCGTCAGCGATCATGATCGTCTGGCCGCGTGGATTTCGACACTCTCGTGGAATACTGACGACCGATGCCTGCTGTGAGGAAGTTTCCGATTCGTCTGGGGACGTCAGATGTTGTCGGACGACGCGGTTCACTTCGCGCGCAGCGTAGGGTGTGAGGCCTTGAAAGCGGAGCCCGACCCGAAGGGGAGGGTCGGAGCCTTGGTGACGAAATTCGTTGGGCGCTGCAGGGTCCAGAGCCGACCAGATTATCTGAGCGGGCAGTGCAGCGTCCGGCGCGCCCGGCTCATGGGTCCCGGGGTGCTTCTGGGTCTGTGTGGCGGCGAAATGCAGCGTGGCAATTCCATTCAGGAGTTCCGGGCGAGCGTTGAGGTGAAGACAAGCACCGTCTCGGCTGAGGTTGGTGGTTAGAGCTTCGAGGCGGTAACTTCTTCCGGCAGGATCTGTGACATCGAGCCGGACTGGGAGCTGCAAGGTCACGCGGACAGCCTCGCGTGGATCGTAATCTTGTCGCTCGCCTGGTATGAGGGGGTTACCGGCAGTCAGATTGCCCTGTGGTTCTGCCGCAAGCAGTACTTCAAGGGAGAAGGGTACAGTCTGTTCCTGCGCAGCCTGGACCAACGAGGCCAGCACGGCGCCCTCTTCTCGCTTGGAAGGCTCAAACGTCACAATCAACTGAGAGGCCGGTGTTTTGGTTTGGAGTGAGACAGAGCGATCCTGTGCCTTACCTTGCAACTCGAGAATGCCCACCGCCGTCTTGACTATGACATAAGCGTCTTGCAGCGGGACGGTGGGGAAGTCGCCGGGGAGCGTCACGCAGGTCCCTCCGAGGCTGAGGTTGGAAATGGTGCCATCCCACGTCGCTGACCCGACGGTGATTGTGGCAGGCAGGGTGGTTAGAATTCGAGGTGAGTGGCGCCGTTCCTGTGGTGGTCTGTCGGAATCGGCTGCTGGAGCCGGTGCCGTCGTGGCGCTTTTCATTTCAGGCGTGAGTGCGGGCGGGGCAGCAGAGTCGGCTATCGGCAGCGGGAGTATCTCGAGGGGGGCGATAGAGGCAACCGGCAGCCGAAGGATCATACGAAGGGGCCCCTGCATCGGGGCGGACAAATCCAAGGTGCCATCCAGTCGGCGGACAAGTTCATACGACTCGAGGAGATCAACGGACGGGGGTGAAGTAGCCGGAGATGCAACCGACCACACCATGTCAGATTCGAGCAGCTCGACTTCGACTTCGGCAGGCGGGGCGAGAGGGAAGAGGGCAGGGGCGTCTTCTGAGATGGAGGAAGGCCCCACTGCGCGCGTGCTCACGGTGAGTCGATGCGCACGGCCGACCGTCAGCAAATAGGTCTGCGCGTAGCTCAGGAGATGGTGAACGAGCTTCGTGACCTGTTCGTGATCGCCGGCAATGGGGGGAAGGTGCGAGGAGAACTGCCGTATGATACCCGCACCATCCACGATTGCCGGGGCCGTGGAAATGAGAACGTCGTCAATGACGTCGTTGATCGTGTGTCCTAAGGCGCCTTCCGCTCTCTCGTGGAAGGCCTTCGCCAGCTGTGCTCCGAGTTTCGTCGCTTCTGCAGCTTGGCTGGCGAGTGTTTCGGCCTGGTCGTCCAGACGTGCGTTGCGAATAGTCGTGAGGAGTTGCTGGGACTGTGTCAACAGTGAAGCCAGAGGGTCGTGCAACTGTTGGGACAACAACGTGACTCGCTGGACCAGCGCGAGTAGTGCATCCCTATGCCGGAGTTGCTGGCGAAGTTGATGAATTGTAGTGTCTTGTTGTTTGGGTTGGGAGAGGTCTCGGATTAGTCCCACCGTGCCGAGAAATCGGCGAAGGGTGTCATAGAGTCCTCTGGCGCTGACCTCCGCCGTAATAGTCAGCGACTTGTTGTCCTGCGTGGGTTTCCCTCGCAAGGTCAATTCAAGGCGGCTGGTGCCTCGTGCTCCGGAGCGGCGTTCGTTGAGGCGATACCGAGCCACCGATTCCTGGCCGGGAGGAACGAGGATGGTATAGGGCAATCCGATGAGTTCGTCGGGGGAGTAGCCTAATAGCGTGACGATGCCAGCACTGACCCTCACAAAAAAGCCGCTGGCATCCAGTTCGTAGGCGATGTCGCTGAGTGATTCGATGAGCCGACGATGGCGTTCGTGCTCGTGGTCCAGGGCCACTCTCAGGTGATGTTTCTCGATGGCCTCCTTGGCACAGAACAGGAGTTCCGTGAGAAAGGCCGGAGATTTCTTCGAGAGGAAAAAATCAACGTCGGCTTGGAGTGCCTGAAGTGCTGAGGCTGAATCGGTGCGGTCGCTGTGCAGAATACTCGCTGTGTACGGTGCGCGGAGTTTGAACTCGCTGGGTAGGGAGGTGTAGTCCCCGGCGAGGCACTGTTCGTCGATGAGGATGAGGGTCCATTCGTGTGACAACGTCCATGCACGGGCTTCTTCGGCGGAATAGGCGACGTCCACGCGGCAGCCAGGAAAGAATCCACGCAGACTGACGGTGATGAGTTTAATGGATTCAGCGTGTTCGCTGATAATCAGGATGGTGACTGGCTCACTCTGCGGCATCTAGGTATCCCTGTGCTACTGGGGAATCCGAGCAAGCCCAGGCCCAGAGCGACATCACAACGTTCGCTCGTTACATGATCTGAGACACACCAGCCCCTATTCTTCTGCTGCAAGCGACTCGGGGCACGCGTTTGAGAATGATGATGTGAATAGCACAGGCGGAGGTAGGAAACCCAGTCTACATGCGATGGAATGGACTCCTTCTTTGGTAGGGGGAGCCCTCAAAGACTTCGATGACGAACAAAATTGAACGGAATTGGAGGGAAACAGGGCGTGGGATACGTGAAGGAGCGTTGCGGCACCCGCCTCAGATCGTGCGGCGAGTACAGGATGCGTGCGAGGTTCTACTCAGCGAGTGATAGATCGGGTGTCGTCGGACAGGCGCCAGGGGTCATGTACAGCAAATAGTTCCCCATCCCATGTTGGGCCTCTTGTTTCTGCAAGGGATGGTGATGGACCATGACCATCTCATAGTCATCAGCCTTCGTCACAGGAAACCCCTGACTATCCTTATAGACTTGGTGCGGGAGAAACTCGCGGAAGGTCCCGTCCTGGGTGACGTCGGGAACCGTCCGCAGCAGGGTCTGTTTCTTCGTCTTATTGTCCAGCGCGATCATTAAGAGTTCGTCATGCCCATGTGGGTAGGCGAATTTCACACAGCCATCCATCGAGAACTTGAGTGGCGCGCGATGGACCTGGACTCCGGTTGTAATCTCAATCCCTTCATCTGTCTGGTCTGGACCTCGCTGAGAGAACTTGCTGAAGCACACAATATTAATTCCCACCTGATACACGTCCATTTCTTTGACGGAGGCACCTTCGGGTGCCATATACATGGTGAAGGTGGCCATCACATCTTTGGTGATCGGCGCCTTATGATAAAACGCAACAATCGACATGAGGTGCTCACCCTTGGCGAGCTTGACTCCATAGCCCGCTGGAAAACGCGCCTCGGTCATCTCCAACCCTGCCCCCGCAAAGAACAACGGTTCGCCTTCGCAGGAGACGCTCGGTTTGTCGTTGTTGAGCATCAGGATGTGGTGGAGATAGTTCTTGGGGAGGGGCTTTCCTTCTTTGGTGAAGACCGCGGTTTTATACCCCACCATATACATATCTTTGGGAAGCTGAAAGTTATGCTTGGGCATCGACGCCGCGAGGTCTCCGTCGTGACCGGCTGGAAGATCGATGGGACCGAACGTGAGGGTGACGGTATTGGCCTCGAACGTCACCGTCGTCGTGGTTTGATGAGAAAGGGTTGGGACGGCATGGTGATCGTGACCACCGTCCGCGAAAACAGGGGTTACCAGACAGATGCTGGCGAGCAGAGTGAGGAGTGTCTGACGCATAAAATCTCCCAAGAATGAAAAGTGGTCACGCGAATATGTGGTGCGATGCTCGCACAAGCCTGTGGGGTACGCAGGTGTCATCGTGTGGATGGTGGCGGAGTCAACCGTTTCCAGAGATAGGTCCCGCCGTGTTCACGAGGGGGAATATTCTTCTGAGTGCCGACCCGCGAATACCACCACACGCCCTTGGCCTGGGTCCCATCCTCGGAGAGGAGGAGTTCAAATCCTCCTTCGCGATCATTGCCCGGCTGCTGCCAGGTGCCTTCCCAATGACGGTCGGCATACTTCGTCGTGACGAATCGTCCACCGTGCTGAGTATAAAGGCCGTTGCCGGTGTTGTCGAGTGTGGCCCTGTAGCGCTTGTCGTCCTCCACCTCGAGAATTTCCCATTCCCCGCTCAAGTCAGGGACGACGGATTGGCCGGTTGATGAAGCCACGATGCGTGGTGCAGCATCGTTCAAACGATCATCGACCGGCATCGCGCCGCTGGCATTGCGGAGGGATTCATGCCAGGACAAGAGAACCCACTGGCCGTTTCGACGCTCAAGCACACCGGTTTCTCGTAACGGTAGGACGGCTCTCTGCTGGTCCGGTCCCTGACCGAGGATACGCACATAGTCCAGTTCCATTGTATACCACCCAACATCTCCCTTCGACCACACCTTGAGTTCGGAAATGGGAAGATCAAGCGCTGCGACTTTCGCAAACTCCTCCTTGATATCTCGCTCAAGGTCAGGCCATCCCACGTATTTCCGGCCTCCGATGGTGTAGCTGGTGATATCGGCGTCGTGGGCCATAAGTCTGGACATGGTGGGCAAATCCTTCTCGGCATTGGCTCGCACGAGGGCGCGAACAGTAGTTTCGAGTCCGGTATCATCCGCGGCGATGCTCATGGCTGCGGGAACCCAGCAGGCTCCTCCGATGACCATGTACAAGATGAGACGAAACAGCATGGACACACGCATGATGATTCTCCTGCCTGGTTCACAAGGGAAACGGGAGGAAAGACTGTCTGGCTAGAGGCTGAGGCTACAGGGCCGATAAAGTCTTGTCAATGGTTAATCCACCGTAACGGCAGGCGCCACGCACGCCACGACGATCACGGTCACATTGTCTTCTCCCCCTCTGTTCAGCGCCTGCTCGATCAGGTCGTGGCAGGCTCGATAGGGATCACCGTTCGCGCGGGAGAGTACCGATGCGATGGCTGTGTCCTCCAACATTTTCATGAGCCCGTCGCTGCAGAGCATGATCAAATCGTGAGAGGTCACCGGCGTCGAGGTCAGTCTCCGGTTTCATGTTGACGCCCATGCCGAGGCCTTTGGTTAAGATGTGACGCTCAGGATGTGTGAGTGCCGCGGCCGCATCGATCAGGCCGCGCTGCACAAATTTCTCGACGAGGGTGTGATCGCGTGTCAATTGCTTGAGCTGTCCTGCCCGATAGAGATAGGCGCGGCTATCTCCCAGGTGGGCGATATGGGCGACCGGCATCGGCGCCGGCGTAATCGCCAAAGCGACAACAGTCGTGCCCATCCCTTTCAAGGATGGTTTCGCCAGAATGAGATCATGGATTCGCCGGTCGGCGCTCATCACGAGGTCTGCCACGAACTCGGCGGCAGCGCTCGGGTGCTCGCGGAGCCAGTCCGCTCGTTCCCGCGCCCGCTGCGTGGCCACGGCCACGGCGGTTTGGGCCGCGAGATCCCCTGCCGGGTGACCACCCATCCCATCTGCTACGATCCAGACGCCGCAGTCATTCAGGAGGGCCAGCGCATCTTGGTTCGACGCTCGAACATGACCCGTCTCGGTTCGACCGACCCCGGTCCACTGCTGGGGCTGTATCACGGCGCGACCTCGGCCGGCTCTAGGTGACGGGTTGGTGGAAATCCCACAGAAGGCGGGCCGAACCGCGCGACCATCTGGTCGTAGAGCAATGATGCGAGCGGTTCGAGATTTTTGGTATCGGCAGTGTTGTATCTCAGTAACAGATCGCGTGCGGCCTCGTCTCCCGCGCACCACTGGTGCCACAGGCGAACGGCTTCCCATCCGTCGAGTCCTACCACATCGGTCTCGCGCGCAATCTGGACTTCGTGCTCGATGTGTTTCAGCCCGCCCTGCATGCCGAGCCTGCGTGCCGCAAAGCACAGATCGAAGTGCGGTTTCTTGAAATTCAACCGGGGGAACTGCACCTTCAAGTAGGGAATGTCAAACCCGCTGCCGAAAAACGTAATAAACAGGTCTGTCTGCTCCAGTTCTGCGTGCAATCGGTCCTCCGTTAACGTTTCCCCGCGGACCAGGCTTGTCATGTGCCCGTTGCGATATAATCCGACCACCGTCACATGACCCTCGCGCGCAGACATCCCTGTCGTCTCGATGTCCAGATAGAGTGTACGATGGCGAAACGTCTCGAAGAGGCGCCAGTGCTCCCGACTCTTCAGGCAGGTGCCGAAGAAGTATGCATCGCCTTCTTCCAGGCGCGATTGAGCGGTGGTGAGTTCCCGGTCATACCACTCTTTTCTGGTCGAGGAGATGCCGGGCAGGGTCGAAGATCGGAGGAACGCGGCCCAATCGAGAATGCCATCCTGCCAGAGACGGCGTTCGGAACTTTGGCCGATACCTTTGAGAAAAACGAAGGATGACGTGAGCATGTGAGCGCGGGATTGTAGCCTTGATTTCACCCAATAAACAAGCTAAAGTCCGCTGCCTGAGCGGGCTTTCATCTAATGGTCGCCGGGACATGATTGGAACGCAATGGCGGATCTCCCCAACAAAATTCGCATCACCGTCGGCTCTGTGCAGCTCGACGCGGAACTCAAGCCGACGAAGACGGCGCAGGAAGTCTATGCCGCATTACCGGTTGAAAGTCCGATCAACACGTGGGGCGAAGAGTTCTATTGTAAGCTGGCCGGGGTGAAGGACCATCGAGAGACGGCGACAAATCACGTCAAAGTCGGCGATGTCGCCTTCTGGGGGGCTGGGCAGGTCCTGGCCATTTTCTTTGGACGCACGCCGATGAGTATGGGGCAGGATCCGGTCCCGGCCGACCGTGTCAATGTGGTCGGCCACATTATCGGGGATGCCTCGGTGCTGCGGCATGTCATGGATATGCCGACCATTCGGATCGAACGGATTTAGCAGGATGCTGAAACAGTCCGCCAGCGGCGTTCTCGCCTCGTTAGATCCTCAACGTACCCCAGAGGGTACGCCTCCGGGCCTTCACTCGCTGCGGCCTTGCTGGACGGACTGTTTGAGCATCCTGCGGGAATATGTTCTTGTTGTGCCACTTGTGCGGACCATTAAAGTTCTCGCGTGCTAACATAGTTTTTCCATGGCCTGCTAACCATGAGACTGTCGAAAGAACGAGTTCGCCACATCTCGGAGTCGCTCGCCACCAGGCTGCAGCAGGAGGGACAGGTGGCGATCGTCGGGGATCGCAAATCGTTCGTCGAGCAGATCGATCATGCCATTCTCGAGGAACTGTCGGTCGAAGACCGCCTGAACGCCGAAGTGCGGCAGCTGTTGAAAGCCTACGAGCACGACATCGAGCGGGGACACGTGGACTATCAGCGGATGTTTACGATGGTAAAGAGTAAGCTGGCGCGGGAGCGGGGCATCATTCTTTAATAATGAAGTGAGGGGTAAGGTGTGAGGAGTAGTCAGACGAGTTCCGTATGTTGAGCGAAGATAAAATCAGTCATCTCTCCCACGTCATTCTTCAGGCGGTCAAGAAAAGCTCTCTGGTGATGGTACAGGCCGATGAGGGGCGGGTTTTGAAAGAAATCAAGCGGGTGCTCGCATCCGAGTTGGCGCAAGAAGAAGACATCGATCAGAAAGGTCAAAGCGAAGCTGGCCTCCTACTCGCGCGGGATCGTTGAGGGCAGTGCTGAGTGGGAGGTGCTGTATCGGAAAACGTTCGAGGAAGAGACGCGGAAACATGCGAAGACCTGAGGTTTTGATAGCGCGTGATGGCGGGATGAAATACCTCTCTATGCTCGGAGCGATCCTCTTGCTCGTCGGGACCGTCGCCTGTTCCATGATGAGCAAGGCGAAGCCGTTGGTTCCGCTGGCGCTTGAGCCCGGAGTGAAGCCGCAAGCGGTGACTCTGACTGAACAGGGGACGCAGGCCTATCAAGCGAAGCAGTTCGACGACGCGAAGAATTATTTTTCCCAAGCGGTGGCTGCGGCTCCTCAGTCGGGGCCCGCGCACTATAACTATGCCTTGGCCTTGAATGCCATGGGCGACCAGGAGCAAGCGCGCCAACAGTTCATGGAAGCGGCCAACCTGGCTCCGGGAGACAAAGTGATCTGGGATTCGCCCGCACTTCGTCCCTATGGCAACGTGGAGTCGCCGAAAAAGAAATTCATTCCACCATGGGCCCGGCAGGCAGGGCATGGGTGGTGGGCCGCGATAAATACAGACAACCGGAGAAGGAATAATATGAAATGGCAAAGGAACTTACAGTCGGTGATAAGGCTCCCGCCCTGTCGCTTCCCGATCAATCGGGAGAACCGGTTAGTCTGAAAGATTTTACGGGCAAGCAGGTGGTTCTCTATTTTTACCCCAAAGACGATACCCCTGGCTGTACCAAGGAATCGTGCGACTTTCGCGATGCCATCACGCCGATCAAGAAGGCGGGGGCCGTGATTCTCGGTGTGAGCTTGGACGACAAGGAGTCTCACCAGAAGTTCATCAAGAAGTTCGACCTGCCCTTCACGCTGCTCAGTGATGAAGAGGCCGTCGTCTCGAAGGCCTACGGCTGTTACAAAGAGAAAAATATGTACGGCAGAAAGTATTGGGGCATCGAACGCAGTACCTTTGTCATCGACCAGGCCGGCAAGTTGAAGGCGATCTTCCGCAAGGTCAAGGTCGACAGCCATGTGGATGACGTGTTGGCGGTCCTTAAAGCGTAACCTCTTGCAGGATGCTGAAAAAGTCCGCCAGCGTCGTTCTCACCTCGCCAAAGCATCCTCAACGTACGCCCAGAGGGCTACGCCTCCGGTGCTTCTATCGGCTGCGGCCTTGCTGGACGAACTTTTTGAGCATCCTGTATGGTGTTCTCCGTTCTTCTGCTGGACGTGATTTCTAGACGTGCGGACGATTTTCGAATTTCCATTGCTGTGCGGCACTATGATTGTTCTTTCGCAGAGCCGGTCTCTTCACTATCTTCCTCTTCTGGACTGCGACCACAATCCTCTCTGCGGCGGAGAAAATTCCCGGAACCTTGACGGTTCACGATAGCCTCACCGCGCCCAACCAGCCGGCAACCATTGAAGCGACGCTCATCGGGAAAAGCCTCCTGACGGAGACCGGCCTGGGAGGAGAACCCATCGAGCTTCTCGTCGCCGGCAATGTCGTTGCAACCGCGATGACCGGTGGCGACGGGCGGGCCTTTTTGTCGTATACCCCGAAGGCCAAAGGGACGGTCCCCATTACCGTGCGCGTCGGAACCACTCCGAGAGTTGCCGTGGTTGAAGCTGGCGCGAACCTGGCCGTGTGGGAACGTCGCACTCCGATCATGGCGGTGGAAATGGCATCGCTCATGGAAGATCCAGCCGGACAGGGGCCAACCGTGATCTGGCCTGGAAAAGAGACGGAAGGCAGACGCCCGATGCCCGATGCCGCGAAGGAACTCGGCAAGCTCACGCAGTTCTACTACAACGTGCTCTATGTGGTGACGCAGGATAAGGCGGTGGGTCCCAACGATCAGGTAAACGCGCAAGCCAGACAATGGCTCAAGGATCAGAAGTTTCCGGTCGGGCACATTCTCGTGCTGCCATCCGATCCTGAGGCGTTTGGGGCGAAACTCGATGAAATGCATGCTGCCGGGTGGAAGACGCTCAAAATAGGTGTGGGGCGCACGAAGGCCTTTGCCGAAGCGTTTCTGCAGCGGCGCCTCGACGCCGTGATGGTGCCAGAGCCGGCCAAGGGCGAGGCGCCACGCAAAGCGAAGGTGGCAAAGGAGTGGAAGGATGTGCGGAAAAAAATGTAGCGGGTAACTGGACCTCCTTCTTGCTCGCAGAGCCCGCACGATAAAGCTGTGCTCGTTCGATGCGCGCAGTGAAGGACAGTCCAGTCACCCGCTTGTTTCGGAATCATTTGCGCGCGAGTGGGAGAACGGCGAATAAGATTAGGACATCCGAGATCATGAAACGCGCAGTCTCAGGCAAGGGGAGCAGCCGGACCATTCTTCTTGCTCGCTGAGGCCCCACGATGAAACGGTGGTCCCTCAATGCGCGCACTGAAGAACAGTCCGGCTGCTCCCCTTGAGGAGTGACAGTTCAAGCTCTTTTCCGACGCGCGCAGTAAAGGGCAATCCGGTCACCGGCTTGTTGCGAAACAATTTTCGGGCGAGTGGGGTCTATGGATCAATCTAATTATTGTTAGGCACCAATCTCTATCTCTATCGCGCCATGAGCTTCTGTCGATTGTGTCATCAGGATCGCCCTCTACGAGACAGCCATATCATTCCGCGGTTCGTGTCGAAATGGCTGCTGGAGTCGTCTCCGACTAGAGGACTCCGTGACTTGGCGACGCCCAACCGCCGCCGCCAAGACACTCCCACTGTGCCTTTCCTGTGTTCCGATTGTGAAGAGGTCTTCTCCCGCTGGGAAAGCATATTCGCTGCGCGACTCTTTCTTCCGCTCCATCGAAATGAAGGCAACTCTTTCACGTATGACTTGTGGGGGCTGAAGTTTGCATCCTCGATTGTGTGGCGGGTGCTGACCGAATCTCTTGAACATGGCCCTGGTCGACTTACTTTGGAACAATCGCGTTCCGCGAGTGTCGCCGAGCAGACGTGGCGAGCCTTTATCCTCGGGACGGTTCGGCATCCGGGTCGATTCGAGGTGCATGCCATACCTCTCGATACTGTTTCCGGAAACGTTGGTTCTGACGTCTCGCCGTTTCTGAACCGGTACCTCCTTCGCTCAGCCGACGCCGAAGTGGTAGCAGGGGCAAAGAATGTCTTGGTCTACTCCAAGCTATGTCGCATCCTGCTCGTGGGACATGTGGTCGTTGAGGGTCAAACACGTTGGCGCGCGTCCAAGCTGTCCGTTGCTCAAGGCACATTCGGTAAGGACCGCGACTACTACCTTCCCTATGGCCTTCAACAGTATATGAACCAGCGTGCGATGCGCTGTGCCGAGGCGTTGGCCTCTCAGTCGGCCAACCAGAAGGCCAAGCTGCGAACACGGTTGGAGGCGGACCTATCACGCTTCGCGGGCTCCGAGGTGTTTCGCGCAATGCGGGCCGATGTGGCCCGAAGCGGCTCAGATGCCTTTGCCGTAACAGGCGATCTCAGCGATAATGCTGCAGGCAGAGTCGACAACGACATTGTTGAACCACATGATATCTAACCTCCGCGCTGTAGCCGATGGGCGCGAATCGTACCATCCATTGCCGTGCGCCCGCGGCGGAAACCCCTTGGGATCAAGATCCTAGCGAGACACCCGTATCTTCCATTCACACTCTCCTATCCTTTACTATAGGCCTCAGATTTCCTTCTTATTGAGGCTCTCTCTGAATGCGGGCGAAGACTAGTTTTTCTTGCCAAGCTTGCGGCCACCAGTCGCCACGGTGGCTTGGTCGCTGCCCCGATTGCGGCGGCTGGAACACCATGAAAGAGGAACGGCAGGCGCCGACCGGCAAGGGGCGGCCTGCTGCGATGAAGACGGCGCAGGCAAAGGCTACGCCGATTGCCGACATCGAAGTGGTCGGTGAGGACCGGCGGCTGACGCAGATCGGCGAATTCGACCGGGTGCTGGGTGGCGGAGTCATTCCCGGCTCGGTCATCCTGATTGGCGGCGATCCCGGGATTGGGAAGACCACCCTGTTACTCCAGGCGCTTCCGCGCCTGTCTTCCAAGGAAGAACCGGTGCTGTATGTCTCTGGAGAGGAATCTCCGAGGCAGATCAAGATGCGGGGGCAGCGGCTCGGCATCGAGCATCCGAATCTCTTAATCCTGGCGGAAACCTCCCTCGAACAAATTCTCAAAGCCGTACAAGAGATCCAGCCTGCCGCGATGGTCGTCGACTCGATCCAAACGGTCTACACGGAACAGATCACGTCCGCGCCTGGCAGCATCAGCCAGGTGCAGGAAGTGGCAGGCCAATTGATGTGGTATGCGAAGCGCAGCAGCGTGCCGGTCTTCATCATTGGACATGTCACCAAAGATGGAGCGATCGCCGGACCGCGATTGTTGGAACATATCGTCGATACGGTGCTCTATTTTGAAGGAGACAAGGGCCACAGTTTTCGTATTCTCCGCGCGGTGAAGAATCGCTTTGGCTCGACCAACGAGATCGGCGTGTTCGAAATGAAAGATTCCGGGTTGGAGGAAGTGAGCAACCCCTCCGAGTTATTCCTGGCGGAACGGTCCCAGCGCACGACGGGATCGGTGGTGGTATCCAGTCTCGAAGGATCGCGGCCAATTCTGGTCGAACTACAAGCATTGGTATCTTCCACGAGTTATGCGATGCCGAAACGAATGGCGAATGGCGTGGAGCAGAATCGGGTTTCGCTGTTGCTCGCGGTCATGGAGAAGCGGCTGGGTATGCATCTGTCTGGACAAGACGTCTATGTGAACGTCGTCGGTGGGATGCATATCGACGAGCCGGCCATCGATTTGGGGATCGTGGCGGCGGTCACATCGAGTTTGCGCGAGGTGCCGATTGAGCCGGGATTGTTGGTGTTGGGTGAAGTGGGGCTCGGCGGTGAAGTGCGCGCAATCAGTCAGGCCGAGATGAGGATTCGTGAAGCGGCAAAGATGGGATTCAAACGCTGTCTGTTGCCGGAACGGAACTTGGCCAAGCTGGAGCCCATCGATGGAATTGAATTGATTGGGATTCGTGAGGTGGGGGAGGCATTGGATGTGGTACTGGCTTAGCAGGATGCTGAAAAAGGGCGGGGTGGCTGGGACGATCCCCGTGCTCGCGCAACGCGCGGCCTCAGAAGGCCCTCGTTGGACGCGCGCAGTTGGGATCATCCCACCCACCCCTTAGTAGTAAGTGATAGGTTACTGCGGCCTTGCCCGCGGAACGGCGCGTCTTGGCGCGCCGGGGTGGGGTGGGTGAGAAGTCTGAACTTTTTGAGCACCCTGCAGGGTAGTGCTCCTCTTGTCCAGGACGCGCGCAGTGGAGGCCCATCCACCGGTCCCTTTTACTGTGTTGGGTGGGGGGAGAAGAGGGAACTTGGGGCGTTCTTTTGTTAGTACCATTGCCGTGACTGTACTGGCCCTTACCCTCTTATCTGGTTGTTCGCTGTTTGTGCCGCGCGAGGAAGCCCGGCTCAAGCAGGCGACGGTGGAGGAGCTGACGGCTCTGCTGAGTCAGCGGGAAGCGGCGATCCAGACGATGAAAGGTCTCTTCAGCGCGAAGGTGCGGGGAGGGATTATCCCCATCGCGACGCGTGTCGAAGGCGCGGTCTATTATCAACGGCCCAATGCGATGCGGATGAGAGGTTTTACAGCCATCGGGAGTGAGCTCTTCGAGTTCGTTCAGGCCAAGGATCAGTTTACGTTGCGTTTACCGACGATGGGACGTGTGCTCTCTGGCAGTCCGTCCGACATGAGTGAGATGGGGAAGTTGGCCCGGCCATTTCAATTGAGCGTATGGGCGATGGGTGGCGTGCTCGGTACCAGTGCGGTTGCGACGAATGAAACTGTGCAGCTTGTGGAGGACGGTGAACGATATCGGCTCGACATATCGGGTCCGTCCCAGGACGGTGTACAGGCGATTCAGCGGCGACTCTGGTTCGAGCGGCGGACGTTGCTCGTCGTTAAAGAGGATCGGCTCTCGAATGCCGGCGACGTGGAGGCCACGATTCAGTACGAAGACTTTCGTCCGATCGGGGACGCCAATGGTGGTTCTGCAGTTGGCGATGTGCGCTTGCTGCGGCCCTTCAAGATCTCCTTGGAAGACGGGAAAGGGCGGGGCAGTGTCCAGGTGACGTTCCACGAGATCGTTCCGAATCAGCCGATTAACGCATCCGAACTAGGGCACGTGTAGGTCGATGAAAGTCCTTGCCGTTGAAACCGCAACCTCATGGCAGAGTGTGGCGATCCTTGATGGGTCGCGCGTGCTTGCCCGTCACGACCAGGAGGCGGCTGGATCGCATGCCAAACTGTTGCTGCCTACGATCGATCGGTTGTTTCGTGAGACTGGTCTGACACTCAAACAGTTGGACGGCCTTGTCGTGTCGATCGGTCCCGGGTCTTTCACGGGACTTCGCGTCGGCCTGGCAACGCTCCTCGGGTTCCGGACGATCAGTCAGCTTCCCTTGGCGGTGGTGCCGACACTGGAGGGTATGGCCTGGAATCTCAGAGGAACCTCGATGCTGCTCTGTCCCATTCTCAACAGTCGGCGTGGGGAACTCTACTGGGCGCTGTTTCGCTGGACCAGCGATGATCGGCTGGAGCGAGTGATGTCAGAACAGGTGGGTACAGCCACGATGCTGGGGAGTAGTCTCCCAGGATCGGCTCTCGTATATGGCGAAGGTTGGACAGTCGAAGCCTCAGCCATCCGTGCATCGATTTCTCCCTCCGCCAGGGTTGTCGAGGCGCCGGACTCTGCAATGAAACCTTCGGCCGTCTCGATCGGATCGGCAGGGATTGAGCGGCTCCGACGAGGTGAGTATGCAGGAACCGGCATCAGTCCGCTGTATGTGCAACGGACCTCTGCAGAACTGAAGTACGAAGAGTCCGGAGGCCTGTCGCCGGTGGCCCTGCGTCAGAAACGGGTAGCAAGAAAAGTGAGCGCGCGTGTGGCTGCGTCACGGATTCCGTCTGGTCACATGCGGGCGGTGCGAGGAAAAAGCAAGGGCGGAACACGAGATGGGGCATGACAACGTGGCCAGGCCTTTGAATAACGAGGGGGTATTCCGCAGGATGCTCAAAAAGGCCGGCCTTCTCACCCGCCCAACCCCGGCGGTTATTTCACCCGCCCGCCCTGAGTCTGCCAAGACAGCCTCTTCGCCCATGGACGCGCGTTGTCCCAAGCAAGGCCGCAGCGAACTATTACTTTATTAGGGGTGGCTGGGATGATCCCAACTGCGCGCATATTCCACCCACCCAGCCCTCACGGACTTCTCACCTACCTACCCCCGGCTGCTTCGCAGCCGTTCACCCGAGACGCGCTTTATCCCGAGCGAGGGCCTTCCCATTCCCTATTCCTCCCTTTAGGGGAGTGGCCAAGGCTCGCTCCTCGATTGCGCGCGTCGAACGAGCACATTCTTATCGTGCGCGCTCCGCGAGCAGGAGGACGGCCAGGCTACCCCTCCCATCCCTCTGAGGCCGCGCGTTGCGCGAGCAAGGGGGTCGTTCCAGCCACCCCGCCCCTTTTCAGCATCCTGCCAGGGAGGGACTGGTGATGGGCAGATGGATCATCGAGCCGGCGACCATCGAGGCTCTGCCGGACATTCTACAGATCGAAGAAGCTTGCTTCTCGACCCCCTGGACGCGCAAAATGTTGCAAGCGGAACTGAGCGGCAATCCCTTTGCACATTTTCTAGTCGCAAAGCAGGTGCCGCCGCTTGGCGAAGTTGGTTCCATCTCGATTATCGGGTATCTCTGTTTCTGGGTCGTCTTTGAGGAAGTACGGCTGATGAACCTGGCGGTCATCGAGTCGATGCGGCACAAGGGTATCGCCAAGGCCTTGGTCATACAGGCCCTGGCGATGGGACTGGCACAAGCGGCGAAGCGTGCCGTGCTCGAAGTGCGGTCCTCGAACCATGCTGCGCATGCACTCTACCGAAGTCTTGGGTTTCGCGACGTGACGACCCGGCCAACGTACTATACCAATCCCATAGAAGATGCGTTGCTGATGGAACTGGATCCGATTGTGTCGGAGCCGGAGCGATTAACACACGAAGTCGGTTGCGAGGGAGGACGTATCAGGCCGCTGCAGTAATCTCATAGCCAGGAGGTGCGACATGCTGACAGACAGTATGATTGCGATGATTGCGGAACGGCTGCGCCAATCCAGTCTCGAATTCCGTGAACTGGAAGAGGCTCACCACCGTCTGGACCTTGAATTGATCCAATTGCAGAAGCGCCACGTACTGACTCCGGCCGAAGAGCTGACCATGAAGGATTTGCACAAAGAGAAGTTGGCGAAGAAAGACAAGATGGCCGAGCTGATTCGTGTCTGGCGAGACCACGAGCTGCAGGCCGCTCCACAGTGAGGAGCATCGTTGTGGGGCTGGCGTCAACCTGCAACCGGGACCGGAGTCATGGCACAGATTCTCAATCCCCTTGCCGCACATATCCGGACCGTCAAGAAGCGTCTGATCATCATCGGGGCTACGATTCTGGTGGCCCTGATGGTGGCCTTTGCTTTTTCCGGAGAAATGATCGCATGGTTGAATCGTCCGTTTCCCAACCAGCTGGTATTCTACGGACCGACGGAAGCCTTATTCGCCTCGATCAAAGTTTCCTTTCTGGCGGCGATCCTGGCGAGTCTGCCGGTCATCTTCTATCAGTGTTGGAAGTTTATTGAACCAGCGCTGCTTCCCAAGGAGCAACGCTGGGGTATTCCGCTGTTTGCGCTGGCGGGAGCGCTCTTTGCCTTCGGTTTGATCTTTTGCAATCTCGTCATTCTCCCGCTGGTCATCGATTTCTTCGTCAGCTTCGGCATGGATCACGATGTCACCCCGCAATTGAGCGTCGGCACCTACATCGATTTCAACGTCAAATTTCTTCTGATATTCGGCTGTGCGTTTGAATTGCCGCTGGCACTCACCATCCTGGCGCGGGTCGGGGTGGTCTCGGCCCAGGTGTTAGTGAAGTATCGGAAACACGCGATTATGGCCGCGTTGATCCTGTCGGCCATCGTCACGCCCGATGCGACCCTCTTTACCATGCTCTTGATGGCCGTGCCCTTGATGGTGCTGTATGAGATCGGAATTCTTGGCGCACGCATCTTTGGGCGGGGAGGCCCGACCGAAGTCAACTTGCCGCTCGATCCGGATTTGCCGATAGGACCGGCCGGGCAGCGGGTCCGATAGCAGGATGCTGAAAACGTCCGCCAGCGGACGTTCTCGCATACGCGTAGAGGCTCAACGTCCGAAGCGTACGCACTCAGCCTCTTTGCTCGCTGCGGCCTTGCTGAACGGACTTTTTGAGCATCCTGCGGTGGTAACGGGATAGATGATGATTTTGGCTCAGGTTATATCTACGGTCCTTGCGCTGAGTATATGGAGTGCAGGCGGGATGCTGGGGGCTGCCACTCAGGCACCCTCGCCGATTCCGCCATCCCCGCAGCAAGCCCCAGGCCATGGGGAGAGCCAGCTTCAATACGATCCCTTCGGTCAGCAGGCCACGAGCATTCAGGCACTCACGTCTGTCGGGAACGATCTGGTCTATGCCGGCTCGTTTGGCCTTGGTCTATTTCGCAGCGAGGATCGTGGCGCCACCTGGACGAAATCGGGCCAGGGTGTGACCGATCCGTTTATTCTGACGCTCACCACGGGGAAAGACGGCGCGATCTATGCCGGAACCTTTCGTGGCGGGGTCTTTCGTTCGCGCGATCGAGGGAAGAGCTGGCAGGCGATCAATAGCGGGCTCAAGCGCCTGGAAATCAAAGCCCTTCTTGCCGTGGGTGATGGGGTGTACGCAGGCACGGGTGACGGGGTCTATCGACTCGCCGCCGCCGACAGCTGGTCGGTGGTCACCACCGGTCTCGACGACATCCTGGTCCATGCCTTGGCCCTCTCGTCCGACGGGACGCTGTTTGCCGGAACCTCTGGAAAAGGTATCGTGCGATTTAAGGCTCAATCGACCGGCTGGGTGCGTCAGCAAAATGGACTCAAAGATCATGAAGGCATGACGGAGAACTTTATTCGAGTGTTGACGATCGATCCCGAGGGTGGCATCTATGCCGGCACGTTCGACGGAGGCGTCTTTCGCAGTGCCGATGGGGGCGTAACCTGGCGGCCCATCAGCCGGGCGTTACCGAACGATTCGATTCGCGGGATTCTGTTCAACAGCCGGGGGCTTTTTGTGGCGACGGGGCACGGCATTTTCAAAACGACCGACAAGGGGCGTCAGTGGGTACCGCTCAATAAGGGGTTGACGAGTATGGCCATCCAAGTCTTGATCGAGTCCGGCGCCGGAGTGCTCTATGCGGGTACGAGCGACGGGGCATTCCGAAGCGACGACGACGGACAAACGTGGAATCCCATTAATCAGGGCCTTGAGGGAGGGGAGGCTCCGGCACCCTTCCGTTTTCGCTAACTAAGAAAGGGTAGAGGACGATGTCAGAGCCTACAGAGAAAACACGAGCCACCATTTCCGTCAGCAGCAAGGGGACGCAGCTGGGCGAGATTGTGTTGCGATTGTTTCATGATGTGGCGCCAGGTCACGTGAAGAACTTTACGAAGTTGGCCCAAGAAGGCTTCTATAACGGCACGACCTTTCATCGGGTCATCCCCGGCTTTATGATCCAGGGTGGCGATCCCAACAGCAAGAATCCTGACCGTGCGGCGCATGGCATGGGCGGACCGGGGCACAAGGTCAAGGCCGAGTTCAATAGCAAGCCCCACAAGCGCGGGGTGCTCTCCATGGCGCGCTCGAACGACCCGGACAGCGCCGGTTCGCAGTTTTTCATCTGCGTCGCGGACGCGAATTTTCTCGATTGGCAGTACACGGCATTCGGTGAAGTGGTCAGCGGGATGGACGTGGCGGACAAGGTGGTGAACATGAAGCGGGACGGCCGGGACAATCCGCTGGAGCGTGTGGAGATGACAGTCACGATTACGGATTGAAGTGCTGAGTGCTGAGCAATGAGTGCTGAGTACAAAAAAAGAGAAAATAACAGATCGTGGGTTCAGAGGTTGCGTTCCTACTCAGCACTCAGCACTCAACTCTCAGCACTGCTTTTCCTTTCCGCGTGCGCCATTCCTATGGTGCCTTATCGCGCGGTCTACGAAGATCCGGTGAACTATGTTCGACTGGAAGTGGATGATGCCGTCCTGCCGGAGTGGCCTCCCAGCGCGCATGCGCATCCGAAAGCGATGCGTGCCGAGGACGTTGCTCGTATTCTCGGCAGCATCTCGGTCAAAGAACATCGGATCTGGTTACAGAAATGGCTGCAGGGCGAGGCACCGCTGACGCCGGCGTTTCGTCCTGAGGAACTCGCCCTCATGTCTCAGCAGATCGCGGAGGCCTTTGCCCTCGCCCGACTGGACGAACGCGTGACGTTTTACCTCAGTCAACCGCAAACGTCCGTCAAGCGAGTCATCACCACGGGCGGATTATACATCCATGGCTCTGAACTGCATTTCATTTTGGGGAATTGGCAGATCGTCTATGGCATTCCAACCTATGGAATGATCTACGATCGGCGCTATCCTATGCGACCGACTGCCGCCAAGGGATTTTCCTTGTTCTTCGATCCAGGTGAGGCAACCATAACAAAACGGCACAGCCTTTGGGATACGTTGTTGGCCAACACCGATGACGAACTCGTGATTGATCTTACGAAAACCGTCCCTGCCTTATCGCGTCTTTAGCTGGACGCTGATAAAGCCCGCCAGCGTAAGAAGACCGTTATTTGATTTATTTGGTTTGTCCCGTTTGTTTGGTTGAACCAGACAGACCAGATGAACCAGATAAACAAAACAAACCAGTTTGAGCATCCTGCCAGTCCCGCATGTCGTGCCTGTCGTCCGTATGCGGACGATTTCCATATCCTGCTGATTGTTGAACGTGAGAAGCAGAGAATTCCCTGTCAAGACAGAGACTTAGTAGATTTCATGCAGGTGATTCGGTAAGATGACGCATCCGCAGAAACGATGCGGCTTACCCACCGAGGATGATCGATCCAGGGAGCAGGAGTGGTCCGAACTCGTGTTGTTGTCGCCCTGATTGTCATTCTGCTGGTCGGCGGTGGATCCTTTTTCATTTTCTCGCCCTACTTGACTGGTGACGATTATCTCAAGGATTTTTTCCTCCAGCAGCTGGAACAGAGTATCGGACGCAAGGTTGACGTCCATCGCATCAAGTTGGTCCTGTTCCCTCGCATCCGATTGGAACTGACGCAGGTCGCGATTCACGATCTGAATTCCGATGACGTCTTGTTATCGGCCAAGAAGCTGGATTTGGTTTTGCGGTTTCTCCCGTTGTTGCGCAAGCAGGTGGTGGGGAAGCGGTTGCTCATCGAAGAACCCACCTTAACGCTTAGGCGCAATCGCGGCGGGCATTGGAATCTCCTCGATCAGGTCGTCCATGGGGGCTCAGCCGATCAGGATGCCGTGCAGACGATCAGCCGGATTTTCCGCATCCGTGAAGCGACGTTGATAAACGGGAAGCTGATCATCATCGACGACGGCACGCCCTGACGGGACTCGATTGATGACATTGGAGTCGGTGGAGGCGTCGCTGGTCATCAGAGCGGAGCGGGGACAGGCGGATTTGCACGTCTCTGCCGGTCATGCAGGCGGCAAAGGCCTCTCTACCATCTCCCTGGCAGGAACGATCAGCACCGCTCAGCGGCCGACGTTGGCGATCGACGATTCCTCTGCTTCGCAGGCCACACTCCAATTCGATGGCACACTCGAAGCGGCCAATCTGAATCTTCGAGAGGTGGCGGACTTCTTCGGGCCGCGCCCGGTTCCGGAGCACTTGCAAGGCGCCGTCAATATGCACAGTCATGTTCGGGCTGTGCCTGGTGTCGCGGGCTATGATGTGGTCTTGTCCGATTTGTCCGCGAGTCTCGAACAGCTGAGGCTCACAGGCCAAGCGAGCCTCTCCGGTCTGCTGACGCCTCAGCCCACGTTTGCGTTCACTTTTGCGGCACCCCCGATCCAATTGAGCCAGTTGCTTACGACCGTGCCGGCCGAGTGGGTGCATCCGCGGCTGCCGGCGATCATTCAGGACCGGGAGATCGACGGGATGTTGGAGGTTGTCTCGGCGACCGTCACGGGATCGTCGGTGGCGGGGTCGCAGCTGTCGTTGACGGGGGAGTTTCGCGTGAAACAGGGGCAAGCCCTGATCGGAGGCAGTCATGTCCCTGCCAAGGATTTGGCCGCGGTGGTGTCGGTTGAAGCCGGCCGTCTCAGGGTGTCGAATCTGAGCGGACTCTATGGCACGATCCATATGAATGAGAGCAAGGCGCTCGTCTCATTTTTGGAGGCGGGGCCCTGGCTCGAAATGGGATATTACCGGGACGATGACCGCCGCAGACCTGTTGCAGTTTCTCGCGAAGACCGTCAAGTCGGAACAGCTGTCGCGTGTGTTGGCCGCTTCGCGTGAGGTCGAAGGCAATGCCGCTCCCACGTTTCGTATGGTCGGCCCGCTCAATCAGCCTGGTGGCGTCACCTTTGCCGGGGGAGAGATTACTCGTTCAGCGTGTCAGTCTGACCCATCCGTCGTTGCCTGAGCGGCTGACGGCGCTGCAGGGCCGGTTCGTGCTGTCGGATGGCGGGACTCTGTTCGATCAGGTGACGGGACATTTTGGCGATCTGGCCTTGCAGATCAGTGGGGGCATCACGGGGGGCAGTGGCAGCACCTTTCAGGATTTCCTGATTCGAGTCAATGGCGATGCGGACCATATGGCCAAGTTGCTGCCCTCGAAAGCTATTCCAGCCGGGATGATCGATGGTTTGGTCAACGGCGCCGTGGTGTTGACCGGGCCGACCCTGTCGCCGCACATACGGGGTGAGGTCGTCCTGACCGAATCGAAAGTGACGCTTCCCGGTCTGGTCGAAAAACCGATCGGCGCCCAGGCGACGGTGGAATTCGAAGGTATGATTCCACAGGCCTCCGGCGTCTTGCTCGATCGGCTTGAGCTGAGCGTGCCGCCGATCCGACTGCCGGTCAAAGGCAAGATTCAACTGGGTGAACGATTCTCCATCGACGCGGCGCTTTCGACCGGCACGCTGTCATTGTCCCGCGTGCCGGAATGGATTGCCAAGGGAGGGTTTGAGGCGGGGAATATCGAATTGTCGCTCGACATGAAGGGGAAGGGTCTCGATTGGAAAGCCTGGAGGACCACCGGGTGGCTCGCGTTGACCAACGGTCTGATGAACGCCAAGGGGAGCCGAGGGACCCATCCAGGATCTGTATCTGCGGGTCCAATTCGTGAAGAACGGCGCGGAGATCAAGCGGTTGTCGTTTCGCCTGCTCGACAGCGACGTCGCACTGGAAGGGACGATCCGCAACTGGGCGGCGAAACCCACGATTACCGCCAAGATCGAGTCCAATCAGATGGATCTTGACCTCCTCATCCCGAAAGGCCAACGGTCGCCGATCCGAGAATTTCTGGAAACCCTAGCAGCCACCAGCAAGGTCCAGGCAACCGCGTCGATGGCGCGCGGCCATTACAAACATCTCAAATTTGGGAGCCTCTCCGCCCGCATCATGATTCAAGACGGCGTGATCGATCTGGATCGTGTGTCCGGCCAATCGACCAATGGAGAAGTTGCCGGCCGTATCGTGGTGCAACTGCCGCGCAAGGAGCCAGCCGACGCTGAGCTCTCGGTTCGGGCGACGGGCCTGTTGGTGGAAGATGTGCTGAAACTGGCGGGAGAGAAAGGTGGCGGAATCACAGGTGAAGCTCGAGTGACGGGGACGATCCGCGGCCATGGGAAGAACCCGCACGGGCTGTATCCCACGTTGAACGGCAAGGCGGATGTCCTGCTTGAAAACGGACGCATCTTCAAATCGCCGGAACGGGTGACCTGGAAAATCATCAGCATTTTGAATCTCCCGGCCGTGCTCCAAGGGAAGGTGGATTTGGAGAAAGACGGGTTGCCCTATAACAAAATTTCGGCGACAGTTCTCGCGCGGAACGGGCTCTTCGAGACCGAGAACCTGATCATCGATAGCCCGATCGTCAAGATTACCGCTGCCGGCAACTATGATCTGCCGACGGATCAAATCGACATGGTCTGGGCCGTCAGCCCGTTCGGGTCATACTCGCAATTCCTGAAAACGATTCCACTCTTCGGACGGATCTTTGTCGGTGATCGCAAAGGCGTTGCCACTGCGCTGTTCTCCGTCAAAGGGTCAATCGAGGATCCGGAGGTGACGTATCTGCCGATGAAGTCGTTAGCCACCGGGGTGACGGGCCTGGCGCACCTTGCCTTCGACATCTTGAAGAACACGGTCATGCTGCCGATTGATCTGATGACGCCTGATGAGGAGAAAGCTGCCGACAAGGACACCATACCCACGCCTGAACCGGTTCCATCCGCGCCTTGACCGACCTCCCCCCCCGTGCTAGATTCCGACCTGCATTCACTATGGCCTCATCCACGCCGCAATCTCAACGTGCTACGGTCTTTATCGCTGCCAGCGAGACTGACGCCAATCTGTATTACGCCACAAAGTTTATTGCGCCTGACCCCTTTATCTATTTGGAAATTAAAGGGGAGCGGATTCTGGTGATGAGCGATCTCGAAATGGATCGGGCGAAGAGCCAATCGTCCGTCGATCGGGTGCTCTCGTATTCGGAGGTCGAAGGGCGAGCCAAGACGCAAGGCATCGCCGAGCCAGGCACGGTCGAGGTCGTCCATATCCTTCTGCGGGAAGCCGGCATCACGCAGATCCTGGTCCCGACGAACTTTGCCTTTGGCCATGCCATCAAGTTCCAGTCCTTGGGGTATCAGCTGCAACCGAAGCGGGACCCGTTCTATGAACAGCGTGTGGTGAAAACCGCTGAAGAAGTCCGCTATATCGAAGCAGCCCAGGGCGCGACCGAACAGGCGGTCGCGGCCGCCCACGACATGCTGCGTCAGGCCTCGATCAATAAGGATCGCCTGTGGTTCGATGGGATACCGCTGACGTCGGAGCGAGTGAAGAAGCTGATCAATGTAAAATTGATGGAGTGCGACTGTGTCGCCCAGCATACCATCGTTGCCGGGGGAGAGCAGGCCTGCGATCCACACAATGAAGGCAGTGGGCCGTTGCCGGCTCACCGCAGCATTATCTTCGACGTGTTTCCTCGTTCGGCCACCAACCGGTATTTCGCCGACATGTCCAGGACCGTGGTACGCGGGAGCCCGAGTCCCGAGCTGAAGCGGCTTTACCAGACTGTCTTGGATGCACAGGAAGAGGCCATCACAAAAGTCAAAGACGGGGCGGACGGGAAGAGGATTCATCAAGGTATCTGCGCTCGGTTTGAAAAAGCCGGGTACAAGACAGGCTTGGTAAACGGGCGCATGCAGGGCTACTTTCACGGCACCGGACACGGGGTCGGACTCGACATCCATGAAATGCCGCGCATCAGCCGCACCGGGTCACTGCTCCAAGAAGGCCACGTCGTCACCATCGAGCCCGGCCTCTACTATCCCGGTCTCGGTGCCGTCCGCATCGAGGACATGGTGCTCGTCACGAAAGACGGGTGCCGCAATCTGACGAACTCTCCCAAGACGTTCGAGTTGGACTGACCGAAGATGTGAGATCTGAGTGCGTGAGTTGCTAGACAGTCCTTCCCATCGATACCCGGTCCTCACGCACTCATGGCTCGGCACGTCGCCCATGCGCCTGACCTTCACGATTCAACGATCCAATCCCGAAGTCGATTGCGCACCGCATGAGGAAGAGTATCGTCTCGATGTCGGCCGCGGGATGACCGTCCTCGATGCCCTCATTCGTATAAAGCAGGAGTGCGACGGGAGTCTGGCACTTCGCTATTCCTGCCGCTCCGCCATCTGCGGCTCCTGTGCGATGACGGTCAACGGCAGCGAGAAGCTGGCCTGCCGCACGTCCATTCGAAAAGAACTTGAGCGACATGGGCACATCACGGTTACGCCGCTCCGCAACTTGCCGGTGATCAAGGACTTGGTTGTGGATATGGGGTCGTTCTGGAATAAAGTGCTGGATGTGCATCCGTGGCTTACCGCGTCGCGCGAGCCGCAGCAACGCTATGGGCCGACGGCGCAGCTGACGATCCTTCCAAAGGATTCGCAGTTTCACAATGTGGATGCCTGCATCATGTGCGGCGCCTGCGTCGCGGCTTGCACCACGCATGAAGTGTCGAAGGGATTTGCCGGCCCTGCAGCCTTGGCGAAAGCCGATCGCTTCCTCTCCGACCCACGCGAGTCTCCTTCGGCGACAAGCGCCAGGCTTTCGGCTCTCCAAGACGAGAACGGGATCTGGGACTGCACGCGCTGTAACTTCTGCGTGGAGGTCTGTCCGAAAGATGTCAAACCCATGGAGGCGATTGTCCGGCTGCGGCGGGCCTCTCTCGAACGAGGGTTGACGAAGACCGGCGGCGCGCGTCACATCCTCGGCTTTACCAATCTGGTCGAGCAGCAAGGGCGTTTGAACGAAGCGATCATGCCGCTGAAAGTGGTGGGGTTCGCGCCGCGTGGCCTCTTGCGTATCCTGCCTCTGGGCATCAAGATGTTGCTCAAAGGAAAAATCCCCAATCCCTTCGGACATGCGCTCCCTCGGCTAAGCCACCTCCAGGCCCTCATCCGGCGAGCGCGACGTGCCACGCCGCCAGCCTGACGTCCATGGCCTGGATGTTTCGCTTTCTTGAAGATATTGCCCTGGCCGATATCGCCTTCGAAGCCGAAGGAGCGTCGGTCGAGGAGGTGTTTCGAGGCGCGACGCAGGCCCTCCTTGAGAGCATGGCGAACCCTGCCACGGTGTCTGGAGGATGGGAGCGCGCGATTGAACGGCTCGAAGTGGACCCGTCGGCGCTGTTGTTCGATTGGTTGTCGGAGGTGGTCTACTGGAAAGACGCCGCAGGTGTGGTCTTCCGAGAGGCGCCGCTCACCCTGACGCGGGAGGGCGACATCTGGCTGTTGCGCGCACGTCTGATCGGCGCGCCGGTGGATCAGCAGGCGCAAGAACTCCACGCTGATGTGAAAGGGGTCACGAAACATCTATACGAGCTCACGCAGACAGACGGTTGCTGGAAGGTACGCGTGGTGCTCGACGTATGATGGAACATGACAAGTGATGGGTGATGCGTCACAGACGAGACAAACGAAATAAACGTAGATAGACCAAATGAACCAGACAAACCATCCCTGACATGAATCTCAACACTGATATGACGGTCAATCGGATTACGGACGAGATTTGGGAAATCCCTCTGTCTGAAAAACCCGGCATGCTTGTGCCGGCCAGGATTTATGCAACCAGGGGGATTCTTCAGGCCATGGATTCCGGGGTCTTCGATCAGGTAACCAATGTCGCCTGTCTGCCCGGCATTCGTCGGTATGCGCTCTGTATGCCGGATGGACATTGGGGCTATGGATTTCCGATCGGGGGTGTCGCGGCGTTCGGCGTGCAGGACGGCGTCATTTCTCCCGGCGGTGTGGGCTACGATATCAACTGTGGCATGCGGTTGATTCGAACAGATTTAACACTGGCGGACGTGCAGCCATATCTAGAGAAGCTCATGACCGAACTCTTTCGGAAAGTGCCGGCCGGAGTCGGGGCGAGCGGATTCGTTCGGCTCTCGGGGGAGGAATTTCGTCGGGTGATGACCCATGGGGCCAGGTGGTGTGTGGAGCAGGGATACGGGTGGCATCGGGATCTCGTCCGCATGGAAGAAGGGGGCTGCATCGAGGGAGCCGATCCGTCGGTCGTGACCGACCACGCGATCCAACGTGGCATCAACCAGTTGGGGACCTTGGGTTCGGGCAATCACTATCTTGAAGTCCAGGTCGTCTCGAACGAGCGGATATTCGATCCGGTCTCGGCAGCGGCGTTCGGCATCACCGGCCACGAACAGATCGTCGTGATGGTACATTGCGGCTCGCGTGGGTTCGGCCATCAGGTGGCGAGCGACTATCTCAAGGTGTTTGAAAAGACCATGCGCCGCTATGGCATCACTGTGAAGGATCAGCAGTTGGCCTGTGCGCCGTTTCGATCTCCCGAGGGGCAGGATTATTTTTCCGCCATGAATTGTGCCGCGAACACGGCCTTTGCCAATCGCCAAGTCATCACGCATCAGATTCGCGAAGCCTTCGCAACGGTCTTCGGTCAGTCCGCCGAGGCATTGGGGATGGAGTTGGTGTATGACGTGGCGCATAACATCGCCAAGGTAGAACGGTATGCAGAAGGGGAGTTGGTGGTGCATCGCAAAGGAGCGACCAGGGCGTTTGGGCCGGGGAGTCCGGAGCTACCAGAAACGTTTCGACAGACAGGCCAGCCGGTCATCTGTGGCGGCTCGATGGAGACCGGCTCATACTTGTTGGTGGGGACAGATCACGCGGTGCGCGACACGTTCGGGTCGACGATGCACGGGTCTGGGAGAACGATGTCCCGCGCTCAAGCGAAGAGAACGGTTCGCGGCGAGCAGCTGCAGCAGCAGATGAAACAGCGAGGCATTTTGGTCAAGGCCGTGTCGATGTCGGGCCTCGCGGAGGAGGCCGGCCTGGCCTACAAAAATATATCTGAAGTCGTAGAATCGGTCGATCGTGCGGGAATTACAAAAAAGGTGTTGGAATTGCGCCCGATCGGGAATATAAAGGGGTAGCAGTATACCGATCTGCGAGGCGCGATGGATGATGGAGCAACGGAAGAACCTCCGGTTTCACGTCCAATTTCGCAGTTCGTTTTCTTCCATCGCCATGGTCGGCGGAGAGGGCAGCGTCGTCGATCTCTCCATCAGGGGTTGTCGCATCGAAAGTCCCACCGACGTTCAGCCAGGAGCCTCTCTGGAGGTTCGGATCGCGACGATAGAGCACGAACCCCCAATTCAGATTCAGCAAGCGTTAGTTCGGTGGAGCCGAGGGCGGCAATTCGGCCTTGAGTTTGAGACGATGGTTCCGGAAGAATGGGCCCGCCTCCAGCACACCGTGAAGCAGATAGAAATGGAGCCCTACGAGCAAGCGCAACAGCAAAAAGAAGGCAGCGCCTAGCGCGTTGCGTTCCTCGCGCAGTCCCTCCGCAGCCATTTCGCATGTACGCTGTGTGTCGGCCTCGTTTGCGAAAAGCCCCGGTTGGCTTCGGTTTTGAACGCCTCGCGACGGGATTCGTGAATAATCCGGGCTAGACTTAGGTGAGTCTGGCTCAACCAGATACACGAGACAAACCAAACACACCAGAGCAACCTGCCGGTTCTCGCGTTCGCGCGTCGCGGTCCATGCACGGTGACTTTCCGAAAGGCGGAAGTTATACTTGAAAGGTACGTGCGTGTCGACTGGGTGGATGACGATTGTTATGAAGAATTATGTCAGAGGATTGTGGGGGATCGTGGGAATAGGGTTGCTCACTATACCCGTCGTCGTCGCGGCTGGAGCGTCAGATAAACCGGTGACGGGTGACAAGGTGATCCGGGAAACACAGGAGGCGATGACAGCCACCAAGGACTATACGATTCAGCAAAAAGACGCGTTTCAGCGGAAGGTTCAAACAGAACTGGATGAGATGAAAGTGCGCCTCAGACACCTCCGTGAACAAGTCAAGCATACGTCGGGGAAAGCAAGAGCGGATCTCCAGAATGCGATCGTGGAATTAGAAAAGAAAATTGACCTGGCCAATAAAAAAGCGCAGGACATTCATTCCGCAACGGCGTCTTCCTGGGAGCAGGCGAAATCGAAAACGGAAGCTATGATGGACGATCTTCGTGATTCTCTCACACGGGCCCGGTCTTATCTCCCGTCACGGTAGACCAATGAAATATGCCCTCTACCCCGGTTGTGCGGCCCAAGGGGCGACGCCGGAACTCTATCAATCGACGAGGGCGATCATCGGCCAATTGGGGATCGAGGTCGTCGAACTCACGGCCGCGGCCTGTTGCGGCGCCGGAGTTGTGACGGAAGCGAATCCCGATATGGCGCTGGCGCTTAACGCCAGGACGTTTGCGCAAGCCGAGGCGCTCGGACTGGATGTCATGACGATCTGCGGAACTTGCCAGGGTGTAATGAGTGCAGCCAATAGACGATTGAAGTCGGAGGCAGGGAATCTGGATCGCATCAATGCGCTCCTGGCACCAGAAGGGTTGGCCTACCACGGTCATGTCCAAGTCAAACATCTGTTGTGGATTGTGGTGCGAGACATCGGGCTGGCTCGCCTGGGCGCCCTGGTCTCCGTGCCGATGCGAGACTTCCGCATCGCCCCGTTTTACGGTTGCTACATCCTGCGTCCGTCGTGGGATCTGGGGTTTGACGATCCTGAGAATCCCCAATCCCTCGAGCGCGTCATCAAGGCTGTCGGTGGCGAACCGGTGGCCTATGCCGGAAGAACCAAATGCTGTGGGTTTCCCATCATCCTCGAAAAGGAAGCCATTGCCGTGGCCATGGCAGGGACGCACATGAAAGAGGCCAAGGAGCAGGGGGCGGACTTTATGGTGACGCCTTGTCCTCTCTGTCATATGAGTCTGGATATTTATCAGGATCGGGCTGGTCGTGCGGTGAATCGCGATCTCCACTTACCGATCTTGCATGTGCCACAGTTACTTGGACTGGCGATGGGACTTCCGGCCAAGGACTTGGGGCTCTCGCATCATGTGATCTCGGTCGATTCCATTCTGGCGACGCTTGAGCGTCATCGAACGCCTCCACAACCTTTCTGAAGGAGCTGGCGAATGAACGTGGTGAACCTCTCAGATTATCAGCAGTTTAGCAGTGAGAAGATGAAGAAGAATAATATGTTTCAGACGCCACGATTTTTCTGCGACATCTACTGCTTCGAGCCAGGGCAGGAACAGAAGGGGCATAGCCACAGCGAGCAAGATAAAGTCTATCTCGTGCTTGAAGGGCAGGGCACGTTCCAGGTCGGCTCAGAGAAACAGGTGCTTGGTCCAGGGCAGGGGACCATGGCGCCGGCCGGGGAAGAGCATGGCGTGAAGAATCACACAGGCCAGCGTCTCAAAGTAATAGTGTTCATGGCGCCGAATCCCTCTTGAAGAATGGGTGAGTGGGATGGAGGCTGATCGATCTTCTGTGCTCGCGCAACGCGCGGTCGAGGAAGGACGGGAGGGAGCGGCCAGGTGCCCTTCGTGCTCGCAGAACGCGCACGGTGAGACGGTGCTCGTTCGATGCGCGCAGTAAGGGCAGCCTCGCCACTCCCTCCAGGAGAAGCTTTAGAAATCGGAAGACCCTCGCCTGGGCTAATGGCACGTCCCGGGAAATGATTGCGAAGCAATCGGAGGGTAGGGCGGGTGAAAAATATCTGCCAGTGGGTGGGTGGGTGAGAAAGCTGAGCGCAGTGGGAGACCACACCAGCCGCCTCGCTGAACGCAGGTGCAGGTGAAGAGTTCAGGCCTCGCTTGCCCCGTCATCGCTGATTTTTTGAATGAGCCCCCGAAAGTGTTGGCGTGGGTTACGTATCGGCGTGGAACTGTCCGGCCTTCTTCTAAATCTTGGAGGTCTGCCCAGCTGGTGAGGTCGGTGCGGGAGGGATCGACTGCGTCTCTGAGCTTGTTGAAGTATTCCTGCTTCTCCGGCGTGCTTGGTCCGCGATTCAGCATCATTCGGTTCCATGCTTCCAACTCGGTTGGAGGATACGCCTTTGCCTTCCGTGTGAACCATTTTGCCACTGCTTCGTCTGATGGATTGGGTTTGACGGCTGCGGTGAACTGATCGGCCGTGATGCCTGCGAACTCCATGAGCCGGTGATCCATGGGGCAGGGGTAGATGTATTCGCCTTCAGTGCCGGCCAGCACGGCGCGGCATTTATCGATCATTCGCGCCAGATGGACATAACCTTCTAGCTTGACTCGCATGCTCCGGGGGAATGATATCCGTAGATCCATAGCAGAATGTTGAAAAACCTACCACCAGAAGAAGACCGTTATTTGATTTGTCTCGCTTGTTTGGTTAACCAAGACCAACGCATCTCCCTTGTCATAGTAACTTGTGATTCGTGAACGTCAAGTTCTTCACGATCACTTCGCCGTTTTCGTATGTAATGATTCGGCGGGTGGCCGGCAGATCCGACGATCCGACGCGCACGTAGGTGTCGGTCAAGCTTTCCACGTTGGTCAGTTTCCCGTCGGTGAGTGAATAGTAGTACACGCTGTACTTCGTCGTCAGATTCTTCTGGTCTTGGGTCACTGCGCTCTCTTCCACGTTAATCGTAAAGGCAATGGGAGTCATGCCTGGGTGCGCCATCTTGCGATTGATCTGGGTGATGCGATTGTCTTTGAGGCGATAAAACGAGTTCGACCCGTGGATGATAAGTTTTGTGCCGAACGGGTGCCCATCTTCTTCCATCGTCAATGAGTACTTGCCGTCCGATTCTTCGAAGCTTCTCGGGCCACGGTGCACCGCGATCATACCGAGCTGTTCCTGTGCCCATTTCTGCACGTCGGCCTCTCCCAGTTGGACCGATACTTCACGAGGGCCTTTCACCATGACGGGTCCGCTGGTTTCCTTCCCGTTCACATTCACTGTCAGGTCGGCAGTGAACCCCTTAAAGTCTTTCTGCCACCGCGCGGTCTTTTCGAACGCTTGCCGAAGCAACTCGCGGGCCTTTGGATCGTCGGCGACGGTGGGCTGCTCCTGTTTCTGTTGTTCCATTGATGGTCTCCTTCTAAGAATAATGTGAGGGGGATTATAACCCCCGGATGAAAACAGCCTCAAGTGGTACCAAGCCTGTGCAAGGCATCTGGTGCATTTGCGCAAATTCCGCTATACTGCGCGGCGCATTGCTGCACCTAGTATAGAAAGGACGGACATGGAACGACGGGCTGCTTCCCATACCGAAGAAGAAGAGATGAACCATCGCCGCCGGTTGCTGAATGCAGCAAAGAAAGGCGATCAGAAGGCCATCGGTAAGCTCTTAGAACTCTATCAAGTGCGGATCTACAGTGGCGATATGGTGACGAAAATGAATAAGACATCCGCGACACACAAACTCCAGGCTCAGCTCGCGGAAGGGAAACCAGTGAAGGGTGGGCAGGGGAGTCATGGCAAGAAGACTGCACCGGTGAAACCCGCGCCTGCGAAGCGCAGACATGCGAAGTCAGCGGCAAAACTTGCACCTGCGAAAGCCAAATCGCGTCCTGCCATCTCGAAGTCAAAAGGTAAGTCAAAGGCAAAATCAAAATCTCGACGAGCCAAAGCAGCTAGAAAGAAACACAAGAAGTAGCAAGGCTGCGATTATTGTACAGCCACTCGTAGTCCCCCTCCCCCCAGTTTCGCGGCGATCTCTTCCGCTTCTGTCAGCGTACCTGCGAATACGATGGCTTCCCCCTCATGGTCGATCTTCCATGCGAGCTCAAAGGCTTTCGTGGAGTTCATGCCTGGAATGTATTGGCAAAATAGCGCAATGACTTGCTCATAGGTATGACACTCGCAGTTGAACACGATTACACGCGCATCGACCCCAGCACCTGTGTCGATGCTGGTGATCTCTGTCGGGACAGGGGGGGCGAAGGGGGTTGGGGTTTTGGTGCCTGCCATGGGGACGAATTCTAACAGACTTGGTTGTGACTTTTAATAGCCTACCCGGATGAGCAGGTGGTTGGTTCTCAGCCAATTCTCGCGGACACAGGATTGCTCATAGAGCGCGAAATGAGCGGGGGAGTCGGTGACTGGTTGAAGCTGGTGTGCCAGCGCCAGGGTTTGCGTATAGACGAGTGAGGCGGATGTCTTCACGAGGGCGAGCCCATATTCATAGAGGTACCCCTCTTCAAGGGTGACGCTCTTCTTCGATAGTTCTCTCACCCGACCGAGATCATAGGCTTGCTGTCTGAACGAGTCGTCCATGAGGCGCAAGAGTGCGGCGGGGCCTGGCACGAGACTGTCGCTGATACGAAGACTGTGGGACGGCTCGAATAGTCCACGTTGGAGACGCCGGTCCCGGCGAAGCGCGGTGTGAAAGCGCGCGCGCCAAAGAGGATCGTGAAGGTCGCGATCGATGGCGACTGCCACAGCAGGGGGAAGTGGTCCACTTACGTCATAGCCTTGCACGAGGCGTCCGGACTTGATGAGGTCCGGGAAGCTCATGCCCATCCGGTCTTGGAACGCCGTTATCCCGGACATGGGGGTCAATTGCAGCGCCATGAAGTCGTGAAAATGGACGGTGGCGAAGCGCGTCAGGAGCCGTTCCAGAGTACCTGGGTGGCATAGATGAAAGGGGTAGAACAGTGCGTGGGGTGCTCGGTGTCGATTCATCGACAAAGTTTCATGGTCATGCTAGGGTTTGCGCGTGCGATATCTCTTCACGTCGTGGCTTGATTTCCTGCTCATCTTTGTCCCTGTGACTATCGCGCTCGAAGTCCTTCGAGCCGATCCACTGTTGGTCTTTGTGTCGGCTGGACTTGCCATTATCCCGCTAGCGGGCCTGTTGGGGCGAGCCACCGAGCATTTGACGACCCATGTCGGAGCCGGCATTGGTGCGCTGCTCAATGCCTCGCTTGGCAATGCCGCGGAATTGATTATTGCACTTGTGGCTCTGCGCGAGGGGCTTCACGATGTCGTCAAAGCCTCGCTCACCGGCTCGATTATCGGCAACATCTTACTCGTACTCGGGGTCTCCTTGTTTGCCGGCGGGATGAAGTACGAGCGGCAGAAGTTTAATCAGACCGCTGCTGGAATGGGCGCCAGTCTCCTGCTCTTGGCTGCTGTGGGGCTCATCATTCCCGCTCTCTTTCATCTCACCGCCGCCGATCGTGGCGTCGTGATTGAACGAGAGTTGAGTCTCACAATATCATTCGTATTATTCGCCATTTATATCGCAAGCCTGTTGTTTACCTTGAAGACTCATCGCCATCTGTTCGCCGGAGAGGCCCATGACGCCTCTGACCTTGGCGAACAACCCTGGACGCGTGGCGCCTCGATCACGGTGCTCGCCGTTGTGGCCTGTCTCGTGGCTCTGATGAGCGAGATGTTGGTGGGAGCGCTGGAGGCGGCTACGCATCAGCTTGGGCTCACGCAAGTCTTCGTCGGCGTCATTCTTGTCGCACTTGTGGGGAATGCGGCCGAACATTCCACGGCGGTGATGGTGGCGGTCAAGAACAAAATGGACTTGACCTTTGGAATTTGCGTGGGGTCAAGTCTGCAGATTGCTTTGCTCGTTGCACCATTGCTTGTCTTTGCCAGTTATCTCTTCGGGACACCGTTGGATCTGATCTTCACACCCTTCGAAGTCGCTGCGGTGACGACCTCGGTCCTGATTGTGGGATTCGTGGCGATGGACGGAGAATCGAACTGGATGGAAGGTGTGATGTTGGTCGGAGTGTACCTGATGCTGGCGATCGCCTTTTTCTTTCTGCCGGCCTAGCAGGATGCTGAAAAAGCCGGTTTTCTCACCCGCCCAACCCCTGCGCGCCTGAGACGCGCTTTTCCCGAGCTTCGTTCTCGCATCGAAAGATCCTCAACGATACGCCCATAGAGGCGTACGCCTCCGGGCCTTCACTCGGCTGCGGCCTTGCTGGACGGCCTTTTTGAGCATCCTGCAGTTCAGACTTTATCCATGTCGATGACTTCCGTGGCCTCCCATAGATTCTTCTGCTCCGCATCCGCCAGCGCCTTCACCCGATCCTCTTCCGTCTCGTCGCCGAACTGAGTCGCTTGTGTCGGCACAGTCGGTTTCTTCTCGGACGGAGACGAATCTGCCTCTTGTGGCGACTGCCGTCTTTTTCGCTTCTTGGCAGGATCCATATTAACGGGCATGGCAGCTCCGCTGTGATCTACGTTTAGTTTCCACCTGACCCAAGGACAAAGTCAATGGAGCAGCAGGTGTCGAAAGTCGAGAGTAGGTTTATTTAGTTTGTCAGGCTGTTAATATTGGTCCAGCAAGCCGCAGCGAGTGAAGGGCCGAGACATAAACTCAGAGTAAACCAGGATCTGAACCAAACAAACCAGAGCTTTCACGGCCTTTTAGTACAACTGGCCGGCGATGGTGTCGGCCTGCAGGCGGCCTCGTGCCGATAGTCTGGTGCGCTCACCGTCTTCTTCGATCAACTGTTGCGCGAGTAACTGTGCGGTGATGGCCGTATGCCCATAGTTTGTGGCATGCTGATGAAGACGGTGTGTGGGAATCCCTTGAATGAGTCGTAAGCCAAAAATCACGGCGTCGCGGAGTTGCTCCTCCTCCGAAAGCCTGGTGCGATCTTCAATAGGGAGACGGTTTGCCGCGAGCGATGTGTCGTAGGCCGCGAGGTCGGCGGCGTTGCCAAATCTTGTTCCGTCCAGATAGGACTGTGCGCTCGGGCCCAATCCAAGGTATTCGCCATTGGTCCAATAGAGCAGATTGTGCCGGCAAGCATATCCAGGTTTGGCATAGTTCGACACTTCATACCGTTCATAACCAGCGTCGCGGAGCATCCGTTGTGCGGCCTCGTCCATCTCAATCTGAAGACCTTCATTTGGAGCTGGACTCCGTCGGCGCTGGATGTTGGAAGCGAGCCGCGTATCCTCTTCGACCGTGAGGGCATAGCAGGACAGATGTGTGGGTTCCAGCGTAAGGCAGTGGACGAGCGTCCGCTGCCAGCCCTCCAGGCTTTGGCCTGGGAGCCCGTACATCAAGTCGAGATTGATGTTCGTGAATCCTGCGGCTCTGGCCTGAGCCACCGCGACGACGGTCTCATGGACAGTACCGGGCCGTCCGATCCGAGCAAGGTCGCCATCCTCCATCGATTCCGCGCCGAAACTCATGCGGGTGACGCCGGCTTGAAGCAATTGTACGAGATCCTGCTCGGAGATCGCGGAGGGATGCGCTTCAACGGTGATTTCACAGTCTGAGGCGAGGGCGAGATGCATGCGAATCTCGGAAAGGATCGCAATAAGCTGAGTCGCGGTGAGCACTGTTGGTGTACCGCCCCCAACATAGACGGACTGGATGGGACGGCCTGCAGCCACGTGTTGCTGCGCCGACAGTCCGATCTCATGGATGAGGGATCGGACAAAGGCTTGTGCGCGGTCCTCACGATGGATTTCAAGGTAAAAGGCGCAAAAGTCGCATCGCTGCCGACAGAAGGGGATGTGGAGGTACAGACCGAGGGGAGGAGGCGTCATGACAACAGGCTGAATCCTTGAGGTTTGGAGAAGTCCCGTGCGAGGACGATTTCAATTTCATCGGCAGGGGATTTCCCTCGATTGCGCACGTGCGTCTGCCAGAACTGGTGCTGACGCAACGATTCGAAGAGCGCCTTGAGCAGGTCCGGTTTGATTCGCGCTTCCCACTCTTGCACCCAGGCCTGGTGCTCCTCATCGCCCTCATAGTCGTCGGGAAACGAGGCCTCCAGGCTGAATCGAAGGGTAAAGGCTTTTTCTTCTTGGTACATACAGCTCCTGGCAGATTGCGAAGTGGCCGGCTCGACCTTATAATACCCCTCAGAACAAGGAGTACAATTCATGCCTATCTTCGAATATGTCTGTGGGGAATGCAATCATCAATTCGAGCTGCTGGTTCACGGTTCGACGCAAGCCGCCTGTCCGAAGTGCCGGACTACGAAGCTGGAGAAACAATTCTCTAAGTTTGGGGTTGGTGGCACGGATGGCTGGGTGCTGTCAGGCAAAGGGGACGGGTCCTGCGGAAGTTGCGGAGACCCGCGTGGTCCCGGCTCCTGTTCCACGAATTGATCATGGAGTCCGGCGACCAGGCTCTGCAGCGCGCGATTGCCACCATCTCCCAGTCCGACCCGCTCACCAAATTGCTTGAACAGGTGAAGCTTGGCCGGATGAAACCCACCGATGCCGGACTGCGTGCCGTGACCGGCGCATGGATGGGTACCTATCAAAAGGTTATCGAGTCTGGTGGACTCACCAGCCACGCCTTGCGCCGTATCGATCCAAATCCTCGTCTGGCAATCCTGATCGAATGTGGAGTGCTGACGGGTGAGCAGCAGGCAGTCGCTGACCTCCGCGCGAGTTTTGAGCAAGCCGCTGTCGCCGCCACGGAGTGATCTCATCCCATGTGGGCTCGCTGGGTCATCGCCGCTCTGTTCCTGACCGTAGGATCGGTTGGAGAAGGATGGGCTGGAGACGCCATCGGTACGAGACCTCTCCTGACGATTGCGCGCAAGGATCTTCATACCATCCTGCCGCCGGGCTGCCATATCCTGATCGATCCTCACTCAATTGAACAGTTTCTTGATGCACTGGATAGAAACCCGCCGGACTGGGGCCTGGTCTACGGCCATGGCCATCACGACCCTGCGCTAGACGAGCGATTGTTCACGCTGAACCGGGAGCGCGATGCGAAGCGTGCAGGCAATCCCGCCTTGAGGCAGCTCATCGCCTTTGTCTGGTTCGGCGAGTTGTCTCGGTACGACGCGGAGGCTGGTGGATTTCGAATCGCGCTCGGTCCGATGTTCACGCCTACTCGGTGGGGCGTCGTGCGTTTCAAATACGAGGATTTTCAGGGCGAGCTTGTCGCGAAGGCTTCAGCGACGCTGCGGGGCGAACTGGAACAACGATTTGCGCGAGGTGAGTCGGTCGATATTACTGTGGCCATGACCGGACGGCTCATTCCTGACGAATCGGTGGTGTACGATTTCTCGCATGACCAAGATGGCCTCGGCGTGATTATGCCGGTGGTGAAGGTCGAACGATTCGATTATTTGCTGACGAATAAATAGAATCGTCGAAGCGCATTATCTTCCGCATACGTATTCTTTCTTGTTTGATCCCGCCATTCCGACCGGGCAGTCCTGAACAGACTTGATTCACCCCCAGCGCATGTTCTGTAGGGTTTAACAGTCGATCCTACGAATGACCCTCCGCCGATGTTCGTAATATCGCCATCTTCAGCGCGATACACAAAGCGGCCCTGCTCAGGGGCATTGGTCTTGCTCCTAATGTAATGTCTGGGTGCGAGATTGTGCGGCAGTCGCTAACGGAACAGCAGGTCGGCAATGACTCGCGTCACAACTCAAATCAATATGAATATGACTATGCATCGTCGGACTGATTCCATCGGTCTCGCGAAGTCCCTCACAACGGCGCTCATGTTGGTGTTCGGATTCCGGGGACCTCTTTCCGGTACGGTCGATGTCGAATCTCTCTACGCGGCCGAAACAGTTACGGTTTCCGGACATTCTCTCATGAAAAAAGATACTCAGCCGAGTAACCGCACAGAAGGTCTTGCGACGATCGCAGCAGCGGAACCTATCCTCAAGCCAGAAATAGAATCCGATCGATTGAAGGCCGGAAAGAAACCCAGGAGGTTGATCCGAAAACCGTCGGCTGGGGGGCCTCAATCTGATTCTCCCCAGCAAGCAGATCAGGGTCGTCCATCAAGTGCGCCGGCGGCAGTCGATCAAATGACATCCGCGACCAAAGGCTCGGTGGCTGGAATGGCCAAGTCGGCAGCGGGCATGAGTTCGGTTGCTACACCGATATCATCCGGAAACTCCATTTCAACCAGGTCGCCAGGGGTGCCTGCGCCTTCGGCAATTGCCGGGGCGTCATCGGCATCGCCTGGTTCATCAATGGGCGCGGCTGGATCTGGTGGATCATCCTCAGGCGGGGGAAGAAGTGCGCAGAATCTGATTAGGCAGTTACCTGCTTTGCAGCAGCTGCTCACGTCCCAGCCTGGCACACCGGGCCCCTCACCAGAACCGGTTGCGGCACCAGCACCTCCGTTGGGACCACCGCAGGCTGGATTGCCGCCGGCTCAGCCGAATTGGCTAGCGTACCATGTCTTGAACCGATTGGCGTACGGCGGCACCATCAATCAGCTCAACATCGTATGGCAGCTTACGGCTCAGGAGGCCAGGGCCTGGGCCATTCGCTACATGAAGGAACAACTTGAACTCGATCCCAATAGACCTTGGCCGACGAATTTGCACAACACCGAGCCGCTCCCTGCTCCGATCGTCCTCAATGATTCAGCGCTCAATCAACGGCTCGCAGCGGACCGGGCCGACTGGCGTACAGAAGATGGACTTCCGGACGTCCTATCGCCGTCCCTGAGCGAACTACAAGATTACGATCTCATCAGAAAGGTATATAGCCGGCGGCAACTCAGGGAGAAGATGGTCTATTTCTGGGACAACCATTTCAATACCAACTACCGGGCCCATAGCAAAGGGCAGTACGAACTTGCAGAGAACGAAGCGTTCAGGGCCAATGCGTTCGGGAAATTCCTCGATCTGCTGATGGCCAGTGCCAAGAGCAGCGCGATGATGATTTATCTCAACACCGATGTGAATCGGAAAGAAAACCCGAACGAGAACTATGCACGGGAACTACAAGAATTGCATACGCTCGGAGTCGATGTGAACGGGAATCCGAACGGCTACACGCAGGCCGATATTGTGGAAGCGGCCAAAGCCTTTACAGGTTGGACGACCTTGGATGTGGCCCGGCCCGGTTTCCGATTCATTGCCGGCTGGCATAGCCCTGGGTCGAAGCAGTTCTTGGGACAGACGGTACCGTTGAATGGAGCCGGCCCCGGCGAGGGAGAACAGGTCCTCACGATCGCCTCGCGCCATCCAGCTACTGCCGCGCATCTCGCCAAGAAGTTGTGCGTGTACTTCGTCAACGATCGGCCCTCCGCATCGCTTCTGAACGAAGTCGCATCGGTCTTCACCGACTCCGGCGGCGATATCAAAAAGGTGTTGATCGCGATCTTTACCTCGCAGGATTTTAACAACGTTGCGAACTATCGAGGACTGGTCAAAACGCCGTTGGAATTTGTCGCGAGCCTGCATCGCAACCTTGGCGTGTGGTCGCCGATCGATCCGTTTAGAAATCGACTGGTGAGAATGGGGCAGGGGCTGTACGAGAAAGCGCCACCGACGGGGTACAAAGAGACGGCCGATGAGTGGCTCAATACGGACGTCCTCTTTAACGAGGTGAGTTTCGCGTACGAAGCCACGATCCCAGGGTTCGGGTCGACCATCCGATATGGATCCGATACCAGCGGAGGGTTGACACGACTGTGGTTGAAGAGCCTCAACCTCAGAACGGAAGAAGATGTGCTGGGTTTCCTGCTCAATTTGACCTTCGATCGGCAAGTCAGTCTGACAGAGTATCAGACCTATCTGACCACCCTCCGAAGCGGTGGTGGAACCTTTAATCTCGATAACTCGAATGTCGAAACACCGCTCGATCGAATGCTTGGCGACCGTGTTGGCGAATCCACGCTACAAATACCAGTGAGGTGGTTATGGAAACCTGTCCGACATTGTCGCGCAGAACAAGAAGATCTATCGCGTCGGACGTTTTTGAAACGGGCGCTCGGAGTCGCAGGCGCGACTCTTGTGCTGAATTTCTTTCCCGGCTTCGTTTCTCCGGCGCTCCGCGTCGGCTGCCACGAATGCCGGGAAGACGTTGGTGGTCGTGTTTCAACGCGGAGGAAACGACGGTCTGAACACCATCGTGCCTTATACTGACCCTCAGTACTATGTCGTGAGGCCATCGGCATTGAACGGAGCGGGCAATATCGGTATTCCCCCTCCTGGAACCGGTGATGGCGCCGGGATCGATCTCCCCGGACGGGGTTCGCCATGCATCCGTCCATTCAACCGTTTCTCGATTTGTACAACAACAACACCTTGGCGATTGTGACGCAGGCAGGGTTTGCGGGTTCCACGCAATCGCACTTCACGGACCAGGATATCATCGAACGCGGGCTTTTCCAGGCGACGGACGGGTGGCTCAATCGCTATCTTCAGGCAGTCGGCGCGGTCGGGGCACCCACCATTCGTGCCGCTGGTATGGGCAGCGATCTGGCCGATTCGCTGCGCGGGGCTGCGCTCGTTCCTGCGATCAACGATCTGACCGCGTTTAGCTTTACCAGACTGAATAGTGCAAAGTCTCCGATTGGAATCGAACCTCAGAGCCCTTTATGGGCAGGACCCTGCATCGACGAGCACGAATTCCCACAGCCGACTCGTCCATACCTTGGGACCTGATATGTTGAATCGCGTGGCCGCGATCGAGGCGATCGGCCCTGCAGCTCCCCAGAACGGCGCGATGTATCCCAGTACCACCTCTGGGAGGCAGCTTCGCGATGTGGCACACATCATCCGTTCGGGATTAGGGCTCGAAGTGGCCACGGTCGACATCGGCGGATGGGATACACACGATGACCAGGGCGGCGGCGGTGGAGCCACCTTGGCACAAGGGGCGAGATTGGCAGAGCTCTCAGGAGGAATCCGGGCGTTCTATAACGATCTGGGACCGCTGATGAGCAACGTGGTTCTATTAACCTGTACGGAATTCGGTCGGACCGTTCGGCAAAATGCAAGCGGTGGAACCGATCACGGGAAGGGGTCGGTCTGGTTTGTTCTCGGAGGCGGGGTCAAAGGCGGCCTCTATCATGGCGCGGCGGGTTTCCGTCGTCGCTTGTTGACGCCAATCTCGATTCAGGGCGATATATCCGACCGACGGTCGAGTTTCGCGACCTCTTCTCCGATGTGCTGGTTAAGCATTTCGGCGTCAATACGACGGAGTTGAACAACGTGTTCCCGGGTCACGTGCATGTACCGGTCGGAGTGTTTGTGTGACCGGGAGCTAGAACGCATCTTTCGCGCAGCGGAAACCGGTGCCACTGGGGCGGCTGTCCATCGTGCCCCAGTCGCGGTCGCTCGTGCGAAGACTGATAGCCGGTTTGAGCCAGGAACCGCCGCGCATCGCTTTGATCGCCCCGCGAGGAGGTCCCTGAGGGTCTGAGAGAGGAGCATCGTTGTAGTAGTTCGGGTTATACCAATCCTGCACCCATTCAGAGACGTTGCCTGCCATGTCATGCAGTCCATAGGGACTCGCGCTTTCTGGAAAGCTAGCGACCGGCATGGTGAGCACTTCTCCCCTAATGCCTTTCTCTTTTGAAATCTTCGCTCCCTCGCCCTTGATCCAGAAGGCATCCCAGTCCGCTCCGCTCTGAAAGTCGATGGTTCGTCCCGCCCAATAGCTGGCGCTATTGGCCTTCCTGAAGTCCCACTCGTTTCCCCAGGGGTAACGACGGCCATCAACGCCGCGCGCGGCCTTTTCCCATTCCGCCTCGGTCGGCAGACGCTTACCAACCCAGGTGCAGTAGGCCACTGCATCTTCCCAACTGACATTCACCACGGGATGGGTGCCGATGCCGGAGATCGGTGTGTTGTTTTCCCACAATGTGGAAGCAGGGTTCGAGTGTGCCGGCGCACGATGCCCGGTCGCTTGGACAAATCGTGCATAGGTATCGTTCGTGGCTTCGTAGAGGTCAATCCAGAATGTTGCGATGTAGACGAGGCGCTGCGGCTGTTCGTCGGGGAAACCATCGCTGCCTGCCGGATTCCCCATCAGGAATTCTCCGGCAGGAACCAGCGCCATGCCATCGGAAGGAAGGGAGCTAATGGCCAATTGTGGATGGCTGATGGTCAGAACAATTAACAAGAAAGTGAGATAGATCACCGAAGTACAATCTAGGTCTTCTTCAATCCACAGGCTTTGGCGACTGCATCGCGATACGCTTGCCAGAGCGTCAGGCATTTCTTGAGGCAGCTCAGTACGGCCTGTTGCTGGGTGTGTGTCGTGGCGTAGTTCACCACCATGGCGTAGGCATCATGGCGGTGGCCTGCTTCGACCATTTGGTGCGCGCGAATCAGATCCATGGAATCGAGGGGCAGGCCGTGGTATTTCACCAATGGGTGGCGTTGGACGATCGCTTCGATGTCTTCGGCGGTCTTGGGCTTGGAGGGGTCGGCGATTTCGGCGCGATCCTTCACGCTGCCTTCTACGAAGACAGTCAGGGCCGCTGCTCCGATGACCCAGTCTCGGTTATTCGAGACACGGTCCAGCCAGGCGCGGTAGCGTCGACTGGCCGGTAAGAGGCGCACCCTGTCAAAGTCACGCGCCGGCAATCCAAGGCCTGCCATCATGGTCAGGAACAATTCCGGGTGCGACTTTCCCAACGAGAGCCCACCGGTGTCTTCTTCGTAAATATTATCGGCGAGCATCCGGCGGACCGGGGCCGGGGGATTCTGTCCGTGAATGCGTGCCAGGAACACAGGGAAGTCACGCACGTACACGCCGTATTCTTGTTGAAAGTGGCGTGTGAGTTGATCGACGGTGACCGTTCCGTCGGCGAATGCCGGCCAGGCCCAATGATGCTTGCGGTCCATAATACGCAAGAGTTCTTCTTGGAATCGGCTTTTCGTCATGGGGCGTGCCATGTCTGTTGCCTTCCTGATGAACGGCTCGTTACAATTAGACGGCGCGGAGGTGCTTCAATGAATCATGTGACGGTTCAAAATCCAGAAGACATTCTGTCGATGCTGGCCGAGGTGTCCCTGCGAGGGTCGGGTTTTGTGACGGAATGTCTCCTCGACTATGTGTTGGAAGAAGGCTTCACGGAGCCGATCTTTCTCAATGCCAGCGGGGAAGACCCTGATGCCTATTTTAAAGGCCAATCTTCTGCCTGGGCGGTGTATCAGATCCGAGAATGGAAACGTGTGTTGACCATTTCTGGAGGTCCCGGCAAAGAGCGCCGCGTACAAATTACAGAAACCCCCTAGCCCGTGGATGAGTGTAAGAGGGATGCAGAGGAAAAGCAACGAAACGATAGGGTTCAACTGCCAGTGGCCAGTTTGAGTGTGGAGTGCGCCGCATGCCGATGATCCGTCTCACTGAACCGCAGAGTATGGGCGAGTTGGCGATGATCACAAGTCTGCTGGAGGGCAGTGGCATTGCCTATATGGTTCAGAACGAACATGTGAGTAGCTTGTATCCCGGACTCCCGATTCTCAACTCGCGTGTCATGGTCGACGAGTGCGATCAGGTCCATGCGGAAGTGCTGTTGAGCCGACTGCGGTTGGCGGTGCGTGATGTCTCGTCGCAGCCGTAAACGCACGCTAGCGTGGCGGTTTTGGGCTGTGCGGATTGGACGGGGACTGAATGGGGAGCCGTTCACCTGTGCCTTGGAACCATCCGCCGGTGAGGGTGCCTTCTTCAAAGTACAGATAGCGGTGTTTCACCACCGCGGCGCTTTCCCAATCTTCAAAAATCCATTCCTCGCGACGGATCCCTTCTTTGGTGAACGTCGTGTTGATCGTTTGCGGCCCTCCCCAGGCCTGTAACACCTGTTCTTTCGACATGCCGACCATGACCCGATGTTCCACGATATGTTTTTGAAAATCCGGGTCTCTGAGTTGTGCGATGAGCGGCCAGATCACCATGAGGAGAACAAACAGGCCAAGTCCTGCGTAGATGATCAGGCGAACCGGGCGGCGGCGGATGAAGGGGGTCGGTTCTTCCAGATCAGTTGGAGAGACGTTCATGGATTCATGGATAGCCGTGGTGGTTTGATGCATGATGCGGCGCATCGTAGCAACGTGAATTGGAGAGAGTCAAGCGAAGCGCCTGGTTTTCCCTTATTAATCAGCGCGATATAGGAAGTGCGCTATACTGGAGTAGTGCAAGCGCTGTGGTGCTCAGGAGAGGCTGTGATGATTCCTGGATCGAAGCAGGGGAATAACCAGAGGCGATGGATTCTTGCGATATGGCTCCTGGCCGTCACGGCGAGCCTCGTCATGCCACTGGCTTCAATTGAAGCGTTGGCGACCACGATGTATTCCTATATCGATGAGCAAGGCACGCCCGTGATCACAGATAATTTCAACACGATTCCTGAACGGTACCGTGCAAGGGTCAGAACGACCGATCAGATATCGACTGCTCCTCAAACGGCTGGCACCATTCAGGAACGCTTGTCGAACTTGGGAAGACAGCTTCGAGGTATGGTTTCCGGAGCCGTCCCCAACATCTCCGGGCTCGCTCCTTCACAGTCGGAGATTCTGACCTATGCTGGTCTTGCGGCGATGGTCCTGCTCGTCTCCATGTACGTGAGTAAAGGCCAAATGGTCCGCCTTCTGGCTTTGTGGTGTTTGATCATGCTCGGTCTTGCCACGCCGATTTTGATGTACTTGTCGAAGGATGGCCCGATGGATATGATGAAGTACAAAGCCTCTCAGGTCGAGAAACAGCACCAAAACCGTGCCCAACAGATTCCGTAACCCCTCTTAGAGATCCCCGAAACCAATCATGAATGTCGGCTAGTCCGCATACTTGGGGACAGGTATTTTCTTTGCCGTGGGCGGCTGAGGAGCGAGCTCGTGCTGAGAGAATTCTCGCGAGTAGGGATTCAGGATGGGGTCATGGGTGTGTCGCTGGCGTTGCTTCACAAGGTCGATACTTTGAGTGCTGATTTCCACTCGATCGACAAGCGCCTTTGTCGTGAGCGGGTCCGGCAGGCCTTGCAAAGAGAATAGCTGGTAGGCCAGAGTCCACTCCAGCTTATCCCTGGTTGCCTCTTTCACAATAAATCGAGCCTGTGGTGAAGCGACTCCCTTAAACAACAATACCCAAATATTCGATCGGAATGAGGGGGACGCGGGGTCCTCTGAAGGGTGAAATTCAGGGACGAGTGCGGGGATCTGGGCAAGTGGGACGGCGGGGGAGAATTCGATATCGACGAGCCGAACGAATAACGTGCGATTCTCGGTTTCATCGTTGGGATCGACGGTGTAACTGAACGAGTATCGGACCTCGATGCCATCACGTGTAAAGGTATAGACATCCTCGCCATTTTCCGGCGAAACGAGCTTCCGAAAATACTTCTCCCAATCGGTGATGGCGTAGTAGCTAAAGACGCGTAGCGCGGACTTCCGATCGCGCACCGCCTGCGGCATCCCGAGTTCTTGATGTAATTCCGCTTGTGTAAGCCCGAGGTACCCATCCTCAAAATAGGGTGCTGCGAGGACTGCAGAATGCTGGAGCCAGATGCCGGTGGTCGATAAGAGAAGCAGGAAAGACGAGAAGATGGTATGGATGGAAAGACGCAGGAACACGGTTTCTCTCCAGCTGGTAGCGGAATCGTATCGGCGGCGTCCCCTCCTGTCAAGGCGCAACGATCTGGATTGCTTGCTGGTGTAAGAACCTGTCAGTTATGATGGCCCGACTTCCTTCACAATCACGGCGGATTCGATCGCGGAGACAGGTCGTATGAGTGCATCGTTAGTCGCCTTACTGCAACAACGCATTCTGGTCCTCGACGGGGCCATGGGGACCATGATCCAGCAGCGGAAGCTGGACGAGGCCGCGTTTCGAGGCGAGCGGTTCAAAGATTGGAGGAAAGATCAGAGAGGGCATAACGATTTGCTGAACCTCACGCAGCCCGCCATTATCGAGGAGATCCATCGCCAGTACTTCGAGGCCGGCGCCGACATCGTGGAGACGAATACGTTCAACTCGCAAGCCATTTCCCTGGCCGACTACGGCATGGAGTCACTGGCCTACGAGATCGCGAGAGCCGGAGGCGGAATGTGCCAGGCGTGCTGCGGAACAGGTCAAGATTGCAGCGCCTGGTCGGTCGTGCTTTGTGGCCGGGGCGATCGGACCCACGACGAAGACGTCGTCTATTTCGACCGATGTCAACAATTCGGCGGCGCGCGGCACGACCTATGACGAACTGGTGACGGTCTACTACGAGCAGGTCCGTGGCTTGGTCGACGGCGGAGTCGATCTCTTGTTGGTCGAGACCATCTTCGATACGCTCAATGCGAAAGCCGCGTTCTTTGCCATTGATAAGTTTTTCGATGATCGCCACATCAGGCTCCCCCTCATGGCCTCGGTGACGTTTATTCAAGCCGGCAGCAATCGCGGGGTGACGGGCCAAACGATCGAAGCCTTCTGGAATTCCATTTCCCATGTGCCCTTGCTCAGCGTCGGCATCAACTGCGCGTTAGGCCCCAAAGAAATGCGCCCGTTGATCGAAGAGCTCTCGCGCCTGGCCCCGATCTCTGTGAGCTGCCATCCGAATGCCGGACTGCCCAATCCGTTGCTGCCGACGGGATTTCCGGAGACACCCGATAGCCTGGCACCACAATTGAAAGAATGGGCGCAGAATGGCTGGCTGAATATCGTCGGTGGCTGTTGTGGGACGACACCCGGACACATCAAATTGATTGCCGAGGCCGTGCGAGATCTTCCTCCGCGCGTCACGCCGTCCGTCGAGCCCCATACCAGGCTCAGCGGGCTGGAAGCGGTCACGATTCGGCCGGAATCGAACTTTGTCAATATCGGTGAACGGACCAACGTCACTGGTTCACCGGCTTTCGCCAAACTGATTTTGGGAGGCGATTATGAAGCCGCGCTTTCGGTAGCGCGACAACAGGTCGAGGGCGGAGCCCAGATCATCGACATCAATATGGACGAAGGCATGCTCGACTCCCAGGCTGCCATGGAGAAATTCCTGCGATTGGTGGCGTCGGAACCGGATATCTGTCGCGTACCCATCATGGTGGATAGTTCGAAGTGGGACATACTGGAGACGGGTCTGAAGGAAATCCAGGGCAAGCCCGTCGTCAATAGCATCAGCCTCAAAGAAGGCGAAGCCAAGTTTCTTCAGCAGGCCAAATTGGTTCATCGCTATGGGGCTGCCGTGGTGGTGATGGCCTTCGATGAACGCGGCCAGGCCGACACGTATGAGCGCAAGATTGAGGTTTGTGAGCGGGCCTATCGCCTCCTCACGGAGCGCATCGGCTTTCCAGCCCAAGACATCATCTTCGATCCGAACATCCTTACGGTGGCGACCGGTATTGAGGAACACAACAATTACGCGGTGAACTTCCTCGACGCCACGCGCTGGATCAAGCGAGCATCTTCCGCTGGCGAAAGTCAGCGGCGGCGTCAGCAACATTTCCTTCTCGTTTCGTGGCAACAACCGCGTGCGCGAGGCGATGCACGCGGCATTCCTCTATCACGCCGTCAAGGCTGGTCTGGATATGGGAATTGTGAACGCCGGACAGCTGGCGGTGTACGAGGAGATTCCCAAGGATCTTCTGGAGCTGGTTGAAGATGTGCTGCTGAACCGCCGGCCGGATGCGACCGAACGATTGGTGACCTTTGCCGAGACCGTCAAGCAACAGGGCAAAGTGGCGGTGAAAGACGATGAGTGGCGCTCGGGCACGGTCGAAGAACGCCTCTCCCATGCATTGGTGAAAGGCGTGACCGACTACATCGAGCAGGACATCGAGGAAGCTCGACAGAAGTATGCCAAACCGCTGCATGTGATCGAGGGGCCGCTGATGGCCGGAATGAACATCGTGGGGGACCTGTTCGGGTCCGGCAAGATGTTTTTGCCTCAAGTGGTCAAAAGCGCCAGGGTCATGAAGAAAGCCGTGGCTTACCTCATGCCATTCATGGAGGCTGAGAAGCAACAATCAGGTGCGTCGAGTTCGAACGGAAAGATCCTGCTCGCCACGGTCAAGGGCGATGTGCACGACATCGGGAAGAACATCGTCGGAGTTGTCCTGGGATGCAATAACTACGAGGTGATCGATCTCGGCGTGATGGTACCGTGTGAACAGATCTTGGCGGCTGCACGCGAGCATGGGGTACAAATCATAGGACTGAGTGGACTCATTACCCCCTCGCTCGATGAAATGGTGCACGTGGGACGCGAGCTGACGCGCGAGGGCTTTGACCTGCCGCTACTGATCGGCGGTGCCACCACGAGCAAAGCCCATACGGCCGTTAAGATCGCCCCGGGCTATAACCATTCCGTGGTGCATGTACTGGACGCCTCCAGAGCGGTGGGCGTCGTCGGCAGTCTGGTGAATGCCGACTTGCGGGCTGACTTCGCCAAGAAGATTCGTACCGACTATGATCAGATACGCCAGACCCATCAGGACCGGGGAGCCAAGTCACTCTGGACGTTGGCGCAGGCGCGGGCCAATCGATTCCAATCCAAATGGGCTGAGGTCGATATTCCCATACCGGCCTTCACGGGGGTGAAGGTGTTGCCGCAGCAGCCGTTGGATCAACTGACTCGCTATATCGATTGGTCGCCGTTCTTTCATACGTGGGAATTGCGCGGACGCTACCCGACCATTTTGGAAGATCCTGTCGTGGGCTCGAAGGCCAAGGAGTTGTACGACGATGCGTTGGCCTTGCTCCGCAGGATTGTGGATCAACGGTTATTCACCGCCAATGGGGTGTATGGGTTTTTCAACGCCAACAGCTTGGGAGACGATATTGAGATCTACACCGATGAACGTCGCACGGCGGTCTTGACGACGTTCCACACCTTGCGCCAGCAATCGGAGAAGCCGCAAGGGCAGTGCAGTTTTGCGCTGGCGGATTTTGTCGCACCGAAAGAGTCCGGCCGCGCGGATTATGTCGGAGCTTTTGCCGTGACAACGGGAGTAGGGGTGGATGTCTTATGTCGAGAGTTCGAGCGCGACCACGACGACTACAATTCCATCATGACCAAAGCGTTAGCAGACCGTTTGGCCGAAGCCTTTGCCGAGTGGCTCCATGCGCGCGCGCGGCAGGAGTGGGGGTATGGCAAGGAGGAGCGTCTGACGACGGAGGACCTGATTCGCGAACGCTATCGTGGGATTCGTCCCGCGCCTGGCTACCCAGCCTGTCCAGACCACACAGAGAAACGGTTGATCTTCGATCTCTTGTCCGTAGAACAGCACGCAGGAATCACCCTGACTGAAAGCTTCGCGATGTGGCCTGCTGCCTCGGTCAGTGGGCTCTATTTCGCTCATCCGGAGGCCAAGTATTTTGCCGTGGGGAAGATCGGAAAAGACCAGGTGCTCGACTATCAAACGCGAAAAGGGATGCCCTCTTTCAGCGATGGAGCGATGGTTGGGGCCGAACCTGAACTATGAACCCACTGGAGGATAAGAGGCTAATTGAATGAATCTTGGCGAACGGAAAAGCTCCCTCCAGTGATTTCGACATCCGAGTTGCTCTGCTCGGTACGGTGAGCCTCTAAGCGCGGCGAGAAAGCCGCTGGCAGACTTTTTCAGCATCCTGCTAGGAGACTTCTGCCAATACGGTGTGTTGGACGGGCCTCCCTATCGCCGCGGTCAGTGCCGACTTCACCCACCGATATCGTTCTTCTGCCCAGCGATTCACGTCCTCTGAATCAGTAAAGACCAGTTCCCAGGCTTTGGCGGCGTCCAGCATCAGCAACTGGTGCGGGTGATTATTGCCGGATACATAGACGACGAGTACGGCAGATTTGCCGGTGAGGCTGATATCCGTAAACACGTGCAGCATGGCCCCATTCGGCAAGGTGATGTCGCGAGAGGCGGCCTCAACGAGGGGATGGTACAGCCGATGAAGAAATTGGGACGTCACCTCGTACGCGTTGGTCGTACTTAAGAGACGGGGATTTGGTTTTTCTCCAAACAGGTTCTCGGTCAGATAGGTCGCAGCCTCCCAGGTCGGCATGACTCCGGACGTGACCAAAGATTCGCACAGATAGGCGATCCAATTGCGTGTCGCCGCCTGTTTGCGGGCCGCCGTTGCCTTCTTTGCCATGATCGGCAATCCTTTCGCGAGCGTGAAATATTGTGGGCACAGGGCCTGAAAATCTGTGCGTGAGTCTGTATCTGACGAGATGTGGAAAGTATATCGGCGAGTGGAAAACCGGTCAACGAAATGATGAAAAGGATGCTATGACTCGCGAATCATTCTGCGCGGCGATTGGTCGGCATACTGGTCATGGATGTGCTTGATGTCGTTCAACGAGGCGAAGAAGACGTCGAGGAGCTCTGGGTCGAAGTGTTCCCCTCGATGTTTGGTCATGAGATCGACGGCGTGATCGAGGGAGAAGGCGGGCTTGTAGACCCGTTGTGTGGTGAGGGCATCGAAGGCATCGGCGATCGCGGCGATCCGTCCTTCCACGGGAATCGCTTCGCCTTTCAACTTGCGCGGATATCCGTTGCCATCCCAACGCTCATGGTGGGTCCAGGCGATCGATGCCGCGACTTTGAGGATCTCCGCATCCGATCCGCTGAGGATACGGTAGCCGATCTCCGCATGTTGAGAGATGACGTTGAATTCTTCCGGCGTGAACTTGCCGGGCTTGAGGAGCACATGATCCGGCGTGCCGATTTTTCCGATGTCGTGCATCGGACTGGCGGTTCGGATTAAATCACACCGTTCAGAGGACAGCCCATACTTCCTCGCGAGCAATTCACAGTAGTGGCTCATGCGCTGAATGTGCTGTGCCGTGGCACTGTCCCGGTATTCGGCGGCGATCGCGAGTCGTTGAATCGTTTCCTCTCGTGAGAGACGCAGCTCCTTTTCGCTTCGCTCGAGCCACTCGAGTGCTTGCTGGAGAGCCATCGTTCTGGTTCTGACGATATCTTCCAGATTCTCCCGGTGTAGGCGATTTTCAAGTTCAAGCCGGCGGCGGCGGAGCGCATTGGCCACATCGATCATGACTTCATTAGACTCGAACGGCTTGACGATGTATCCAAAGGCTCCCATGTCCAGCGCAGCGTTCGCCAGCACCGAGCTGTCGAGACCGGTCACCATGATGACGGCGATGTGGGGATGCTGATTTAGGATATTGCGGACTAGATCCATACCCGACTCACCGGGCATATTCACATCGCACAACATCAACGCAAAGGGTTGTTCATCTAGCCGTGTCCGTGCCTCACGCGCATCGGACGCGAGGACCGTCTCATACCCATGGGTTTGAAGCATGTATCCCAGTAGCCGACGGATCGGTTCTTCGTCGTCGATGATCAGAACGCGCTTGAGTTCAAGGAGGACTTGCTGGGCAGATCGGTCAAGAAGCAACGTCATAATTTGTGAGTCTACTGTATATGAAGAAGAGAACTGTCTAGGCTCAGTGGATGCTCGTCTGTGTCACGATGTTCAGAGGTCTCAAGAGAACTGTAAGGTCATGTGCACCTTTTGTGCCAATGTATTGTGAAAAGCTGCACGTTGTGGGCCACTCACAAGATGATGCCTTCTTAGCCGAGAAGCAGTGGGATGCCGCGCTGTGACAGTATTTTCATGGGTGGCAGTCGCATCATTGCTTGAGGTCCAAGTGGGCCATGCGTCCGAAGTGAGCACACACCTGTACAGATTTAGTCGTTCGCGCCGCGTACTTTTGTACATATTGATCGGCGGGAATGATCGAAGGTACGCGTCATTCTCTGCAGCCTCCAAGAGCTGACTGGGGCACCAGGCCAGTTTCATTGCGCTTTCGCAGGGCCTTCACTATAATCCCGTCCCGGGCATCATGAACAGGAGTTAGCAATGAGTAATGCAGCAGGACTATTGCGTGTCGATGGGCGACGAAAAGATCAGCTTCGTCCGGTGAAGGTGACGCGGAACTTCATTAAGCATGCCGAAGGGTCTGTCTTGATCGAAATGGGCGACACCAAAGTGATTTGTGCGGCTTCGATTGAAGAGAAAGTGCCTCCCTTTCTGAAGGGGAAAGGACAAGGATGGGTGACGGCAGAGTATTCGATGCTCCCCCGTTCGACTCACGAGCGATCCCCGCGTGAAGCCGTCAAAGGGAAGCAGGGTGGCAGGACGTTGGAGATTCAACGTCTTGTAGGGCGAGCCCTCCGTGCGGTGACAGATATGGGCCAGATGGGAGAGCGGTCGATCTGGCTCGACTGCGACGTTATCCAGGCCGACGGCGGGACCAGAACGGCTTCGATTACAGGGGCGTTTATTGCCCTAGCCGACGCGTTTACAGTCCTCAAGAAGCGAGGCCTGATCAAGAAACGTCCTTTGACGGACTATCTTGCTGCCATTAGTGTAGGAAAAGTGGGTGGGGAAATTCTCGTTGATCTAGCCTATATAGAAGACTCTATGGCCGATGTCGACATGAATGTGGTCATGACCGGACAAGGGCGCTATGTCGAAGTCCAGGGCACAGCGGAACGGACCCCTTTTGCCAAACAGGAAATGGATGAATTCATGGCGATGGGATGGAGCGGGATTCAGGCCCTCACCGCGCTGCAGAAGGATCTGATCGGGGAGTTGGAGTAGGGAAGAGACGATGATTCGTGAATTGGTACTCGCGACTCGCAATCGCAATAAAGTAATAGAACTCGTTGCGCTCTTAGGCGATCTGGGCATCACGATTCGTACACTCGATGAATTCCCGGATGCCCCGGACGTGGTCGAAGACGGGGACACCTGTGAGGCCAACGCAGTAAAGAAAGCGCGTGCCATTGCAGAGTCCACAGGCTTGCCGGCTGTGGCAGACGATACAGGGCTGGAAGTGGATGCGCTTGGTGGGCGGCCCGGTGTCTATGCGGCCCGTTATGCCGGCGAAGACGCGACCTACGAAGACAACTGTCGAAAGTTGTTGCGGGAGTTGACGGGCGTGCCTCGTGAACAACGAACCGCTCGCTTTCTGACCGTCGCAGCGATCGCACTGCCTTCAGACGGAATACGGGTGGCACAAGGAACGTTGGAGGGAGTGATTGCAGAAGAGGCGAGTGGGACGTTAGGGTTCGGGTATGATCCCGTGTTCCTCATTCCAGAATTTGGGAAGACCTTGGCGCAACTGCCAGCGGATCAAAAAAACACGATCAGTCATCGCGCCAAAGCGTTTGCGAAGGTGCGGGAGATGCTCAGTACATCAAGTGCATCAATGGTGAATGTGTAATGATGAATGTTGAATT
>CAVZKI010000001.1:0-152119 GCA_963775905.1 Nitrospirota bacterium | reverse complement strand
TTCGACCATGAGACGAATAGCATTTTTTCTGTGGGTGATGATCGTCGGAGGCTCCAGTAGCCTCTGGGGGGCCGAGCGACTGGACGCACCAGCCGCGAAGCCGGCGGGAAGCGGGGTCATTGTCCATAGCGACGGGTATATCCTGACGGCGGAGCACGTGATCGCCAATGCGAAGCGGATCTTCGTCGTGACCGCCGGGGAATTCCGCGCGCCGGCGATCCTCATCAGCACCGATTCCGAACACGACCTCGCCTTGCTCAAGATTGAAACGGTGGGACTGACGGAAGCGCCCATCGGCTATGCTGGTGCCGTCCGACTCGATCAAGAAATCATCACCGTTGGATTTTCGTTCGGGCTGCGGGACGTGTCCGTGACCCGCGGTCGGATTGCGGCGGTGCGGACGAGGGGCGTCCAGCGGGTCTTTCAAGTGGATGCGGCAATCAACCCCGGCAACAGCGGGGGGGCAGTCTTCAATCGACGCGGGGAAGTGGTCGGCGTGATGACCACCAAATTCGCCCATTCTTCCGGCATCGTACCGGAAGGGATGTCCTTTGCGGTGCCGATCACCTATGCCACGCCCCTCCTCGCGAATATCCCGGATTTCGACTTTACGATGATCGGGAAAGGGAGGAAGGATGCCAAGGGGGGCGGTGAGGACAAAGGTCTTGCCCAAGCGGTCGTCCGGACTACGGTGCTTATCGAGACGGTAAGGAATACGGACATTGCCTCGATGCCACCGGCTCCGGCTCAGGTTGCCGGAGGAGCGTCAAAGAGCGACCCTCCGGCGGTCATCTCGCCGCGCCTGCAGCCGAGTCCGGTACGGGATCAAACGCCGAGTGCACAGAACGTGGAGGCGATTGCGCGGGTGAACGACCAACTCCGGGCTGCACAGGAAGATGAGCTGAAGCAGCTGGCCCAGCGCGGCATCGTTCAACCGGAGGGGATGGTAGTGATTCCAGCCGGGGAGTTTTGGATGGGTGCGGAGGATGGACTGAAAGATGCTCGTCCCCTACACCGGGTACATCTTAGCTCTTACTGGATAGACAAATACGAAGTGACGAACGCACGGTACCGACAGTGCGTCGAAGGAGGAGGCTGCACGCCGCCCAAAGATCGCCAGGCGTTTGACGACCTTGAGCGCGAGCAGCATCCCGTGACCAACATTACGTGGAACCAGGCTCGATCCTTTTGCCAGTGGCAAGATAAACGGTTGCCGACCGAAGCCGAATGGGAAAAGGCGGCGCGAGGGACTGATGGTCGCCGCTACCCCTGGGGCAATGACGGGGACATCGTGAAAAGCCGTGTTAAAAATGGAGAAGTCACGGCCGGCACCAATGGAACCGAGGCGGTCGCGCGCCGGGCGGCGGCTGCGCCCTATGGGGTATTCGACCTGATCGGCAGTGTCTCACAGTGGGTGAAAGATTGGTACGCGGAAGATTTCTACCAGGCTTCTCCCGCCCGCGATCCACAGGGACCGTTGCGTGGCTCCTTCCGCGTATTGCGGGGCGGGGAATGGAATGAAAAACCGTCGAATCTTCAGGCCAGCTATCGAGGGTGGGATGAAGTGACCTACTGGGGGCCGACCCTCGGCGTGCGCTGCGCGGAAGACGTGCCCTGATCTTTTACTCTCCTTCCTGTTTCTCTCACCCTCGTCTTTCGTACGATGCCGGTCTTCATTGCCCGGCTGACATCAGCTGCGACAGTGTTGTGTCGTATCCATATGGAATTCCTGTCGTTGAGGAGAACTGCCTATGAGACAAATTGATAAATGGTCACGGTTTGTGATCGTCACGGGACTCTGTGTTCTTGGGGCGTGCAGCCGGGCATGGTCCGTTCGGCATCTTCGTGGACTCCACGAAAGATTGCGCAGAGATGCTCCTGCAACGAGATACTCAGACAGTTGCGAAGACCAGAGAGCAACGATTCTTGGGGAAGGTTTCGGACACAACGGCGCGTTGTCTGGGAGGGAAGCATGCCGAGAATCTCAGGGAGGGGCCGTGGTTGGATTGGCCGAATTATTGGGCCGCTGGTGATGCCACGTCTCTAGCCCCTGCGCAGCTTCTGGCCAATGCCAAGGTGGTTGGCCCTAATGCGCACGGGATCAACGGCGCGCTCTATGAGCTGGAGTTGCAACGTATCGAACTCATCAAGTTCAATCTCTTCGACAACAACAAGACCTATGAGGCATACGTTACAGGCCGCAACGGCGAGGCCGGGCCGGTGCTGAATACCTGGCAGGAAATGCGATTCCCGCAGAGTCATCCCGACTTCAAGGCTGCCGGTGGCGACCAGACGCAGGTCTGTCGCGGAGAGTTGATTCGCTTCCGTACCCTGACCGGTACATGCAACGACATCCGCAACCCGCTGATGGGATCGACGCATCAACTCTTTGCGCGAAACGTGGAGTTCAACACCACGTTCCCCGATCTGGGTCTGAATGAGATGACTAAGAATCGCCACGGGGATCGATTAGGGCTGTTGAAGCCAGACCCACAGGTCATTAGCCGGAAGCTGTTCACGCGAACGCAGTCGCATCCGGACAGATGTCGCGACGGGTACGGCCTGCCGGGTGGTGCAAAAGAGGCCGAGTGCGAGTACAAAAAGGCGCCGTTCTTCAATGTGCTGGCGGCTTTCTGGGTCCAGTTCATGACCCACGACTGGTTCGCTCATCTGGAAGAGGGGCACAATCGGCCGGAGTGGATGGCCGTCGGTTGCGCGACGCAACTGGTCAAGAACATCGAGCAGCCGCTGACGGGCGAGGACGTCAAGCAGCTTGGCTGCCGGCCCGATGACAAGATCGATACGGCGTACATCGCTGAAGGCACGGAGCCCAGGTCATTGACCCACGACGGCAAGACCTATCTCACACAGGCGCCGAAAACCACCGCAAATCACGTCACCGCCTGGTGGGATGCCTCGCAGCTCTATGGATACGACGAGCGGTCCGGCAAGCGAGTGAAGCACGATCCCAAAGACCCAGCGAAATTGTTGATGATGCAGCTGAGAAAGGGGGCATCAGTGGGCGAGAAGCTGGGATATTTGCCGGTCTTCGAAGCGGGGGACCCGATTAATCCTGAGTGGTCCGGTCAGGAAGCCACGGCCTTTCCCGACAACTGGAGCATTGGGATGAGTTTCTACCACAACGTCTTTGCGCGAGAGCACAACGCCTTTGTGGGTGAATTCCGCAAGCAGACCGTTCGCACGCCCGATGCCGATAGCGGCGTAAGAAATCCCGCCAACCCCGATGCCGTCATCCGCTACAGAGACGTCACGCCGGACGAATTGTTCGAGGTCGCTCGGCTGGTCGTCGCTGCCGAAATTGCCAAAATTCACACCACCGAATGGACCACGCAACTGCTCTACAACGAGCCGTTGAACCGAGGCATGAATGCCAACTGGCACGGGGTCTTTGAGAAGCAGGAGGTGGTGGCTGATGCGCTGAAGGAAGTCGTGCGCCGCCTCGACGATTCGAATGACGCGAAGAAGGCGAACAGCCTCTATGCGGCACTGGTCGGAGGACCGGGCATCTTCGGATTGGGCAACAGGGTGTATGAGGGGGTGCCGCTCGTGGGCCTGATCGATCCCGACAAACAAGACCGCTGGGATCTGAAGAACGACGATCATATCAACGGGGGCGTGAACCATTTCGGTTCCCCCTTCAATTTCCCCGAGGAGTTCATCACGGTGTACCGCTTACACCCCTTGCTGCCGGACCTGATCGAATACCGCGAGTGGACCAATGAGCCGAACGTCATCCGGCAGAACGTGCCGGTGATCGAGACCTTCCGGGGGAAGGCGACTGAGGCTATGCGGCAGAAGGGCCTGGCGAATTGGGCGCTCAGCATGGGCCGCCAGCGGCTGGGGGCGCTGACCCTTCAGAACCATCCGCAATTTATGCAAAATCTGATGACGCCACGCCTGCAATCTCCCACGCAACAGATCGACATAGCCGCGCTCGATCTCATCAGGGACCGGGAGCGGGGAGTACCGCGCTATAACGAGTTCCGCCGGCAGTACGGGTTGAAGCAATTGACCAGCTTCGATGACTTCGTCGATACGCGTCTGCCTCAGGATTCGCCGGCTCGGCGCGAGCAGGAGCAGCTCGTGAATACGTTGCGCGAAGTGTACGGGCAACATCCGTGCGATTCGTCCAAGAAAATCACCGAGGCGCGGCTGAACGACGACGGCTCGCCCATTAACGATTGTTTAGGGCATCCACACGGCAGCTTGATCGACAACATCGAGGACGTCGATACCGTGGTCGGCTGGCTGGCGGAATTCAGGCGGCCGCATGGCTTCGCCATTTCCGAAACCCAGTTCGTCGTGTTTATTCTTAACGCGTCGCGCCGTCTCTTCAGCGACAGGTTCTTCACCTCCAGTTTTCGCCCGGAGTTCTACAGCACCCTCGGCGTCGAGTGGGTGATGCACAATGGACCGGGCCCGGAGATGATGGAGCAGGGAATGCCCAATGGCCATACGCAGCCGGTCTCTCCCATGAAACGCGTCCTGCTGCGGACGATGCCGGAACTAGCCGAGGAGCTTCAGGGGGTGGTGAATGCGTTCGATCCCTGGGCGCGGGATCGCGGGGAGTATTACAGTTTGGACTGGAAGGCGCGGGAAGGGGCGGAGGCAGATGAGGCGTTCGCCAACAATAGGAGATGAGGGTGGCCTGGTCGTCCTCTTGCTCGCGGAACGCGCACGATAAGAATGTGCTCGTTCGACGCGCGCAGTTGAGGATCGACCAGGCCACCCTCATGAAGAGAGATTGGCGAACTAGGGAGGAGAGGCGGGGAGGGGGCAGCTAGGCCAGCCTTCTTGCTCGCGGAACAGGGGAGGGGATGGAGGCTGATGATCTTCTGTGCTCGCGCAACGCGCGGTCGCGGACTCCCCTCGTTGGACGCGCGCAGTGGAAGATCAATCAGCCCCCATCCTTGAGAGATAACGAGCGAGCTTGGAAAGAGAATTTATATTGTTCGACGCGCGCAGTTGAGGATCGACCAGGCCGCCCTCATGAAGAGAAGTAGGCAAACTAGGAGAGGAGAGGGGAGCGGTCAGACGATCCTTCCTGCTCGCAGAGGCACCACGATAAAGAAGAGAAGCTACCCCTACATACGTTGGGGCTGTGATGAAACAACGGGGACACCTATGAAAAAAGCTGTCAAGGGGCACACGGGGCTTCTTGCGGCCGGCTCATCCGAGTCTCAATGGACTAGCGTCAGACACCTATGCGTGCTTCGTGGCACAGGATGAAATGGGACACCGGTTGCGCAATCATTCTGAGGCTGTCCTCCACACTCAGTGGAGGCGAGCATGTCCCCGTTAGGCGCTGACCGGCGTTCCCCTCCTCCGGATTGGCCGGAACGGTTGCTGCGTCGTCAGCATCGCATAGATGGTCTTCAGTAGGGCCCGAGCGACCGCCACCCGCCCCACATTGTGGCCATGCTTTTTCGCCACCCGATGATAGAGCGACCGAAACTGCGGCGCACCATTGATCGCATGCACCGAGACTTCCACCAGAATCCAGCGCAACCAGGAGGAGTCCTGTTTCGTGAGCCCCCCAACCGTGTCGTGTCCGCCGACGCATGGACCGAAGGCACCAAGCCTGCGTACGAGCACAGATGCCGGCTGTCGGGAAACCGATGAATGTCCCCGATCTCGCTGCGGATCAGCAGCGCCGAAGACGCCCCGATCCCGGGGATGGTACACAGGAGTTGCGCCTGGGTATCGGCCAGGACGTGCTCTCCAATCACCTGATCAGCTCCTCGAATTTCGGTGGTCAAGTGCTCCCGCTGTCGCAGAGAGCCATCGAGGGCTAGCCGATAACAGGCACGGACGGGCACGGTCGCCAGAAATCGCCGACTCTTCACCCCGAACGCGGTCTTGGTCGGCGTCCGCACCCCGGTCTTCGTGAGAATCGCGGCGATCTTGTTTTTTACCTGCGTGCGCAAGCGCACGAGCGACGCCCGGTAACGGAGCAGTTCCCGCTGATCGCGGATCGCGCGAGGCGGAATATAGGCGGTCGGGAGCAGATCGGTGCGCAAGAGATGCGCCAACGTCGTCGCATCGATCTTGTCCGTCTTGATCCGCGCACTGGCGATCGCCCGGACCTTCAGGGGATGGGCCAACACCAGATCGAGCTGGCGGTCTTCGATCTGCTCATACAGCCACATCCAGTTTCCTGTCGCTTCGACCGCCAGGTGGGCGTCCGCCGGCAGGGCCGTCATGTATTGCTGCAAGGCCCCCGTGGTGTGAAGCAGGTTCACCTGCTCCAGAATGTGCCCCTGCGCCGTCATCCGCGTCACAAACGATTTCGTCTTGTGCAGGTCAATGCCGATATAGTCGCCCATGGCTGCACCTCCTGGTTGAGGGATGTACCCGTCGCCTCGGCGGAGCGAGCACCTGATCACGCCACCGCAGATCCTGTCAGCTCCAATCGTACCCCAACCATGTCGGTGCAGCATTTTTCATTTAATCATTCTAGATTTGTATGACGCCTCAGCTTCGCTAGTCTCAGTCTCGCCAGCCGTCCACCGCTTCCGCTTCCTCAGTTGCGACTGTTCCCTCAGGCTCGTATGATAGACCGATGACTTCTGGACCTGTCACGCGCATCAAGTCGAAGACCCCCGTGCCTTACGAGCTCACGGCCATTCATCACGATACCCACGACACGAAGACGTTTTGCTTTGCCCTGCCTGACGACGCCACGTTGGACATGCTGCCCGGCGATCATCTGTACGTCCACGCGACGATCGACGGAAAACCGGTGAAACGGCCCTACACGCCGTCGTCGGTGCCCGGCACCACGGGGTACTTCGACTTGACGGTCAAGCGGTACGAAACCGGCACAATTTCGAAGTATCTCCATGACCGGGAGCCCGGAGACACCGCGCTGATGAGCGGGCCGAATCCTGGTGGCCATTGGGTGGACGGCATGGCGAAGAAGGTGGGGTTTGTGGCCGGCGGCACGGGCATTACCCCGATGATTTCCATCATTCGCTGGATTCTTGCCAAGAGCCTCGCCGTCGAGTTGTTTCTGGTCTTTGCCAACAAGGCCGAGGCCGATATCATTTTCCGAGACGAATGGGACGAGGATGCGCGCGAGCACGCGAGCTTCCATTGTTATCATGTGTTGGAGCAGCCGCCTGCAGGCTGGTCGCAAGGCACGGGCCGCATCACCGAGGCCATTCTGCGCGGGCATCTGCCGCCGCCCGGTCCCGACACCGTGATCTTTCTCTGCGGCCCCCCGCCGATGGCTGACGCGCTGGAAGCGACTCTCAAAGCGATCGGCTACTCCGAGCAAGCGATCATCTTTCCGTAACCACCTGCCGTCACCGTCCACCGGGAAAAGTGTAGAAGAAAAGGGTTCGGGAGTCTTTGTTTGCGCGACTCTTCAGCCCGCGGCATTTCCTAGTTGCTCCTGCCTCGTTAGAATCCCTTCAAGTTGATCTTCCCTCCGAGCTTGGTTGATCCAATCTGGTATTTCGCCTAAGCATCAAATATGAATCGTCGGCACATTGAAGCGCGGGTGCCGCGCACTCACTTACGCTGGATGGTAGTTCGACTCAATGGGTAAGCCCTTCAGTTCAATAAGCGGAGCACGGTGGATCAGAGTGTGAAAGCGCTCGTGAAAAATTCAGACGGTGTCAAGCTGATACCGGCACCTCTGAGATCACATCGAGTAGTCCTGCACGACTAATTTCCTTTATTCCTGCTGATCTTCTCGCAGGGGATGCGTCATGTTGCTTGCTCATCAATTTTTCCGAACTGAGCAATTTGGGTCAGTTTCTATCCAGCCAAAGGTCCAGCATGGTTGTGTGGGTTAGAGGAGGCGTCTGATCGTCGCCTGACATATGAACAGCGTCCACGGCTCTCGAATAGGGGAGAACAGGAGGAATTATGGCGTGTGCACGTTGCGGTGGGTTTCTGGTGACCGAGGACTGGGATGGTTTCGTCGACAATTTCCGTGAGAAGCAGCTCCGGAGTATGGGATGTGTAAGGTGTGTGAACTGTGGGTCGATCGAAGATCCCGTGATATTCGAGAATCGTCTAATTGAAAGGAGCACGATATGCTGTACTACGCACTGATGTTCTTCGTGGTGGGAGTTATTGCCGGAGCCCTGAATCTGGCCGGGGTGGCCGCGGTGGCGGTCCAGATTTCCTGGATCCTATTCTTGATCGGGATCGTGTTGCTGGTGATCCATCTGGCTATGAATCGCCCCGCCCGGGCCTCCTGATCAGCAGAATCACCTGAGCCTGAGGTGATCCCGCGATGTAAAATATCAACCCGTGGGGGTATTCGGGGAGATTCCGACATCCAGGTCGGAGCACCTCGTCGACCTGCCGTTCAGCTACTCGATGTCCCTGTCCGTTCGATCAGGTACGCTCTTCGCGATGGTGAAATCGAAGGGCTTCGCTCTGATGTCGTTCATTGGTTTCGGCATGCTGGGTCTCGTTCCCCTATCGACCAACCCGGCAGAGACTGTGACGGGCTTGGACCCTGGCTGTGATTCGCCCAGATCCGCTATGGCGTCGCGCGGTTTAAATAGTTTACGCGCACTCTTTGCGTCCCGTATCAATATTCAAACTTGAGCTGTTTTGATCAGTTTACCATGCCTCCCGAGGTGTAGCATTGAACTCACAACGCGTTATCAAGTCCTCGCCGATTGATCCACGGTAATAGAGTGAATGTTGTGACCGCCGGGAAAGAACCGATGGAAATTCAGTGGATGAATCACAGGCTGCAACAAGGAGGTGCTTCCATGAACCCGATTCTATATCTTGGAGTTGCGTTAGTTTTCGTGTTGGGCTGCCAGAGCATGCCCACGGTAACAAGGACTGGGGACGTCAAAGACATCATCATTGGGGATGACCTGTCGTCAACAGAAATAGCGGTCAATACAGGCGATGAAGTTCGGTGGATCAACAAAAGGACCGCACCTGTGCGAATCGTCTTTCTCGACCCTGTGTCGGACAAGCAGTTGTCATGCAAGAATAATGTGGGTGGGTGGATGACACCCAGCGACACTGCCCAACTGGGCAAGAACGAAACCGCCAGCGCCTGTTTCCGAGATCCCGGCTTTTTCCGGTATATCGTCAGGATGGAATCGGGCTTGTCGACTGGCGATATCAACGTTCAGGGAGTAATCAAGGTTGGAGGACAGGGCGGCCAAGCCGCTGCTCAAACGAGTGATCAAAACAGTGGCCGAACCAGTGGTCAAACCAGTAATCGAACAACTGATCAAAACACTGACCGAACCAGCGATCAAACCAGTGATAAAACAAGTAGTCCAAGAAGCTCAACGTCGACCACCACCAGTACTACGACGACCACTGAAGGAGCCAGTGGTCCGACTACTGATCAAGCCAGTGGTCCAACCAAGCCTCCTCAGTAAGTGAACGCGGCATCGAGAACAATTGAGGGGAGATTCCGATGGAACTGGCGGACAAGAAATGTAGCGATGGAGTCAGTGTGCCGCCGTTGAAGGTTCTTCGCGCGAGGGAGTTGTTGAAGGAACTCGGCCAAGGCTGGAAACTCAACGGGCGAGGGCATTTGGTGCGGTTCTACACCTTCAAGGACTTCGCGCAGTCGCTGGCATTTGCGAACAAGGTTGGGGCTGTCGCGGAGGCCGAGGGCCATCATCCTGATCTGTACCTGGCCTGGGGGAAGTGCAAGATCGAGATCTGGTCGCACAAGATTAAGGGTCTGACTGAGAGCGACTTTGTCTTGGCGGCTAAAGCCGAACGGAAGTTTAAACCGTTTCGCGCGCCGGCATAACCGACATGAGTCCGGGCTCGTTGATGAAGAGGCGGTGAGGAGTTCGATAACGGACACCCCTGTCGTTGCGCCTCGTCGACATGCCGACCGCAGCAACTCAATCCTGAAATTTTCTTGGACCCTCGTACCGAAGGCGGAAGAATGCGTGGTGAGGCAGAGCATAGTGAAGGCTGATCAATCTAAACCACGGCGCGGTTTCTGGCGTATAGCTCACGTGACCGTACGCCGTGGGTCGGTCGATCCTGGGCTTGGTGGACTCACCCAATACTTGAAGCGACATCGTCCGAAAGTCCTCATCAATCAGCTGGTTCTCGAGGAACTCTCCATACAGAGTTGGTCCGCCTTCACAGAGCAGCGTCCGGATGCCATGTTCTTGCCGGAGCAGTTGTGTAGCGGCGACAAGATCGACCCGCGTTCCTTCACCCACGGAAAGGATTTTAATCGTTCCCTCCCGGCCTAACCGCTTGAGCTGCGACCGGAGATTCTTTTGCCCCTCCTGAGCAGTGATGATCCAAGGTTCGACTCGCGGAGAACTGAAGATGCGCAGAGTGACATCGATATTCCCTGATCCGCTGAGAACGAGCACTTTCTGTCGGCCGAGCCTGAGAATTTCCTGTCGGTATATCCGCAATTCCTCGTCATCGATACCGTAGTCCCAGCCCCGCCCCTCGGGGTTTGGTTCATCACGGAGCGTGCTCGCACCGATCAATTGCCCATCATGGTGCGCTCGCAAAAAATTCATCAGCCAGCGATCTTCTCTACTTCTTGAAACTATATTGCCATCAGTACGGCCCTCCAATTCTCTAAACGAGGCCCTGCCGTCGAGCCCCATCACAAAGTTGGAGGAGATGTACGGGCGACGGGCGTCGGCAGGTGCAGGAAACCCAAACGGGCCATAGCGTTCCTTGATGTGTCGCGGTAATGGAAACGTATCCTCGCTGGCGTTATAACAAAGTTGCAGATCCATCGGCATCTCCTAAAGGGAACGGTATGATATTCACCATGCGGTACTGATCACAAGTCGGTACAAGGAGTCATGATGTTGTGGGGACTGGAGCGCATGTCAGGCGTCCTGACCTCGCCTGCGGGCGTGACCTGGTTTCACTCACAACTGGGGTGTAGAATAAATTCAGAAAGGCTCCCATGTTCAAGGCACAGAGACCTAGGAGTCGGCGCATCACCTGCCTAAACCTAAAGGAGGTGCGGTCATGTTCTCTGCATGGGATTTTGACAGTTGGATCTTCAGCATTGGGATCGTGCTGTTCATGCTCAGTCTTCTCACGGGCTTCAGTGCGCTTGTGAGTGCGCTGATGTGTCGGATCTGGGGAGAAGTGTGTGACGATGCCGCAATAGCTCGCACGAGTCGGACGCCGGAGGAGCCTCCGTTCCGTAATGCGGCGTGATCGGTTGTCTCGACCATGTGAATCTGCGAGTTGCCGTGGATGTTCTCGACCGGAAGGCCTGTCTTTTCTGCTGTAGCGGCACATGAGGCAGAAGAAAATGGGTCGGGAGTATTTGTTGGAGCGAGTCGTTAGCGCGCACGGCATTGCATGGTTGCTCCTGCCTCGTTAGAATCCCTCTAAGCCGATCTTCTATCCGAGACTGGTTGATCCAATGTGGTACTTCGCAGACGCATCACATATGTCACATATGACTCGTCGCGAATTGAAGGAGAACTGCCATAAGCAGCCGCTGGCCTATTTCTCGGGTTTCTGGTCACTGATCACACTCCTGTTTCTGAGTAATTTTCCAGCCTATGCGGAGTGGGTGGCGATTGAAAAAAAATATCAATCACCAGGACTACAGACGGTGTACTTCGATTCAGACACCATCCGCAGAGAAGGGCATCTGGTGACGATATGGCAATTGACTGATTATAAGTCGGTGCAAGGGAATGTGGGGTTGGGGCGCTTCGGATTGGACCCCAGCAGATTTTTGTCGACGAAGACCCACAAGCAATTCGATTGTATAGAAAAGCGCCTTCGATTGCTCGCGTACATGGAGTTCTTAAGACATATGGGTACCGACAGACGGAATGATGGATACGTAGACAAAGACAACTGGCTACCAGTTGAACCAGAGAGTATTAATCAAGCGCTGTGGGAAGTGGTCTGCGGCAAGGAGTGATCGAGTGCAGAAGGAAAGTGGTTTGAGCTAGCCTCGTTGTCCACTCCTCCCGAGCAGGCTGCGGGAAGACTAATGTGACACGGGTATCTGGTTCATCTGGTTTAGCCGGTTAATCTGGTTCAACCAAAGAAACATGACAAACCAAACAAACCAATTATAGATAGATCCTCAGCTTCGACGACGCTGACTCTCCTTTACTCCCTTCAGCCGCTCTTATGAGCTGTGCTTTGGATTCAGTTGACAGGCAATAACAAAATCACGGTCATGGGGATAGGCTGCTGCCATCTCAAAGCCGATGCGATTTCGTTCAATCTGGCATTCCTCAGACGTGGCAAACGTATTCAGCACTGTGATTTTTTCGAGTCCCGGCACTATATTTAGGAGAACGATGATTAACATCCACATAGGGCTCCCTTCAGCCGCTACAGCGGCGTTGGGCCCAACCTGGTGCAAATCCATCACCCCTCCCGTCGTTTCTCCGTCGCGTACCATACTGGGCCATTCCTCAAGCTGCCGCCGGCCTACGCTCAGGGTTTCTTGGTACTGATTACTGATAACACTCCTGGTGCTGCAATCAACCCCGGTTTTGGGTGAGATTTCGAAACGGCTCTGATGTGGTGTTTATGCCACACCGATTACGTCTGACTTCTCAGACCTCCAGATTTCAGTCTGCAGGGCCGCGAGCATTCGAGGATCTACTAGGCCGTCTACGTTCCGGGTGGCGGACCTTTTCAGCATCCTGTTAGAATCTCCAGCCATGCCGATCCACACGTTCACCGCACAAGTCGAGTCGATCAAGAATCTGACCGACGACGTTCGTCAGCTCGACCTGCGGCTGATCGAGCCGAAGACCATCACATTCAAACCAGGCCAGTTCGTCTCGTTCGAAGTGTTCCATCCTCAGACCGGCCACGTCGTGACGCGGCCCTATTCCATCGCCTCGCAACCCAGCCGCTCGGACGTCATCACGCTGCTGTTTAATCTGGTGCCGGGTGGACCAGGCTCCACCTATCTGTTCAACTTAAAGGAAGGGGACAAGACACACTTCAAAGGGCCGGCGGGGAATTTCTATCTGCGTGACGATCCGAATCGCGAACTGCTATTCATCGGCACCGGCACCGGCATCGCGCCGATCCGATCCATGCTGCTGGCGAACGCGGAACGTCCCGATGCGAGACCGGCAACCTTGTTCTGGGGACTGCGCGGCCAGCGGGACTTATATTATCAGGAGGAGTTGGCCGAATTGACTCGGGGGACTCCGACCCTCACGGCCATCACGACGCTGTCCCGCCCCGAGCCCGGCTGGTCCGGCTTATCCGGCCGCGTCCTGCGGCTGATAGAGGAGCGGATCGTTTCGGTCAAGAATCTCGCCGTCTATCTCTGCGGGAACAGCGCCATGATCGCCGACGCCACATCATTGCTTCAGAAGAAAGGCCTGTGCCCCATTTACCGAGAAAAATACTACGATGACACAGGCTCGCCAGAAGATTAAGAAGCGGGCAGCCTGGCCGTCCTCCTGCTCGCGGAACGCGCACGATAGGAATGTGCTCGTTCGACGCGCGCAATCGAGGATCGACCAGGCTGCCCTTGAGGGAGCATAGGGAAATTTTCCGGATGCGTGCAGTAAAGGGCAGCCTTGGCCACTCCCTTGAAGAGAGGTATAGAGAAAAGGTGAACTCATGCACCGGTTGAAAGGAAAAGTTGCGATTGTGACGGGCAGCAGCAGCGGCATCGGCAAGGCGATCGCGCTGCGGTTCGGAGCCGAAGGGGCAAACGTCGTCGTCACGGCCAGGCGGATGGCACTCTGCGAGCAAACTGTCGCGCAGATCACGAAGGACGGCGGCGAGGCCTGGGCCATGCAAACCGACGTGGCCGATGAACGTCAGGTGGAACGACTGATCGAGGAGACGGTCAATCGCTATGGGCGGCTGGACATTCTCGTGAACAATGCGGGAGTCATTGCGGGCGGACGATTAGCCGAAACGACGACGAAGGCGTTCGACGAGGTGATGAACGTGAATTTGCGCGGTACGTTTTTCTGTTGCCGGGCCGGGTTTAAACAAATGAAGAAGCAAGGTGGGGGGATGATCATTAACATGTCGAGCGTCGCCGGCGTGCAGGCCTGGGCGGGAACAGGTACCTACAGCGCATCGAAGCACGGCATTCTGGCGTTGACGAAATCACTGGCCGACGAAGGCCGCCCGCATCGCATTAGAGTGAGCGCCATTTGTCCTGGCGGTGTGGCCGACGATCTCGTCGATGCCTCGCCGGAGGAGATTCTCCGCAGTGAGAAGATCGATCCGTTTGACGTAGCTGAAACGGCGCTCTATTTGGCGACGCTGGGCAAGTATTCCGTGGTGCATCAAGTGGTCATTGATCGGCTGGGAGCCGATTGGTGAGAGCGACGTGCTCGGACCCCTGCGTTCTCAGAGACCGCACTCAGCCCATCACATGTGTTGTGTCATACGCATGAGCTATCAGCCATCAGCTCAGTGATTGCGCCGCCGCCTCGCGATATTTGGCGAAGCAGATGAGATCAAGGTGGTCGTAGTGATCGGGGAGAATCGTTTCCGCCTTGTAGCCGAGGCTCATGAAAAGGTGGATATTCCGGGCCGTGCGCAGCATGGTGCAGGCAAAGAACTTATGGGCATCGGTCGCAACCAGTTCGATTTCCCGTATCAGCGCCTTCCCTACCCCCTGGCTCTGGTGCGCGGGGCTCACGGATAATAACCGAATCACGCACACTCCGGCCACAATCCAAAAGCGTACGGACCCCACCAGCACGCCATCCGTCTCTGCCACGAAGATATGTTTCTCCTTGGCATCCTGCCTGAGGCTGTCGAGCGTCTCCGTCGTCCACCCGCTCACTTCATAGACATTGGCATATTCCCCGAACGCGGCCTGCTGCACGTGAAGTAGGGCTGCGAAATCCGCTTCGGTCGCTGGTCTGATGTGAATCATACACGGCGCTCCAGGCTGGCGCTCCTCACCTCGCGGTCGTGAAGATAGCAGAACCTGGCTCCCAGCTTCCATACAACGCACGGGGGGAGACCAAGCCAGGCAGCCCCCAGGAGTTTCCTCATCGTGCCGGGTGTCGATCGATGTTACGATAGGAAATGGCTGCCGCACCGGGTTCTCCCATCACCACCGACATTCCGCAGCGAATGGACCGGCTGCCTTGGTCGCGATGGCACTGGCTGGTGGTGACGGCCCTCGGCATCACGTGGGTGCTGGATGGACTCGAAGTATCCATCGTCGCCGCGCTCGGTCCCGTCCTCACCCATACCACCACGTTAGACCTGACGGAATCCGAAGTCGGGCTTGCCGCGTCGGCATACCTGGCCGGCTCGGTGCTCGGGGCCGTCGTATTCTCCTACCTCACCGACCGGCAGGGGAGGAAGAAATGGTTCATGATCACACTCCTGCTCTATCTGACTGCCACGGTATTGACGGCGGTATCCTGGAACCTGTGGAGCTTCATGCTCTTCCGCTTCCTGACCGGCGCAGGTATCGGCGGAGAATACGCAGCGATCAATTCCGCCATCGACGAACTCATCCCTGCGCGTTGGCGCGGTCGGGTCAACCTGGCGATCAACGGCAGTTGGTGGCTGGGGACGGCAGCCGGCGCGCTCCTCACCATTGTCCTGCTGAACCCTCATCTCATTCCGGAACATCTGGGATGGCGTCTGTGCTTCGGATTGGGAGCTGTCCTTGGGATAGGCATCGTGCTCATCCGGCGGCTCATCCCGGAGAGCCCCCGCTGGCTCATGACCCATCGGCGGGTGGAGGAAGCGGAAATAGTCGTTTCCAAGATCGAAGACCAGATCTTGCGTGAGGAGGGACTGGCTTCGTTGCCGACGCCCGAAGGCTCGATGACCGTCCATACCCGGTCACATGCGACCTTGGGCACCGTGGCCCGCCAGCTCTTGCACGTCTACCCCAGGCGTACAGCGCTGGGCATCGTGCTTTTGACCACGCAGTCGTTCACGTACAACGCGATTTCGTTTACCTACCCCTTCGTACTCACAAAGTTCTACGACGTGCCGGCCAGCAACATCGGCCTCTATATTCTTCCGTTTGCCCTCGGCAACTTCCTGGGTCCGCTGGTGCTCGGCCGCTTCTTCGATACCGTCGGCCGGAAGCCCATGATCAGCTTCACCTATGCCCTCGCCGGTTGCCTGCTGGCCGTGACGGGGTATCTATTCTGGCAAGGTGCGTTCACGCCCGTCACCCAAACCCTGGCCTGGTCGGCTATCTTCTTCTTCGCCTCGGCAGGCGCCAGCGCAGCCTATCTGACGGTCAGCGAGATCTTTCCCCTGGAGATCCGCGCGATGGCCATTGCAAGCTTCTTCGTCGTGGCGCAGGGGGCGGGGATCGTCGCTCCGTGGCTGTTCGGCAAACTCATCGAATCGTCCGCCCAGAGTGTGTTCTATGGCTATCTACTGGGAGCCGGAATGATGCTCGCGGGCGCGATCGTGGAGCTGTGGTTAGGCGTCAAAGCCGAAGGGCGGTCACTCGAATCCATCGCCCCGCCGCTCTCGGCGGAGAAGTTCTGATGAGCCGGAACAGCTAGACGGCGGAGGCCAGCCGGGCGAATTGGAGTTTCATTCCATTGACCCGCACGAGGTAGTTGCCGATGTCGTGGTTGCCGCATCGGTGGTTGGGGGTGAGGCGGAAGCCTTGTGCTGCATAGGCGTTGCCCGTTGCAGCTCCACAGAGATGGATCACGGCGGCCAGATCTTGCTTTTGCTTGAACGTCGCAGGGGCGAGCCGCCGGTGTGCCAGCGCGCTCGCGACGTTTCGGTCGAGCAGGGCTGCAGTCAACTCGATCGCATGGCTCGGCACGACGCGCGTATAGAGACTGTTGAACCAGCACGAATTCACGTCGTGCCAGGGGCCATCCTGAATCACCACGTGATCGTGGATGCAGTAGCGCTTCGCCTCGCGGAACGTCCCGTCGGTGATCTGGTACATGCCGACCGCGCTCGATGCCGGTTGGTACAGCCCCAAGGGATTCCACGTCCGTTGCCACCGCCAGTACGTCCGCGCCACAGGGTTGCCTCCGCCCTCGACCTGCGCCAGCGCAGCCAGCAATTCAGGTGTGATGACCGAAGTCGCATGCTCCCGGAAGAGTGATCCGTATTCGTTCCATGTCTCGTCGGGGCTCTTGTCGAGTGAATGGGCTAAAGGAAACAAGATCTCGGTCGGCTTGTAGTACGCGTGATAGGTCCAGTTGACGCCGAGCCATAGGACGAGGATGAGGACAGAGAGCATGACGGCACGCACGGTCGGTGGCGAGGCCAGCACCGCTCTCATGAACGCACGGAACGCCCGCCAGCGCAACCGTGCGAATCGTCGGACGGTCGCAAGCCTGATCCGACGCCTGTGCCTCCTTCGGGGACCGCGGGAATTTGACCTGGAAGCCATGACATCACTATAACCGAAAATAGTAGAGGGATGCCTTCGGGCTTCGCTCAGGTACCTCCCGGAGCGATCCTTCCGGGCTTCACCGGGCGGAAACCTTCTGGAATTCCCGCAGCCACGGTCTTGTAACCGTGGTGCTTTGGTCAGTTCCAGCCTTCCTTCCCGGCTAAGCCTCGGCGGATACCTCGCTCCTCCGGCAACGTTCGCGAAATCCGAAGGCATCCTTGTGTGGAAAGGGAAGAGCGGCGGCCGGTCGGCGTCTTACTCGCGGAACAGAGGAGGGGATGGAGCCTGATGATCTCCTGTGCTCGCGCAACGCGCGGCCTCAGAAGGATAGGGAGGGAGCGGCCAGGTGCCCTTCTTGCTCGCAGAACGCGCACTGTGAAACTGTGCTCGTTACCAGAGCGACGTGTGTTCGGTATGGCATGAAGCCCTTCTGGCCGAATGCCAAACAGACCCTCAAGACTGATTACGAGGTTCCCGTCGGGATCATCGAAGACACCGAGCAGCTCACCACTTGGGCCGCGCGGGCAGTCTCAGGCAAGTAAGCCAGCGGAGGATGAACTCATGGGCCGACCTGGACTTTGATCCATTCGGCGACTGCTTTCGGTTCACCCTTGCGAATCTTGACCTCGACCTTACGGCCCTTCTGCAGATCGTTGATTGCGCCATTTTGATTCGGTTGTTTCTGCTCGCTTCGGTCCAACCAGATCAGCGTCCGGTCCGTGATCACGACCGTCTGTGCGCCAGACGGACTCGAGATGGTTACCATCCGCTTCCCCGGATCCACCGATTCAAGGGGTCCGATCACACTTCCCTTATTGGACAGTCCGGGAGACTGTCCGATAGGGATGAACATTTCGGTGGCCTGCTGCCCAGAGGCCTCGAGGGTGCCTCCCAGCACCATGACCACGATCGCCAGTTTCAGGTAGCGGTTCAGCATGGCTGTCCCCTTTCCATTTCCTGGTCGGCCGTCACGCGGGCCACTCAGGATGCCTCGATGAGTTGTGCACGCGCGTTCCGTTGCTCATCAATGGCCTGCTGGGTAAGGCCACGCCGCCTGAAGAAACTGCAGGCCGCCTTCTCCGTCAGCTCCTTGGCCCTCTGCAGATGGGCGACCGCCTCGGGATGGAGCCCTCCGCCATCCAGAACCTTGATGCTGTCTTGCGTTTCGCTCACGGCTCGGTCGAGGAGTTCTCGATCCTCAGCTCGTTCGGCGAACCCATTCTTGGCGGTGGACTCCAGCAGCTCGAGACTCTGCCGAATGTTCTCAAGGGCATTGAGAACCCGGAGAAATGCGGCCACCGCCACCACCTGGGTCGCATCCAGCCGGATGCCTACCCTCCGCGGATCATTCTGGGCCAGAAGCTGCCCGGACGGTGAGTTGTTGAAAGCGTCGCCGTTGTAGAAAGCCACCGCCCCTTCGATGGTCTCAATCGCATTGTTATGAAAGAATGGGCCGGTGTCGGCCGCTTCGACCAACGGAGGGGTGTTGAAGGTGCCGTCACCTGGTCTGCCAAACCCGTCGTCAGGGGGATTTCGCTCGCCGGTGAGATCGGCCGGCTGGTCCGGCAGGTTCTCCACGCCGGTATTGAAGTTCGCGTTCCCGATGTTCCCGCCACCGAAGTTCGCCGTGGCCCCGGCGTTGGCGTGGCAGAGATTGCACTTGCCCAGCCGGTTATCCAGGAAGATGTCCTGCCCACGTTTCGGCACAGTCCCCTTGAGCGCGAGCGGCAAGGTGGAATCTTGCTGCCGGCCGAGGGAGAGCATGAAGGCCTCGATGGCGTCCAACTCCTCCTCCGTTGGTAGTCGAAAGTCTACCCCCGCAACGCGATTCAACGTTTTCGTGAAATGCTGGATGACGGCCCCGGTCGCAAAGGAGCGAAGCGAGCCGTCCCCGGGCGCGCCATCCCCCGACCAGCCCGTGCGTGGTCCTTGGTTGCTGTTGACAGACGTCCGCTGCGCGAGCACGTGGGGCACACCTCGCATGACGAACTTGTTCTCCAGATCGCCGAATCCATCCAGGTTCTCCAGGATAAGGCCGAACTGGCGCATCAGCTTGGGATTCTCGAAATTCTTTTTGAGGTCGGGGGTAAACTCGGCGACGAACAACGGATCACTAGGCGGTAATGTAGCAATGAACGCGGGATCAAGGGCGAGGTTGTTCTGCGCAGGGTGGCAGGTCCCGCAGGTCCTGCCGTTCCCCTTGAACGTCTCGTTAAAGAAGATCTGTCTCCCCTTGGAGACAAGATCGCTCGGAGGCGATGGCAGTGACACGCAGGCCGAGACTGCCGACAGAACCCACATCAGGGGACATAGGACTATCAGGACGAGTGCCTTCCTATACCACTGACTCCAGTTAGGCCATTTCATACGTGCCTCCTCCCAGACGCATCCTCACGACTGTCTGATCATGCAAGAAAGCAACCACCGCATGAGCCAGCTTCTTCTCGCTGGAATTCTGCGAAGTTTGCTGCATTATGTAGTTAATGCTCCTGTATGGCAACTCCTACAGGGCTAGACACGAGAGTCTAGGGCGATAGAAGGAAACGGGGAAAGTGATTTGTTCAAAGATCTAGTGCTCGACCAGCTCAGCGACCTGCGCGGCGCGCCGTAACGTGAGGGAGATTGAGGGGCAGGCGTGAGTATTATCGCGAATACCAAACGGAACGTCTACAAAAGCCTACGGAACTCCGGGTTCGAAGCCCGCGCCGAAGCCTGCCGGAACGATAGTTCCAAGTGCTAACAGGGGGATGGGGGGCCGCCTGGTCGTCCTCCTGCTCGCGGAACAGAGGAGGGGATGGAGCCTGATGATCTTCAGTGCTCGTGCAACGCGCGGTCGCGGACTCCCCTCGTTGGACGCGCGCAGTGGAAGATCAATCAGCCCCCATCCTTGAGAGAAAACGATCGAGCTTGGAAGGGGAGAGGGGTGGTCTGGTCTATCCCTCGTGCTCGCCGACCGCGGTCAGAAGACCAATTAGATTGTCAGATCAATGGCCGTGCTCGGTCGATGCGCGCAGTAAGGGATAGATCCAGACCACCCCTTGAGGGGGAGGTACGAGCAAGCTCCGAGGGACCATTTACATCGTTCGACACGCGCAGGTAAATATGGACCTGACTAGCCCTGAAAAAGTAGAATGCCCTTATTTTTCTGATTCACAAGCGGAAACGGAGGTAGCGGGGAAGCAGAGTCATAAGAACGTGGTCCTCGATGCGCGCAGTAAAGATTGCGAACATCAGAATGGAGAGGAGGGCAGGCCATGGCGTGGGGATCGGATGCGAACACAGAAGAAGAACTGGAAAAGCTGGCCGCTGTGCGGGGATATTTTGAGACACAGTTCCCAGGCGCCTCGATTCGTGATTCATACGACTCCGGCAGAATAGCGCAGGTGTTTCGGGTCGAAACCGACGACGTAGGCGGGCCGCGTGATGCGGTCGTCTCGACCGAATTCCTCGAAGAATATCCCCCTGACAAAATGGAAAAGGCTTTGATCGGATTGCGGGTCGCAGAACATCTCCGCTCAGCGAAGGGGAGGGAGGTGGTGCTCACAAGTTGGGGGGTGGAAGATAAGGAGGATTGAGAGCGGGGGTAGCCTGATTAGTCCCCTTGCTCACGGAACCCCCACGATAAAGCTGTGGTCGTTCGACGTGCGCAGTTGGGGACCAATCCAGGCCACCCCCCCCTTGAGAGAGAAACGAGCGAGCTCGGAAGGGGATGGCGCAGCTGGCATGGTCTCCGTGCTCGCAGAGCCCCCACGATAAAGCTGTGGTCGCTCGATGCGCGCAGTGGAGACCACACCAGCTGCCCCGCCGGATACGGGTAAAGAGGAGAAAAATCTCTTGTCCGATGCGCGCAGTGAAGGACAGTCTGGCTGCTCCCCCCTAGGGCAAAGTGGGGAAAATTTGGAGACCTTCGCTCGGGCTAATGGTATGCCACGGGTGGCGGGTGAGAAAGTTACGCGCATCGTCCGATCCCGCCCTCATTGGGTCTCGCACCGACTCACCAGATAACTGGCGACGTAAAAAATACACGTATTTCATCACGTGATCCACGCACTCTCGCTTGCGCGTTCTCTTCGCGCCTCCTACAATTGGCTTCCGTGAGAGGAGTCCATGCTGTCCGACCTCCGGTGTCAATCAAAGGAAACAATGCGCAGCAGAATCTTTCGCTGCTGTAAACTCCTCGCCATCGCGTGGATTGCATGCCTGCTTGTGGGGATCGGCGGATGCTCTATTCTGCCAGGTCACTGGCGGCCAGGATGGAATCAGCCGTGGCCCGCTGACACGCCGGTGCCCGACACAGCTGGCTCATGGAAGTTGACCGAATTCGAATCGAAGGACGACCGGTTTGTCGCGCTGGCCATCTCGGGTGGCGGGAGTCGAGCCGCCAACTTCGGCGCCGCCGTCATGTTGGAACTTCAACAGCGGGGCTTGCTGGAACAAGTCGATGTGATTTCAGGCGTGTCCGGTGGAACGCTTCCAGCCGTGTACTACGGACTCGGAGACAAGGCCGGTGCATTTACCGAGCAGGCGCTCCGCGAGGAGTTGGGCTACGATTTTCAGAGCAGTTGGATTCGCCGGTGGTTTCTACCGCAGAACATCTTTCGCTATTGGCTGTCCGACTTCACCCGCTCAGATATTATGGTGCAAGTCTTCAACAACCGCCTCTACCACGAGGCCACCTTTGCAGATCTTCAGCCTCATCCGAAAATCTTGCTCAATTCGACCATCCATAACGATAACACCAGGTTTACGTTTACAGATGAACGCTTCGCCAAGCTCCATTCTGTACTCGCCCCCTATCGCGTCGCCAATGCCGTGAACGCATCATCCGCATTTCCCGGCGCATTCCAGGACGTGACCCTGCAGTGGTATATGGAGCCGACGCAGTTCTTGCACCTCTATGACGGCGGTCCCATCGATAATCTAGGCGTGCAGGCGATCACCGAATACCTCAATCGAAACATTTTAGGCACCTCGCTCGATCGGCTGTTTCCAAAGGGATGTGTCATTATCGTCATCGATGCCACGCCATCGAGCGAACATACCGAGCTCAACGCGAAGCAGTCCAGTCGCTCCTTCATCGACTATTTCGTCGACACCAATGCGCTTGATGCCACGGATGCCATGCTGAGCGAATCCCGCCGCTCCCTGCTCGGGAGAATGGGCATTCCGGTTGAAAAACAAGACCGAGAGGCAGGGGGGCGGCTCCCGGTGAATGATCTTAAGCAATGTGGCTGCGAAGTCCGCCATATCGCACTCCGACAACTGCTCTATGCAGGAGAATCCGATGCGGATCTGGAATTGGCCGAGCGCGTGACGCAGATCAAGACGAAGTTTTGGATTTCCGAGGAAGAACAGAACGACCTCTTCCAAGCCACCAAGCTCATCATGAAGCTGCTGGACGACAAGCAGCTCCTCTCGGACCCGTCGTTCAAGATTCCATGTGGCAGTGGATCAGCACAGAAACCACCAACTTGAGTGGGAGGGGATGGAGCCTGATGATCTTCTGTGCTCGCGCAACACGCGGTCTGAGAAGACCCTCGTTGGACGCGCGCAGTGGAAGATCAATCAGCCCCCATCCCTGAAGAGATAACGAGCGAGCTTGGAAGGAGCATCATATGTTCGACGTGCGCAGTTGGGGACTAATCCAGACCACCCCTTGAGGGGGAGGTACGAGCAAGCGGTGAACTGGCCTATTGTGATCGGAGGGCCGGGAAACGGCGACGGATCTGGCGGCTGGGGCGGATTAGGCGTGGGAGGTGGTTCAGGCAATGGAGGGCCGGGAAACGGCGACGGATCGGGCGGCAACGGCGGGTCGGGCGTGGGAGTCGGTCTAGGCAATGATGGGCAAGGGGAATCCATGGTCAGCTCGCCCTGCGTGCTAGCATCCGCTGGTGAATAAATTCCCTCGATTGGAACGAGGCATGTCTTTGGATTCATTGTGAGGCGACCTTTTGAGGACACACGGTGCTGACCGTCGGCCCGAATGCGTCAATTTGCATCATGATGACTCCCAGATTAATGCGATTCCCCAACTTCGAAGTGGCTCAGTTTCCCTCTTGCGGGTCAAGCCGTCCATTCATTACGGGGCACCTGGTTTCCCTTTAGGTCTTGCTCCACCGGGGGGATTGATGCCCTCGCGTGGGGAAGGCGCCACGTCAGGATTCGTTGACATGCTCGGATCGAGGTTGGGCGGTTTTACGGAGCTGCGGGGATCTCCGCGCCTCTCCGGCGTGTGTTGGATACCCGGATCTATACGGGACGGAGGGATTGCCGGAACACCAGATTCTGACGGCCTCTCTGGAGTGATGCCAGGAGCTGGCCCGCCACCGCTCTCAGGCAATTGGGCAGGCGGGAGTACATCGGCGGCGATGGCGAATGCCGGAAGGAGGGTCAGGATTGCGATGGCCACAAGTCCATGAACTTTCGCGGGACACCTCCTGGTAGATCGTGAGAGGGGAACCCCACCACATTCATGATTTGACCACGACATACTCACCTCCTCGTCTATGATAACTTTGTGTACCCTGTGAGGGCTCGACCTATTAACGCTTCCCTCCGCACCCCTTATGGGCACAGGAACAGGGAGCGCTTGTTTTTGCCTCTCGGCAATTAGACGAACAAAATTCCTTTCCCGGTTCTGCCATACACGTACAACGCGGGTTCGCGCATGATTTTTCCGCCATGGTGTGCCTCCTCCTTACGTTCACGGTCATTACACAGTAAATAAATGGGCAAGCTGCTTTCCATTAAACATGGCTCACAAGCTTTGCAGATAATGTCTCAATCGAGATGTCCAATCTGATCAATAGTGCTCACTATCACTGTTAAACCGGGGCAAGATCGTATGAATGGGCCTGGTCAGAAAAGGAGGGTCGATCGTGAAGCATCCGAACTCCGGAACTAGATACGCTTTACGAAGCCCGCTTAACGAGACTCAATGGCGACGCGCGCAGTGGGAGACCATTCAGGCCACCATTTTAAGTCGGATAGGAGCAGGCTTGGAGGGAGCATCTGTATATGGAAGGACGCAATCCCCGCAAATACGTGTATTTCGCCATTTCGCTAAGCTAAGTTGACACCTACCGGCAGCGAGTCGTAGCCTTTCCCGAATTTCCCACTGCAACCGACTGAAAAGTAGGATGTACTTATTTTCCGTCCTCACGTCTGAGTACTCGCGCGCGCTGGGTTCCGCTGGTGCACGGAAAGTCATGGCGAGCTTCCTGCTCGGAGCACTCCTGACCGTCCTGCATGCGGTACCAGCTCTGGCGAGCATGGAATTCGCGCCGTCGTCGGTCGGGAAAGGTGTGCTCTTAGTGGCCAGCCCAAACCTGGATGATCCGAACTTCCGCCAAGCTGTCGTGCTCATCGTGGAGCACGGGCCTGAGGGAACCGTCGGGCTCATTCTGAATCGCTCCACGAACGTTCTCTTGTCCCATGCGTTGCCGGACCTCACCGTGCTCAAAGGGACCACCTACCTGCTGTTTGCTGGTGGCCCGGTCGAGCCATCCCGGCTTCTCCTGCTGTTCCGACTCAAGGAGCCTCCAGCAGACGCACGATCGGTCTTCGACGGGGTCTATGTGGGGGGCACACCTAAGGTCCTGGAACGCATCATTACGCAGGCGAAACCGACCGAAACCTTCCGAGCCTTTGCCGGATTTGCCTCATGGGCTCCGAGGCAGCTGGAAGCTGAGATGCTTCTGGGGGCGTGGGGGATCTTGCCGCCAGATTCGTTCAGCATCTTTGACCAGGACCCGGCCACACTCTGGCTGGACTGTCTCAGCCGCCTCCAGGCGCCCAGGGTGGAGGGGGTAGCCTGGTTAGTCCCCGGTGCTCACGGAACCCCCACGATAAAAGGACTGGGAGGACACCCACGATAGTCCTGTGCTCCCGGAACGCGTGCCCTGAGAAGGATAGGGAGGGAGCGGCCAGGTGCCCTTCTCGCTCGCAGAACGCGCACGATGAAACTGTGCTCGTTCGATGCGCGCCGTAAAGGGCAGCCTCGACCGCTTCCTTTAACAGATGTTTGAGTAGAGAAGGAGTTCCCTTGAAAGGCAGGTTCGAGGGTTACCCAGACTGCCTACTTGGAGGAGGAAAGCCGCAAGCCCGGAAGGAGTATGTGGATGTGTGCTCGCCCAACGTGAACGCCGCAATCCCTATTACCGGGTCACGCCGCGGGGACCCCGTCTTGTGTGGCGAGCACGGACTGGAGGCTCGCCATCAGCTCGTCAACTTGGACGGGTTTTGATAGATAGTCGGCCGCGCCCAGACGCCGAGCCTTCTCTTCCGCTTCTTGTCGATCGCGGATCGTGACCACGATCACGGGAATATCGCTCATCAAGAGGTTGCTTTTTAATCGTTCGAGGACGACGAACCCATCCCCGCCTGGCCATTCGAGGTCTAAGAGAATGGCCTGGGGGTGGTGGAATCGGGCAGCAGCCATGGCCTGCATCCCATCGGCAGCCCACACGGGATAGAAGTTATGGGCTTGGAGCATCGTGCTCAGCAACTGATAGCTATCGACGGAATCATCGATGATGAGAATCTTTTGCTTCACGAGGCACCTCCCGTTTCGGATGATTCCTTTTCTCTCTAGCCCAACACCAGCTTCACTACCGAGACCCATACACCCATTAAGATCAATGTACCTTGATGTTCTGGCTCGTGATAGACCCACAAGGAGTACTTCGGAAGCGGGGAGGGGAGGGGAGGGGATGGAGCCTGATGATCTTCTGTGCTCGCGCAACGCGCGGTCGCGGACTCCCCTCGTTGGACGCGCGCAGTGGAAGATCAATCAGCCCCCATCCCTGAAAGGGGACGAGCGAGCTTGGAGGGACCATAATATTAGTCGTTCGACGTGCGCAGTTGGTGACTAATCCAGGCCACCTCAGCCTCACCCTCATCTTGTTGCTCATATTGGCCCGAGTTCCTTCAAGTTGAAGAGAATAGCGGGGTTCCCCCGATCTGCTATTCTTAATTGGTAGGTCGGTGGTTTCATGCAATTTTTTCCAGTCAGGAGCTGCCATCTCTCATTGCGAAGGGAGTCATTCATGACGACACGTGTTATCTGCTGCGTGCTAGCGTTGATCCTGCTCAATATCGCGGAGGTACTGGCTCAGGGGTATCTCGATGGCCTCATGGATCGGGCCACCGAAAGCGCTAAACGCAAAGCGCAGGATCGAGTGAACCAGAACATCGAACAATCCATCGACAAGGCCATCAAGAAGACCGAAGAGACAGTGAAGTGCGTCGCGACGGACCGGGAGTGCCTCAGGCGTGCAAAAGAGGAAGGGAAGCGGGTCGAGATTGCTGAAGCGCCGGCTGCCAAAGACACCATTAAATGTCTGGTGACTGACACAGGTTGCATGAAGCAGGCGAAGGCCCAACGCAAGAAGGTCGAGATTGTCGAAGAAAGTGAACTCGATACACTCCGTTGTGCAGCGACGGACGCCGACTGTCTCAAGCGCGCACAGGCGATGGGGAAGAAAGTCGACATCATCGACTGAACAGAGACGTGCACTACGACGACCTCGTGACTCCGCTGCTCAATCTCCCCAAACCGAACGTCAAGATTCAGAGACTCAACCTGATCAACTGCCCAACATGTGGGACGGCAAGACCTAACCCTCGTTCCCTGCCAGTTCGCATCCACGCGATCAGCTATAGGCCATCAGCTCTTAGCTCTCAACGACATATGAACGACGAGCCACGATCCGAGACACGAGAGACACTTCACGATACCCGCTTCACAAGACTCCATGGCTACGCGCGCAGTAGGGGATCAACCAGGCGTGGTAAAGTGGGCCATGTCCATCCCGCCGTTCATCCCCTGCCCCGCCACCGGAGACGCGTTCATCGGTCGCCACGGGCTCGTCAGGAACCTGCGTGGCCGCATCGAGAAGGGCGAATCGCTGGCGGTGATCGGCGGGCCGAAGCTGGGGAAGACCTCGCTGGTTCGCACCGCCTTGGAGGGACTGTCGGACCGCACAGTGATCGAGGTGGATTGTGGCACAGATCCGTCACCCCGGCTCGATGTGCTGCCCGGATCGATCGTGGTCCTGGACAATCTGGACGATGTCGCCGGCCCGGCGATCGAACCACTGCTCGCGCGCCTGTCGGCGGCGGGAGCCGCCGGCCTCGTCGTGACCGGTGGCCGCCGACTGCGGACGCTGCTGGGCCACTCCGGGACATTGGCCGCGGTGAAATTTCGGCTGTATCCGCTGTCAGTCCTGCTCGATGGGGAGATGCGACGGCTGATCGGCAGAGACAGGAGTCCTTCTCTGGCCGCCTGGACGGGAAACCACCCCTACCTGACAAAGCTGCTACTCCATTATAAGGACCGTAGGGGGGACGATGCCGTCGCGGCTGGCCGGTGCCAATGGGAGCCATTCGTGCAACGTCTGGCGGCCGAAATCGGCGAGGGCCCCGAGCGGCGGTTGATGCGTTACCTTATCGAGCGCGGGCAACCGGTGAATCCCACCAAGGCCCAATCCGACACCGGAATCCGAGACATCAAGGCGGTCGCAGACCGACTCGTTTCCCTGGGTGTCATCAGCCGCTGGATTCGGAATGAAGAGGCAACACTCTTCGCTGGTTGTCGGCTGCTCAACAACTACATCACCGGTGTCTGAATTGGCGACGATAGGCAGCAACCAGGCCGCCCTTCTTGCTCGCAGAGGGGTGGAATGGCACCCGTGCTGATTCCTTGCTCCCGGAGCAGAGGAGGGGATGGAGCCTGATGATCTTCTGTGCTCTCGCAACGCGCGGCCTCCGAAGGATGGGGAGGGAGCGGCCAGGTGCCCTTCTTGCTCGCAGAACGCGCACGGTGAAAGGGGAGGAATGACACCCGTGCTGATCCCTTGCTCCCGGAGCGCGCACGATAAGAACACGGCAAGCGTGCAAAGAAGGGTGTATTTATAACCACGGGCAAGTTTTCAGATGATGCCAGAAAATATGTTGAGACTATAGATCCCAAGGTCATTCTGATTGATGGACGGATGCTCGCAGAATTGATGATTGATCAGGGATTGGGCACAACCACGACAGCAATGTTTCAGATAAAACGGATCGACTCAGACTATTTTACGGAAGAATAAGTTAGAGGAGAAAGAAAAGATGTCAGGAACCATTTTCGCCTTGTCCGCGCGCACGTGGCGATTGTCGAATGTCTTGAGGGTGTCTGGTGCGCGCTTTTAGCTGTGAGAGGGATCTATGAATAGGACACACATCGTGGCGGTGACTGCAGCGGTGCTCTTGGTAGCGTCGGCGGCTGCGGCTGCGGCTGCGGCTGAAGTTCAAACTAGAGAAATCGAATACAAAGAGGGCGAGGCGGTTCTACAGGGACTCATTGCCTGGGATGACGCTTCGTGAGAAAGAAAAGGTGTCAGGACCCATTTCGCCTCGTCCGCGCGCGGCGGGCCTTTGTAGTCTTCGACGCGGTAGCTATTTTCTGTTGTCACCTCTGTCTGCTTGACACTTTTCCGTTACCGGCCTAGCCTTTCGTCATACTCCCGCACTGATCCTAACGAGTTCCCTTCAGGCCTGGATGCGACCCTTCGCCGGCCCGCACTTGGCAAGCGTTCATGTGTTCCGCTAAGGTAGCAGCCATGAAGGTACCGTTCACAATTGGCACTGTCGGTCACTTCGGACTAGCCGTCCGTGATCCGCGGCGCAGCGCGAAATGGTTCGTGCGCGTGCTGGGATTGCGCAAGGAGTTCGAGTTCGAGGAGGGCGTCGCAGTTGGCAACGACAACGTGACAATCGTCCTGTCGAAAGGTAAACCGTCACCGAAAACGATTGGTCACATGTCGTTTCATCTGCCGACCATGACCGCGTTGCGAAAGGCGCTCGAGCACCTGAAGAAGCACAAGGTCAAGGTGGAAGATCCTGGCAACGAAATCGGCCCGGAGTCACCCGGCTCACCTCACATGGGCTTATGGTTCCACGATCCTGATGGCTACCGCTGGGAACTTTCCGTCCAAGGCGGAAAGTAGAGGCCGAAGGCTAAAGCGGAAAAGATGTCAGGAGCCATTTTCGCCTCGTCCGTGCGCGGCGGTGCCTCAGCACCGGCTGTTTCTCCACTAGTCAAAAACTGAGAAAGCATCCAGGCGGAATGACCGGCCGTTCTGATTCTCTGGACGTCGTGAAGTAAAACGACGCCTGCGGAAATCCAGAATGTCCCGCGTTGTCGTCTTTCGGAACGGCGGTTCACGCTCTGTTGCGGCCAGCATGGAGCCGAGAAATGAGTGCGAACCTCCGGCCGTTCAACTCTTCCGACTTGTCTTCGCCATGACGCTGGAGATCAATTGCTCCATGCGCTTGCTGTTACAAGACGGACAGGCAACCGACCCGCTCTCGTGATCCTTCAAACGCAAGGAGAGCACCACTTCTTTCCCACAGTCCAGACATATATATTCGTACGTAGGCATGAGCGCGACCTCCCTTTCGTAGGATGTGCAAACAGTCCTCCAGCATCAACGACCGTAACTCGTGATGCAGCTGCGGATCTCGTAATCGCCCCTGATCCTCCGGAATGGGAGGCTCAGGTCGCTGGTACCTTGAGAAATCACCACACTCTTCGATTTCTTGCAGTCCTGTCGTTTCTTGGCAGGTTCCACCGCGAGACCTCCTTCCGTTGGGTCCCGGAGGCGCCACTCGCTGAGAATGTATCTCAGGCGATACTACGATAATCCCCCTGAGCGGCCTCGTCAATCGGTGGCGAACGGGCAGCGGGAGCGCTCCTGCGGGAGTAGCCCAGTCCGAAGGGAAAATCGGGAAGATTTTCCTTTTCCGGGAGAAAATCAAAAGAGGTTGGGATTTTTTGAGAGAATACTCTTGGCACTTTTGGCCTGTCGCTGCGTGGGGCGTGGTGTGCGATGAAATATTGAGTGAACGAATCGAGTCATCACTCTTGACAGCAAGGAGCTGGTGTCACCATTTCTAAGCACCGATGGCATGGGCTGAGCAGGGAGGCTTGAGGGTTGTTTTGACTCGGCTGGCTTGCGGTGGCACAATTCACAATTTCATGAGGTTCTATCGCCATGGCCGACCTCGTTAGGGACGACGATTCTTCCGCGTCGGTTCGCCTCCGAGGCCATACGCTCTTGTGCCTGCAAGGGTTTCGCGGGGAAGGGTACAGTTCTGAATTTATCGCGAACATGGCAGCAATCCACCGTACGTTAACCGATCACCTCGAGGTCCTGGTCGAAGTTCTTGCGTCTCCGGATGCGGTCTGTGCGGCCTGCCCACACCATCACCCGCATCTGGCTGTATGCTCAACGGCGAGAGATCGGAGGAGGGGATGATTGAACAGGATCACGAGGTGCTGCGGAGGCTCGGGCTGAAGGTAGGGGATCGTCTTCGCTGGCACGACATTATTGCGCGGACTCGGTCTTCAGAGACGGGGGATGATCTGCCCTCCATTTGTGGCGGTTGCCGGTGGTTGCCACTTGGGTATTGCCGTGAAGGAATCAATCGGCTGCATAATCCCATTCAGGACACCACCGTTGGACTGGACAGGTAAAAGTGTCAGGAACCATTTTCGCCTTGTCCGCGCGCGCGTTGCGATTGTCGAGTACCTTGAGGGTTCGTTGTGCTCGTTTAGAAACCTGTGAGAGGGATCTATGAATAGGACACACATCGTGGCGGTGGTGGCAGCGGTGCTCTTGACCGCGTCGGCGGCTGCCGCTGAAGTTCAAACTAGAGAAATCGAATACAAAGAGGGCGAGGCGGTTCTACAGGGACTCATTGCCTGGGATGACGTTTCGAAGGGTCGACGTCCCGGCGTGCTGGTCGTCCACGAGTGGTGGGGCCACAACGAGCATGCGCGGTATCAGGCCAAGCGACTCGCGGAGGCGGGCTACGTCGGCTTCGCGCTGGATATGTATGGGAAGGGCAAGGTGACCACGCATCCAAAGGATGCCCAGGGTTTCATGGCCGAGGTCAAAAAGGATCCGGCAGTGATCCCGGCGAGATTTCACGCGGCGCTAGAGCAGCTCAAGAAGGATCCTCACGTCTCGGCGGACCACATCGCCGCCATCGGATACTGCTTCGGAGGGGCTGTGGTCCTTGACGAAGCGCGATCCGGGGCCGATTTGGATGCGGTGGTCAGCTTCCACGGCGTTCTCGCGACGAAGAGTCCTGCGGAACCGGGCAGGGTTCGGGCGCGGGTTCTCGTGCTCACAGGAGCAGCCGATCCGTTTGTTCCGAAGGAGCAAGTGGAGGCCTTTACTCAGGAGATGAAGGCGGCGGGGGCGAAGTTCCAAGTGATCACCTATCCGGGGGTTAAACACGGATTCACCAATCCGGATGCCGGCAAGGCGGGGATGGATGCCCTCGAGTACAATGCGGAGGCCGACAAAAAGTCTTGGGCGGCGATGCTGGAGCTGTTTAAAGAAGTGTTCCATTGAAGACCCTCGTTCGCGCGCGGGTAGCTTGTCGGCGCGGTTATCATTTCTGCGGGTCGTCATGTGTCAGTGGGCAATGACTGCCGACTCCTGTTGCCCACAAAGAAACACCCTGTGGAGAGGCGCCTCTCCACAGGGTATTCGCAGATAGACCCTCGACTGATTTACTCTGTCTTGGCTTTGAGTTCTTTCGCCTCGCCCTCGATTCGCGCTCCGGCTGCTTTTGTTTGCCCCTTCGCCCGCTCCACCGTGGCGCTCACGTCATTTCCTTTCGCCTCTTCCGCTAAGGCCTTCGCTTCCCCCTTGGCCTTCTCAGTCTTCGCGTTCGCTTTTCCCTTCGTGTCCTCAACCTTGGCTTTCACCTCATCGGCTTGAGCAAACCGCTGCACTCCAACGAACACAAACAGAAACGCCATTGCGACAATCGTGAATGCTCTCATGAGAACCTCCCTGTTAGAGTATGAATAATTGTGATCTCAGGTGATTCTGTTCAACATCATCAGCTGAGAGTCACAGTATGCCTGCTGAGACCGAACGCAGCCTGGTCAATATTTGATCGGTTTTGAAGAATTCCAGTCGATTCAAGAGAACGAAATCCTCTATATTGAGGGCCTGAGTGCTGAGGCGTGGCGTTTCAATCTACTTTGGGGAATCGAGGTTGGGGAGGTTTGAGTAAGAGCGTATGGATTATTGGTTCTGAGAGGAGAGCTTTTGGAGCCGTTCGTCTAGCTCGGCGACACATCGATTCAACGTGTCTTTTGCTGAAGGCTGCATGGTGATAAACTCGACTCCGAAGGCCTTCCCATCTACCCATCGGACTGGTGCCAGGTCGATCTCAAGTAACGTCGCTTGATCAGGCAGTTTGATCTGGAGCTTCAGGTACTCGCCGCGAGAGACTGCCACCTCACTCTCGATGGCGCCGCCGCCCAGGGAGAGATTCAGGACACGTCCTTCCCCCTTCGCCGCATCGCTTGTGAAAGTGACCGTACAGTTGATGGGAAATCTCGTATATTTTCGCTGTTCCATGCGGATTCCCTCACATCCAGACAGACATCGCAGCTTACCACGTTCTACCTGGAGCTGGGCAGTATTGGTGTACTCGTGCAATCCGTGCGAGCACAACCATCCTCTGGAATTGTTTCCTGAGCCTGTCATCTTGTCACGGACTGTTTGAGTCAGTCTCCCGCAAAATGAAAAGGTGTCAGTCTGTGACCATTTCGCGACAGTCGGCTGGGGTGCGCGTCATGGGATAACCACATAATCAATTCCTACAGTGAGCAATATTGAACAGGCAGGAGGGACGTACACACTTATGATGATGTCACAATGCAAGCCGCGACAGGAACTGCCGACCATTTTTTCTTACAGGGAAGAGAATGGAATGGGATGAGGTAGAAGAAGAGGCTCGCCGCAATTGGGACACGACCAAGATGGGTTTGTGGAAGCGTTACAAGGGTACCGTGCACTTCGCGTGGGATCGAGTTCGCCAAGACAAGGGGTAGCACACATCGGAGTTCAACACCAGAAACGGAGGTACGTATGTCTCAAGATCGCCTGGCCCAGATAAAGCATTATCGGGAATGTATTGCCGCCTGTTTCGCCTGTGCCCAGACTTGCGAGACCTGCAGCGACGACATGATCGGCATGGACCATCATGGTAATCAGAAACTCATGGCACAATGTATTCGGTTGTGCCGCGAGTGTGCGGATATCTGTGTGCTAGCCGGCCAATGGATGAGTCGAGGTTCCGCAATGACCGATCGACTGTGCGGCCTCTGCTCCGACATCTGCGACAAATGTGCCGAGGTCTGTGAACAGCACGCCCCACATCATGCTTTGTGCGGACCTTGCGCCAAAGAATGTCGTCGTTGTGCAGAACAATGCCGAAAAATGATACTTGCGGCGGCCTAGCCGTCGGGGTAAGGAGCAATCATGAAACGCGGAATGATCGAGTTGATGGTATTGTCGGCACTTTTTCTCCAGGGCCCTATCGCCAACAATATGAAGACGAACCAGTTCCCCCAGCCTGTATCAGGCCCGACAGATCCTCTGCCACCCAAACCTTTTCCCCCTCCACCGTCACCGGGGCCCCCTGAGCCGAAGCCGCCGAACCAGATTCTGCCGCGTACCTGAGGAGACATTTGACCGTGAAGATTATCGTCCTGCTCGCCCTGCTACTCAGTGCTCCTTCTGTGGCGACGACAATGGCAGCGTCGCCTGAGCATACGGGCCAGGGTACGCAAGTCGTCATCGGCACGCTCGAGGAACTTGATACGTCCAAGATGAGTGGAAAGATTAAAACAGATCTAGGACAGACGGTCGTGTTCACGATGACGAGGCCCGACTTGTTTAAGGGACTGTCGGTAGGACAACGCATCGCCGTCCGCCTGGATGATCAGGGACACGTTATCAGAGTCATGGATACGACCGTTCCGGAACTGCCAAGCCCTGAGAAGTAAGCCGATCGACCACGGTCATGGATTTGGGGTCAGCAACTGTCTTGAAAATCAAGTCGGCTGACTGGCCGCCCCCGCCACGGCGTCCCACTCTTCAGCATCGCATTCAGAATCGTAAGCAACTTCCGCATGCACGCCGTCAGCGCCAGCTTCTTCGCCTTGCCCGCCTGACAGAGTCGCTGATAGCACGCCCGGATCACCGGATTCCGGCGCGTGGCGACCAGGGCTGCCATGTAGAGTGCCGCCCGTACATGGGCGCGCCCACCCCAAATAGCTCGCCGGCCTTTGAGCGTGCCGCTGTCGCGTGGGAACGGTGCGACACCCGCTAAGGCCGCCACTTCTTTGCGAGTCAAGGTGCCAAGCTCAGGTAAGTTGGCGACGAGCGTCGTGGTGAGTGAGAAAAACGAAACCGAAATCCAGGTGAATCAAGTCGGCCAAGGGGGGGGCATGGGTGGGGGCGGCATCGAGCTTTCTTCCAGCACATTCCAGTCGCGGTACCTACGCTGTCAATCGATGCCGATTCTAGATATTTTTGAAACTTTTCTTCGTGGTGACGAGGCCCGATGACCCGACGCGCTGCGGTGTGTCAGCACTCCCAGAATTATTTTTTGTCGAGCCCCGCGACTCGGCACTCCTGCAACTATGGTTCACCGCGCCCCGTGAGCCCCAGCATGTGTCCCGTGCGTCACGTCAGAGGTTGCGAAATATTGGTCCACCGCTCCAGCGCGAATCAACGCTTGCCCGTCCTGGAAACCAATCACATACCTCTTGAACACACCGGGCGGACAATGCTGATACTGGGTCGTGTGAACTCTATTGAGGAGCGCGTCGCGGAGCCCCTCCTCTTCGGCTTGCCATCCTTCACGCTCAAGCTGCGTACGCGCCTGCGTTTTCTGCCGTCGGCACCATTCGATGCGAAATGCGATGGATTTGGTCTTTTCTTCCATGGCTCTCCTCCTTTCTTGGGTCGTACCAGCGCTGACTGTGCGGCCTGTCTGCCTCGTCGCCCGCTCATGTGGATGGCACCGGGGCCGTCCCTGTCACGCTTCAGGCACACCCTCGTTAAAACGCAAAGAGGATGCCAGGGGATCAACACCTCGTGTCCAGTGCCAGGGAGCCTATATGTTTCAATCAGTTGCAGTGGTTCGATGGCTCATTCCCGAGACGATGATTGGATCCTTGAGGAAGGCGGGTGGGGGAATCTGCAGGACGAAGTATCCAGCCCAAGACAAACTGTCCTGCTCGACAGGATTGGCGATCACGCCGCTGGACTACTGGTTTCCTCCAGAAGAGCCGCGCCGCTCGCAGCGCACGCCAGGAGGAGTATGGTTCGTAGGGTCCCCACCTATCACCAACCCAGAAAGGAATGCCGCGATGATCGAAACTACACCACCCGCACCAAGCAGCCCCGCACCGGTCACCACTCCCACGCCCGCCCCCCTCGCGTCGGGTCCGCCGATAGAACTCAACCCGGCGCAAGCGGAGAAAATGATCTCCTGGTTCACGGCCGATCTCGCGGCAGGGAGAATCAGCCCAGAAGCCGCGACGAAAGCGTTCGGTCAACTGGGTGCCACCCCGGAACAATTGGCGCCCGATCAGCGCACCGATGAGCAGAAACAATTGGACGCCGCCTTTCCGCCGGCGAAACCGGGAGACTACATCATCAGGTATGGCGGGCCAGGTGAAGACGTGAAGGAGACGCCGGAATTGAAGCAGTTCGACAGCACGGCGCGCACGTGGCTCTCCGAGGCGCAGTTTCCCCGCGAAGTCGGCAACTCGCTCGTCAACGCGATTGCGCGAGCGGCGCAACAGACACAGGGCATGACAAGGGCCAGCTTGAATCCTACGGCTACGCCGAATTTGCGAAGCTCGAACGGGCCTACGGGAACACGCTCGACGAGCGACTCCGACAGGCCGGCCGCATGGTCGAGGCACTCGAACAGAAACAACCCGGCCTCAAGAATCTGTTGAAGTCGAAAGGGATCGGCGATAACGCGATGATCGCGTCGCTGTTGATCCAGCAGGCCGAACGCTATTGGGCTCGGCGTCGGTGAACGCCCGCCTGCACGCGCTGGTGTCCCCGGCTGGCTGATCTCACCGAATGGTAGGCGCCGGCCTGGTGATGAAGGAGTCGTTGTAAAACATGGTCAACGGGGCGAATCTCCGAGCAGGACTCAAAGACCCGTGAGTCAGGAGGATATTCGCCCCTCGCCTCTGCCGTACAAACCACGACATTGCTAATGTATTAATTCTACAGAAAAATCCTAGGTGTGTCGATAGAGCTTTGACCATGACTCGGCTATACCAACTGCACACAGGAGTCGACGTACCGACCTCATGATAAAAACTCCGACCGACGGAGGTTCTACGCCATGGCGCCTATAGAAGTGGCGATTATTGAACTGCTGCAGAGCCATGGTCCCTGCTCCTTAGACGATGTTGTCGGGTACCGTCCCGATCTCGGTTGGGGGGAGGTGTTCCGAGCTATTGATCAGATGTCGAGGGACGGACGGGTGGTGCTTCGCCAACTCGGTTACTCGACCTATCAGATCGCACTCCACTCGCAGTTTGTGTAATCCAGTTCACCTCTAGCCAGAAGAGGGGGACGCGATGACAATGAATCAAGCGGCGGCCTTACGCGTGAGGTGGAAAGGGCGAGCGGATCTCTCCCCCTGTGCCCATCGGGACCTGACATTGAACGGGCGGTACCTGAGATGGAAAGGGATTGACCTCAAGCGTTCGGTGGAACGCTATACCTGTAATAGGTGCGGTAAACCGCTTGTCCTCACTCTCGAAACTCTTGTTTCACATTGACCCACTACGGCTCCACGCACCACCTTGTGGTGTGCTGGTCCCCCTCCTACAATACGCCTCCCTGCGAGCCGCCCATGTGGTTCTGGATTGACGCCGTACTGTTCGAGTTTACCCGCATGACGTGGCAGGGCTGGATCGTGAACCTATTCGAAGGCTGCGGGCTCGAATTGCTCGTATAATCTTATTCTGGTCCGTTCCACACGCGAAGTAACGGCACCTCTACCAGGCGACGGTCACGACGCCATGTGTACCATCAGCGCGTCCGTTAAAAGTAGGGGCAGTGTAGGGGGCGGGAGGAGGCTTGAACTTCCAAGCCAAGGGGCGCATGGTGCGGTGACATAGGAGGCCGCCGTACAGCCAATGTCTGTAGCTCTTGACAAAATTCTCGATGACAAGCGCGCATTTTCAGTTGGGGTTGCAAGCTGCCGCATCTCCCCCTTCAATGTCGCAGACTCGGAAGACGCCTATAACAGGCTGAGCCGTCTCAGGGATCGGACCCGCATGGAGACGCCCAACCTCGAACCATCTGAACGGGAGGCTCTTGATAAAGTATTTGTCCACGACCCCTTCATCAATTGCTTGCTTGAATTCCACCAGGTCGGAGAGCGTGTGCAGTACCGCCACGGCGTAGTCCTGCGCGCGCCCATCAATCAACCGCTATCCCTTCATGTCAAAACATCGGCAAGGGCAGCTATTGCAGCCCCCATCGCAAGGCTCCCCTTCACTTCAGGATACCTACAATTAATCGATCATTTAGTCTATCTCGAAGTAGCCGAGAAAAGAGTCCAGAGCGCACTCGACCGCGCCACGAAGAAACTGCCCTGAAGAATGGCCCCTCACCAGCGCACCTCCACGAGGCCATCACGCTCCGCCTTGCGGTTTGATCGTCCCCCCTCCTACAATACGCCTCCCCTGCAAGACTCCCTTGCGCTTCACGCTTCGTCTCCACCAACGCTTCCCCGTGCATTGCTCCGTCACGTACCACGATGGCCTGTTCCAAGGCCAAGGCATCGTGTGGGGCGGCCGCGCTCATGTCCGGGCAGCACTGTACATGGCGGCCCTGGTGGGGGCCCGCTGCAATCCCGTTATTCGCAGTTTCTACCAACGCCTGTGTAACGCAGGAAAGGCCAAGAAGGTGGTACTCACCGCCTGTATGCGAAAGCGGCTCACGATTCTCAACAACATGATGAAACATCGGACGCGCTGGAGTATGAATGAGATTGTGTGTCCTTGACAGTGGAGACAGTTGCTGTCAAAATTTTAAGTGGGCCACAACACTGCGGAATCGAGAGCACACTGTCTGCCGAGGACAACCTGTCCATCTTCACCCAACGTCTTATTTATCAATACATTCCGGATATTGTTCAGTTGCTCGCACAAGACAAACTGTCATGTCGGTGTCCACTACGCGCTGTTTATCCAAAATCGCAATTGTGCCGTTAACCAGTTGAAATCGCTTTCGTAACCTGCCTTTCCATCCCACGTCTTTTCCTGAGGCCACTATCTTGCTTACACTGTCCTGCTTAGTGGAGAGGTGGGCTCAGCGTCATTGTATTAACTCGATGCTGCGGCCTAAGAAAGAGAAAGGAGGGTCTCGTGGAAGAGAATATAGATGATGTCTCGGTTGACCAGAAGGAAAGCATGGCGGCCCCGCACGCTGGGCCCGGCATCATGCTGCTCACGGCTTCCATGCAATTACTCTATAAGGATCGGCGGGCGTGGGAACTGTGCCAGCAAATCATTCGATGCCAGGACGGGAAAACGGCAAACGGTGTGCTCCCGCCAGCCGTCGCGAGTTTCGTCGATCAAATCCAAAAGACCCTCAAAGTCCGAACCGATCCGAAGGACTGCGAGCAGATTCAACTCAGACAAGTCGTGAACACTTTCCACAGCTCCGTACTCCTTTGCGGCACGGCCTTTATTGATCAGACCAATGCGCAAAAACGAATCCTCATGGTGCTCAGCGAGGTCGGGATCGACGCGTGGCAGGACAAGGTCATCGTCCAGGCGAAGGAGAAGTTTCACCTGACCGCACGCGAAACAACGGTCGTGCAACATCTCTTGAAAGGCTGGACCAATAAGGAAATCGCCAACGAAATGAGAATTACAGAACAGACAATCAAGGAGTATTTCAGACACATTTTTGAGAAAACGAGCACCACCAGGCGCACCGGAATCGTCATGGCGATTATCCGCTCAGGAATACGCCATGCACTTGCGACTCCCTCACCACAGGTGATAGTGCCCACTAGGAGTGGTATGCCCATTGAACTGGTGGGATCGGCATAGTAGCCCTTGGGGCTGTTCCCCCCCCCCCTCTGAATGCTGCGCCTGCGAGGCTCTCATGCCTTTCTCGATTCGCCCCTTCCGTCCCTTCCCCGCGCACTGCGCTGTCACGTACCACGCGGGTCCGTTCCTCAAGCTGCGCTAGCCTACTCAAATTTCCTGGCTTTGGGTGATCCATAGGGTAGGACCTGTATCAAGATACCCACACAGCCTTCACCTACTAAAGAGGGCTAGTAACAAAGCAACGCAGAATGAGAGGTTGAATGGGATAGGAATTGACGACAGGGTTCCTAGCCATAGGAAGTTGTTTTCTAAAGCCTTTGTGGATGACATTGATTGCATTCAGTACTCTGTATGACAGTGGCACAGGTGGCTTTGTTGTAGAGGCTCGCAAGAGCATGGAAGTTGCTTGGTGTGGTGTGATGGGGTTGAGCGTGTTCCAGCGATCGAGAGACGGCTTTCGCGGCCAATTTGTATCGCTGACTGAACGGCTGATGGCTGATGTGATCCAATTTATCCGAATCAACAGGTGGTGAATGATGCACACACTCAAGAGTTATTCCAGACTGTTCACAGGGCTGATGGGATTTCTGCTGGCTGTTGTTGTGGCCGGATGCGGCAGTGATGGTGGCGGTACGCAACCCGGTACCCTGGGCGTGTCGATGACCGATGCGCCAGCCTGTGGCTTTGATGCGGTGAATGTCACCGTCAGTAAAGTACGGGTGCATCAAAGCGATAATGCTTCCGAAAACGCAGCCGGCTGGACCGATATCACCCTCAACCCGGCGCGGAAAATCAACCTGCTCGATCTCAACGATCCAACCCAACCCAATCTTGCGCTCGAAAGCCTTGGGGAGACACCCCTGGCGGCAGGCCATTACACGCAACTGCGCCTGGTGTTGGTTCCGAACAGCGGCGGTTCACCCTTCGCCAATTCGGTTGTCCTGTCCGCCCAACCCAATAACGAGATCGCGCTCGAGACGCCCAGCGGAATACAATCCGGAATTAAATTGATCCACCAGTTCACCGTAGGTTCCGGGCAACGCGTCGATCTGTTGCTGGACTTTGATGCCTGCAAATCCATCGTGCAGACCGGCAATGGTACGTACAAGCTCAAGCCCGTGATCAAGGTCATTCCCTTTGTGCTGAACGGCATCGAAGGCTTTGTCGACACAGCCCTGCTTAACAGCCATGTTGTGGTATCAGCCCAGGTAGATGGTGACATCGTTCGTGCGACGGTGCCGAATACGGTGACCGGCAAATTCTTTCTCGCCCGTCTGGCTGCGCCGGAAAACTACGACGTCGTGATCACCGCAGACGGTCATGCAACTGCAGTCATTGCGGCAGTACCAGTTGCGAGCAGCACCAGCATCACTACCGTCAGCACCAGCCTCGCGCCAATCCCGGTCGTCACGCCCCCTACGTTGGAGGCCTCCGCGACCCATAGCATCAGCGGCACAGTGACGTTGAATCCAGCCACCGATGATGAAACCGTCTTTCTCGCGGCGAAGCAAACGTTCGGCAGCGGTCCAACTGTAACCGTGAAATCGCAGACCGCTAGTGTTGTTACCGGGAATCCAACCGGCGACTTTGCATACAATCTGACACTGCCCATTGCCGCGCCTTCGCTCGGTCCATACAGCGCATCTTTGCCGATCGTATTTACCCAGCAACCTGCAGCCGTTGCAGGGCACTACACGGTCCAAGCATCCGCGACTGGTTACGCGACCAAGTCATCCCTCTCTCCTGTGGATATTTCCGGGGGTGATGCGACAAGCCAGGACTTTGCCTTGACGCCGTAAGGCAACGACGTGCGGAACAAGAAGAACTACTAAGTCGGGAGTGTACGACGGCGACAGCTGCGGATCGAGAGGCAGTAGTCTAGAGGAGCGAGCGAGAAGCGGCCATGCGGTCGCCGGCCCGATGCCAGGATTTCATCACCCCTTCCCCCTAAAAGCGAATGCCGAACGTCAGCCCGGGCATCACGTTGGTGTCCGCCCCTCGTCCCGTGTCGACATCCGTGAAGTTGAGCAAGAAGGTGGAGGTGAGACTCACCTGCTGGTTCAGGGCAAAGTCCAGGCCTACGCCGATCGGGATCAGAAAGGTGGTATCGGACGTGTGGAGGTCGGCATGCAGAAAGCCGAGCCCCCCTTGCAGGTTCAGCTTCAATCGCTTATCAAGTCCGGGTAGGTCGAGCCAATACTTCCCCTGTCCCGAGAAGCCGAACTGAAATAAATCTCCGGTCACAGCCAATTGCGCGAGAGGGCCCACCGAAATCTGGTGATTCAGGAAATAGTCGGCGTGAAAATTGGTGGCGAACGCAGTCCCGTCCGGCGTGTTGGCTAAGAACCCAATGGCAGCGCCACCCGACCAGGCACCGGCTCGTGTTTCTTCCGCTCCTGAGACCCCCACATGGGTCACACTCGCCAGTCCCATCAGAGAGACCGCGCACACGAATCCCCGAACACACGTCGTCATATGCATCATTCCAACTCCTTGAGTAAAACGGTTATCCGTGAATTGCCGCGATCGCGGTGTTTCTCGCTGGGTCAAACGTACCACAACGATTTCGCCTGTCAAACAAGGACCCGCCAAGAACTGGCGATCTTCAACATGCGGGAAATCGCGGCCATTGCAGCATGGCCCCACGGGTATCCCCTCCCTCCGAAGTACTTCCTTCGGGTCTTTCCCCCCACGCACCGTGCCGCTATTCTCATAGCGCGCACGTTCGCAGGCTGGATTGCCAGGAGGCGACATCATGGAATGCACACGCTGCCAGGGCTTGATGGTGGAAGACCAATTTTTTGACTTTGAGGGCGCCCTAGGCTTCATGTGGATGAAGGGCTGGCGTTGCATGAACTGCGGGCATGCGGCGGCTCCCGTGATAGAGGCCAACCACCGCTTGCACGAGGCGACCGTCCTCGTGCGGCCGTCCGAGGAAGCGGAGTATGAGAACGCGCACGTGTACCGTCGGGCCGAACCCGTCACAGGGAGGGCTGCATGACGGTGGAGTGAGGAGCACCCGTACCCACCCTGAGGAATTCCGTCCTGGCACGGACGAACAGGAGTATTTCTGGCTATGGCGACGATTCTGGTGATTGATGATCAAGAATCCCTCCGCACGCTCATCCGCATCGTGCTTGAACAGGCCGGCCATGAGGTGACGGAAGCATCGAATGGACGCCTCGGACTCGCCGTCTACCGAGAGAAGCCCGCGGACCTGGTCATTACCGACATACTCATGCCCGAGATGAATGGGCTCGACATGATCCTTGAACTGACCCGCGCCTTCCTCAATGTAAAGGTGATTGCCATCTCGGGGGCGCCAGACACAGAGAATGCCTTAGGCGCGGCGAAGCTCCTGGGAGTCCGGCACACCTTACACAAACCGTTTAGCATGGACCTGTTGTTAAAGACCGTGCAGTATGAACTGGCTCACTGAACGGGCACCGAACTCCCCGTCGATGATTCGTGAGCCGAGGACTAGCAATCCGTGCTGCCGTGGGAGTGGCGAAAGCGGAAATCGCGTGAGTGGGCAGGCTTATTACTTGGCATTGGCGCGCTTGGGTTCAGCCTGCGTCGCTCGCAGCGGGACCCTGATTGTTGGGGTGAAATAATATACGTTCCGGTGACCCTCTCAAGAGACTTAGGGCCGCAGCGAACTAATAAACCGCAGGTCATCACAGCGATCGACTCTCCCTTGGTTGATCAGGATACTAATTCTTGTGTCGATTGAAGAACAGCACGCAATAGTGATTGTATTCTCGCCCACCACCCTCAAATCCCTCCGTCCTAAATCCTGTACTGCCCCACTTAATGTCTGGACAGTTCGATGAACATTGCTGACCATCAATTCTACAGAGAATCCAGCCCTCTTCAAGTCTCCATTTCTCAAAGGGACAGCCAGGTGCACTTCCTCGTTCCTTTGGTGAGAGATCTTCGGTTGTCTTCAGCGTTGATGGGTCTTGAATGAATTCAGTGGGTTTCCTGCATCCGACTGACTGAGCTGCCTGTCCACAATTTAGGTGGGGCACAACACCCAACCTCAGCCGCCTTACACCGGAGGGCCCGAAACATGACTTGAGAAAAATGTGATGACATGCCCGGCAGGCTCACGGACACTGAAAATCTCGTGATCGATTGCTGGTCTGGCCTCGATCGGTGTTGGGGCAAGCCCCAGTGACGTAAAAAGCTGGTGAGTTGCATGAAGATCATCAACCATGAGGTCAAAGGAGGCATTACCGGGAACTACACTGTTCTTCAACATCAGGATGAGGTGTGTTCCGCCACGCAGTTCATAAACGGAAACTTCAGGCCCCTGAAACACGGGGCGCATGCCAATAGTGCGCATGAACTGAGCAGATTCTTCCATTCGATCAGTCTCAAGGGCGACATGCCCAACACTGACCTGAGGCCGCTGATCGTTAATGCCCATCCCACGCTCCAGGCTTATGCCCTTGCTCGTAGCCACACTTATCGCACTTCCAACTTCCCTTCCATCCCTTTGTCACGATGGCTAGGCAACGGCCAGAGACGTTTGTCGCAGTAGATGGGAAATGTGCCAGGCTGAGCCGGTGTAAATGTAACGATGACCGTTTTGCCGGCACTCACATCCTGTTCGATGAATAGGTTTCCCGCTGGGTCCTTAATGATAAAATTGTGCGGGATAATCGTCGTCACACTGGTCAGCGTCAGTACAACCGGCTTCCCAGCTTCAACAATCAAATGGTTCGGGGTATAGGAGTAGCTATCGAGCGTCACCGTGGCTCGCTGCACTCCGTCTGCTGACACCGGGACCAGCAGAGGAGGGCCGGATTGAGAGGGTTCTGCTGCATCAACGATTGTCACGCCGACTGTGGTCAACCACCCTACGGTCGCCAATATATGGAGCAATCGCATCGTCACCTCCTATTATGAGTGAGCCACTTTTAACAGGAAGGGCGGGAATGGATCAACTTTGTCCAGGAGTATCAGTCACTCTGGGCACCTTGACCTTGGCACGCGTGTGTTAACGGCTGGTCTCCGGCAAGGGTGTGCGGTCCCACAAACAACTGTTTCTGAATACCGTCGCGGTGAGCGGAGAGGGGCTAAAAAGCTCTTGCAAAGTGCTTAGGGATGAGCAAAGCTCTGAAGCTATCTAACCTTCGTAAGGGGAGACAACTGGACGTTATTCTGGATTCGTTCATTTCCTCTACACCGTACTTAAGCAACGAGATGAGGAATGTCGCAATATGATCAGTTCAGAGATCACGGTTGCTGAATATCTGTTAACCCGGCTGAAAGAGATCGGGGTAGACCACCTTTTTGGCGTGCCGGGAGATTTTGTGCTGGGTTTCTTCAACCAGGTATTGAAGAGCAATCTACAGTTTGTCGGTACATGCAATGAACTCAATGCGGCCTATGCCGCCGACGGCTACGCACGGATTCGGGGCATCGGTGCATTTTCCTCAACCTATGGTGTCGGAGAACTGAGCGCCCTCAACGGTGTGGCGGGAGCATTTGCCGAACGAGTCCCGGTGGTAGTAATCACGGGCTCGCCTGCGACGGCTAATTTCCGTACACGGCCGTTGTTGCATCACACCTTGGGCGATTATCAGATTCCCTTGAGGATCTATGAGAAAATTACCGCCGCCTCAACCCAGCTCATGTCTTCAGACACGGCCTCGGCCGAGATCGATCGGGTGTTGTCGGCGTGTCTTTCTTACCAGCAACCGGTCTACATTAGTCTCCCCGCAGACGTGGTGATGAAGAAATGTCATCGGCCGAGCGCATTTCTCTTCCCCACGCCCGCCCCTAGTGATCAGGATGCGCTCGGGGAGGCGATCAAGGAAGCGATTGGAATGCTGGATTTGGCACAGAAACCAGTTGTGATCGCCGACGTGGAATTAATCCGCTTCAAGCTGCAAAAGACCTTCGCCAGTTTTCTCGACAAAACGGGTTTCCCGTATGTCACCATGATGTTGGGAAAGACCGTTCTTTCAGAGCACCACCCACAATTCATTGGCCTCTTTGAGGGAGATCGGAGTCGCGACTATGTACGGAAGCGGGTCGAGTCCGCTGACTGTGTGCTTCAACTTGGAGCCTTGATGACCGATCTGAACACGGGCGGGTTCACCACCCACCTCGACGACTCAAAGACGATCTGTGCCAACATTCATTCCGTAAAGATCAAACACCATCATTACGAGAACGTGTGTCTCCACGATTTTATCCTTGGGCTGACGGAAAAGCTTTCACGCCGAGATCCGGAAGCCCTCGAGATTCATCGTGCCACCGATGGCTGCGTACACCGACATACGGAGCCGTATCGGCCTCATGCGCCGACACCGCTTACCATCAAGCGTTTCTTCGACCGTGTGAGCCATTTTATTGAACAGGATTCAATCGTCATTGCTGAAACAGGCGTGTCCCTGTTCAGTGCTGCGGAAATGCTCATGCCGGACGGAGTGACGTTCATAGGGCAGACCTTCTACGGTTCGATCGGCTATACGGTCGGGGCAACCCTGGGCGCTAGTATGGCCGCGCAGGACCGGCGTACCGTCCTGTTTGTGGGGGATGGTTCGTTTCAAGTTACTGGTCAGGACCTGTCGACGATGATCCGGAACCATCTCAAGCCAATCATCTTTCTCATCAATAATGACGGATATACGATCGAACGTGTGATCTGTGATCGTCCCTACAACGATATCCAACCCTGGCACTATCACAAGCTCGTCGACGTATTCGGAGGAGGGTTGGGCCTTGAGGTCCGTACGGAAGGGGAGCTTGAAGATGCGCTGGGTAAGGCTGTCACCACGGATGGCCTCGTATTCATCGAAATTCACACCGGGCGGTTGGACTGTCCCGAGTCCCTCCGCAGTGCAGGTCGGTCGATGGCGAAGGCAAATCAGCTCGACTGATGCGAGCGGTCTGCATCATCTTAGCGATCATGTCGTCTTTCCTTTTTTGATGACGACTGCTACCTACATACGCGCTGCGCACAACCGAACGGTATATAGACCGGTCACGTCATTATCGATAAATTTGCCTTCAGTTGATCAGCGTTCATGGATCCCGCACCAGAGTGACATCCTACCCACGAGTCTCGCTTGAGCGTTTTAAGAAGTCCGCTAACTCGCTGGCATGCTGCTCCGTCGTTTGCAGGATGTCGAGTAACAATTGTCGTGTGATCAGATCCCTGTCCCCAATCTCTCGAATGAGCGCGCTGTACGCTTCAACCTGTCGGCGTTCGAGCATGAGATTTTCGCCCACCATTTGGACGAGCGTCGTTCCTTGTTCAGGGTGGACGCCTATGGACGCGGCTTTCCCTGCGAGTTCCTGAAGATCAAACACGGGAACGCCGCCTAACTGCTGAATGCGATTTGCCAGTGTATCGGCATGTTGCAATTCCTGTAGTGCGTGCGCCTCGAATTCGGTCTTCAGGCCAGGGGATAAGAGCGAGACCGCCATATATGCATGCTGTTTGTATTGTAGGTAGCTGGTGATCTCGGTTGAGCGTAAGCGGTTTAACGAGCTCACGATTGTGTGCGGATCGGCCAGATATTGCTTGGTGATCGCCCCCTCTTTGATGGCTTCTCCGAGCTCTTTCTCACCAAAGCCGGTTTGTTGCTTGGGTTTCTTCTCCATAACCTTCTCCTGGATGGTTGTGTGGGTCATTCTATGAAATCCGCTATGAGACATAGGGATGGAGCCATGCCTAGGTTGACCGTCACCCCGGCGCTATTCTGACTCGATGCGAGCTACGGCCGATCGGTCAGTCACAGAAATTCGCCGAAACTTAGAATGTTTTTCTGCCCGCGATTAACCCACTGCTTCCTGCACCAATAACCGTTCTGCACTTCACGACAAATTAACAGATCACTCATCGCGCTGAAGCGTCGTGGTATGCCCCTTGTCGGTGACATAGGCTTTGACCTTATCACCCACCACTACCTTATCCAGTTTCGTGCTCGTATCGACGTGAATCCTGGTTTCTTTGCCATCGGTATCCTTGATCCAATAATATTCGCCATCCATCTTCATCAGGGTGCCTTTGACCGTGTCTTTGGTGAAGCGCTCCCCCAAGGTCGGCTTGGCCTCTTTGTCCGACATCGGATCGGCTGCTCCAACTGTCCCGGCTCCAAAACCAAGTATCACCACCGTGAGTACTGACAATGTGAACTTGATCATACGTCCTCCTTATTAACCGCCATATGGAATAGAAGCGCGTACCTACGTCATGGGTTCAAAACCGGCAAGACGATCGCAGAAAGATTCTCGGCTTCTTCAGAACACTGTGCCATGCCCGAGATCTATAGCTGTACCCGTCCTGCCACTCTCACTGAGCCAACTACGGCCCCATTGTGAACCAGGGGGTTTTCTCATTTCAGTTGAGATGAAACCGCATCCAGCATCTTTTGGAGCCTGAATCACTCTGACTTTGCCGCCCCTTGCACTTTGTTCCTCACGCATCCGAGTTGCACGTGATGAAGAGTGTGTGTGCGAACACCTCAGACCTGGCCCCGCCATGCCCCTGTCTCGCGACCACGATTCTCGATGAATTCCTTAAATCGCTCCAGATCTCCCTGCACGCGCAACGACACCACTCCCAATGCATCTCCTACATTTTCGGCGACACCCTGAGGGGCATACTCTAATTGCAGCATGACCTTGGACCTGGCATCCGAGAGTCGGTGAAATGTTACGACCCCTCCATTGATGGCGCCGCCTCGACTCGTCCATGCGATACGCTGGTCCGGCGTCTGCTCGGTGATCTCCGCATCCCACTCTTTTTGCTGGCCCGCGATCGCTGCTTTCCAATGAAGATGTGTGTCATCCAGCTGATTGACTTCTTTCACGCCCTCCATGAACCGGGGAAATTCCTCGAACTGCGTCCATTGATTGTACGCGGTTCGCACAGGCACGTTGACTTCAATGGATTTCTCAATGGTCGACATGCATTCCTCCTTTACGTAATTTTGGGGGCATGGCATTGCTCGAAGAGACGGCAGGTCGCAGTAGTGACCTGCCCGCGTTCACTGAGACAATGATTACTGCCCCCTCGAACTGGTCTCGCCTGATTCGAGAGGGGAATCAGTCGTACGGCTGGCATCATTTCCCGTGCTCAGCATCAGTTTCGTGGAGCGAATCACGGCCGGTTTCATTTCCGTTACCAGCATCAGTTCCTTGGGTCGAGCGAATCGATAGCACGTGATGCTCATCGTTGACCTTCGCCTCAATCCGATCACCCCGCTTAAAGCTTCCGATTTTCTCGGTGGTTTGGTCGGCATGCAAACGCACCTCTTTCCCGTCTTGCCCCTTGACGAAATAGTTCTCGCCTTCAACGCGCAACACTTCGCCCGTGATCATCATACTGTCTTTTGACTCGACACCCTTCATCTCATCGCTTACTTGTTTTTCACCAGCTTCCTGACCGCCTTGCCTCCGATCCGATTGGTCAGCCTTCATTTCGTCTGTAGTCGGAGCCGCATTATCTGCCTGCGTGGCATGGGATAGACCCAGACACAACAAGAAACTACACGACAGAACACCGATGACTTTGGGAATGGATACCATGGGAGCCTCCTTGGTTAGATGGACACGTCTAGACGTAACGATACACTCCCCGGAGTCTAGCGATCTGAGCAATTGTGACCAGATCGCGGAAATTTCCGAGTGTTTTGGTGACGAGTCTCCTACGATTCAGAATGACCTGAACCATCGCAGCCTGGCCCAGACCGGCATCTATGCGCGGCTCAATACCAAGGCTGTCGATCGGGCGCTCCAAATGCAAGCCGATCGGTTGTGCCGCCTAGTGGAGGGCTCGGTTGTGCTCCCGGCGCTGACCGAACAGACCAAAGCAAGGAATCGCAGGAGGCGCGATGACCGACCCCCCCGTTGGAGGGACTTGCGTTGCTGGTGCGTCTGGAGGAGTATGACCAGATCCTCGCCAATACGCTGTGGAGGCCAGACCGTGACGTTCGAAGAGTTGGTGAATGCCCTAGGTCTCAATCGAGCGGCGGACTCCTCGCCACTGAAATCCGACTGTCTCGTGACCTACGCCTACACCAGCGGCCCCACGTGGAAGCGGCTGATTCAGTGCTACCGCGCCCCGGGGTTGCACGCCATGGTGGTCCATCGGTTTGGGCAGTGGTTATTCGCCAAAGACTTCTGGGTCCGTCTGCTCCTTGAGCCGCTATATGTATTCTTATTTCATCGCATCCGCACGAAGTGGGGCATCGAGATCGGGCGGGATGCGCAGATCGGGCCGGGGTGCTACATCGAGCGCTTCGGCGGGATCTTTGTGTCCGGCGGCGCACGGATCGGGTCAAACTGCACCCTCTCGCACGGTGTCACCATCGGGTGGTCTGGCTATGGCGAGAAACACGGCGCCCCGACCATCGGTCACGACGTGTCCGTTGCCCCGGGGGCCAAGCTGCTCGGCAGGATTCGCATAGGCCACAACGTCAAAATCGGGGCCAATGTGGTGATCTGTGACGATATCCCTGACCATGCCGTGGTGGCCTTGGCGCCGGGGTATACGATTCTCTCCTACAAGGGCAACCGGGTACAGATGGCCACCAACGCCTAGTCAATCTAGCAATGTTGTGAAGTACACAAGCGCCAAAGGATTGCAGTATGGCGAAGATTATCCAGCGTGAAGGGACGCGCAGAGAAATGACCAGGCTAGGCTGACGTCAGTGTCGCGAGGGACCGGCTGGATTATTTCGTGTTCCCACCAAGCGTGTCCGGGGCGACAGGGGCAGGCTCTCCTTTTTGAGGGCTTTCTTTACCGACGCAGCTTGGCGTGGCTCAGCTGCCTCTTTGAGGATTTCCGCGACGATCTGTGCGTCGGCTGCGTGTGTGCGTGGGTGTGTCGGCATGTCTCCCTGAGCACTATAGCCAGAAGACCGGCAGGGATGTGGCACATAATGGCACATCTAAAAAAATGAGCGCGATGGGCAAAAGTATCTGGATCAGCATAGGAGGTGGTCTGCTATGGGCGAGCACCGCTGAGAAGATTGCGCAAACCCTGTTCCCCTCTTTTGCCTCCTGATGGCAGGAAAGGAGCGCACGCGTTGCATAGACGGGCTCGCTCGTGCTTAAAAACTCACAATCCCGAAAAACCACAACACCAGAACCAGCGTGACGGGAACTCCAAGTAACCATAAAATTATCGGCATGGCGTCCTCCTCGGAATGATTTTCTCCTTCACTGAAATGTGAAATTACTCGGTGTCCCATCTCTCTCTTCTTGAGGCCTTTCCGTCAGCGTCGCCACCAGGAAACCCCTTCCCTCGTTCAACCAATAGAAGGAGCGCCGACCATTTGACGCTGAATTTACTTGTCGTGGACCGGCGGTCCAAGCGGGCCCCCCCCACCCACTTTTGTCTCGCCCATTGGGCCAGCGGCGCCGCGGTCCCCCAAATTCTCTCCCTCGCGTACTCCCTTGCGGGACTCACTTTTTCGCAAGGTCTGTAATTGTCCTTCGAGCGCCTGAATGTCCGGAGAGAGATCGGTCGCCTTCGTCTCAAGCTGTTCCTTGGTCACATTGAGTACCACGTTTCCTTGTTCCTTGTTTACCTTGAAGGCGCTCCAGGGATAGGCTTTCAATTGGCCGGTATCGCCGATCGAGATCATGGCATATTCAATTCTCTTGGTCTCAGAATCCATGATGAGTTGTTCCAACTTGCCAAGGTCCTCACCTTTGGGATTCTTAACTGTGTCGCCGATCATTTCACTATTGACTTCTACCTTCTTCCCGCGGGCCACGGGCATGATGGTGTACTTGCTCGGAACACCGCCTTCGCCTTTGGTGTTGGTCATATCCGTCTCGCCCGCCTTGATCGCTCCCCGAGGCTGCTGCGACGCCTCGCTCGCATCCGGGGGATTGTCCGACTTCATTTCGGCATGAGCATACGTAGCGAATGGGAGGCTCACCAATCCCATTCCGATGAATACCATCGCGCTCTTCGTCATGATGTGGTCTCCTGCTATTTGTGATGCACCCGTTGGTGGGACACGATGAATATACTGGCAGCCTACGCCACTGGACCGGGTGCCGTCTGGTCAATACAGCTCAGGTGGCTGGAATTGATGATGCAGAAGATTGCCTTCGCTCCACCAAGCAAGATCAGCCGCAATACGAGACGCTAATCGTGAAGGACGACATTGAGGAGGGAGCTGTGCACGTGCACGCCGCCGTTGTAGTCCAAGAAGCCTAGCTTCCTGAACTTATTCATGAAGAAACTGAGGCGGGAGCGCGAGGTGCCGATCATTTCGGCCAATGCTTCTTGACTGATCTTCGGAATGATCGCGTCCGACTTGCCTTCTTTCCCGAAATGGGCCATGAGCAGCAGCACCCGCGCCAGCCGTTTCTCGCTGGAATTGAACAGCTGATCGACTAAGTCCTCTTGGATACGAATGTTGCGAGTGAGCAGATACGTGAGGAACAGCTCGGAGAAGGTGGGTTCGTCGTGGAGCACACGGATCATCGCCTGTTTGTCAATGCGAACAACCGTGGATGTTTCCGCAGCGGCTGCCGTGCCTAAACACACCACCTGCCCGGCCAGACACCCTTCACCGAAAAAGGCCCCCGGCTCCAGCAGCGCGACGATCGCTTCATTCCCCTGTGACGAGATCACGGTCAGCTTGATCTTGCCCGTCTGGATATAAAACACGGCGTCCGCTGTATCCCCTTGCGAAAAGAGAATCTGGTTCTTCGGGCAGGTCAGCGTGGTTTTGCCGTTGCCGACTTGTTTGAGGAACGTCTGGGGATTAAAAGGTGCGAGTTGTTTGCGTTTCATGGCCAGACTCCCTTGTAATGAACTCTGGGAAACATTATAGGTCCGTGGCAATACGAGCAGGAGCCGTTAATCTACTTTGTGCGTGCTGGGCTTTCGTGGTACCACGGCACGAGCCACGATGACGAGATTGCTGGGATTCCTGCCAGGCCGCTTCTGCTTTCGCTTTGCCTGGTTTCGTCATGCCCCATCATGCCAGAGCCATCTGGCCTTTCGCTAGTCCATCAGGATTCAAACTTAACCAGTACGCACGGCCACGACAAATACGGACTGACCATTGCCGTCGAGCTCTTGTCCGATGGCACCAACGTCAATCACACGCTGGTCAAGCAGGGCTCGTGCTGATGGTATCGGAAATATGCACCAGGTGATTCGGTGCTGGAGCATTTAGAACGAGAGACGCGAGAGGCGTGGAGAGGCTTGTGGGTCGATCCGCAGCCGGTGCCGCCGTGGGAGTGGCGGAAGCGGAAAGAGCGGTAGTGGGGAGGCTTAAGCCTTGGCGTTGGCGCGCTTGGGTTCAGCCTGCGTAGCTCTCAGCGGGGCCCTGATTGTCGGGGTGAAATAATATACGTTCCGGTGACCCTCTGGTGATTTGCCGATGCGACCAGGGGAAACGCTCGCGCTAACCGTCATGCTTCCGAATGAACAGTGCATCGAAGTGCCTGAAGCGGTGGTCCGGTGGTCGAGAGGGGAAGAGGTTGCGGTGGAGCATATGGCGATGGAGCCGCACATCCACTGTCGGGTTCAATAATTAGCCTGCTTTTGTGAAGGTTCATGGGGTTTGATCGCCTGGACTCACAGCTTCCACAGGTAACGTGAGATGGAACGAGGTCCCGACGCCTGGTTTACTTTCCACCGTAATCCCGCCTCGATGTGCGTCGACGATGTCTTTCACAATCTTCGTTCCGAGTCCGGTCCCGCCGACTTTCCGGCTGATCGCCTGGTAGGTGAACAGGCTCTCCCGGACTTCGGGGGGCATGCCCTTCCCTGTGTCAATGACAGACACCACGATGCTCTGTCCCTCGCGCTCCGTGCGGCCCTCGACTGTGACCGAGCCACCCGGCGGCACTTCCGGTATGGCGTTGTTCACCAGGTTATAGAAGGCGTTGAACAGTTGGTTCTCATCCGCTTGGATCGCGGGGAGGGTGTCGAGCCCGTCGACGCACAGGGCGATGCCACATTCCCCGGCGGGGATACGTAGGATCGCATACACGCTCGCCACCACCTTGGCAACGTGACAGGGAGCAAACTGTGGGGGCCGCGCGTGCCCCTTGATGGAATCTGCGAACTCACCGACCCGCTCATGAATGCGCCGGGATCCATTCTGAATCATGTCGATGAGTTCTTTTGTCAGTACTCGGCTGCGTGTCACGGCGCCGGCCACCGGCTGCGTCAATCGGTCGAAGGACTCGTTGAGTTCTTCTTCAAGCAGGGACGCTCCCGAGACGATGGGCATCAGCATGTTCTTGATATCATGTGCGATGTCTCCCATCACTCGCGCGATCTCGGCCAGCCGTGCCTCTTCCTGGACCTTGACCTCGCCTTGGCGGAGCTCTGCCTCGGTCTCCTTGCGGTCGACGAACTGCCCCACTTTGATACCGATGTCCGCCACCATGTGCAACACCTCGTGATCCGCCTCACAGATCTCAGGGCCGTAACACTCAATGACTCCATAAATGCGTTCGCCCTTGCGGACGGGAAAGGCAAACCATCCATGGAGACCGACTCTCGCCGCCATCGGAGCTCCGCGGAACCCGATGGCCGCGCCAATATCCCAAGCCCATAAGGGCTTGCCCGTCTTCCAGACACGTTCAATGAGCTCCGTACCTTGGTGAATGTTTCGATCCCGGCTGCCTTCGATGAACTCGGATGCGTCGATCTTCTGGCTATGCCACAGGTCAACAAAGCGCAGCACCCCTGCTTGCTCATCCACTCGCCAGAACATGCTCAATTGCAAGCCCAGACTTTCGCCAATGCCTCGCAGAATGGCCAGAGTGGCCTCCTTCAGGGAGGCAGACTCTGCCAACACCAGCGTCACGGCATATTGAGCCATGAGGTGAGCTTCAGAGCGCTTGGCCTGACGGAGGGCCTGAGTAAGAGCGAGGGTCATATTGTGTCTCCTTTGATAGTGCGTCTACGAATATGCAATCCCTGCCGCAGGTTCCTCGAGACAGTAGAGGAGGTTTTAGAGCATCGGGTAAGTTGAGGTGAAGTATCGACGAGTTCCCGTTCACTCATCCTGATCGGTGCCGAGTGACCAGCGTCGAGCTACCTTCTTTGCAGACCTGCCTAAGGTTCGGGCAGAACCTCACTCAGCGACACCGGGGTTGTGGCCGGGAGGTCGTAGCCTTGGTAGGAATGAATGCCAATCCCGATGGTCAGCGCAAAGAAGACCAAGAGGATAGAAAAGCCAAACTGGAACGCTCTCCGATTGGTAAACACGCCGGACACATAGAGGTAGAGGGCCAAGAGCACCAGCGTCAGCAAAAACATAATGGTGACAAGGATCAGCATTCTGGCCGCCTCCATCAGCAGACCATGACACACGGTATGCAGCTGTTCAGAGAAACTCTCGCAGTAGAGACTGAGGAATCGGTCACGCGGGGAAGGGTCAGGAAGCGCAACAAATGGGACAGTCAGCGAGCTTCACACCCCGCAGCATCACTCTGAACGCAATATCTATGTGAGTCAAGCAATATGATGCAGGCTGAGGGATCCATAATACTGGCACATTATGGCGCGTGCTGTGTCTTTGAACTTTCAGGTGTGGAAACCACATCTGTTGTCAGCATCCCCCCACGGCGACACCCTCGAAGTCCTGCACGACCAACGCCCCGAACGTATCCGCCTCAACGGCATTGACTGCCCTGAGAAAGGCCAAGCCTTCGGCAACCGAGCTAAGCAGGCCGCCTCAGCACTGGTCTTCGGGAAAGAAGTCACGGTTCAGACTTACGGGCGAGACAAGTACGGGCGCACCATTGCCAATGTGCTCTTGCCCGACGGCACGAACATCAATCACACGCTGGTGAAAGACTGCTGGTGCTGGTGGTATCGCAAGAATGCGTTGGGGAATACAGTGCTGGAAGGGTTAGAGAAGGAAGCCCGAGAGGCTAAGAAAAGCTTGTGGGCTGATCCGCAGCCGGTGCCGCCGTGGGAGTGGCGGAAACGGAAATCGCGTTAGCAGGCGGGCTTATTTCATGGCGTTGGCGCGCTTGGGTTCAACCTGCGTCGCTCTCAGCGGGACCCTGATTGTTGGGGTGAAATAATATATGTTCCGGTGAAGCAGACGAGTGGACGCATCGATAGTGATTGTATCGAGTGGCAGTGGCAAAGTGAACGGGGGGATGTGCGCGGTCAGCGCTCGATCGACTCATCCGCCCGTGGCGCGGGGGACAGCACCTTGATCGAAGCGAGGATCAGTGGGAGCTGGTTAGAAGGACAGGGGACCATCTTTAAGAAAGACTTTCGGAAGACGCAACTCTGTACCTGAAAGTGGACTTTACCTGTTGCATTCCGCTCGGTTAGGCGACTAGGCTATACGACGTCAATTTCTATCCCATCATTGCGCGACTCCTGCGGAGGTCAGTCCCCGTGATGATGATTCCAGCACACATTGTTTTCGCGAGAAGCATTTCCTGTCGGAAGATACCCGCTATCCGGGCGGGTAGAGGAGGGTATGATGGCCGATTTGATTCGAACTGCGCAGTATTTCAAGGTACAGATTGCGGATAAACCCGGGACATTAGCCGGCGCGCTTGCGCCACTGCGTGAGGCCGGAGTGAATCTGCTGGCCGTGCATGCCTTTCCTCGGAATCGCCGCACGCAGGTGGATGTGGTGCCGGAAGATCCTATCGCGTTCAAGAATATAGCGAAGGCGCATAAGTTAAAAATACAGGGACCGAAAATGTGCTTGCTGGTGGATGGCGATGATCGCCCGGGAACGCTGGCCGATCTGACTGATCGTCTTGGTTCAGCCAGGATCAACATGACCGCGGTGACCGGCCTCACTGCCGGGCAGGGACGCTTCGGCGCCATCCTGTGGGTTAAGCCCGGGGATGTGAAAAAAGCAGCCAAAGTCTTTGGCATCGGGCTGAGTTAGCTACTCGCATACGCTACTCCGGCAAGCGCGGCCTGTCCACATGGAAGCGAAATGGTATCAGGAATCATTTAGGTCGCTCGTCCGCGCGCAGCGGTTGTCTTGCCCGGTGGACTCTAATAGAATTCCAGAAAATCGAGGAGAGCAACAATATTATTGAGGACCGTTTCGTTTCTCCTGTTGCTGTTCGCTCTCGAATTCTCATCGTTCTCATCGGCCGATTCATGCCAATGGGTCAGGAGGGCTCTTCGTATGACCACACCGACAATACGCTCCAACGCTCACGGAATGGTGTGATGCTCGCGGGTGTCTGGCTTCGTGCTCTGTGCCGTGCTTGCGTTTTTCTGTTCCGGTTGTCTCGCGGTGGTTGTTGGCGCAGCCGGGGGAGCTGCCGGAGCTGTGTATGTGATGGGGAAGTTGAACGACGAGCTGAACTACGAGATGTCCGTCGTATACAAGGCTACTGTCGCCGCCTTGGCTGAACTAGAACTGAAGGTCCTGGAAGACAAAGTTGATAAACTATCCGTGCATGTTGAATCAGAGTTTTCCGACGGGGAGCACGTGTGGATCGATCTGGATTCTCTCTCGGATTCCCGGACCAGTCTGACGATCAGGGTCGGTGTCACAGGAAATGAGGTCCGGGCGCGAAAGATTTACGATGCGATCAAGCGGCATCTTTCGTAACGTGAAAAAGGGTTCGGGAACTATTTTCGCCTCGTGCGCGCGCGGCCGAGGGTCCATTGAACTCGCGCTCATGGTGACTGCCAACCTATCCCAGCCAGGTACCCAACGCTAAAACAACGTTTTCAAATAGATGAATTCTAGTACCCTCTCACTTATTCGCTCGGTCGGATGTTGTTGCGGCACGCTTCATAGGCTCGCTTTGGTTCTCTTCAGCATTGCCGAGAAACTGGATCGGTTCATCGCCTCTGAGATGGGCTGGTCGAAGGATGTAGGTCCCGTAGACGCTTTTGGTCCAAATGGACTGTGCCGTTTCTGAGTTTCCCCCAGAAAACGCGTATCCCAGGCCACCGACGACGCTACCTGCGAGAGCGAATGCGCTTTTGCCGGCACAATAGGGAACCGTGAGCAGCCAACTTGCCACTTGTATCCCAGTGCTTTCTGAACTGTCCGTGCTGGACGCCTGATCTCCAGCCAGGGCCGATCCCGGCGGGATCATAGTCAAGCCCATGACGGTCATGATCAGCACTATGGCAACGGATCTGCTCCATTTTTTCATGTGATGAGTTTCGGGGGCGATCGGGAAATTTAGAAGTCCGTTTCCTACAACATGTCGATCGTTCATTGCGCACCTCCTAATTGAACTGTCATGACGGATCATCCACTCGCAAGATCGTAATCTTCATGTTCAGGGGCTTTCCGGCCAGCGGATGATTGTAATCCATCACCGCTGACCTGTCTGACAACTGGGTCACTGTTGCCTCCTGACCGGCGCGATCCTCAAGGACATCTCCTTCCTTTGTCCCGGCTGGCAGGTCGCTCTTCGGAACGGTTTTCTTTTTCTTCGCATCATAAGGGCCGAAGCCTTCCTCCACAGAAAGCTCGACTTTCTTTTCGTCGCCGGTCTTCATGCCAGCGACCACCCGCTCTAAAACCGGCAGCAGTTGGTGTCGTCCCTGGACGAATTGACCGAGATCTCGAACTTCGTACCCGCTGTCGCCGGGAACGGTAATCTGGTAAAGGAAGGTGACATTCGAGCCGTCGATGATTCGCGGTGGCTCTGCGCCGACGCTCTGTTTCCAAAGAAGCCCTAGGCACGTAAGCAAGGTCACCACGGCAACAACGGCCGCCATATTCTTCCGGTGAGAGATACCCATGATTCCCTCCATAATCATCAATCATCCTTCGGTATATGGCTCTTCTGGGGCGTTCATTCTGGTTAGAACCTGCGAGCGATCATTCCCTTGTCTGTGACGTCATGGCCTGACCTCATCGAGAGATTGAATTGGTTCGGACAGAGGTTGCGCGGGAATCTTGGTGATCTTGGTGATTTTCCCGCTCACGTCGATTTCGATCCTGACCCGGTCGCCCTTGGCGACCTGCTCCTGCTTCAAGATATTGGAATCGCCCACCGCTAGCGCCCAGGTTTGTCCGTCAATCGTCTGGAATGTGATCGTCCGTTGGGCTTGATCAATACCGATGATCGCACCTGCAAAGGTGGTCGTGGCTTCGCTGGTGAGGACAGCCGCGACTGCCGCCCAGAACAGATAGATTGTCGCGAGTGCGATCCGAGGTTTCTTCATGGTGCACCTCCAAGCGATAACGGTATGGTCGTGCTTGTGCGATAAGTAGCCGATGGGCTTCTTTCTGCCGCTCTGCGCATCTTCCGATGGATGCCGCTGCTTTTCTAATGCGCAAATGGTTTGCCAAAGACTGCGAGGAGATAAAACGGTCAATATTGCAAAGACTTAGAGCTTCTTGACTCACGGTGCGGGTGAGAAGGAGTGATAGGGTCAGAGAACATGTTGTCCCGTGCTCTCTCCTAAAGAGCTGAATTTCCGCAAGGATGTGGTCGCTGACATTTTGTCTGGTGCGGAATATTCTTCCCGGAAGGTAGGGTCAACTCGAAGGTCTAGAATCATCAAGCGATTTGCAGTCATGGTATTTATGCGGCCTTGTTAGTGCCGGACAGATCGTTCCCTGGTCCTCTGTGTGGTCACCTCTGAATTTGAAGGTTGTGGGGTTGGCCTGCCGAACCAATCTCCTCACTTGATCCGTGGGTTCCACTCATTTTCACTGTCGCGTTACGTCTCACTCGAATCAGGGATCCATTAGCGGCATAACCCTTGCTGTTCTCTATCTGGTCTTAGGGGTAATGACGCCACCATACGTCTCTATTTGTTGGAAACAAAGATTGATCGGCAACGTGGGCGGTTGATTATTCCGATCATGTTTCAGAACCTCGTGAAAATATTTCTAGTCCACGGGCATTAGAAAGGAGGACACCATGACACCATCAGTAAAGCCAGTTCCAGCCGGTTTTCATACCGTCACCCCGGCGCTCACCGTGAAGGATGTTGATAAGGCCATCGGGTTTTACAAACGCGCGTTCGGTGCAGAGGAGCGCATGCGCTTTCTCGGACCCGATGACAAGAGCATCATGCACGCGGAAATCAAGATCGGGGATTCGATCATCATGCTGGGTGAGGAAAATCCCGAGATGGGATGTCGCGGGCCGCAAAGTCTTGGAGGCACACCCGTGAGTCTCTATCTCTATGTTCAAGATGCGGATCACGTCTTCACTCGCGCTGTGTCAGCCGGTGCGAAAGCGGATATGCCGGTGGCGGATATGTTCTGGGGTGATCGATGGGGGCAGCTCACTGATCCATTTGGCCACAAGTGGAACCTGGCGACCCACAAAGAAGACCTTAAGCCTGAAGAAATGCGGAAACGCGCGGGCGCGTTCTTTGCTCAAATGGCCCTGCAGAGCAGGTAGCGATTCGCGGCAGACGTACCTGAAACCTGAACTCATAGGCACGGGGGTCACATAAAATAAAAGAGTCACAGTAGGGGGCACGGTCTTGCAATAAAACCATTTCGTCGTTTTCGCTGTTGACACGTTACTTTCGTCGAAGTAGCCTGCCTTAATTCCAACGCACGTGCATCTGTCGTCAATTCCTTCGGCAATCATTAACTAACTAATAAGAAAGGGTTTAGTTGATGTCTGAGCACAAGGTCACGCTAGAGTGGAAGAAGGGCACGGAGGACTTTTCCTACGAGTCGTATACTCGAGACCATGTGTTGATCTTTGAAGGTGGTGTTCGGGTTCCTGCCTCAGCCGCACCTGCCTATCGTGGAAATCCCGCTCACGTGAATCCTGAGGAAGCCCTCGTCGGGGCCTTGTCGAGCTGTCATATGCTGACCTTCCTGGCCGTAGCAGCCAAGAAACAGTTCGTCGTAAATCAGTACAGCGATCACGCCGTGGGAGTGTTGGGAAAGAACCAGAAGGGAAAGCTCGCCATCACGCGGGTCATTTTGCATCCTCGGGTGGCATTCGGCAGCCCGACTCCTCCGACGCCGGAGCAGATTACCGCGCTGCATGAGCAGGCCCATAGCGACTGCTTCATTGCCAACTCGGTGACCACGGACGTCGCGGTCGAAGCAGGGTAACAAAGACTGGTTGCCTTCTCACCACACGTCGGAAGAAAATGGTGTCAAAATCCTCACTCGCCTCGTCCGCGTGCGGCGATGTCAATTGTGTCGAAGGGGAGATTAGGAGGGCGTAATCGGAGGCAACGGATGAGGCTACGAGATAACGGAAAAGCACGGCCTGTCACAGACTTTCTTATGGAAGACCACCGGCGTCTTGATACGCTGCTTCAATTGACGGTGGCTGATGCCGGCCATGTTGATCGGGGAGCGTATGATCAATTTCGAGCCGGGCTTCTCCGCCACATCGGCATGGAAGAAAAGATTCTCCTGCCTGCCGCCCAGCGACTCCGAGGCGGGGAGCCACTTCCTATCGCGTCCAAGCTCCGGCTCGATCATGGGGCTATCGCTTCGTTGCTCATGCCGCCTCCCACAGCTGCCATCATTGCGACAATCCGTGCCGTTCTCAAGGTCCACAATACAATAGAAGAAGGCTCGGGAGGCTTGTATGAAACCTGCGACGAGCTGGCCGGCTCAGAATCGGCACAGCTTCTGGCCAAACTTCAGGCTGCACCGGAGCTGGCTGTGTTGCCGTGCTCCGATAGCCCCGCCGTGATGCCTGCTGTACAGCGGGCACTGGAGAGAGCTGGTTATATCTTCCGCGAAGATGAAGCTTGAGAGACTACAAGGTAGGTCCTCAAGTCTTTTAATCCAAAGAATCCCTCCAAGTTGATCTTCTATCCGAGATTGGTTGATCTAATGTGGTATTTCGCAGACGCATCACATATGAATCGTCGCAAATTGAAGGAGAACTGCCATAAGCTGCCGCTGGCCTCCTTCTCGGGTTTCTGGTCACTGATCACACTCTTGTTTCTGAGTACGGTTCCAGCCTATGCGGAGTGGGTGGCGGTTGAGAAAGACTATCTCTTACCAGGACTCCAGACCGTGTACGTCGATCCAGACACCATTCGCCGAGAAGGGAATCTGGTGACGCTGTGGCAATTAATTGACTTTAAGACAATGCAAGGGAATGGAAGAGGAGCTCACCGATTTTTGTCGACGAAGATCCACAAAGAGTTCGACTGTGCGGGTAAGCGTCTTCGTTTGCTTGCGTTCACGGAGTTCTCACGCCGTATGGGAACCGGTATAGCGGCTAATGGATACGTAGACAAAGACAACTGGCTACCTGTTGAGCCAGAGAGTATTAATCACGCTCTGTGGGAACTGGCCTGCGGCAAAGAGTGATCGCGCAGTCACACGCAACCTTCGACGTAGGCAAAGTTGCGCAATGAGCGAGAACCTCCCCACACGCGAGAGCATGTCCCTCGAAGAGGCGACCGTCTCCAACATGGGGAGATTGTCGGCATCATGTAAATCCTGGAGGGGGCCGACGCACTAACAAGGAGGCTGCCATGAGATCAAAGCTGGTGAGAAGGACACTTCATTTAGGATTAGGAAGCATACTCCTGATTTCGCTCCCGTTGTTTCCCTTGGCCGTGACCGATTCCCTAGTGGTCCAAGCTGCAGAGCAGGCCGACCTGCTTGACATCAATACGGCAACAGCCGATCAACTCAAGGCGCTCCCTGGTATTGGTGAGGCGTACTCGGAGCAGATCATCAAGGGGCGTCCGTACCAACGGAAAGATGAGTTGGTGCAGAAGAAGATTCTTCCGCGCGCCACGTATGAGGGGATCAAATACAAAATTGTGGTGAAGCAGAAATAGCAAATTGCTCTGTGCTTGGATGGTGGTGGTTCATTAGAGAGTTAGCGATGACGCGCTTCTCCGCCATGGGAGAGAGGCCATCTATACCCAAAGTAGGAGGGTATCCATGAAAGGCCGTTATGAATTGCTGCGACATGGAAGATACATGCTGCCGTGTTGTTTAATCATGGCACTGTTTCTTTCAGCTTGTGCCGAGCAAAAAAGCGAGGCCAAGAAGCAGGAGATCGAGTCAGCCACGGCCAACGACATGCCCAAGCGGGCCGACCGCGAGATTATCGGCAAAGACGGCGCGAAGATGCTCCTGATTCCGGCAGGGGACTTTATGATGGGCAGCGGTACCGAGGGGCGCGCGGATGAGGAGCCGGTGCACCATGTCTCGCTGGATGCGTTCTATTTGGACAAGTACGAAGTCACGAACAAGTTGTTTCAGAAGTTCGTGCGTGAGACCGGCTACGAGACAACGGCCGAGAAGGAAGGCAGGGCCGCTTCTGTGACGTCCGGCGGCCAATGGGAGGTGATCCCCGGAGCGAACTGGCGCAAGCCGGAGGGCGGAGAGACGGTCTTCGAGTCGAATCGCGAGGAGCATCCCGTCGTCTCCGTCTCCTGGTACGATGCGGAGGCCTACTGCCGTTGGGCGGACAAGCGGCTGCCGACGGAGGCGGAGTTTGAATATGCCGTCCGGGCCGGCACTCGAACGAGCTATTGGTGGGGGGACGGGAACCCCGGCTCGCAACGGGTTGCGAACATCGCGGATGAATCTGCCAAACGGCAATTTCCCGACTTGCCGATCATGGCGGGCTATGACGACGGCTATGAACGCTCGGCGCCGGTAGGGTCGTTTGACCCGAATCCCTGGGGTCTGCACGATATGATCGGAAATGTATCGGAATGGACGGCGGACTGGTTCGCCGAGGACTATTACCAAAACAGCCCGGAGCAGAATCCAATCGGGCCCTTCAGCGGCAAATACAAGGTCCTACGGGGTGGGTCCTGGCACAACGGGCCGCTGGGCGTGCGCTCGGCGTACCGGCGCAATAGCCAACCGGGGTACCGGTACGACCACTTCGGGTACCGCTGTGCGAAGACTCCGTCAGCCCCCTCGTGAGGAGACAAAGGAATCCCCTAATAATGTCGTTATGTCTTCATCTTCCCGAAGACGCCAAGTGGCGTATAGAGGGCATTCCGCCAACTCGATGGGCCAAAGGAATAAAACGTGTATGCCCAAATGGCCACATAGGTCAGGCTACCCCATTCAGCCTTTCCCTGCCACACCTGGTATAGCTCGTGACAAATGCCTATTAGGGCAATAAAGCGAAGCAGGTGGCGGCCCACCGACAGCCGAAGGAGGGATAGCAACGTGGCTCCCATCAGAGAGCCGGCGAACAAATCTAATGTGGAAATACGACCATCGGACGGCGGCCCGAACAAAAAGTGCTCTGCCCCCAGCCACATGAGGAGAGCATGAAACCCCCACCAAGTGAGCGTCCCAAGAAGCTCATCCCTTTTCGCAGTCTCCATCCAACTGCCCTCATCTCATCTGGTTATTGACGACAGTCTTTCCGCTCGATGCGATCATTCGCACGTGTGACGGCGACCAACTTACACGCTGCTTCGTCGGATCTGCCGCGGAGCGAGTATAGCAGAAACCAATAACGAAAAGTGGCATTGCGTGGTTGCCCGTGCCTCGTTAGAATCCATCCAAATTGATCTTCTATCCGAGACTGGTTGATCCAATGAGGTATTTCGCAGGCACATCACATATGAATCGTCGGCCAATTGAGCTGAGGCACTATTCAGCCCGCATTATTCATGAGCGCTTCTGCTGCAATCGCCGATCCGCTGCTACGACGAGCCTCCAGCCGGCCGGCTCGCCCCTCGAACCCTCACCGTACTGCACGAGTACGCATCGGGTCCTCACGGCTCCGCGCGCCGGTCTCGCGACGCGGCTCAGCAATTTCTCGACGAACCGTCATGAACTATGCGGGCTAGCGATATCCGCTCTACTTGTCGTTGGCGCTCTTTCTAATCCGTGTGGCGCGCAAACGCCATCATCCGCGCCCCCGGTTCAGGATCAAGCGGTACAGACTCCACAAACCGAGCCGAGTGCCGGGGTTTCCGACCAAGCCAACGTCGGACCCACGTCAGTGCCGAATCCCGGGGTTGGCTCCTCGATGAGTTCAAGTGCCGGGAAGAGGTTTCGATCCGCCGGACAAGGACTTCCCGGGATGCCAGGTGGACCGTCGATCAAGGGATCGATGGGGTCCCAGGACCCCTCAAGCCGGTACATGCGCCCCCCGGTGATTCCATCGTTATCTTGCGACCCGGCCGTGAATATTCCTTGCTAGAGCAGGCTGCTGAAAAAGTCAGCCAGCAGCGTTCTCGCTTCGCTCAGAGGCTCAACGTATAGAGTTGAACCCCTCGGATATCGGAATCACTTGAAGGGCTTTTCCGTTCGCCAAGAATTATTATATGGACGAACGGCCCACACGAAGTGCGGTTTGTACCTCCTCGCCCCTTCACTCGCTGCGGCTTTGCCTGGGCCAAGGCGCGTCTCGGCGCGCCTGGGTTGGGCGGGTGAGAAGTCTGGACTTTTTGAGCATCCTGCGGGACGGTTCTCTTGTTGTGCCACATGTGCGAACTATCGAAGTTCTAGCGTGCCGACATAGTTTTCCGCAGCCTGCTAGGGAGAGGGCCCTGCCTGCAGATGGACACTCCAGTTCTAATCCTGCCCGGTATTGGCAACTCCGGGCCGCAGCATTGGCAAACGCTTTGGGAGCTGCGCCATCCCCAGTGGCAGCGCGTGAATCTGGGAGATTGGAACGGTCCGGTATGCGAGGATTGGGTTCGTGCGTTGGAAGTGGCCGTGCAGGCCTGTCCTTCTCCGCCCGTGCTGGTGGCTCATAGCCTCGCCTGTCTCCTGGTGGCTCATTGGGCTCATCGTTCAGCGTTAGTTCCGAAGGGTGCGTTTCTCGTGGCGGTGCCCGATCCGCAGAGAGCAAGCTTCCCTGCCACGGCGCGTGGATTTGTGCCGGTGCCGATGGCGGCGTTCGCTTTTCGGAGTCTGGTGGTCGCCAGCGCGAATGACTCGCTCGGATCGCTGGCCCATGCCAAACATTGTGCGATTGCTTGGGGAAGCACCTTCGTCGATATCGGCCAGGCGGGGCATATCAATCCCGACAGTGGGCATGGTGAATGGAGCGAGGGGTATATGCTTCTTCAACGATTCATGGCCTAGTATAGAAAGCGGCTGCATCCTTGAGCCGATTGCTCTGCTGATGACTAAGCAACTTCGTACAATCTCTGATGGTAAGCCTCGCTGCGGATGGGTCGGTGGCAAGCCGCATTTCATCGCCTATCATGACCGTGAGTGGGGGGTGCCGATTCACGATGACCGGAAGCATTTCGAGATGTTGCTGTTGGAAGGCGCGCAGGCGGGTCTTACGTGGGAAACGATCTTGCTGCGGCGGGATGGCTATCGTCGAGCGTTTGCGGAGTTCGATCCGAAGAAGGTGGCGCGATTCACGGCGAAGAAGAAAGCCGTGCTGCTGAAGAATCCCGGCATCATCCGCAACCGGCTCAAAATCGACTCGGCGGTGACCAACGCGCAGGCGTTTCTCACTGTACAGGAGGAGTTCGGTTCGTTCGATCGCTATGTCTGGCAGTTCGTGGGAGGGAAACCGATCGTGAATCGCTGGGCCAGGATGGCTCAGGTGCCGGCGACGAGCGCGGTCAGCGACGCATTGTCGAAGGATCTCAAGAAGCGTGGTTTCCGGTTTGTCGGCAGCACGATCGTCTATGCCTACATGCAGGCGGTTGGGCTGGTGAACGATCACACGACGGATTGCTTCATCCGTGCTCGTCGCTAGCAGGCTGTTGAAAAAGCCCGCCAGCATCGTTCTCGCATCGCTCAGAGGCTCAACGTACGGGACGAAGTACGATTCGCCTCTTCGCTCGCTGCGGCCTTGCTGGACGGCCTTTTTGAACAGCCTGCGGGTTCTGCTGGAGCCGTGCATGACTTCCTTCAGCCCTATGTTTGTTCGTGGCCAGAATGGTTTTTCGACACCCTGCTAGCAGTCGGCGCATGGCAGTAGTCGTTGTTTCCCGTCAGCACAGGGAGGCAGCCCGATCATGAAAACGATGTCGGTGCGGTGCTGCATTGCGGGAGGTGGCCCGGCCGGGATGATGCTGGGGCTGCTCCTGGCACGTGCAGGCGTTGACGTTGTCGTGTTAGAGAAACACGCCGATTTTCTCCGTGATTTCCGTGGCGACACCATCCACCCCTCCACCCTGGAGGTCGTGTATGAACTGGGATTGTTGGAGCGGTTGCTGACGTTGCCGCATCAGAAAGTGTCGCGGATCAACGGACAGTTCGGCGACCTGGCGCTGACGGTCGCGGACTTCTCGTCTCTCTCGACGCAGTGTCGCTTTGTCGCCTTCATGCCGCAATGGGACTTTTTGAACTTTCTCGCCGAGGAGGCTGCGCGTTATTCGACGTTTCAGCTGCGGAGGCAAGCTGACGTGACGGACCTTATCGAAGAGTCGGACTCTGTGGTGGGACTCCGGGCGAACACCCCAGATGGCCCGTTCGAGGTGCGCGCCGACCTTGTCGTGGGAGCCGACGGGCGGCACTCGGTCGTTCGTGCGAAGGCTGGCCTCTCGATCGAAGAATTCGGCGCGCCCATGGATGTCCTGTGGTTCCGTCTTTCCGCGGCGGCCAAGCGATCCAGGAGATCCCATAGGACGTTTCGACGCCGGTCGGATCTTCATCATGCTGAATCGGGGCGACTATTGGCAGTGCGGCTTCGTGATCCCAAAGGGATCGCGAGATCAACTTCAGGGGCGAGGGCTGCCGGCATTCCGTGATGCTGTCGCACAGCTCGCGCCGTTCATGACCGACCGTGTCGGCGAACTCCACGACTGGGAGCCGATCAAGTTACTGACGGTTCAGGTTGACCGGTTGCGCCGGTGGTATCGTCCTGGCCTCCTCTGCATCGGTGATGCGGCGCATGCCATGTCTCCGGTCGGTGGTGTGGGGATCAACCTGGCCATTCAGGATGCGGTGGCCGCATCGAATCTCTTGGCAGCTCCGCTGCGCAACGGCCGGCTTACGACCGAAGATTTATGCCGGGTCCAGGAGCGGCGTGAGTGGCCGACCCGCATGACGCAACGGGTCCAACTCGCAATTCAGAATCGCGTCATCAGGCGCGCCCTCAGCGGCTCGGACAAGTTCTCGCCGCCATTCGCGATCCGGCTGCTGGCGTTGGTTCCGTTCCTCCGTCGGATTCCCGCTCGGATGATCGGACTCGGATTCCGACCGGAGCATGTGAATACGTCTGCTGCAATGACTGCGCACACGTCAGCGGCAGGCGTATCACCATAATACTTCCTAGCGAGATACTGCGCTCCCTCTGTCGAGCAATCAATGGTGATCATGCGGGCGCGCTGTAGGGGTTCTCCTCCATCCCGTTTCTTATTGGTTGGAGCTCTCCGACGAGCTGACGAAAGATTTGCGGTAGCCGGTCACCTTTTCCAAATATTGGCGGGTTTCCTGGTAGGGCAGATTTTGGCGCAACTGGTCATAGACGCCGGCCGGCTGGAGGCTGTTGATCTGGTTGACGGCTGCCACACGGTCGCGCGAAAAGGTGCGGAAGACGTTGCTCGGGCCAGTATTGTAGGCTGCAATCACACAGTACTCGCGTGACACATTGTGGTCCACGGCTTCCAGCTGATTAAACATCAACACGTTCAAATAGGCGGTTCCCAACTCGACGTTGTTGGCGGGATCGAATAGGTAATCCCGCGAGGGGGCCACGTCCTGGCCTTTCGCCTTTCGGTAGGCTTCACGACCCCCGCTGGTGGGGACCAGTTGCATGAGTCCATAGGCTGGGGCCGAGCTGACGGCATAGGGATTGAAGTTGCTCTCTGTGCGGATGACGGCGAAGACCAGGCTGGGGCTGATGCGATATTGTTCTGCAAACTGGTGAACCAGCGTTCGATATTTCTCCGCCTGCTTCATCGGGAGATTGGACACCATCGCCATCGTGACGTAGTGGACCGTCTTCTTGGTTCCGTCCTGGTCGACTGTCCGCGTGCCGGATTTCTTTTCAAGGAGATAGGCGGCAAACGGCTCGGCTTCCTCCGGCGTGCGCATTGGTTTATTCTGCTGATCGAGGACGAGGCCAAAGAGGTAGGGGTCCTTGTCGCCGGTGAGGACGATTTCTTTGTCGGAAAACAAATCGACCGATCGGGGGTCTTGCGGGGTCAGGATCGTCGTGATCACGGCATTCTTGAGACTGCGTGGGGGATCTTGATCGTCCAGCGTCTCGACCAGAATCTCGCCTGAATCGAAGTCGACGATCGCCCGGCTCTTATAGTTTTGCGTGTACTTCACATATTTTTTGCGTTCGGGCAGTTTGACTTCCTTCTTCCCCCAGGTCTTTCCGACATTCACCCCAAGGACGGCGAGGATGGCATCAAAGTCTTTCTTTGCCTCGCGCAAATCCCTGATCAGCGCATCAGGGTCGCGCGCGTATTGGTCGAGACGCCTCTTGGCGATCTGTGCCGGATCTTTTCCCGCTGCGAGATCAACGATGGCCTGTCCGGTCTGGCCCCTGGCGACTCGTCCAGCTGCCGTAAGGGCTCGGTCGGTTGTCTCACATCCGGAGGCGAGTAAGGTGAAGGTGAGGATCAACAGAGCGGAGAACGAGGCCGATGGACGCATGGGTGCATTGTACAGATTTTGCCGTGGCTTACAAGGCAACCGGCTGGTTGCTCTGGTCTGATTTGGTCTGTCTCGTGTATTTGGTTAAACCAGACTAACCAGATGAACCAAATCAACCGGATAAACCATTAGGACTGGGGCTGGCCGGCGGACTGTGTCTGTTTTCCCTCGAGTTCGGTCCAGCGGGTATAGAGCCGCTCCGCGGCTGTGCGGGCTGCGTCCAGGGCCTCGGATCTTTCTTGTAACGCCGTCGCATTGGAGGCGACGGTGGGATCTTCCACTGCGGCCTGACAGGCGGCGATGGTCTCCTCGGCCTGGAGAATTCTCTGCTCCATCTTCGCCCACTCCTTTTGCTCCCGATAGGACAGGCCTGTTCGTTTTGTCGTTGGAATTGATCCCGATTCGACCCGGGCTGGCTTGGAGGGTCGTGACGTCGAGGCACGAGTCTGTTCTGCCGCCTTGCGTTCTTGCGCAGACTCCCATTGCGCATAGTCGGCGAACCATTCGATCCGTCCTGTACCATCCAGCGCGAGCAGCATGGTGGAGACGCGGTCTAAGAGCCATCGGTCGTGCGTCACCAGCATCAACGCGCCAGGGAATTCCACCAGACTGTCTTCCAACACATCGAGCGTCGGAATATCCAAGTCATTCGTCGGTTCGTCGAGGATTAAGAGGTCGGCCGGTTGTAGCATCAGCTGTGCGATGAGGAGACGCGCCTGTTCGCCTCCAGAGAGGCGGGAGACCGGGAGATCCAACTGCTCCGGCCGGAAGAGAAACCGTTTCGCCCAGGAGACGAGATGCACCGAACGGTCTTGATAGACGACCGCGTCGCCGTGCGGGGCGAGGGCTCGACGGAGCGAGGAGGATTGGTCCAGTGATTCGCGGTGCTGCTCGAACGTGACCACGCGCAGCTTGTCCGCGCGGGTGATGGTGCCTGCGTCCGGCTTGAGTGTCCCGGCTATCAGCTTCAGGAGCGTGCTCTTTCCGCTTCCATTCGGCCCCAGCAACCCAAGCCGCTGTCCCGGTCCGAGCAGGAGATCGAGATCCTTCACGATCTGCCGCCCGCCGAGCGATTTGCAGAGTTGGGTGGCCTCGACCAACTGTTTCGACCTGCGTCCCGATGCGGTAAAATTGATGCCTGCCGTGCCTTGGTCTTTCCGAGCGTCGGCGCTGTTCAGTTCCTCGATCAAGCGGCCGGCTGAGTCGATCCGTGATTTGGCCTTCGTCGTGCGGGCTTTGGGGCCACGCCGGAGCCACTCCACTTCGCGTCTGACACGATTGGCTAATGACGCTTCATAGTTAGCTTGCGCGTGCAGCGCGGCATCCCGCTGTTCCAGAAAATCGCTGTAGTGTCCTTTGGCTTCGAATATTCCGTTGGGATAACTGCGATTAAGCTCGATCATCCGCGACGTCACTGCTTCTAGAAAGCACCGATCATGGCTGACGACGAGAAAGGCGCGGGCTTCGGCCCGTAACAATCGCTCCAACCACAGTATGCCTTCGACATCCAAATGGTTGGTCGGCTCGTCCATCAAAAGGACGTCCGGCTGCAGCATCAATGACCGGACGATGGCCAGGCGTTTCTTCCATCCTCCGGAGAGCGTAGCCGTGGACTGATTGGTTGCGGGAAACTCCCCCAGACTGAGCGCCGCGGAGATGCGACCATGATGATCATGGGGGTCCAGACCTTCGTCGATAAGGATCTGTGCGAGCACGTCCTCGATCGTATGCGCTCCGTCAAGGGACGGTTCTTGCGGAACGTAGCCGACGCGGAGTTGTCGGCGCATCGATCTGGTGCCCTCATCCGATTCTTCAAGCCCTGCCATGATCTTCAGCAAGGTCGATTTGCCGGAGCCGTTAGGCCCGACCAATCCGACATGATCGCCCTCGGCCAACCCGATCGATAAATCGGCAAACAACGGTTTCACCCCGTAGCTTTTGCTGATGGACTCGCAGCTCAAGAGAATTGTAGGTGGCATAGCGCTACCGAACGAATGAATAAATTATTGATCAGCTGATGGACGATCGGGCAGGACTGTTCAGGCCAGGCTGGATCGCGACAATATTAGTGTACGGGTTGGACGAGAGAACTGCAAGTGGGGAGGGGAGGGCAGACTAGATGGTCTCCTGTGCTCGTGCAACGCGCGGTCTCAGAAGACCCTCGTTGGACACGCGCAGTGGGAGACCATCTAGCCCGCCCTCAAGGGAGAAGGTAGGACGGCGCGCACTCGAGGATGCGACCAGCACTACCCTTGAAATGGTAAGTCAGGGGATCTGGAGAGGATGCGCGTAGGGAAGGACGGTTTGCTTGCTCCCTCGGAGATGCTGAAAAATCGGACGGGTAGCCGCTCAATGCGCGCGGAAAAGGGTACGGGGTCGAGCGGGACAGTCTTCCGCTCGACCTTGCCAGGATTACGGAGTGGGCTACTTGGCCATGATCTCGAGGAGTTCGATCTCGAATACCAACGTCGCGCCGGGTTTGATAAGGGGGGGCAGACCTTTGTCGCGATAGGCGAGACTCGACGGGCAGACCAACTTGCTCTTGCTGCCGACCTTCACCTGCTGCATCGCTTCCATCCAACACTTGCTCATTTCATTTATTCTAATTGTGGCCGGCGCGCCCTGCTTGGCGGTACTATCGAACACCGTTCCGTCGATCAGGGTTCCGAGATAGTGCACCTTCACCATATCCGTGACTTTCGGGGTTGCGCCGGTCCCTTCCCTGATGGTCGTGAGGATCGCGCCGGACTCGGTTTTCTTGGCGCCGGATTCTGCCGCAGCTTTCGCAAGGAACGGGGCTCCCGCCTTCTTCTCCGCTTCTGCAATGAGCAAGGCGCGGGCCTGCTGCAGTTCTGAAATCTTCAGGCCGAACGTCTGGAGGTCCACTTTGGGCCGTTTAAAGAACCCATCGGTGATGCCGGACTTCACGAGATCAAATTCAGGCTCGCTCAAGGCGAAGTTCCCGAGCGATTGGTTGATGGCTAACCCCAAGGCATAGAGGGTTTTTTGTTCATCGGTCGTGGGCTCTGGGGCTGCAGCGAATGCCGCAGTGGTTCCAAGGCAGAGCACGGTCACCAAACAGGAGACAACAAAGCGCATGAGCTGTCCTTTCTTCAGGTGTGGCTGCGACGGATCCGATATCGCAAGGCCTGAACCCGTGTAAGTTATGCGATGTCGCGCATGGGGATCAAGACAAATTTTCCTGCTTGGGTTCGTCTGACAAGAGAGTTCCCCTTATCGCACTGCTCGACAAACCTTTCGTTGAATGGGTGGCAACGCGAGGAGCCTGTCCGACATTGCCTTCGTGACGAGGCGAAGGAGGTGCGGCCAGACGCAAGGCCGCAGGCCCGGAAAAACCGGAGGCGTATTCGCTGGAATACATTGAGGATTTTTTCGGGCCGAGAACGACGCAGATGGTCGTGGATCGTTCGCCGCAGTAGAAAGGTCAATGTCGGACAGGCTCCTAAGTCGAGCGGGATACTCTCCCGCTCGACCTCGCGAGGATTACGGAGCGGGCGGCTTGCTCACGATCTCAAGGAGTTCGACCTCGAACACTAACGTCGCGCCTGGCTTGATCGTGGGGGGCGCGCCTTTGTCGCCATAGGCGAGATTGGACGGACAGACCAACTTGCTCTTGCTGCCGACTTTCATCTGCTGCACCCCTTCGGTCCAGCATTTGATCACTTGATTCAATCCGAACGTGGCCGGCTCACCCCGCTTGACGGAACTATCGAACACCGTTCCGTCGGTCAGGGTCCCGTGATAATGCACCTTCACCGTATCCGTGACTTTCGGGGTCGCGCCGCTTCCTTCCTTGATGGTCGTGAGGATTGCGCCGGACTCGGTTTTCTTGGCGCCGGATTCTGCTGAGGCTTTCGCGAGGAACGCGGCCCCCGCTTTCTTCTCGGCTTCTGCGACAACCGAGGCACGGGCCTGTTGCAGTTGTTGAATCTTCGGGCCGAATGTCTGGAGGTCTACCTTGGGGGCCTTCTTGAGGACCCCATCGGCGATGCCGGACTTCACGAGATCAAGTTCAGACTCGCTCAGGCTGAAGGAGCCGAGCGATTGGCTGATGGCTAATCCCAAGGCATAGAGGGTTTTTTGTTCATCGGTCGTGGGCTCGGGGGCTGCAGCGAATGCCGCAGTGGTTCCAAGGCAGAGCACGGTCACCAAACAGGAGACAATGAAACGCATGAGCCGTCCTTTCTTTATATGTGACTGAGGCGGACCTGACATCACAAGTCCTGGACCTGTGTAGGGTATGCGATGTTGAGGTAGGGCTCAAGACAATTATGCCTAATAGGATGCTGAAAAAGTCGCTCTTCTCACCCGCCCGACCCTGGCGCACCGAGACGCGCCTTTCCCCATGCAGCGTTCTCGGTTCATCGAAGTCCTCAACGTACCCCACTCGGGAAACGAGCTGTCTTGGCAGCTCGGGGACGGGCGGGTGAGGAAGGGTACGCCTCCGGTTTCGACTCGCCTGCGGCCTTGCTGAACGGCCTTTTTGAGCATCCTGCGTGACCACAATAGTTTTTCGCAACCTGCTAAATCAAGAAACCGAACCGGTCTCAGGAAGACCTCGTTACCAACGGTGGCCCCGGTGGCGTAGTCCATAGAAGTGTGGCCCGTAGACGTACGGGAGGGGAAAAACCGGCGACCCGTAGATCCCGGGGCGACCCAAGTAGAGGCCGAATCCCGCAGGGGGATAGGCGTAGAGGGGAGGGACTGCTTGCACGACGGCGGGTGGTTGTGCCAGCTGGCGTTGCAGCTCGGCACTCGTGGATGCCTGGCGGTCGAGCTGATCTTTTAAGAGATTGACGGTCTCTTGTTGGGCCTGCAACTTTTCCTTGGAGTGCTCGCGATCTGGTCTCGCTGCGACTCGGCGAAGGCCTCCACACAACGGGTGTGGGCGTCGCCGGTATAACTCGAACATTCCCACGGTGTCTGCGACTCGCTCGCCTGGGCCGGTAGATCGGCCAACACCATCCCTATTCCGATCGCTCCGATGAGGAGCTGTGGCCACAGCCCTGCTGTCTTCCGAGAGGAGTCTCGACGATGGAAGTTGTGATCGTTCATAGGCATCCTTCTTGGTAGCAACTGTTATTAGCCTACCATGCGATTAACCAAGGGAACAGGGGGCTAACTGGTTGGTCTTGTTTGTTTGGCTTGTCTCGTTTATTTAGTTGAATCAGATGGCACAATGGGAGAACACTCCCGCAGGGTGCTCAAACAGGCCAGACGTCTCACCCACCCAACCCCGGCGTGCCAAGACGCGCCGTTCCGCGGGCAAGGCCGCAGCGAGTGAAGATCCGAGGCGTACCCTCTGAGGCGCACGGTGCGACGAATAAGGAGCACCAAGTCGCGCGCGCCGCCGAGTTGGTGAGGCGCCCGGGTCCCCGTTGAGGATTTCGATGAACCGAGAACGTTGCATGGGGAAAGGCGCGTCTCGGTGGGCCGGGGTCGGGCGGGTGAGAAGAGCGACTTTTTCAGCATCCTGCTAGAATCCGTCCACACGTATGCCTGAGTCTCCTCCATGATTCTGGGATTCGTCATTCTCTATTTGCTCCTGTCGGTGGGGATCGGACTGGCTGCCGCCAGGCGGGTCCATACCGCGAAAGATTTTGCAGTGGCCGGGCGGAGCTTGCCGCTGCCGGTCGTGATTGCCACGGTCTTTGCTACCTGGTTTGGCGCGGAGGCCGTACTCGGAATTTCGGCCACGTTTGCGAAGGAAGGGTTACGTGGCGTCGTCGCCGATCCCTTCGGGTCGAGCCTCTGCTTGATTCTGGTTGGGTTATTCTTTGCCCCCCGTTTCTATCGGCTGAACCTCCTGACCGTCGGCGACTTCTATCGTCTGCGGTACAACCGCGGAGTCGAGGTCCTCTGTGCCTTATGCATTGCAGCGTCCTATCTCGGATGGGTGGCCGCGCAGTTCAAAGTGCTGGGATTAGTGCTGAACGTGGTCACGGGGGGCGCTGTGAGTCAGCCCCTCGGAATGGTGATCGGCGCGGTGATCGTCCTGGCCTATACGACCTTCGGTGGCATGTTTTCCATCGCCATTCTGGACTTTGTCCAAATCTCCGTGATCATGGGGGGGCTGCTCTATATCGCGTCTGTCGTCAGCGGGTTGGTGGGGGGAGTGAGTGCTGTGATCGATCACGCGGCTGCCGCCGGCAAGTTAGACTTTTTCCCGCCGGCTACGTTCGCGGCTTGGATTCCCTTCGTCGGGGCCTGGATGACAATGATGTTGGGGTCGATTCCCCAACAAGACGTATTTCAACGCATCACCTCGGCGAAGGACGAACGCACGGCCATACGTGGATCGATGCTGGGCGGTACGCTCTACTTCTGTTTCTGTTTTGTGCCGATGTTTCTGGCCTACGCGGCGACGCTGGTCGATCCGGCTATGTTCAATACGCTCCTCGATCAGGACTCTCAACTTGTGCTGCCGACCTTGATCCTGCGCCACACACCGGTCTTCGCGCAGATCCTGTTTTTCGGGGCCGTTCTTTCGGCGGTGATGAGCTGTGCCAGCGCCACGTTGTTGGCACCGTCGGTGATGCTGAGCGAGAACGTGATCAAAGGGGCGCTGCCTCACCTCAGTGACCGGGAGTTTCTTCGGGTCATGCGGCTGGTTGTGGTGGTCTTTGCCGTCCTGGTCCTGACCATCGCACTCAGCTCCAGTTCCAGCATCTACCAGCTTGTGGTGAACACCTACAAGGTGACGCTGGTAGCGGCTTTCGTTCCACTCTGTGCCGGGCTTTTTTGGTCCCAAGCGACGACGCAAGGGGCCTTGTGTGCCTTCGTGGCTGGGCTGATGACCTGGATGGGGCTGGAACTGTTCGGTCCGTCCGATTCGATCTGGCCTCCGCAACTGGTCGGGTTTCTCGTGGCGGCAACGGGGATGGTTGTCGGCTCGCTTCTGCCTCAGAGGATCGGAACTCGATTGTGAATAGACCTGCCCGATGGGTGACATATGCGAGCATAGTCCTGGCAATCCTCGTTGCCACGCTCGGCCTCATCGTTGTGGTCTATGGCGCGTATTTGGCAACCTTTCTTGAACTGCCCAAGAGCGATGAGCATCCTCCGCTGCGTCTGTACAGTGGGCCCTTCCTGCTGCAACCAGATCTCACGATTGCGCACAGCCACCTTCTTGAGCGGCTGCAACGGTTGGGCTATCGACGAGTAACAGTGCCCGTGCAGTCTCCTGGCGACTATCAGCTGACCGAGGAGGCCTTGACAGTCTATCTCCATCCGCAGCCGGAGGCCCATGTCGCCGCGACCATGGTGACATTGCCGTTGGATCAGGGGCGAGTAACGGATGTCCTGTCTCCGCTTGAAGGTACCGCGCTCTTTCCCATCTTTTTGGAACCGGAACTCCTGAGCGGTGTGCGCGGTGAGTCACGCCAAGTGCGCGAATGGATTCCATTGGCGCAGATTCCTCCACGGATCATTGAGACGGTTCTGACTATCGAAGATCGCCGGTTCTATTCCCATTTGGGTATCGATCCGGTTGCCGTAGGACGGGCGCTCTGGACCAATCTCACGAAGGGCGGTGTGGTGCAGGGCGGCAGCACGATCACGCAGCAGCTGGCGAAGAATTTGTTTTACTCGCCGCAGCGGACGATGGGACGAAAATTCAAGGAGGCCCTGGCGGCGCTGGTGCTGGAGGTGAAGTATACGAAACAGAACATCCTCGAAAGCTATCTGAATGAAATCTATCTCGGGCAGGCGGGATTCGTCTCAATCTATGGGGTGAGCGAGGCAGCCCATCGCTATTTCGGCAAGACTCTTCAGGAATTGACGGTCGAAGAGATCGCAATGATCGCAGGCCTGATCAAGGGGCCCAATAGCTATGCGCCGACGAAACATCCTGAGCTGGCGAAGCAGAGGCGTGACGTCGTGTTACGGCGGCTGCGGGAGACAGGTCTCCTGACGGAAGAAGCCTGGAATCGTGCCGTCCATGGACCGGTGCGCGTGACTCCGTCAGAAGACGTGCTGACCGATGCGCCCTACTTCGTCGATGCCGTGCTTCGGCAGGTGGAGGAGGCCGGCGTGGTTCCCTTGCCGGAGGGCTTGCGGATTGATAGCACGCTCGACCCGATGATCCAGCAAGCGGCCACCGAATCGCTGGAGAAGGGACTGGCCAAGTTAGAGGCGACGCATTCCTATCTCAAGAGTTCGCTGGAACCGCTGCAAGGGGCGGTGGTGGTGCTCGATCCCAAGACCGGGTCTGTGCTGGCGTTGGTGGGAGGACGGGACTACCGACGGAGTCAATTCAACCGCGCGGTTCAGGCGCAGCGGCAACCGGGCTCTCTCTTCAAACCTTTTGTCTATCTTGCGGCGTTGGAAGCGGCCCGTGAGGGTCAAGCCGGTCAGTTGACCGCGGCGAGCTTGTTGTCGGATGAACCGGTGACCTTTGAGTCGGAGACCGGTCCCTGGTCTCCGCAGAACTACGACAAACAATTCCATGGGCCTATCAGCTTGCGAAGCGCGTTGGAACAGTCGCTCAATGTGCCGGCGGTGCAGGCGGCCAAGACCGTGGGGACCAAGCCGATCGTGCAGCTGCTGCACCGTCTTGGCGTGACGAGTGCTATCGGCAATGATCTTTCGTCGGTGGCCTTGGGCAGTTCGTCGGTGTCGTTGATGGAGATCACGGCGGCGTATGGAGCGGTCGCCAACGGAGGGATCGCTGTCAAGCCGACTGCGGTGCGATCGACCAGGGATCGACAGGGAGACATTGTGTGGAATGGCGTACCGGATCGGCAGCAGGCGACCTCGCCTCAAGGGGCCTATGTGTTGACGTCTCTTCTCGAAGGTGTCATCCAGCGGGGCACTGCGAGCAAAGCCAAAGTGCTCGGACTCCAAGGCACGGTGGCCGGGAAAACCGGCACAACCGACGGCTATCGCGACGCCTGGTTCGTGGGCTACACGTCTGATGTGGTGATCGGGGTCTGGGTGGGATTCGACGATGAACGACCTCTGCGCCTCACGGGATCACAGGCGGCCTTACCGATATGGATGGATCTCGCGCGCCGGGTAATCCCGCCCAACGTCCCCGCATTCGTGATGCCGCCCGGTGTGGTCACCCGAAACATCGATCCGAAGACAGGCCAGTTAGCCACGTTTCAGTGTCCCGAGCAGGTATCGGAGGTGTTCATCGAGGGCACGGAGCCCAGCGTCTATTGTGAGGTGCATGGAGGGGGAATATGGGAGCGGCTCAGGCATACTTTCGGATTCTCCTAGTCCTCGCTGGGAAGAATAGTGTAAGCTGGCGTCAACCATCGGGTGTGAAGGGGGAATGACGTATGAAGAGTAATAGCTTTGCTGGAGATGACAACATTACCCTCTTGGCCAAAGGGGTGGTGTTGAAAGGCGAGATCCATGTTGAAGGGACGGTGCGGATCGACGGCTGCCTCGACGGCGAAATTCAGACCAAGGGGCAAGTCATTATCGGCGAGGATGGACTGGTGCAGGGAACGATTACGGCCGGTACGGTGATCAGCAGCGGTCGCATCAAAGCGAAGGTGACGGCCATTGAGCGAGTCCAGTTGATGAAGAAGGCGACGCTCATCGGAGAAGTCCTTACGCCGGTGCTCATTATGGAAGAAGGTGCCAAGCTCCAAGGTATGACGGACATGGGGGTAACCGCGTGGCCCGACGAGCTTCCGAAGTTGCCGGGCAGCGTCCATGATCTCTCCGCACACCGGGCCAAGCAAGTCGTGGTGCTTGATAAAGAGTCCAGCGACGAAGCGCATCGATAGGTCCGCAGGTTCTCTCCTGTTCCTATCCAATCGGTGATGAAGCCGTAGCTCTTCCCCGCCGTGTTCATTAGTCTCCTTCTGTTCCTCCTGTATCAGATCGCCCTTGCAATCGCGGATGTTCGGCAAGGAGCAACTGCTCGCCGCACCTTCGTTATTCAAGCGGAATGGTGATGGCGATTCCGCCCATCACATCGTTGAGCTTAAAGTCCCGTTTCGGGCTGAGCAGATGACCGTTGTGGCAGTCGATACAGGCCGGTGAGACGGCGAGGTCGGGATAGATAGCCTGAAAGTATTGTTTGCGCCCACTGGTCACGATTCCGGTGACCGGCAGCTCGGGATTCTTCCGGAGAGACTCCAACGCATTGCGCTCCAGGTCGCTCGCCGGAGCGTTGCGCTTATAAATAGGCCAGAGACCGATCAGTCGATACCGGATCCCGCTTCCATTCTCGGCTGCCAGCTTGCCTGAATGCTGGAGAAACTGGGCCGGCAACATGAGGGCGTTTTCCTGCTCCCAATGTTCAGACGCCGTGGTGACGCCTTTCGCCTGAAGTCTATTGACGATTTCCGTCGTGTATAGCGTGCGGTCGGCCTTGATGACGTCATAGATATAGGCCGCCGCTTTCTCCGGCGGGATGCCGGACGATCCAGGGCGTTCCTTTGCGGATAGGGCGTAGGGCCCCCACCACAGCCCTGAGATTAAGATGGTGAGGGCTGCGGCGTAGAGCGAGACGTTGAATCGGTGCATGAAGCCTCCTGTGTGGGCGGCAGAAGAGGAAACACCGGGAGGGTTACGATGCACGAGGTGCCGCTCCCTTCCTGGCTCTCAATTCTGATGTCCCCTCCAAATTTCTTGATGATCCGGCGCGCGACGGTCAGGCCGAGTCCGGATCCTTCGCCCTGTCCCTTCGTAGTAAAGAATGGATCGAAAATTTTCGACAGATGCTGTTTCGGAATGCCGGGGCCTGAATCGGCGATCGTGGTCACGACGGATGTATCGGTCAGGGATGTCGAGAGACGTAAGATACCTCGGCCTTTCATCGCTTGAACGGCATTCAGCAACACGTTCGTGAAGGCCTGTCTGAGTTGGTCGGGGAGGGCCGGCACACAGGTGTCTCCCGCGTACGTTCTCTGGATTGCGAGTCCTGAAGCGTCCATGCTGTCCGTGAGTGTCGCGATGGCCTGATCGAGTTCTCGTTCGAGGTGAACCGGTTGCCGTTGGTCCGATGTCTCACGGGCCGTGACGCCGGTGAAGTCTCGAATAATTGCGGCCATTCGACGACCATGCTGGACGATGTCGCGGGCATAGGATCTGACGCGGTCGAGGCTGGCTTCTTCTCCGATGGCTTCTCCCAGTCCGAGAATTCCGAAGAGCGGATTGTTCAACTCATGTCCGATTCCGGCGGTGAGGGTCCCAAGGCTGCCTGATTTCTCGGCCTGGATGAGCTGGTCTTGGAGGAGGCTGTCGTCAGTCGTGTCCCTGAAGACAAGACCGATCCGATCCTCTCCCTGGTTTCTCCCCGCCATATGGAACCACTGATAGTGATATCGTCGGGACCCAATCTGAATCTCCTGTCGGTTGCTTGGTTCCGCCGTTCCCATCACGGGAGCCAACGGGTCACGGGCGCGGTTGACGACAGCTGCATCCTCTGCCTCGGATGCTGTCTCGACATTTTCTCCGCTCCGTGCACGTCTGAATTCTTTTCGCAGGTGCTCTCGTACAGCGGCATCGACGGGGAGTATATCGAACAGCGGGATTGGTTTGGTCGAATCAAGTATGGCCTGAAAGGAGTCGCGTCCGACCCTGTTGATGTACTGCACCTGTTCGTCTTGATCGACCATGATGATCGGGGTTGGGACTGCGTCCAGGATCTGGTCCGTCGAGTGAATCAGGGACTCCACTTGTTGCGTTTTGACGGTCACTTGATTGTTCAGGCCTGCAAAGGCGGCTTCCAATTGGCGATTCATTCGATTGAATTCGTCGGCCAGATCCTGGAGCTCATCGCCGGTCTGAATGTCGATGGGCTCCCGAAGCTCACCGCGCCCGATCAATTGTGCCGCTGCCTGTAATCGGCGCACCGGCATGACAATACGATTGGCCGCAAGATAGCCGAGGGACGTCATCAATCCGACGGCGATGAGACTGAATACGGCCATCCAGGTGAGGAAGTGACGAATCGGGGCAAAGAGTTCGTCGGAGGCTTGCCACACGAAGGTGTGCCAAGAGCCTTTGTCTAGATCACTATTGGTGGCACGGCTGATTTCCGGCACCGGGGCGAATCCGATAAGCGAGGTCGACTGTCCACCGTGGCCATCGCTCGGCGCACTGACCCAGCCCGGCTGAAAAGGCGTGACGAGGGGAATGAGCTGTGGATCGGAGAGTCGGACACCGGTCGGCAGAATGGGACAGCTCATGACGATGCCGCGATGGTCGATCAGCATCACATGTCCGGTCTTGCCGAAGCGAATGGGAGAGATCGAGGGCGAGATCAACTCTTTGGCATCGATCACGCGATGGAGTACGCCGACTGCGCCATATCGGATGCGATCCATAATGGGCAGCGAGATGCTGATGACATAGCTCTGGGCACGTTCGTCGAAGTGCACATCTTCGATGAAGAGCTGGCCGATCCCGCGATGGGAGGCGCCTTTCCACCAGGCCGTTTCTTTATTGGCAAAGGGAGGCATCGTGGTCAACGCGGCAACCAGGTTGCCCTCAATGTCGGTGATGTACAGCATCTTGGTGGCAGACCGGACCACTTGCGGTATCAGTTGATCCGCTTCGCTCTTGGATCCCGAGACATATTCCTGAATGAGGCCGGCTATTTTGCTCCCCGTGATGGTCTGGACTGCTGCGGGGTCTTTGGCTTCCCAGCCTTCTTTGAGCCGGTCCACCGCCCGGCGACGCTCATCTTCCGTCATGTCCAGCAGGGCATCGCGCCGTTGCTCAAGTTCAAGGATAATCGAATGGTCTGCCGCAATCCGTGATGTCCGGCCGACTTCATCTGACATCAAGAGATCAACTTTTCGTGCAGTCTCCTCGGCAAGGGCCTTGAAGCTTTCGCCGTTGACGACCTGGATCTCGCGAGAGCCTTGCCAAAAGGCGAGACCGAGACCCACTATGAGGGGAACCACTCCCACGAGCAACATGGACAGAATCAGTTTGAGTTGAAGCCCCCACCTCGTTCCAGGGCGGGACGCGGGACGTGCGGGATTCATGACAGACATCCTTGTCCGGCCGGCTCGGCGTTGGGGAAGGTCAAGGTAAAGGTCGTTCCCTTATCGATCTGACTGTCGACAGCAATCGTGCCGCGCATTTTGTTGACGATGGTTTTGACGTTATAGAGTCCCAGCCCCGTGCCTTTGCCAGGGTCCTTCGTCGTGAAAAATGGCTCGAAGATCTGGGGGATCTTGTCCGGGGCGATGCCGCATCCTGTATCGGAGATTCGGACGCCGACCTGTCCGTCGAGGAGTCTGGTCTCGAGCGTCAGTGTGCCGCCAACGCGCTCCATGGCATGCACCGCATTGGTGATGAGGTTGACGAGGACGTGCAGTAACTCATCCGGATTGCCTTTTACGGCGACGCCGGGCTGGTAAAGTTTGATCATCTCAATGTCGTGAAATTTTGATGCGTAGCGTGCGATTTTCAGCGCCTCGTCCAGCTTTCCGTTTACAGACACCAGCACATCCTCGTGGGGCGATGCGCGCCGTGAGTAGCGGGTGAGGTCCCGACAGATGGCACTTGTTTGTTTGGCAGCTTCAATAATGTCCCGGGCTTGTTCGTGGACGGCGGTCAGATCGCGTTCCTCTGCGAGGTTTTCCGCCAGGCCCAAAATGAGTTGCAGGGGGTTGTTCATATCATGCGCGATTCCCGCAGCAAATGAGCCGAGTCCTGCAAGCTTTTCTGACTGGAGGAGTTCGGCTTCGAGCCTGGATTCATGCTGGACTAGTTCCCACAGCAGTCGGGAGGCTGATCCACTGAGGATGTCTGCGGTAGGAGGTTTGTGGGCATGCAGATACGTCTCCATCTCTGGATCGCCGGTGACATCCATAATCAGGCTCACGCCATGGTTGCTGATCAGGTCTGGCATATTGGTGGTCACGGGAACCTGAAGCTCACGCGCGCGCTGCAGCCCTGGTGCAGCAGGATCACGGTCTGCAATGCCGACGATCTCAATCGACGGGATTTGGTGCAGCAGATCTAACAGCGCGCGACCGCCGCGACCTGCTCCTAAAATGGCGACCTTGGTATGGTCAGAGCTTTCCATGTCATAGCCGCGCAAGTTCCCGCTGTTCTATGGCTCGCGCGACGGCTGATCTCAGTTTTTCTCCTTCGACCGGCTTGACGAGATAGTCCACCACCCCCTGTCGGAGGAAGGATGTTGCCATATCGGCATCCGGGAAGCCGGTCAGCACGATGAGCGGGACGCGAGGGTAGTTGCTCCGGAAGTAGGCAACGGCTTCGGCTCCATTGATCTTTGGCATACGAATGTCGCAGATGACGACGTCGAGGAGGAGCCGGTTTTCGCCCGAATTGATGACTTCAATCGCCTTCTCGCCGTTTTCCGCTTCAAGGACTTCATAGCCGGCCTTCTGCAGAGTCATCTTCACGACTTTGCGAATATCGGGCTCGTCGTCTACCACGAGCACCCGTCCCTCGCAGGCCTCTCCACCGACGAAAAACCCAGACTTGAACTCATCCATGGCACCCTCCTTGGTTGATAGGTAGATATGGTTGCGATCATGGTCGGCTTACGTGTTCTCGTCCCCCTGAAGCGCAATGCGCGTGCCAGCATGGTCATAGGAAACGGTCCGGATTTCCCTGCAAAGTGGAGTCTTATGGGCAAGTGCCGTACATAGGCATGGTTGATATCCACCAGCATGTGCTGAAATCCACCACACTCTTCATCACGGTTCGTGGCGAATTCGTCCGAAAGCGCGTTCCTCGTGAAGCGTATCTCGTATGCGACGATACAGACACGCTCTTTCCGTCCTGCGCTTCACGCTTCACGAACGACGCTTCACGCGCAAGAGCAGCGGATTGGCGATTGCAGCAGAAACGTTTATGAATAATGCGTGCTAGCGGGTCCGAACCGAATTGCCTTTGGGTCTGGCGCTGAGGTATTGTTAAAAGCAGGAGATTGGAGAGGGTATGATTACGCCGGATGTTTTGACAGAATACCTGCGCCGGATGATGCCGGATGCCGCGGTAACGGTTTCGGATCGGACCGGGACGATGGATCATCTCAAAGTGGTGGTGATCTCGGCAGCCTTCGCAGGGAAGAATCTGCTGGATCGGCATCGTCTGATCTATCAGGCGTTGGATGTTCCATTGAAAGATGGGCGGATTCATGCTCTTGAACTTACAGCCCGCACGTCAGAAGAACTATGAGCGCTGAGCAATGAACTGAGCGAGTACACATTCGGCGTTCGTTCCTCGTTCTACATTCATCCCTGAGAAAGAAGGAGGCCGACCATGGCAGATCCCATTCAAGAAGAAATTAACAAGGAAGTCGCCACGCACAAGATTTTGATCTACGGCAAGGGCACCAAACAGATGCCGATGTGCGGGTTCACGAAAGAGACGATGCAGTTTTTCGATAAGTACGGGTACCCGTATGAACTCGTCGACGTCCTGTCTCAACCGGCCAAGCGAGAGGCACTCGTCAAGATGACCAACTGGCCGACCCTCCCCAAAGTGTTCATCGACGGGCAGTTTTACGGCGACACCGACATCCTCGATCCGATGGCAGCCAAAGGCGAGATAGAGCCGCTGCTGAAAAAAGCATTCGGGAAATAGATCGGTCGGAAAGATTAGGAAGGGCGTCTGGGGAACTCTCCTGCTCGCGAAACGCGCACGATCAGAATGTGCTCGTTCGACGCGCGCAATCGAGAGTTCCCCAGACGCCCTTCCTATTTTTATCAATCAGCGGATTGGGGAGAGAGGGAAAAGACCGGCCTGGCTTGGTCCTCGCCTGCTCACGGAACCCCCACGATGAAACGGTGGTCGTTCGACGTGCGCAGGCGGGGACCAAGCCAGGCTTCCTCAGCGATGACATGTAGGAAGGCCGAGGTTGACGTTGTAGGATCCTAAGTGGTCGGAGGTCGACTTTTCTGGTTCGGAAGTTAATTCGTCTGCGCTTGTCTGAGCCGCAATAGTTCCGCTTCTAACTTGGCGATGTGTTCGTACAGCGGCGCGTTCATTGTTTGTATCTCTTCCATGGTAAATCGTGGTGTAATGTGTTGCGGACAATTCCAGTCGAATGCCTCGACGTGCAACAGCATGGCACGTTCAATCTTTGCGTCATACCCTGGGGCGCACAATCTCTCCATCAAATCCGGCCGATCTTTCGCTTTAATGACTTCAATGCGCGCGTAAATCTTCAGTCGCGACTGATTCGCATAGTCCATCAAGATCAGTGCCGCACGGTCGTTCTGATCTAGATTGCCGACGGTGATGTATTGTCGATTGCCCCGAAAGTCGGCGTATCCCAGCGTCTGCGCACCCAAGACGCGTAAGAATCCCGGTGGTCCGCCACGAAACTGCACGTACGGATACCCGTTTGCGCCTACCGTTGCCAGATAAAAACCATCCCGCGCGGAAATGAATTCAGTTTCGGCAAGGGTCAATATCGTGCCGCGTGGAAGCCGATCCATTTGCGCGTACTGCTGACGCGACCCGTACTGTTCCTGCCGAGCCTTCACACTTTCCGTAAAGGCAATTTCTGCAAAATTCTTGGCCATCGTAATCTCCCACATAGCCATCGTCAGGGGCCATGGCCCCCGACCAATTGAACGATTAGAATGTCAGCACGGTGTAACCTTCTCCCACCAAGCGAGCCAAACTCGGCAATCCGCTCGTACCAGGCACCGCGTTCTCCGTAATCAGATCAAGCCCGCATGCCACTGCGCCGTCGCGTGCGCCGAATACTTCTGCGCAGCCGCGCGACACACCTGCGACGGTGTCTTTCACTGCCGCAAACAATTGGTAAGCCGGATGTTCCCGGTTGGCCAACTCGCTTGCCCAGCGGGTGCCTGCGCCCTGGAAAAGTACCGTCACGGGCACGTTCTGCTGCTTGAAGTCGTACGCTGCTGCCAACGCATTGAATAACCGGCCTAACGCTTCTTCCGATCCGGACTTCGGATCGGCTAATACCACTATGGCTGCTTTATCCATGACATTCCTCCCGTTATAACGTGGATTGGCGTAACCATCAATGCTATATATAGAAGGTTACATCAAGTCTCAGTAACTTGTCAAGAGATCTTTTAGCGGTTAGAGTCATAGGCACACACAGAGCGAGGCTGTGATGGCAACACTGAACTGGACAAAGTTTCCGCTCGTCGGCAACCAGCTGAGCCTAGACTTCGTTAACACGAAGATCGTGGAGAATGGTGTGCCGAAAGACCTGTTGGAAGAGCTGGCGGATGTAGCGGCCTGGGCAGTTGCCGTGAAGCTGTTGGACTTGCCGAAGGCGAAGCAACTAGCGAAGCTGTGGCAGGAATCCGGGAGCCGTGTTGAGTTCGAAGAGGTGTTATGTTTTAGAAAAATGTTGCACGCGCTGGTCGAGGAATTGGTGCGGAGCGAATCGGTGACGGCTCCGACCCTCAACGCGATCAATACGCAATTGCGCAAATTGAACGGGTATGCGGAAGTCCTGCCCTCGGAAGAAGGATTTATCAAACGATTTTGCTTGGAAATTGATGCGCCCAGTCAGTTGCTTGCGCCTGTGGCCGAAGCGGCGGCTGATCTGTTGTGCTACGGGAATCCGGCCTACGTCAAGAAATGTGAAAACCCGGCCTGCGTGCTCTACTTCTACGACGGTACAAAAAATCACAGCAGGCGTTGGTGCAGTATGAAGGCATGCGGCAATCGGACGAAAGTCGCCGCGTTTTATCAGCGGCAGCGGCAACAGGCAAAGCGCAAGGCTAAACGGAAACCGGACATGAAATAATGCCTGTCCTCTCCAAGGGTGGCTCCATAGTGATCCTCAACTGCGCGCGTCGACGACCACCATATATAAATAGTCCTTCCAAGCTCGCTTGTTTCTCCCTCTCGGAATGGCACCCATGATTGGTTCTACTGCGCCCGTCGAACGAGCTTCCGAGCCATTGCTCGAGCCAAGCTCGCCTCTTATACTTCTTCTAAGCTGTGTTTTCTCTCTAGGACGACTGATCTTTTTCTACTGCGCGCGTCGAACGAGGCCCTTCTGAGGGCGCGCGCTCCGGGAGCAAGGAACCAACATGAGTGCCGTTCCTCACCTCTTTGCTTCCGCCGGCGGCCAGTTCAATTCGGCATGTCTGCCGCAGTAGAAGCAGGAGAGGCGGTAACGGGCTTTGCGCCGGGGATTCGGCATGGAGGTAAAGGTGATGGGGGTGTCGTCGAAGGGGCAAGTGGGTTGCTCGTGGAGGAGATGGACTTCAGCCATCATCGTGATCGAGGCGCCATCCCACGGTGGGGTTGGCTGTTCTTTGCCGGCAATCTGTTCCTTCGTATGACACTGTTTGCATTCGGCTTCGTAAGTCTTGATACGGGCGAGATGGGGGGTGTGGTCGGTGATGTTCATCGCTCCGCCGCATCCAGGCTTGGGACAGGTGAGATGTTCGTGCTGTAAGGCCTGAACAAATCGACCATGCGCCGTCCGCTCTTGTTCTGATTTCATAAGCCTCCCTCATATCCTGCTACTTCGTCATTCCCAGAAGGCTGGACAGCCTTGGCTCAACTGCGCGCAGCCTTCTCACCCGCCCACCCTCTGGCACGTTGAGGCGTACCATCAGCCCGGGCGAGGGCCTTCAAATCTTCATCTCTCGTTAAGGGAGTGGCCAAGGCTGCCCTTTACTGCGCGCATCGAACGAGCACAGTTTCACCGTGCGCGTTCTGCGAGCACGAAGGGCACCTGGCCGCTCCCTCCCCATCCTTCTGAGGCCGCGCGTTGCGCGAGCAAGAGCCGAGGTTGCCTAGCCTTCTCATACCCCCCATGCCCCGCTGACTTGGATGTTTGCGCCATTCACATACCGTGCATCATCGGAGAGCAGATACCGTACGGCAGCCACGATATCGTCTATGGTTCCGATGTATCCGGCGGGGATGCGTTTTGTCATGCCGGCGAGTTCTTCCGGCGGCGCACTGCCTGAATCGATGAAGCCAGGCGAGATCGCATTGACGGTAATACCGTGGGGCGCCAGCAGTTTGGCCAGCGTGCGAGTCAGAATCAAGACGCCGGCCTTGGCAATGTAATGGGCCGTGACATCCGGTTGAGAAATCATCTGATCGGCGTTGGCCATACTGAAGCTGATGATTCGACCTGATTTGCGAGCCTTCATTCCCGTTGCTACTGCTTTGGCGAGATAGAAAATGGGATGGAGGTTGCCGTCGAACATCTCGTTCCAGCCCTCGACCGTTTCGTCGAACAGGTTCACGCGATGGTAGGGGCCTGCGCCATTGATCAGCGCATCGATCCGTCCCCACTGCTGTTCGACTTGGGCCACGAGACCTTTGGCCGCCTGGGAGTCCGACACGTCACAGCGAATCGAGAGCGCACGACCGCCACGACTAGTAATAGCGTTGGCCGTGGCTGTGGCCTCTGCTTCGCTCGTGCGGTAGCAGATGGCGACCGACCATTGTTGTGCCGCCAAGTCGAGTGCGACCCCCCGTCCGATGCCCTTGGCCCCGCCTGTGATGAGTGCCACTCGTTCTGCCATAGTTGATCCCTTCCTTGGTCGGTGTGGCCGATCCTGTAACTTACCGAGTCTTGAGTCTGGTTGCGAGCAGCTGCAAAGTACCGGCTGTTCGCATGGAGAAGGTCCGGTCTTGTTTGGGCTTTTTATGGTCCTCGCGGCACTCTGTGATGAGCGCCTGCAAGTCTGCAATCGTATCCACGTCGCGCCATGCGGTGGTGAGCCCCACGGATAAACCCAGTGCCTTGGCCTGCTGTTGTGTGACGGCGAGGACTTGATCGGTGGACCAGGGCACCCCAGCAAAGAGTTTTTCTGCCGGCTGCTTGAGGCCGATGAGGTAGTACCCGCCATCAAGGGCTGGCCCTAAGACCACGTCCGAGCGGCCCAGCATCGCGAACGCCTCTTGATACACCGACAGAGGCAAGGTCGGGACATCGGTCCCCACGATGATCACCTGCTTGTAGCCTTTGGCGAATAAGTCGGCATAGATGCGGTGCAACCGCTGGCCCAGATCCTCTCCTACTTGATCCAACAGGCGGACACCCTGTCGTTCTTCCATAATTTTGAAGAACACCAGCTCAGAGGAAGGAGCACAGGCCATATACCGATGAAACGGGAGTTGAAGTGTTGCGACAGCGAGTTTGGTCCGTTCCAGCATGTCGAGGACGAAGCTGCCGTGCAGGGTGGCAGCCTCGTCAGGAGTCAGCGGCGGGCAGAGCCGCGTATTCACCTCGCCCGGAATCGGGGCCTTGGCAAAGATCACTAAAGCAGCGTGAGGCGTCAGGCGTGAGGTGTCAGTCGATGGAGAAGCTGCCGGTCGTGCGGAATGTGATGGTCTACTTATACCGCTCGCCACCCCTCACCCCTTACGAGCTATCGGACGGCTTTGTACCATCCAACCAAATGCGATGGATTGATACCGATCCAATACAGGAACCGTATCGTCCACATCAAGAGAATCGTCCGCAACGGTCCATGCCGCTCCCAGCGGCGGAAGGAGGTGGTCACGGTCGCGGTGAGGGCTGCGGTCGCTCCCTTTCGTTTGAGTCTGCGGGAGAAATCGATATCCTCCATCAACGGCATGTCGGCGAAGCCTCCCATCTGTTCGAAGATAGGGCGACGCACGAACAGGGCCTGATCGCCGGTGGCGATGCCGCTCAGTCTCGATCGCCAGTTCATCATCCTGCTGATGATGGTTCCCCACATCGATGGACGCTCGAATCGGACATCGAACCGTCCGCCCACCATCCGTTGATCGGCCAGTGTCGTGTCGATCATCGTTTTGGCATCGTCTGGAAGCTGCGCGTCGGCATGGAGAAACAATAAGATTTCCCCGCCGCTGGCCTTTGCGCCTTCGTTCATCTGCCGGGCGCGTCCGCGGGGAGCGGTCACCCATTGTACAGGACTGAGTGCTGAGGATTGAGTACTGAGTCGGTACGATTCGACGAGTGCGGGAGTCTGATCGGTACTTCCTCCATCCACCACGATGAGTTCATCGAAGCCGAGCGAAGCGGTGTGCGCTAGTGTGGCCATGATTGTCCGTTCTTCGTTCAGTGTGGGGATGATGACGGAAATCGGCATCGCCATGACACATCACGCGCGTTTCTTTGGTTCGTTGAACATGAAATACATGACGACAACCACAGTGGACCAAAACAACACTTGTTTGTGCCAGAAGAGGACTTCCCCATAATGGTAGAAGACGGCTGCGAGCAAGATGGCGCCGCCGATGATGCTGTAGCGGAGGGTCGTGTTTTCGACGACTGAATTCGCCCATACGGCGACCCCACCGAAATAAATCATGAAGGGAATGACGTCAATCTCGAATCCTCCGCTGATCGAGAGGAACACATCGAGGAAGCCGATGAAAATGAGGGCAGTGCCCACGACCATCCCGGCGACACGCAGTTGGCTGTCGCCTCCTAATCGCCCCCGGAATCGTCTTCTGGCTCGCGGCGCTCCGGCTCGTTGGTCGGTTCTGGCGGCATGGGCAGCTGGTTCCTAAAAGGGGTTTATGCGGCGGGCTAAACCTTAAAATGTTTGCTCAGGGTAAGACCTTGGCGCTGATACGAGGATCCGAGGGCCGTGCCATAGAGCTGACTGGGGCGTGCGAGCATCCTGTCGTATACAATCTTAAAAAATGTTTGTCCATCATGGATCAGGAAGGGTACGTCGTGAGGGCGGACCTCCAGGACCACTTGTGTGCCGTGCAGCTCGCCGCGGCCGTATCCAAATCCCGGATCGAAAAACCCGGCGTAGTGGGTCCGTAACTCGCCACAGGCCGCTTCGTAGGCGACCATCTCGGCCGCGTAGCCGGCGGGAACGCGAATCCGTTCTTTCGACGCGAGAATGTAAAACTCTTCCGGTTCCAAGAGGAGACTGTCCTGGCGATGGCGGTACAGGGGCTCCCAAAAATCAAGTGCCGCATAGTGGCCGACCTTTGACAGATCGATGACGTGACTATTTTTCTTCGCCCGATAGCCGATAATCGGCGGACCACTTCGGTCGTCTCCCTTCAGATCGATGCGGAGAAACAGTCCGCGATCCGTACGGAGATCACGGGTGTCCAGGGCGTTCTTTGTGGGGAGATTGTGGTAGAGCAAGGGCTCTCGCTTGTGGAGCGTCTGAAGCGACCGGTCTGACACGGTGGCGTGGCCGCGTACGAAGCGAATTTGATTGAGGGAGTACCCGGTCTTCACCTTGATCGCGAACGAGCGCGGGACAATTTCCAGATAGAGGGGCCCGGAATAGCCGGCTCGGATCTCATCGAATCCGGTGTTGAGATCCGTCACAACGCGGGTAAAGACGTCCAGCCGTCCGGTCGTACTTTTGGGATTGGTTCGCGCCCGGAGAGTCTTGGGTAGCGCCAGACGTTCCAGCAGCGGCACTAAATAGACGTGGCCTTTTTCGAGCATGGCCCCTTCGATCAAGTCCATCTCGTACATCACGAGGTCGGACTGGTAGAAGTCCAGGACGTTGAGTCGGCTCGTGATCTCGGACAACTCCGGCAGGAAGCTGCTGATCAGCCGATAGGCCTTGCGTCCGAGCCGCAGATCGAGACTGGCCGGCTGGATCTGCCGGTCTTCGATCGGCACGTCGGCGTGGATGGCACGGCTCGCGATCAGCTGCTTAATCTGTTGGTAGGGCAAAATGCCCTGCGTGGTGCGGGTGTTCACAAGTCGTCGTGCTCTCCATTACTGCACGATCCCAGTGCAGGCGCTGCGCTGACCATCGGCAGCTCTCGCGCAGATTCTTGTTGCGGTTGCGGATAGTGGAATGCCTTGTTCTCATAGTTCTTCAAGAGGACCCCCGCAGCATCCATGTGCACCATGTAGTCGCCGGGGAGCAAGGGAATCTTGCCGCCTCCGCCCGGCGCATCGATCACGAAGTGCGGGACCGCCATCCCGCTTGTGTGGCCCTGCAACGACTTAATGATATTCAGCCCCGTTTCGACCGTGGTGCGGAAGTGGTTCGTGCCTTTGGTCAGGTCCGCCTGGTAGAGATAGTAGGGTTTGATGCGTGCGAGCAGGAGCTGATGCATCAACCGTTTCATGATGTCCGGATCGTCGTTGACGCCTTTGAGCAGCACGGTCTGCGCGCCGAGCGGCACGCCGGCATCGGCCAACATCCCGCAGGCCGTTTTGACTTCAGGCGTCAGCTCGTCCGGGTGATTGAAATGCAGATTCATATACACAGGGTGGTACTTCTTCACGATCGCGCAGAGTTCCGGGGTGATCCGTTCCGGTAACGTGCCGGGCACCCGGGAGCCGAGGCGAATCAGTTCCAGATGCGGAATGGTACGCAGAGCCTTGAGGATCCGTTCTAATACATGATCCGGCAGGAGCAAGGGGTCGCCGCCGGAGAGAATGACGTCGCGCACTTCGGTATGCTCGCGCAAGTAGGCGATGGCTTGGTCAAGTTCGCCTTTTTTAAGGAATCCTGGTTTCCCGACCAGCCGTTTTCTCGTGCAAAACCGGCAATAAATCGGGCACTGGTTCGTCACCATCAACAGGACGCGGTCTGGATAGCGATGGACAAGATGTGGGACCGGACTCATGAGGTCTTCCTCGAGCGGATCATCTTCCGCTTCGAAGTCGTCCATTTCGGCGATGTCCGGGACCACCTGTTTCCAAATGGCGTCGCCCTTTTCTTTCATCGTCGCCATCACCGTGGGGGTAATGCGCATCGGATAGTCGCCCACGATGGCTTCGATTTCTTTCGCGTCGACACCGAGCCGGTCCGCCAAGTCTTTTGGTTTTACAATGCTGTCAGCGAGGATGCGTCTCCATTTTTCCACGGCGTCACGGCCTCCTTGTCAGAGAGTGGACCGATTGAGTGCAGAGGACCCGGCCACCAATCCTTGATGTTCCGCCGGCACAGGGTCCGGTCAGGCGGTTACGACGGTGTCTTGGCATAGTGCGTATTAAGGTGGGAAAGTATCTCGTGTGTCTCGCTCAAGACGGTTTCGTCATCCTTTAACACCGGCACGTAGTATTGACCGGAAACCTCGTAGACTTGTTTTCGCATCGGGCTGATATCGGGAACGATGACATCATCATAGCTCAGGCCCAAGTCGGCCAGCTTTTGACGGACCACTTCACAATCAGGACACCAGTCGACATGGTAGAGAGTCAAGGCCATGATAATTTTTAATGCTCAATGTTTAATGTTGAATGGTTAATTGTCCGGACGAAACTGTGCCGATTAATTCAACATTCATCATTCAACATTGATCATTGTCCAGCGACTGCGCACGGCACCATGACGGCGTCCTTCATCCCGTGGATCACTTTCTTATCTGCCGGGCAGATGGTAGCCAGGATACCAGCCAGCTCGGTCTTATCGCCACTCACGAAATAATAGGGAGAGAGCCTGGCGCGACCGGACATCCGGTTCATTTCACCGGTCACCGGATCGAAGTAGTCGAGTTCATACAGGCGGCCCTTGTGAAATTCCTGCAGGATATAGGGGGTTCGAGGAAAGGCGGCCAGGGCCTTGTCGATGGCACCGGCCCATTCGCTCTGCGGCATATCGTGTCCGACCGATACGCCACGGCTGCCCCAGGCGAGTTCAGAAAATCCCGATGGCTTGATCACGAAGTGCCGTTCTTTCTGGGTTGCCGTGGCCAGATCGTGCCAGTTCATCACGGCCCGTCCGCCGATCGCCAAACCCGGGATTGTAGCGGACGGAGGGATCGGCGCAGGATCGAGAATCCACGTACGAGGCATGATGGTGGCCAGGTGCAGGAAGACCTCGCGGTCTAATGCCTGCTCCCAGAAGAGTCGCAAGGCTGGGTGATGGAGGAGGGCAAAGGCGAGCTTTTCTTCCAGCGCCGGCTTGTACGGAGGCGTGACGGCGACCCAGTCCTTCTTGATCGCATATTGGACGAGTTCGGATTTGGGAATGTTCAGGAGATCGAATAATTCATAGAAGCGATAAATCAAGCCGATGGGCTGGTCCATTTCCTCATTGGCGATCCGGAGGCCTTCTTCGGTGAATCGAATGTGACGAGGTTCCACGCAGTAGGCGTCGAGACCGATAGCTCGAAGCCGGGTCGCGAGCCACGTCATTTCAGGCCGATAGTCTTTGGCTTCCTCCGACATCAGAATCGCGACGCATCCTGTATCCTGGGCGAGCTGGGCTTGCACCATGGCCGCAAATCCCCGTACCATCCCCTCGGGGCCTCCCACGATCTCCTAGGGGGTAAGGGGTTGGAGAGGCGGCTTTGTTTTCGCTTACGTGATCATTGACCATTGACCATTGACTGTATATCTCAGTCAATGCTCCGGTTATACCGATTCCTCCGGGGACTGAGTCGAGTTCGGTGATCACCATGCCGTCCTGGGTGGGGATGATGTCCGGTCGGATGACCGCGGGAAGCTGGTCACGAAACCGTTTCATCCGGCTGTATGTGACTAATCCATCCGGTTTTCCTTGGTCAAGGTATCCCGCTACCCAGGCTGGTTGGAGTCCGCGTACACTATCGATATAGAGGCGGTTCAGGGCTCGATAAAAGGATAAGAGCTGCGGTCCGAGTTGGTGGAAAAAGTCTAGCTGGTCTTTCTTGAGAGGGAACGGTGTGGTGGCAATTCGCCAGGTCGTCGTGGCGGTGACTATTCCGGGAGTGGAAGCCTGCCCGGGCAGAGATGGAAAGAGACCAGCTTGGCTCAGCTGGTCACGGATGATTGCGCAGCGGTGAAGGAGGTCGGAGGTAGCCAAGTCAGACAGAGGCAGTTTCCGTGTCAATGAGAGCCCCTCATACGAGGCCTTACCCGCATTATTCATGAGCGCTTCTGCTGCAATCGCCGATCCGCTGCTACGACAAGCCTCCGGCGAGCGGGCTCGCCCCTCGAACCCTCACCGTACGGTTGGGGACTGGCGCGCTTCTACCTGGCGCCTGTCCCCTGGCCTCCGCGCGCTGGTCTCGCGACGCGGCTCAGCGATTTCGCGACGAATGGTCATGAATAATGCGGGCTCAGAACTGTAACACGGGCTTTAGGACCGTACAAGGGGCGAGGGAACCGGTGAAAAAACTGACATCCCCTTGGGCACTCCTGCAGAATGGTGATAGTATGGGCCGCACACCGATTGGAATCCTTCCATGTCCGCATACACCGATGAGCGGGTGGGTGCTTTCGTGACACCACCGATCGTGCTACCACAACTCGTGCCGAGCCGCACCTGTCTCCAGTGCGATGTCTGTTGTCGATTCCCGGAATCCGATAGTGCCCTCCGTCCATATTTTACCGAAAGCGAAATCGCCCGGGCCCTGGCTGGGGGCGTTGAGGAAGCGGCCTTTCCCAATCGGCGAGGGTCACAGGTGGTCCTGGTTCACGCCTCCCATGGAGACGGGTATCTCTGCCCGGCATTCGATGCAGCGACCTCAACCTGCCGCATCTATGAGCAGCGCCCGCTCGATTGTCAGCTCTATCCACTGGCGCTGATGTGGGATGAGCCGCACGACCAGGTATTGTTGGGGTGGGATACGAAATGCCCGTTCATGCGAGAGGAGATTCCGGGGGAGATTCAGCGTCATGCCGATCAGGTGATAGCCTTGCTCGATCAACCGGGCATCCGTGACCAGGTAGTCGCGCATCCTTCCCTTATCGGGCGGTTTCAAGAGGACGTGGTCGTGCTCGCCCGCCTTCCGCGCCTCACTGAAGCCGTGGCTGGTCAGTGGGGGCCTGCGCCGCTGCATCGGTTTACGCTGGACGATATTCCGCGCATGACGACGGCGTTGAATCGGTCGGGGTGGTGCCGCGATCAGTCGCTCGCGGCCTATTCGCCGGTCTATCACTACATGTGGAATGGATTACTGGCCTATTGGTGGATGGAGCTTCAGGGGAACTTTTGCCTGTTCGCGCAATCGCCGGACGGCTGGTTCATGCCCCTGCCTCCGATCGGGGCCGGCTCGATCGACGCGCCCCTGTCGGTCGCGATGGAGCTGCTGCGGCGCTGGAACGGTGACTCGCCAGTCAGCCGAGTTGAGAATGTGCCCTCCCAGTTGGTACCAGAGTTGGAGCGGCTGGGATATCGTTTGACGCCCAAGGAACCGGACTATCTATATCACGCGACGGACCTCGCGGCCTTGGCGGGCGACCGGTATAAATCTCAACGTGCACTGTGCAATCGATTCGAACGAGAGCAGTCTTTTGAGATGGACTCCTATCAGGTCAGCGACCGTCAGGACTGTCGTGCCCTCCTTGGGGATTGGTCACGGCAGAAGCAAGCGGAAGGGCTCGAGGCGTTTGGGGTCATGCTGTTGGCTGATGCGGCGCCGGCTCACGAAGTCATCTGGTCGCACGCGTCGACCCTTCGAGTCACGGGGAGGGTCGTTAGGACTGATGGTCGGCTGTGCGCGTATACCTTTGGCTATTGGTTGACGAGCGCAACATTCTGTGTCCTCTTAGAGGTGACGGATCGGACTCTTCCAGGTCTGGCGCAGTATCTTTTTCGGGAGACCTGTCGGACGGCCGTGGCGGAAGGGGCCGAATACATGAATGTGATGGATGATGCAGGTCTTCCCGGATTGCGCGCATCGAAACAGGCCTATCATCCCGCCATGCTGATTCCCAACTTCGTTGCCTCACCGGCGCCTGAATCATGAAGACCTCAATGGCCTTATCATTCCTCGATCTTCGCCGCTATCGGTGGTTGCCCTATCTCCTCTTCGCCATGACCGTATTCGCGGTCCTAGTCAGTATTGCTCTGATTCGGTTCGTCGAACATCGCTTCGTGGAGGCGAGGGGAGGAGAACTCACGCTGGCTGCGCAAGAAGTTGCCGAGAAACTCGACCGGATGTTGTTCGAACGCCAAGGCGACGCCCTCATGATGGCCCGAGCTTTGGGGGCGCGAACTTCCGATCCGGGATATCTCTCCGAGTATCTGATGTGGATAAAGAAGGAGCATTCCCCGGCCTACTTGTCGTTAGCAGTCACGGACGTTCAGGGTATGGTCGTGGCGGCGACGGAACCCTCGCTGGAAGGACGCGACGATAGCCGTGCCGCATCGTTTATCGCTGCGCGTGCGACGCGACGACTTGACATTGCTGACGTCGCGGGGCAGGAAGCGGAGAGTGGTGTCGACACGATCGTGTTTACGGCCCCGATTCTCGACTCCAAAGGCACGTTCTTGGGAGTCGTGACTTCACGGGTGGGGGTCCCATTTTTGGAGGAAGTTGCCACCGGAACCATTCGGTCACTTGAAGCTCGGCCAGGAGTACGTGGCCGAGTCGAGTACCAAATGTTGACGCGTCAGGGCAGGGTGTTTATCGACTCGAATCTGCCCCACAAGGGTGCCATCAATCTCAAAGAGCTCGGGCTCCCTTCGGTGCTGCTGAGCGAGGCCGGTGTACCGGGGTATATCGAGGAAGAGCATCTGCGCCGGCATGTCCAGGTAGTGACTGGCTACGCGCAGACCAGAGGTTTTGGAAAATTTCCCGGGCTGGGTTGGTCGGTCCTGGTGCGAATGGAGCGACAGGCCATCCTTGCGCCTATTCATGCCTTCTTGTGGAAAGTCGGGATCGCAGGCGGAGTGGTCTGGATTCCCATGTTGGGGTTGTTGCTCTGGGCCACGGCACGCTTGCGCGCAGAACATCGACAGGCACAACAGGAAAGCGCATGGGCGAAAGCCGCTGAAGCCGCGTTGCTCCAGAGTCAGGAACGAAATCGTGCCGTCGTCGATACCGCATTTGACGGGGTGATCACCATCGATTCGACCGGGATTGTGACCGATTGGAATGCGCGGGCCACGGCGATTTTCGGATGGTCCCGTGAGGAAGCGCTTGGACGGGCCCTTTCCGAGACCATCATTCCTGGGCGGGATCGTGAGGCGCACGAACATGGCATCCGTGAATTTCTTCGAACAGGGTCTGGACCGATCTTGAACCGCCGGATTGAAACTGTCGCCAAACACAAGGATGGGCGGGAGCTTCCCGTTGAGCTTGCGGTGTCACCGGCAAAAATTGGGGATGCGTACATCTTCAGCGCCTTTATCAGGGACATCACCGTCCGCCGCCGGGCTGAATGGCGTCTCGCATCTCAGTATGCGGTGACCCGAGTCCTCTCCGAGGCGACGACCCTGGAAGAGGCTATTCCGAAAATCATCCAGGCAATCGGGGAGAGCCTGGAATGGGATCTGGGCGTGTTCTGGCGGGTGGATAAGGCGACCGGGGTGCTGCGCTGTCTTGATCAGTGGAAGGCGCCGTCTGTGCAGGCCGATCCGTTTACCCTGGACACCTGGCACCGTGCGTTTACACGCGGCGAGGGTTTGCCTGGACGTATTTGGGCCAGTGGCAAGTCGGCCTGGGTGACAGACGTCACGGTGGATGTCAATTTCCCTCGTGGAGCGCAGGCCCGAGAAGTTGGGTTTCACGGGGCGTTTGGATTGCCTATTCTAGTAGGGAGTGAGATAGAAGGAGTCATCGAATTCTTCAGCCGTCAGGCGCGGCAGCCCGATGACGAGTTATTGAGGATGGTGGAAGACATCGGTCTCAAGATCGGCCAATTTGGCGAACGGGCTCGAACGGAAGGGGTGTTACGGGAAACCGAAGCGCAATTGCGACAGGCGCAGAAGATGGAGGCGGTGGGGCGATTGGCTGGAGGCATGGCGCACGATTTCAATAATCTCCTCACGGTGATTCGGGGGTACAGCGAGCTGCTCCTGGGCCGCCTGGGGACCACCGATGACATGCGGAAGGACATGGAGGAGGTGAAGAAGGCGGCGGACCGGGCCTCCGGACTGACCCGTCAATTGCTGGCGTTCAGCCGCCGTCAGTTCATCGCGGCGAAAGTCCTCGATCTCAATGCCCTTGTGGCCAATATGGACGGCATGTTGCGGCGTCTCATCGGGGAAGACCTCGTCGAACTCAATGCCGACCTCGATGCTTCGACCGGCGCCATCAAGGCGGATCCCGGACAGGTTGAGCAGGTCATCATGAACCTGGTAGTCAATGCGCGCGATGCGATGCCCAAGGGCGGGTGCCTGACGATCGAAACCACGAATGTGACGATTGGGAAAGAGGCAAGCCTGGACGCCGTAGGGGTGGCGCCGGGATCGTATGTGATGCTGGCGGTTCGTGATAACGGCCATGGGATGGATGCGGAGACCCGGTCGCACCTGTTCGAGCCGTTCTTCACGACAAAGGAAAAAGGGAAAGGGACGGGATTGGGACTATCGACCGTCTATGGCATCGTCAAGCAGAGCGGTGGAAGCATCATCGTGGAGAGTGCTCCTGATCGAGGCACGACGTTCCGGATCTACTTCCCACGGGTCGAACAAGAGGTACCGGGGTCGACGGGGGCGGTCGAAGCGATTGATCCGGCACGTGGCCGCGAAACGATCCTCTTAGTTGAGGACGAGCCGGCGGTTCGTGGTCTCGTGCACGAGACGTTGCGGCTCCATGGCTATAGGGTGCTGGAGGCGCGCCATGGCATCGAAGCCCTCCTCACCAGCGCAAAATACGTGGAGCCAATCCATCTGTTGTTGACGGATGTCGTCATGCCACAGATGAGCGGGCCTGAAGTCGCGGAAAAGATCCTGACCGTTCGACCAGGGATCAAAGTGCTCTACATGTCGGGATATCCGGACCACCCGGTGTTTGACCAAGGCGGCGTGAGCCGCCAGACCGGGTTCCTGCCGAAGCCCTTCTCACCCCACGTGCTGGCGCAAAAAGTGCGCGAAGTTCTGGACGGCGTGAAAGCCGCCTAGCAGGGGGCGGTCTCACAGCCAGGGCATCCCTTTGCTCCCGGAACGCGCACGATGAAAGGGATGGAATGACACCCGTGCTGATTCCCTTGCTCCCGGAGCGCGCACGATCAGAATGTGCTCGCTCGACGGCCGCAGTGGGACCAACACGGGTGCCATTCCTAGAGAGAGAAGCGAGCGAGCTTGGAGGGATCATCTATAGCCTCGTTCGATGCGCGCAGTAAAGGGCAACCTCGGCCGCTCCCTCCAAGATAGGCATGAGAAATCGGAAGGCCGCCTGCTTGTCAGTGTTCTGATATCCCTGCCAGATCGCTTGATCTTCAGCCTCGGTTCCGTTTATCGTGCTCCCAACATGCGTGAAACGTTAGATGTGAAACGTGAAACGAAGGACACGACTGACGAGCCCGCATTATTCACGAGGGTTCGTGACGAAACCGCCGAGACGCCAGGCGAGACGGGCGCGCGGAGCTGTGAGGGAGGGAGGCATACTTGAAACAGTATGTTGACCGACTGAGCGGCGAGCCCGCCCGCCATTAGACTTGTCGTAGCGGCGTATCGGCGGCTGTAGTAGAAGCCTTCGTGAATAATGCGGGCGAATTGAGCGTGAGATGACAAAACAAGGACGCGAAGTCGACGTCGGGCAGTATCGAATCGAGCGAGAGCCATTCTACGCGGAGGTCCGTGGCGAGATCGGTTTGTTTACAGTCGCAGCGAACAGCAAGATGCCGGTCATGCTCAAGGGGCCAACCGGGTGCGGCAAGACCCGATTCGTCCAGCATATGGCCTACCGGCTTGGTCGTCCCTTGATCACGGTGGCCTGCCACGAAGATCTCACCGCCTCCGATTTGGTGGGGCGGTATCTGCTCAAGGGTCAGGAGACGGTCTGGGTCGATGGGCCGTTGACGCTCGGCGTGAAGCATGGCGCGATCGTCTATCTGGACGAAGTCGTCGAGGCGCGGAAGGACACGACGGTCATCATCCACCCCCTGAGCGACGATCGCCGCTTCCTGCCGATTGAAAAGAAAGGCCAGATTCTCGAAGCGGCCGACGACTTCCTCCTGGTGATTTCCTATAACCCCGGGTACCAGAGTGTGCTCAAGGATTTGAAGCAAAGCACGAAGCAACGCTTCATGGCGATTGAGTTCGACTATCCGGCGCCTGACGTGGAAACCACCGTGGTCGAGCGGGAAGCGGGGGTTAGCCGTGACCTTGCGGCCAGCTTGGTCAAACTCGGCGGAAAGGTGCGGAACCTCAAGAATCATGGCTTGGAAGAAGGGGTCAGCACCAGATTACTGATCTATGCCGGGACACTCATTCGGCAAGGCGTGGCGACCGATCGAGCCTGCGATGTCGCGATTGCCCGCCCGATCACCGACGATCCCGATATGCAGCGCAGCATTCTGGAATTGGTGAAGGCCATTTTCTGATCCCATCACTGGGGCCCCCGTCGCGGATGAATGCGCTGATTGTGCAGGACACCAATGACGGAGTGATCCTGACCGTTCACGTCCAACCTAAGGCCTCCACCACAGAGTGTGTGGGCATTCACGGCGATGCACTGAAGATTCGTGTGGCCGCTCCACCGGTCGATGGCGCAGCCAATGATGAATTGATCCGGTTTTTATCCCGCCAATTATTGATTCCTTCTACGTCGGTGCGGATTCATGCTGGTGCAGGCGGACGGCACAAACGTGTCCTCATCAAAGGGGCTACTGCGCAACTGGTAATGACTCGCTTGAACCTTGGAGATCGGAAAGAGCCGGCGAAGCCATGAGGCACAGAGGACTGTCACTCATCTGGGGGGCGCTGTTGCTGGCCGCCTGTTCGACGGCGCAACCTATTTTATATCCCAATGCGCATATGCAGTCAGTGGGGAAGGAGATTGCAGCGCAGGATATTGAGGCTTGCCGGAAACTGGCAGAGTCGGCAGGAGCTGAGGAAGGCACCGGGAAAGCCGGTCGTGTGGCGACCAGCACCGTGGTAGGAGCCGGAGCCGGCGCTGCAGCTGGAGCGGTCGGCGGAGCCATCTCAGGCTCAGTAGGCTACGGTTCCATGATCGGAGCAGCGACCGGGGCGGTATGGGGATTACTCATGGGGTTGTTTCGTGAGTCAGGATCGTCGCAACGGAATCAGGCCTATACGAATTTCGTGAATCGATGCCTGCAAGAGAAGGGATATGAGGTCACGGGATGGCAATAAGAGAGGCGTGACGAGTGGGACCTCTGTGCTCGCGGAACGCGCACGCTCAGAAGGTGCTCGTCAGACGCGCGCACGATGAGGTCACCATCCTTCCATCCGGTACGAGTGCGGGCAGGAGTGGGAGAGTGACAATGGGGCGCGCAGTGCCATCCCACGACTTAGATGGAGGAGATATGCCCCTGTGATTGGAGGGGGGCGTGGAAGAAGACTTGTATATCCGTCTATCAAATTGTTCTGGCTATGATCTGTCTTGAGTTTCGTGGCCTGTGCGGGGGGCCGGAGCCGATGTTGCGGTCGAATGCGAAGTTGCAGCTGCAGGGGCGGGAGGCGGCGAAGCTTGATGTTGCCGCTTGTCAAAAGAAGGCCGATGCGGCTGGGTTAAAGCCGGGTACCGGCAATCGAAGTGGTAACGTGGCCGCGGGAGCCAGGCTGGGTCTGATTGTTGGCGCCGCGGTAGGGGCATCGAGTGGACTCATTGGTGGAGCGGCGGGCGTGGCGATTGGGGCAGCAGTCGGAGGCGCGCTCGGAGTGATCATCGGTTCAGTCGGCGGTGCATACAAACCGCTCGATCCGGATCCTCCTTACGGCGATGCGGTGGTGCGGTGTTTGTTTGAAAAGGGATATGATGTGAGTGGCTGGCAATGAGGAAGAGGCGAGTCTACAGCCAGGGCATCCCTTGCTCGCCGGAACGCGCACGATGAAAGGTGCTCGTTCGACGGCGCGCAGTCGAGATTGACCATGGCCACGCGACCTGAGAGAGTGACATGAGGTGAAAAGTATGAATGCGAGGAATGTGGCGCTCGTTCGACTGCGCGCAGTAGAGGGCTGCTCCTCCCTGCCAGCATGGGAGTGTGAAAGAGGTATAAACTGAAAAGATGGTCGCGTGATGCAGAGGCAGGTGTGGTAAGTGTGTGTCTAGTTTGTATCTGTGTCGGATGGAAGAGAAGATGACTGTGCCGCTTTGTGTTTTAGTGCGCGGCCTTTGTCGGGAGTCTGGTCTGTGACGATGCCGTAGACTTCTCGTCCTTCGTGGCCTTCCGGGAGATATTCCGTGATCGGCAGGCCGTCTTCCCGCACAAATAACAGGCAGTGGCAGTATTTGTAGATCTGCATTTCGTCGCAGGCGCACATCCAGCGGCGGAGTTTGGCTTCTGCTTGTTTATCCTTGTAGAAGTTACAGGGGCAGAGGGGTTTGCCCAGCTCGTCCATGTGCATCGCGAGGCCGTTGACCACGGCTTCGGTGACTGCGGGCGTGGGATGCATGGTCGTCCCGCTCTTCTCCGCGAATCCCTTCACATACTTCCACATTTTGTCGAGACTCTCTTGCTTGGGCTCGGCCATTCCGAAATCCTTTCAATAGGCTAATTGCCCCATGCCCGCACCGCAGGGGCTAGTTTACAAGCGCTAGGGCGTCCTTTACAATCCAACACTTCCTGCAAATTCCTTAGGATTGGATCGAGGATGGAGATATCGGATACCCATAAGCAATTGATTGCCAAACTGGCGGAGGAGTTGGGACCGGCCACGGCCCAGCATCTGGTTTCTTGTCTCGCCGACTCCACCGCGAAACCGAACCAGGTGGAAGGCGTCTTGCTCATGCTCGACGAGTTGCATGAGGTATCGCCGAAGGTCGCTTGTGCCGCAATCGAATCGTTCCCTGATTTGCAACAGCGAGGTCGGCTCAGCGATGCGGTGGCCTGGCTGGATCTAGGGATTGCGTTAGCCGAATCGTCCGGTGCGATCGGATTGAAGTTTTTCAAGGAGAGCCCGTTGGTTCTGGGTCTGATCGAGCAACCCTCGGTTCGCTCGTTGGTGCTGAAAACCGCCCTGGAACTGGCCGAGCAGGATGCGAATGTCGCGCTGGAATTTCTCCGGGTGTCAACGGAAGTGGTGACGGTCCTCTCGCCGGATCAGCTGGAGGACTGGTTAGAGATCGGGCTCGAACTCACGCAGGTCGATTTTGTCGTCGCGCTGGAGTACATCCGCCAGATTCCCGCGGTCGCCCGCGTGTTGCCGATCCAGGACGCCAGAGCCTGGACGACGTTCGGACTGAAACTCATTTCCCGGAATAGTTTCGGCAGGACGGACTATTTCGGGACCATCGAATTCCTCCGCACCAGTCCGCTCATCCTCGGCGATCTCGAAGACCCGTCGGTGCGGGCCAAGGTCGTCACGGTCGGGTCGTTGCTGGCTGAACGTGATCCTGGGGCGGGCATTGCCTGGTTATCGGAATCGCCACGTCTGTTGCGTGCCGTGCCGAATGAGGGATGGCGGCTCAAAGTATTGCAGTACGGGGCCTTAGTAGCAGAGCGTGACGCGGACACGGCGCTGGCCTATTTGCGGCGCGCGCCGGAACTGGTGAGCGTGATCGGCGAGTCTGCTGAGGCCACGGTTCGCTTCGAGGCCTGGCTCACAACTGGCATGGAAGTCCTGGCGTACAGTGTCGAAGGAGCCAGAGCCTATTTTGCCCTGGAGTCGCAGAAGGCGCTGACGTCGGTGGAAGCGGCATTAAGCGGTGTGCCGCTTCGGCAGGTGGCCCGTACCGTAAAGTTGTTCGTGCAAGGGCTCTGTGGAACCGATTTGACGATTCAGGCGCTTCCCGATTCGCTGAGCCAGGACACGTCTGCGCGGGCCATGGTGAGCCAAGACGGGCGCATCATCTCACTGCCGGCGCTCCTCCGTCGTTATCCCACTGCCGAGGAGAATACGCGCTTGTATCTGGTGATGGCGGCTCATGAAGCGGGGCACGTTGAGTTTGGGACGTACCGGCTGACCCTTGAGCCGCTCGCGGACTTGGTCATGGCTGTGCGGCAGAAGTATGGCCTGATGAAACAGGCTGCGCCGGACACCTTGGCGGCGCTATTTCGTCTGTATCCTCATCCGGGACTGATCCAAGACTTGTGGATGCTCGTGGAGGATGCGCGGGTGGAGTTTCTGCTGCAGCGGGAGTACCCGGGTCTCCAGCGCGATCTACAAGAGTTCGCGCGGGAGGCAGTCACGACGCGGTCGCTGACACATGGGCTGACCGTCAAAGAACTCGTCGTCGATCAACTGCTCCAGTTGTCGACCGGTGCGTCGCAGCCTGTCGCAATTCACGAAGCCATCAAGGCCGAGATCGCCATACTCTGGCCGATGTGCCAGGCTATCCTGGCTCCAACGGCGACGGCGGAAGAGGCCGTGCGCATCGCCCATGCGCTCTACGTGCGGCTCGAAGAGCTGTTGGCGCCGAAGGGGGCGATGATCCAGGCCGATCAGGCCGATGACGTGTCGGAGGAGCTGGGTATGGGCCCATCCGCGTCCGAACGGACGGGTGAGGACTATCGCCCTGTCACCAACTGGGTATATCGTGGGGCGATGAATCCTGAGTTCATTCGTCAGCAGGACCAGGATGAACGTGCATCGGACGATCAGAAACAATCAGAGGACATCGAACGAATGGCGAGCGCCGCCGGCGGGGCACAGGAGTCGTCAGCGCAGGGTCCACGGAATCGAGAAGGAACGCGCACGGCGACCGAGAGTGACAGGTTTGCCGGGGGACCGCAGTTGCCTTCCCATGTGGAAGAACTCCTGGCCTTGAAGGTCGAGCAGCCGGCGCCGCTTGATCATGCCGGGTCGGGCGATCGTGAGGTGCGCTATCCGGAATGGGATCAGGAGATCGATGACTATCGCCTCAATTGGTGTCGCGTCGTCGAGCGTGCCGCAGAGGAGGGGAGCGGGGATTTCGTGGGTGCCATGTTGAGCTCGCACGGGACTGAGGTCTCGGCCCTTCGGCGATTCTTCGAAAGTCTGCGGCCCCCGGGGTTGCGGCGCGTGCCGGGCCAAGCCGACGGCGATGAGCTTGATGTGGATGCGGCGGTCCGTATGTGCGCGGAGCGGGCAGCGGGGGCAGACCTGTCGGACCGGATCTACGTCAGGCGGGAGAGAAAAGAACGGGATGTCGCGGCTGCGTTTCTTGTCGACGTGAGTGGGTCAACCAGTCGCCAGTTGGACAGCGGCCGTCGCGTGATCGATCTGGAGAAAGAGGGGCTGGTGCTCTTGTGTGAAGCGCTTGAAGCGGTCGGAGACCAATATGCGCTCTACGGCTATTCGGGCCAGGGCCGCGGGCAAGTGGATTTTCTTGTGATTAAAGATTTTGACGATCAGTTGGGTGGGCAAGCGGCGCAGCGTTTGGGCGGACTGGTTCCCATGCGGCAAAACCGTGATGGGGCAGCCATTCGCCATGCCACCGCCAAATTGCTGGCGCGAGAGGCGCGGACGCGACTGCTCGTCCTCATCAGCGATGGGCGTCCGCTCGATGACGGCTATAAAGACGAGTACTCGCTGGAAGACACCAAGGCTGCGTTACGAGAGGCGCGTCAACGGGGGGTGCATCCGTTTTGTATTACGATCGATCGGGAGGCCGATGGCTATGTCCGGAGAATGTACGGGGACGTGCAATTCGCGGTCATTGATCATCTCGAAGCCTTGCCGAAACGATTGCCGCGGATCTATCAAAGGCTGACGACGTAGAAGACGTAAGGCGTAAGGGGTACGGAGAATCGATGGCGAATCCAGTAGAGAGACCGACTGTGCCGCCCTGGCTATACAAGTTGTTTACGGGGCATCAGTATCCCTATGTCCGTCGGTTGGCGAAGTTTGCACAGCCCATCAAGCCGGGGGAGGGTCGCCAGGAGCCGACGAAGGACCTGATCGAGGCCAAGTTTTGGGAAGTCTATCCCCGTTGTTGGGCCAAGATTCTTCAAGAGGTCAAAGTGGGGATGATCGTGGTATTCCACGACCTCGGCGAATATCCGGCGGGAGGGTATCAGGCACTGGTCGATGATCCGGACGCCTTTCTGGCAAAGAACTATGGCAAGAAGAAGATTAAAGTAAATTTCTACGACGGGGACAATTTCGTCTGCACGATCAATTTTAAAGTCGCAGGCTGGACGGAACATGAACACACATAAGCAGTGCTGAGTTGAGAGTACTGAGTGCTGAGACGGGAACCGAGGAATTCTTCGAACTCGATACTCGATACTCAGCACTTCCGGAGGAATCATGGGGAGACCGAAGATTACGGTGGTGGGCGCGGGGAACGTCGGAGGCACGACAGCGCAGCGGCTGGCCGAGAAGAACGAGTACGAGGTGGTGCTTGTCGATATTGCCGAAGGCGTCCCGCAAGGCAAGGCCCTCGATATCACACAGGCCGGGCCAGTCTACGGCTATAGCACCCGCGTGGTGGGCACCAACGGCTATGATGAAACGGCCGGCTCGTTGGTGGCGGTGATCACCTCCGGAATCCCTCGCAAGCCGGGCATGAGCCGTGACGAGTTGTTGACCACGAACGCGAAGATCGTGAAGTCGGTCGTTTCTGCGCTGGTGTCTCGATCGCCGAACGTCATTCTGATTCTTGTCACCAACCCGTTGGATGCCATGGTCCATGTGGCGCGTCGTGTGAGCGGATTGCCGAAGTCGCGGGTTTTGGGTATGGCGGGGGTGCTCGATTCCGCCCGCATGCGTTCCTTCATCGCCGCTGAACTGAGTGTGCCAGCTCCCGACGTGGCTGCGATGGTGCTGGGGGGGCACGGCGACACGATGGTGCCGCTGTCGCGCTACACGACAGTGAAAGGGAAACCGGTCTTGGAGCTGATGTCGAAGGACCGGTTGGAGGCGATTGTGAAGCGGACACGCGAGGGAGGAGCCGAAATCGTGGGTCTGTTAAAAACGGGCAGCGCGTTCTATGCCCCGTCGGCCTCGGTGGTCGATATGGTTGAGGCGATTGTGAAGGACCAGAAGCGGGTGTTGCCCTGTGCGGTGCTTTGCGAGGGCGAGTATGGATTAATGGATGTCGTCATTGGTGTGCCGGTCAGGCTGGGTCGGGGTGGGGCGGAACAGGTGGTCGAATATGAGCTGACGGCGGAGGAGCGAGCGGCATTGGCGACCTCTGCTAGCGCGGTGCGCGAACTCTGCGTAACAGTCGATCGCTTGATGGAGTAACGAAATAGTCAGCGGTTAATGGTCAATAGTCACTGGCAGGGACAGCAGGCCCCTTTCCCTCTGTTGACCAATGACAAGTGACCTATGACTGATCTGCTCCTTGCTTGACATTCAGAGCAGGGCTACAGTACAGACAGCGACTAAGCAATACATTGAGCAGTACACTGAGCGAGGAGATACTATGAAATTTCTTGAGAGTCCGATGCAAACCATGGGCGTAGGATTCGCGCTCGCCGTGGTTTTGATCATGGGGTATCTCGGTATGACCGGCATGGCGGTCGGTGATGCCGACTGGTTTGGCTTGCTGTTACGCTGGGCCCATTTCTTGGCCGGGATCACTTGGATCGGGTTGTTGTATTTCTTCAACCTGATCAATGCGGCGTTTTTGAAGAGCCTCGATGGCCCCACCAAGAACATCGTAATTCCCAAGCTGATGCCCGCTGCGCTGAACTGGTTTCGTCATGGCGCGACGGTCACGGTGCTTGCCGGGATTGTGTTGTACCTCTACCTGTATCAGAGAGGTGGAACCGGCGCGATTGCGTTGGGAATCGGCGGGCTATTGGGCATCATCATGATGGCCAACGTCCACGCAATTATTTGGCCGAACCAACGGAGGATTATTGCGGCGGTGACGGCAGCAGCCCAGGGGACCCCTGCGCCGGCAGAAATGGCCCAGTGGGGTCGGACCGCGCTTCTCGCTTCTCGGGTCAACTTTATGTTGTCGATTCCCATGCTGCTATTCATGGGAGCCGGCAGCCACCTCAAGTAAGACGGCGTATCGACTGCCGGTGGGAAAGCCCGCCGGCAAGTCCCGTTCATCTCTCGTCCAAAGAACAGAGCATATGGCGTATAGCCAATAGCGTATGGTCCGGAATAGAGAGGCGTGTCTTTGCCGCCAGGTATACGCCATTAGCCATACGCTCTTATCCCCAACGAGATACGTTTCACCTTTCACATCTTACCTTTTACGACTCGATGGCCCATATGGCCAATCTTATATAGGGCAGTGGCCCTAAGTCGTTGAGATTCAGGCCTATTATCGTGGCATTGCCTTGACGAATACCGGCTAGGCACCTTATAGTATCGTTCCATTCGTTGAGCCAAACGGGTAAGGAAGGACGCATGACGACTGCGACTGAACCACGAGTTCTCCAAACGCTTGATGGCGCTCCCTGGGATATCGAGGCCTACCGGAAGATCGGGGGCTACGAGGCTTGGAACAAGTGCATCAAAGAGCTGAGTTCGAATGATATCGTCAATGAACTGAAGAAAGCCGGGCTCCGTGGGCGAGGGGGCGCGGGCTTTCCCACCGGCATCAAGTGGGAAAAGGTCCTCAATCATCGGGTGAAGGAACACTATTTCGTCTGCAACGCAGGCGAACATGAGCCAGGGACGTTTAAAGACCGCTACTTGCTCAAGCAGGCGCCACACCAGCTTATCGAAGGCTGCCTCATCGCGGCCTACACGGTCCAAGCCAAGGCGGCGTTCATCTATGTGAATCATGAGTACTACGAAGAACGGGAGAATCTGAAGAAAGCGTTGGCGCAGGCGAAGGCTCAAGGGTTCTTGGGCAAGAATATCCTGGGGAGTGGCGTGGATCTCGATCTACAAGTCTTTGAAGGCCACGGGAGTTACGTGGCCGGTGAAGAAACAGCGATGCTCGAATCCATGCAAGGACGTCCGGCAATGCCGAGACAGAAGCCGCCTTTCTACCCGACGGACTTCGGCCTCTACGGGAAGCCGACGTTGGTCAACAATGTCGAAACCTTGTGCAACATTCCGCGGATCCTCCTGAAAGGCGTAGCCTGGTTCACGCAGGTCGGCACAGAAAAGTGTCCGGGTACGATGATGTTCTCCCTGAGCGGTGCCGTGAATCGCCCCGGCGTGTACGAGATGCCGATGGGTACTACAATCCGTGAACTCGTGGACAAGTGCGGTGGAGGGGTGCCAGGCGGGCGCAAGATCAAGGCGGTGTTCCCTGGTGGACCGGCGTTTTCGATGGTCACCGCCGATCAGCTCGACCTGACGATGGATTTCGATTCGTTGAAGAAAGCCGGCACGGGACTTGGGTCAGCCGGCGTGATCGTGGTCGATGACGCGACGTGCATGGTGGCGCTGACGCTCAAATTCTCCAATTTCTTCAAGGTAGAGAGTTGCGGGCAGTGCCCACCCTGTCGAATGGGGACCATCAATCTCGCCGCGCTCATGACCAAGATTGAGGAGGGAGAGGGGACGGAGAAAGATATGGAGAGTCTTCTCCAGGTCTGTGGATTTGTGAAGGGGACGGGCTATTGCACGCTGGTGACCGGGGCCGCAGTGTTGGTTCAGAGCAGCATGAAACTGTTCCGTCACGAGTTTGAGGAACATATCCGATTGCAGCGCTGTCCCTATCAGCCGGCGCCTGTGGCGGTGTGAGCAGAAAGGAGTCATGAGTCAATAGTCATTTGTCACTAGCGGAATGAGAGTCGACGCTGTGACTGCGAATGACCGATGACCATTGACGAGTGACCATACGATGCCGCGTGTGACGTTTCTCCATCCTGAGGGCAAGAGCGGAGAGGTTGAGGTCAATACGTCGTTGTTGGAGGCGTCGAAGATTCTCGGGTTTGTGTTGAACCACGATTGTGGTGGGAACGCCTCCTGCACCACCTGTCGGGTCGAAGTGCAGATCGGTGCCGAGAACCTGTCGGAGATCGACTTTGAGGAGCAAGATCTCCTCGATCGGGAAGCCCTCAGTGAGCCGTGGCATCGTCTTGGATGCCAGGCCAAAGTGCTTGGAGACGTGGTAGTTCTGGTGCCGGAGGGCAAGTGGGTTGCGCCCACAATGCCACATTCGGAGTCGCAGGGTATTGAAATCCAGTAAAGAGGTGTTACACTAAGCCATTCCAGGCAGGTCTTCGAAGGACGGCCTGGTCACACGAGGAGGATCACGATGGTTACGATTACGGCGATTGCAGAGCAGAAGATCAAGGAATTAATGGTGGAAGAGAAGGATATCGTCGGCCTGCGGGTCTATGTGAAGGGCGGCGGGTGCCACGGGTATACATATGGGATGGCCTTCGAGTCGAAGATGGCCGACGACGACACCGTAATTGAAAAGGGTGACGTCAAGATCATCATGGATTCACAGAGCACTCCGCTCCTTCAGGGAGCCGAAGTTGATTACGTGGACAGTCTCCAAGGGTCCGGGTTCTCGATTAAGAGTCCACAAGCGAAGACCACTTGTGGCTGCGGCAGCTCCTTCAGCGTCTAACAGGCTGCGGAAAAACTATTGTGGCACGCGAGAGCTTCGAGGTTCGCGCATGTGGCACAACGGGAGAACATAACGCAGGATGCTCAAAAAGGCCGCGCTAGGGGCAAGGCTGCAGCGAGCCAAGAGATGTGAGGCGTACGCTTCGGTACATTGAGCCTCTGAGCGCGGCGAGAACGAAGCTGGCGGACTTTTTCAGCATCCTGCAAAGGAATTTGCGCTGGAGTGACGCAAGCTGGTCGTGACAGGAGAAGCCAGGATTGTCCGAATATGGCGGCCAGTCCTGGCTATTCTATTTTTGGGCTGGATGTGAGCTGAATCCACAATGGCACAGGCAAGTGTCACGAGGCGATATCGGTTCTGCGCGGCGCACCGGCTGCACACGGATCATCTGTCTCCCGAAGAAAACCTGGCTGCATTTGGGAAGTGCAATAATCCCAATGGGCACGGCCATAACTATGTCGTGTTGGTGACCGTGAAGAGCACGGTTCCGACCACGACCGATGGAGACGTTGATCTTGATCGGCTGGATCGGACTGTGGGACAACAAGTAATCACGCGATTCGACCATCACGATCTCAATCAAGATCCTGAGTTTGCCGATCGCACCACGACGGGAGAAAATCTGGTGCTGCTGATTTGGGATCTGTTAGTGAAGTACCTCCCCGCCGGGCAACTGGAAAAGGTCGGGCTGATTGAAACACGCGACAACTACTTCGAGTATGCGGGGTCGGCGAACAAGGCTTCGGTGCTTAGCCCGCGTTCCTCGTGAAGCGGCATTGGGAATGTTGAATGGTAAATGTTGAATGTTGAATTGACGGAATCGGAAGCGGCCTCAAGGTGAGGCGTAACACGTGAAGTGGAGGATGTTTGACGATCTGATGATGTCCCAACATTCAAAATTTAACATTAAGCATTGAGCATTAAGGTATAGAGAGGGGCGGCATGGTTAAGCAGGAAATCCGGCGGCGTGGCCAGCAGCAGGTTGAAGGCGTTAGCGGGAACGGTAGAGCGGCGGGTCTGGATGCACTGCAATCCCTGGTCACAGAGATGCTGCTGGCCATCGGTGAAAAGCCTGGCCGGAACGGGCTCCTCAAGACCCCTGAGCGAGTAGCCAAGGCCTTCGCTTTCATGACTCAGGGGTACCACCGCGACATCGATCAGCTCTTGAACGGCGCCCTCTTTCCGATCGAGTACGACGAGATGGTGATTGTGAAAGACATCGACTTTTTCAGCCTCTGTGAACATCACCTGCTGCCGTTCTACGGCAGAGTCCATGTGGGCTATTTGCCCAATAAGAAGGTGGTGGGGCTCAGCAAGATTCCGCGCATTGTGGATGTCTTTGCGCGCCGGCTGCAAGTCCAAGAACGGCTGACCGTCCAGATCGCGGAAACCCTGAAATCGAAGCTCAATGCGCGCGGAGTGGGCGTGGTCGTCGAAGCGCGACATCTCTGCATGATGATGCGGGGCGTCGAAAAGCAGAACACCGTCGCGGTCAGCAGCTCCATGTTAGGCGCCTTCCGCAGTCAGCCGCAAACCAGACTGGAGTTTCTGAAGCTTATCCGACGAGGCAGTGTCGGCGACTCCGACTAACAGGGTGTTGAAAACGGCTTCCAGCTTCGTTCTCGCCTCGTTAGATCCTCAACGTACGCCGAGAGCGGTACGCCTCGCCTCCTTCTCTCGCTGCGGCCGCGCTGGAATGCCGTTTTGAACACCCTGCCGCTACTGTCTTCATCCCAGCCAATCTAGTCTTCAATTTTCAGGAAACCATGCCTCGGATTTCGCTCGCTGCGGCCTTGCTGGGAATGGCGCGTCCTTGGGCGAAGAGGCTGTCTTGGCAGACTCAGGGCGGGCAGGTGAAGTAACCGCCTGGGCTGGGTGGGTGAGATGGAGGGCTTTTTCGCCATTCTCCAAGCACTGCCCCCTTCACCGTACGATGGCGGATAGGCTCCTCAGGTCAAGGGTCTGTTTGCGATCATGCGCACCGGCGTATACAATTCACGCCGTTGTTGAGGACTCGGATGACTATTTCACGCGATCAGGTTCCCGATTTGTTTGGCACTCCAGAGGGAGGGAAATCCGTTGAGGCTCCGTTGGCCGAGCGTCTGCGGCCGCGAGAGTTTGCGGACTTTGTCGGGCAAGAGGAGATCACTGCGCCGGATCGGCCGTTGCGGCGGGCGATCCAGGCGGATCAACTCTCGTCCGTCATCTTTTGGGGCCCGCCCGGCTCGGGCAAGACCACGCTGGCGCATCTCATCGCGTGCCATACCAAAGCGCAGTTCGTGCCCTTCTCGGCGGTCACAGGGGGTGTTCCCGAGCTGCGGGCCATCATCAAGACAGCCGAGCAACGTCAGGCGATCAACGGTCAACGGACCATTCTTTTCGTCGACGAGATTCATCGCTTCAACAAAGCGCAGCAGGATGCCTTTCTACCTCATGTCGAGCGGGGGACGGTCATCTTGGTCGGCGCGACAACGGAGAATCCGTCATTTGAAGTGATCTCACCGCTCCTGTCTCGCTCCTTGGTCATTGTGCTGAAGCCTCTTTCAGATGAGGCCCTGGGGCATATTCTGGAGCGGGCGCTCGCGGACCCTGCGATCGGGTTAGGGAAGTGGAATGCCCGCCTGTCACCCGATGCCAGGCAACGACTGATTGCGTATGGCAACGGCGATGCGAGGGCGCTCCTGACGGCATTGGATTTTGTGGTCACACAGCAACCGGCTGGGCCTGACGGAACGCGCCTGATCGATGGAGCGGCGCTGGAAGCCGCGCTGATAAAGAAATCAATCCGGTACGACAAATCCGGAGAAGAGCATTACAACGTCATCTCCGCCTACATTAAGAGCCTGCGCGATTCCGATCCGGATGGCGCCCTCTACTGGCTCGCCCGTATGTTGGAAGGGGGGGAGGACCCGAAATTTATCGCCCGGCGGTTGGTTATTTTTGCCTCCGAGGACGTGGGGAATGCCGATCCGATGGGGCTAGTGGTCGCGGCCGCAGTCGCTCAGGCCGTGCAGTTTGTGGGGCTCCCCGAGGCGCAGATCAATTTGGCCCAGGGGACGACCTATCTCGCGACCAGGCAAAAAGATAATGCCTCCTATATCGGGCTTCTTGAGGCCATGGATGACGCAAAAACCCATGGAAATCTCGGGGTTCCGCTTCATTTACGGAATGCCGTGACCTCGATGATGAAGGGGCTTGGGTATGGGAAGGGGTATCGCTATGTCCACGACGATCCCCAGGCCAAGATGCAGGAGCATCTCCCGGAATCGCTCAAGGGGCGTCGCTACTACCGGCCGAAAGACACCTAAGTCGGGGGCCCCCCAGGGTGGTGGACAAAGATTTCTAATCGGTTATACTTAGGCTTGTGAAACGGCAGAATCTGAAATCACCTGCATCGATAGCCGCCACGAACGAACGGCGCAAGTTTGTTCGGGCGACCTTGGTCGGTTCTGCGCTGATTTCACCGAAGAGCGGAGCCAAGGCGATTACGGCCGTGTTGGATAACGTCAATAGAGTCGGCGCAGGGTTGCATACGAAAGAGAAGTTGGCAATGGCCCAGCCGGTGACCGTGTCGTTGGCGTTTCTCGATTCAGATCGCGCGGAACAGATGGAAAAGCTCGACGGGAAAGTCGCCTGGGTGAAGCCGTGGGAGAAGGGGTTTCTGATCGGCGTGGTCTGGGACGAGCTGGTCACGAAAGAGAAGAACCGCTGGCTGTATTATTACCTCGAAGAAACGGTCAAATCCTCCATCTAGCAGGATGCTGAAAAAGGACCGGCCAGCTTCGTTCTCGGATCGAAATAATCCTCAACGTACCCGAGAGGGATACGCCTCCGGTTATTATGATCTCGCTGCGGCCTTGTTCGATGATCGTTTTGAGCTGTCCGCCGGAGTGTTCTCCTGTCGTGCCGCAATACTTTTCCCGCGCGTATTCTGCTAGGCGAATGCCGTTAGTTTTTGTTTGACGTCTTCCAGTTCAGCCGAGAGCGTTTCCCACCGGGCGGTGAGCCGCACAAGCTCCTTCTTCCACCCGTCATGTTCCAGGTGCAGCGCGCTCCACTTCGTGGATTCATCTTTGTAGAGTGCGGGGTCGGCCAGTTCGAGGTCCCGCGCTTTGATTTTGGTTTCGTATTCGGCGATCTCGGCTTCGGCCCGGGCAACCTGCTTTTCCAGGCGGGCCTGGGTCTTGTTCAAATCGCGGCGATCTCCGGCTGAGGGCTTGGCCTGAACTTGCGAGGCCATCGCCCTGGTCGGCGAGGCAGTCTTCCCACGATCCGTTCCATTCAGGTCGTCACTCGTTTCCTTGATGGACTCGACTTCCTGCGCTTTCTTCCACAAATAGTACTCATAGTCGCCGGAGAAGCTTCGGGCCTTGCCCTCTTCGATTTCAATGACGCGCGTGCAGACTCTGGTCAGAAAGGTGGGGTCGTGGGAAATAAAGATGATCGTGCCGGGGAAGTCCGATAGCGCATCGGTGAGCATATCGACCGAAGCCGGGTCGAGATGGTTGGTCGGCTCGTCGAGTAACAGGGTATTGGCCGGTTCGACCAGCATCCGCGCGAGCGCGACGCGATTGCGTTCCCCTCCGCTCAGTGCCTTGATCGGTTTCTTTTGATCGTCACCGGAGAACAGGAAGGCGCCGGCAATCCCGCGGAGGAAGTTCGTCTCTGCTTGGTTGGAAACCTCGGAGAGGGAGTCGAGAACGGTATGCTCGGGGTTCAGGGTCTCTGCCTGGTGTTGGGCGAAGTAGTGCAGGGTGACACCATGGCCGACCGTCCTGGTGCCTTTCTCGAAGGCCAACGCCCCGGCCAGCATCTTGAGCAGGGTGCTTTTCCCAGCGCCGTTTTCTCCCACCAGCGCAACGCGCTGTCCCCGTTCGATCGAGCAATCGACTCGCTCATACACCACTTTTTCCCCATAGCGTTTTGCCACGCCCTGGAGTTCCAGGACTTGCCGGCCGCTCGCTGCCGGGAGGGGAAACTTGAACTTCACCCGCTTGGGATCGCGCTTGATCTCAATCATCTTGACCTTCTCAAGCTGCTTGATGCGCGATTGGACCTGGCTGGCTTTGTTCGCTTGGTAGCGGAACCGGTCCACAAATGTTTGGACTCTGCGCGACTTCTTTCGCCTGCCGCCCCGCGGCAGCCTGCACGTTGAGCATCCCGTTCTGCGCGGATCTTTTTGAACGAGGTATAGTTGCCCCGATATTCTTCGATCTTATGGTGCCGGAGATCCCAGATATGGGTGACGACACGATCGAGAAACGCGGTGTCGTGGCTGATGATCAAGAGCGTCATCTCCGAGTTCAAGAGGAATTGCTCGAACCAGCGCTGCGTCGGTTTATCCAAGTGGTTGGTCGGCTCATCCAGCAGCAGCACGTCAGGGTTGGTCAGCAGCAGATGGGCCAAGGCGACGCGCATTCGATAGCCACCGGACAGCTTTTCGATCTGACGGCTGAAGTCGATCTCCGTAAATCCCAACCCCATGAGAATACGCTCGGCCTCATGTTCGGGATACAGATCGCGATGGGTGGCGTCCAACACGGTCTTGCCCGTGATGGTTTCGAGTTCCTGCGGGAGGTAGCCGATGCGGAGACGAGGACGCTTGCGGATGGTTCCCTTGTCCGGCGATTCCTCCCCAAGAATCATCCGGAAGAGCGTGGTCTTGCCGGCGCCGTTGGGTCCCACCAAGCCGACCCGTGAACCGGGGCGAAGGTGCGCCGTCGCATTCTCAAGCAGAATCTTCGTGGAGTATTGCTTACTGACCGACTCGATTTGGAGCATGTATTTTCGGACAGGCTAGGGGCTAGCGGCACGAGGCTAGAGGCGAGGAATTGAAGAGACCAGTTCGGCGTGAGACCAGGAGCCAAATCCGAAAATTGCTCTTACCTTTAGCCCCTTGCCGCTCGCCTCCTGCCCACGGTTGAAATTTGGTGGAGCTGGCCGGGATTGAACCGGCGACCTCGTGAATGCCATTCACGCGCGCTCCCAACTGCGCTACAGCCCCACGGCGGTTGACTTGGAAATACGCGAAAATCCTTGTGAAACCGCGGTCATGCTAACACGGCCCTCCCGCGACAGTCAAGAAAACGGGAGCTGGGCAAGCCCCATCCGTCTCTTGTGCTCGCGGAACGCGCGGTCGAAGACTCCCCTCGTTCGACGCGCGCAATAAGAGACGGTTTGGAGCCTGCCCATTCCCGTTTTGACATCACGGTTCTTGACAAACATTAGAGGCGCTCCTACCATGACCCTTCGGCCCTGGCCATGAGTCCAGCCAGGGCTCTTTTTTTGGGAGCATTTCAGGCGATGGGAAATCTCGTTGTGATCGGGGCGCAGTGGGGCGACGAAGGCAAGGGCAAGATCGTGGATATCTTAGCCAGCGACGTCGACGCAGTGGTTCGCTACCAGGGAGGGTCCAACGCGGGGCACACCGTGATCAATGAACGGGGCACCTTTGTGTTTCACCTCATCCCCTCAGGCATCCTCTATCGCGGGACGCTCTGTGTGATCGGGAACGGCGTCGTCGTGGATCCAGCCTCGTTGATCGAGGAGCTGGACCATCTCCAGACTCAAGGCGTGAAGATCGGAAAGAATTTTGTCGTGAGTCAGCGCGCCCATCTCATCCTGCCGTATCACAAGGCCATCGACAAAGCGTCTGAACAGTCGAAGGGCTCTCGCCGAATTGGAACGACGGGGCGGGGAATTGGCCCGTCCTATGCCGATAAGATGTCGCGGATCGGTATCCGAATGGGGGATCTGCTCAATCCGAAGGCGTTTCGAACCAAACTCGAAGAAAACGTGGTCGAGATCAATTGGTTTCTCGAGCAACTCTACAAGCTGGAACGTTTCGATGTCGACAAAGTGTTCCGGCAGTATATGAGCTATGCCGACCGCCTGAAGAGCCATATCGTCGATACCGCCATGCTCGTCAATAAGATGATCGAGGGAGGGAAGACCGTGTTGTTCGAAGGGGCGCAAGGGACACACTTGGATGTGGACTTCGGCACCTATCCCTACGTCACCTCCTCCAGTTCAACGGCCGGCGGTGCCTCAACGGGAACGGGCGTGGGACCGACGAAGATCGACGCGGTGCTCGGGGTCGCCAAAGCCTACACCACGCGTGTCGGCAGCGGACCGTTCCCCACGGAATTGACCGATGCGGTGGGAGACGGGCTCCAAGCACGAGGGAAAGAATTCGGATCGACGACGGGACGTGCGCGCCGCTGCGGCTGGTTCGACGGCGTCGTGGTGCGATACGCCACCAAAGTGAACGGACTCACGTCACTGGCCGTCACGAAACTGGATGTGCTCGACGGCTGCAAGGAACTCAAAGTCTGCACCGGCTATCGGTATCAGGGGAAGCTCTATCGAGACATGCCGGCCGATCTCCAAGCGCTGACCGACTGTGAGCCGGTGTACAAGACGTTCAAGGGATGGTCCGGCTCTACCACCGGCGCGACCACGTATAAACAGCTTCCCGTGGAAGCCAAGCGCTATCTCCAGTACCTTGAGGATCTCTCCGAGTGTCCCATCGATATGATCTCAACCGGCTCGAAGCGCAGTGAAACCATTATGCTTCGCAACCCACTCAAGACCCGTTCCCGTCGTTCGTGACAACGTCCGAATCTGGGAACGAACGACGCTTCACGCGATGCGCTTCACGGATGTCGAGAACGTCCGCTGGTGAACTATTTCAACAACCTGCTAGTCACAGGCCGAGGGTCGGTGGTAAACTCCGCGCTCTCCGCTCGGTGAGCCGGTAGCTCAGTCGGTAGAGCATCGCCCTTTTAAGGCGAGGGTCCTGGGTTCGAGTCCCAGCCGGCTCACCATTTACAATCAATCACTTCCGAGCGTTCTTGCTCTCGCAACACCGCTCAAAATCGCCCCTTGTGCTAAATTTGTGCTAACTCGCTGCGGTTGCGGCTCATCCAAGACGTTCACTCCCTCTCTCAAACTCTCCGGCGAATGATGCGCATACCGTTGCGTCATCAGGCTGGTCTTGTGACCGAGCAGACGTTGTACCTTGTACAAATCCACTCCACGTTGCACTAATCGCGTAGCGAACGTGTGCCGCATGTCGTGAAAGCGGAAGTCTGGAATTCCTGCCCGATCGCGCGCCTCGCAAAACTCCCGAGCCAGGTAGCGTACTTGGAGTTCATTCCCGCGAGGGGTCGTGAACACGGGACCGCGTGAGGCTCCCGTCGTCGCTTGCTTGGCCGCCAGCAGCTCGTACACGGTCGCATTCAAGGGGATCGTGCGGCGAGTTCCGTTCTTACTCTTCATCACCATCAGGACTCCTCGCGCAAAATCCACGTCCTGCCATTGCAGGTTGAGGATCTCTCCTTGACGCATACCGGTATTCAGCGCGAACCCGATCATCTCTCTGAGCCAGGGCGAGGACGAGGCCAAGAGGTACTCCTCTTCGTTGGCGGTCAGCCAACGGTCCACTTCATTCCGCACTGGCTCCATCGAGACTCGGTGCATGGGGTTCTCTCGGCACCATTCCCATTCGCGCAGCGCCACGTTGAACGCATGGCGCACGAGCTGTAGTTCCTTGTTGATCGTGGCAGGAGCCGCTTTCTCTATTCGCCGTTGTGTCTTGTAGCCCGCCAGCAACTTCGGCGTGATCTCGGCGAGCACCGTCTCTCCAAACACCGGGAGGAGATGGTTCAAGGCCTGACAATCTCGCTGGTGGCTCTTCGGCGCCTTCAGAACCGCACGCTCTTTGAGATACCGAGCCATCATGTCTCCAAACGTACGTTCCTGTTCCTCACGCGTCTCGAAGAACCGACCTTCAGCAATTTGCACCTTCACCTTGCACAGGATCGATTCTGCCAGTCGTTTGTCCGTCGTACCTGTCGTACGGCGAACCTGTCGCCCCTGATACATGAAACTCATCCACCAGACCTTGTTACGCTTCAGGAGCCCCATCACGCTCCTCCTTTCCGATGAGGCTTGATTTCGGTCTAGTTTCCCCGTGGCCGGAAGTATAGACCTCGCGTTTTGCGCTCGCAATCAATCTGCTCGAGGTCGGTGTGGTCCGTCCTACGTTTCCCATCTGGGGAGGCACGGAATTTGGGGGAGAGAAGGAAGCCAGCCAGCGGGCTATGTCATTTTGGTCGAACCGTACTAACCCATGAATCTTCCGGCAGGGAATCTTGCCTTGGCTGCCCAGGCATAGAGGGTCGAGGGTTTTATCTGTAACCGCTGCGAGAGCGCCTTGACGGTCAGCAACATAAGGGTCTCTCCCGTATTCAGCATTGAGGCGCGATCGTCCCTGGTATATCGTGAGTAGCATGAGCAATCAAAATCCCGACATAGAGAGAGATGAGCGATGTCGGAATGTTGCGTGGTCCAGCCAGTCTATGAATAATCAAGCCCATGAAGAATCCATCCGAACAATGGCGTGACCGTCTGGAGGCGAAGGGCTGGAAGGCGGAGAGCCGTCCACTGGGATGGGTGCTCCTGGTCCTTCTCGTTGCCGTGGTGCTCTACTATGCCGTCACCAGGATGACACCTCCCCCCAAAGACTATCCGCAGACACACTAAATCCTTTTTCAACTCGTGAGTTGCCCCTCCTTCGCGCTCGCTGCGCCTTACTCCACATCTGTTTCCATACTTACTCCCGTTCAGGAATGAGTACGGTGTTGTTCCCACATGAGGACAGCTGGTGTGAAGGGGGAGTACAGCACGCACAGCTAGCTTACGCGTCCTACGCGGCCTTACTCGCTGCGTTCGAAGTGACTAGCTTACTCGTGGCAGTGCCAGTGATGAGGCTAATGGTTCCATATCCAGGCAATTCGCTCAAAAGTTGGGGTGCTTTCTCAGAGGGAAAAGCGTATTCTTCGGCGGCATCTGCCCGATGAAAGACATCAAGTACCAATTGCTCTCTCGCTCGAAATTATCAAGGAACCTGACCACTGCTCGGTACGGGACTTGGGTCGGCGTTGATCATCGATGGCGTCCTTGAACCGATGGAGCTTGCGCACCTGCCGTACAAGAATGGTCGGAGTTACGAAGAGTACGTGGGTGTGCGCGGGCTCAAGCGGTTTGGAAAAAAGAAATGGCGTCGCCACGTCGCGAAGGCGGCCGAAACGCTCCGCCACGCACTGCAAGTCGACTCTGTCGTGCTGGGCGGCGGCAACGTCAAACAGCTCAAGAAAGTTCCCGCGGGGATCCAATTGGGACGCAATGCCTGCGCATGCCTCGGGGGATATCGTCTCTGGAAGAATTGAGACTGGCGATGGAACGTAAGCGGATCATCATCATCGGAGGCGGATTTGCCGGGGTGAAGTGCGCAAGGACCTTGCGCCGCACGTTCTCTCCGGACTCGTGTGAGCTCGTGTTGTTCAGCCGAGAGAACACGATGCTCTTCTACCCGCTGCTGGCAGAGGTCGCGGGTGCGGCGATCAACCCTGAGGCGGTGACGGCGCCGTTGCGTCAGATGCTCCCCGGCGTGCGGTGCCGAACGGAAGAAGTCCGGGAGATCAACCCCACGACGTCCGTGGTGGAATACGAAGGGGACGATGGCCGCCAGCATCGTCTGGCATTCGACCAGGCCGTCGTGGCCTGTGGAGCCGCGGTCAATCTCAGCCTGGTGCCTGGCATGGCCGACCATGCGTTTCCGTTGAAATCGGTCGGCGATGCGATCGCCTTGCGGTTCCACGTCACGGAGCAACTGGAAAAGGCGGAGGTCTGCGAGGACCCTGAGCGGCGGCGTTGGTATCTCTCATTCGTGGTGATCGGCGGTGGCTTTACCGGAGTGGAGACGGCGGGTGCGATCAATGACCTCGTGCGATCCAGCACGCGGTTCTATGGTAACTTCGGCGTCGCGGAGGTGACCGTGACACTGGTGCATAGCCGCGATCACATTCTGCCCGAAGTCAGCCCCACGCTACGGGGGCTCGCCCGGACGAAGATGGAGCAAGCCGGGATCCACATGGTATTGAAGACGCGGGCGGTCCAGGCCACCGCGGAGGGCGTGGAGCTGCAGGACGGCCGGATGATTCGGGGCGCGACCGTCGTTTGCACGATTGGCACCACGATGCCGCTCTTGGTGCACCGGCTTGATGTGCCCAAGGAAGGCAGCCGCGTGCTGACCGATCCGGACCTGAGGGTACGCGGGGCACCAAACCTCTGGGCGATCGGCGACTGTGCGCACATCGTCAATGCGTACGACGGCCAGGTCGCTCCACCCACCGGCCAGTTTGCCGAGCGCCAAGGCCGACACGCGGCGGAGAACATCATCCGGGTACTCCGGGGTCAACCCACCAGACCATTCTTTTTCAAGCCGTTGGGCCAGCTGTGTGGCATCGGGGAGCGGAATGCGGTCGCCGAAATTCTGGGCGTCCGGCTCTCGGGTTTTCTGGCCTGGATGCTTTGGCGGACCGTGTATCTGCTGAAATCTCCCTCCTGGTCGCGCCGGATCAAAGTCGCGTTCGACTGGACCTGGGAGCTGTTTTTCCCGCGTGATCTGGCCTATATCAGGATTAACCAAACCGAACGGATCACACGGGCGCATTATCGCCCCGGCGATTACGTCTTTGTCGAAGGCGAGCCGGCGATGCGTTTCTATGTGATCGAACGCGGCGAAGTGGAAGTCATGCGGCGTCACCCCACAGGAGGGCCCGACAACATGGTGGCGGTGTTACGGCCGGGAGAGTTTTTCGGCGAAATGGCACTCCTCGACGGTGGCGTACACACCGCGAGCGTCCGCGCGCGCACGGCGGTCGAGGTGCTGGTCATGGGGAAAGAGGTCTTCTCACAGATTTCCGGGGCGTTCACCCCCTTCCGCAATCTTCTGGCTCAAGCCCTGAGATGGCGACGCTCCAGGTCGAATCCTCTCTTGGGCCACGTATGGGCTGTGCTCGAACACCAGCCGCTGTCCACGTTCATAGACGCGTTCCCGGGGCACTGGCTCACCGCCGATGACACGTTTGAAGATGCCGTCCGCATGTTTGATCAGCAAACCCTCGAGTTCCTGTGTGTCCTTGATAAGGACACACGCTTGGAAGGTCTCGTGAGGAGAGACGAGTTGTTTGAAGCCTTTGCGCAAGGAAAGAGTCCGGCGACCAAAGTCCGGGACTTCATGCGTGCCGATGCCGGCGCGGTCACGCCGGGTGACACAATCCTGACGGTTGGCGAGTTGATGAACAAGCAGGATCTCTTCTGGTTGCCCGTTGTGGAGAGCAAACAGGATCGCCGCCTCATCGGCATCATCCGGTCGGAGAGATTGCTGCGCTTTACAGTGGAACAATCCCGAACCAATAGCTCGGTTGATTAACAATTTATGCTTGCCGCTACCTTCTTGGCCATCTTCTTCGTGCCGCTCTTTTTCGGTGAGTTGGTTCGGAAACTGAGTCGGTCTTTAGAATCTGCTGACCGGAGGCAGAGTAGTCGTTACTCGTCCTCCAAGAAGGAAGTAACAAGGGAGACGGTCATGCTTAATCCTGTCATGCGCAGTCGCTCTGAATGGGTGGATGGCGATGAGGAGAACGAATGACGTCGCGTGCGCTTACCGCGTGCCATGAATGTGATCTCTTGCAACGGGAGCCGATGCTCCCGCCTGGCGGCGTCGCCTGTTGCCGACGATGTAATGCCGTTCTCTTCCGTCAGACTCCCGGCAGTCTTGAGCGCGCCCTGGCCTATTCGCTCGGTGCGGCGATTTTTTTATCATTGCCAACGTGTTTCCGATTGTCGGCCTAGAGGTGCAGGGAATTGCCAATGCGACGAGTCTGTATGGGGCGGTCGAGACGCTATGTGGAAGCATGATATGGAAAACGTCGCCGCACTGGTGTTTGTCACGACTATCCTGATCCCTGCCATGGAAATGTCTTTGATGCTGTATGTGCTCCTGCCGTTGAAGCTAGGAAAAATGCCGCAGGGGTTGGCGCAGATTCTCCGGGTATTGCAATCGGTGAGACCGTGGAGCATGACGCAGGTATTCATTCTCGGAGTGCTCGTCGCGCTGGTCAAACTTCAGCACCTCGCGCATGTCGTCCCGGGAATCGCCCTCTGGTCGTTCGGGGGCCTCATTCTCACACTCACGGCCGCCATCGCCGTCGTTCAATACGCATGAGCTGTGGAACATGGTGAGGGAGAGCGAGTGAACGATTCGGCGGTCCACGGCAAGTCAGTTGGGATTGTGGTCTTGCCACGGCTGCGGCGGGTTGTCCCTCTGTTTGGCCGGGAACCGGTCACGACATGTGCTGCCGGCGGTGCGGCTGCGGCACTTCATCTGCGCAAGCCAGAACAGTATTGCACGGACCTGGGCCTTCCTCATTGCCGCCTATGTTCTCTACGTGCCGGCGAACGTCTTGCCGATGATGCATACGGGCTCCTTGTTCGGTGCTCAAGTCGGACACTATCATGAGCGGGGATCGTCTACCTTTGGCACTCGGGCTCTGTGGCATATCGCCTTGGTGGTCTTCATTGCCAGCATCGTGGTACCCCTAGCAAAGATGTTCTCCCTCACCTATCTGCTCATCTCGGTGCAGCGTGGTTGGACGTATCGGCCGATGGAACGTACGAGACTCTATCGGGCCCTCGAATCCGTCGGTCCTTGGTCGATGCTGGATGTGTATGTGGTGATGATTCTCGTAGCGCTCGTCCAACTCAAGGCGCTCGCGACGATTCACACCGGGCCCAGCGGCGGCCGCGTTTGGCGCCGTGGTCGTTCTGACGATGTTTGCCGCCATGGGGTTCGATCCCCGGCTGCTCTGGGAACCCCAAAAGGAACATCATGTTTCGTAAGGATCGCGCGGTTCGGAACCTCACGGACATTCCGTCAGCGATTGCCCAGCCGAAGCGACGGGCGTCGCCCCAACTTGTGTGGCTGATTCCCGTCGTCGCCGTCTTGATCGGGGGCCGGTCTGGCCGTCAATACGATTCTCGAGAAAGGCCCCACAATTACCATTACGTTCAAGACAGCCGAGGGACTGGAGGCCGGCAAAACCAAGGTCAAATACAAGAACGTGGACGTCGGGGACGTCAAAGCGATCAAACTGAGCGAGGACCGGCAAGGGATGGTTGAAATTGTGACAGTCGAGCTGGTTAAGGAATCCGAGCCGTACCTGGTAGATGATACAAGGTTCTGGGGGTGGCGCCCCGGATCGCCGGTGGACAAGTCTCCGGACTGGGAACGTTGTTCTCCGGGTCCTACATTGGAGTGGACCTTGGGAAATCGGGAAACAAGCTTCGAGACTTCGTCGGACGACGAAACTCCTCCGATCGTGACGGGCGACGTGCCCGGGGTGTCAGTTTGTGCTGCATGCCGACACCCTCGGATCGCTTCAAATCGGTTCACCGGTGTATTTCAGACAGGAGGCTGTCGGAACCGTGACCGCACATGAAGTGAACAAGGACGGTCAGGGTGTGACGTTCATGATCTTCATTACTGCGCCGTACGATCAGTATGTGAATGCGGACACTCGATTTTGGAATGCGAGTGGGATTGACGTGACCCTGGACGCCACCGGTGTCAAAGTAGATACGCAATCGATTTATCGGTTCTCATCGGTGGGATCGCCTTTCAAACACTTGCCGGTTCAGCCGGCAGTCTCCTGCAGAAGCAAACCATGAATTTCCTCTGGCAAATGATCGCGCGGCGGCGATGAAACACGACGGCGTCGCAGTGCCTTTTCAGTTCCACTTCAGCCATTCGATCCATGGGCTGTCCATTGGAGCGCCGGTAGAGTTCCGTGGAATCGAGGTGGGCGAAGTCAAGTCGATTGGCGTCGAACTAACCGAACCCACAACGATTTCCGGTTTCCCGTTGGTGTCGCACTCTATCCTGGGCGCCTCTTGGCAATGCTAAAATCTGCTACCAACGAGTTTCGCATGGACAGAAGGTCGTCGGATCCGTTGGGACGGCATGGTGAGCAAAGGACTTCGCGGGCAACTGAGGACCGGCAACCTTCTCACCGGCCAACTGTATATTGCGCTTGACATGTTCCACGACGTGCCGGAAGCCAAGATGGATTGGACTTCCACCCCGCCGACCGTCCCGACGGTCGCCGGTGGCCTCGAGGAATTCCAGTCGACGCTCACCAGCATCGCGAAAAAAATCGAAAGGATGCCGCTCGAGCAGATCGGGGGGGATCTTCGTCAAGCGCTCCAATCACTCAACCGCACACTGGTAAGCACAGAGCAAGCGGTGAAACGGCTGGACAAGGATGTGGCGCCGACGGCCAAATCCACGTTGGAAGACGCGCGACGTATGTTCACCACGGCGGAACGGACGCTGGCCACCGATGCGCCGTTGCAGCAGGATCTCCGAACGTCCCTCCGCGAACTCGCCAGAGCCGCGCAGTCCCTCCGCGAATTAACTGATCTCTTAGAGCGTCAACCAGAATCGTTGATTCAAGGCAAGAAGGAGAATAAACGGTGAGGCAGCAACACGTCGGATTGGCGATCGTAGTGTGCGCCATCTCTGCCCTTCCTGGCTGCGGCAGTTCGCCCAAAGAGTCGTACTATACACTCAGCGCCGATGCCGCCGTAAATGGGGCGATTCCTGCAAGGGGGGAGTCTGCATATACCATCGCCGTGGGGGCCATCACGCTGCCGGAAGTCGTTGATCGCCCTCAGTTTGTGCTTCGAGCCAGCCCGAATGAGGTCACCATTGTAGAACTGCACCGCTGGGCCGGCCCGCTCAAAAGCGAAATTCCCCGTATTATTGCGGATAATCTGGCGGCTGATTTGAATGTGAAACGGGTCGCGGCCCATCCACAGAGTGCAGGGGAGAATGCCGACTATCGCGTCCTCGTAGATATCCAACGGTTCGATTCGACCCTGGGGGAATCGGTAATCATCGATGCCCTCTGGACTGTCAAACGCGTTTCCGATGGAATTCTTAGAACAGGTCGCTCGACGGCCCGGGAATCCAGTAACGGCGGAACCTACGAAGCGGTGGTCGCTGCGCATAGCCGTGCGTTGGCCACGATCAGCCGCGAGATTGCCGAGGCCATCCGTTTCATCAGTGCCACAACACAGCGGTAATTCGTTGCTGTCATTCGTTTGTGCAGGTCAAGTATGGAGGCCATTGGTACTGGACCGACGACCGGAACAATTTCTTCTTATCTCGAGGATTTACAAAAGACAAAACCTTATGTCGCTTGGGTTGGAGTTTCAGATATATGCCATCCGCAATCCCATCTTCAAAAAGAAATTTTATCGCTACCAAGGATCTGAATCACGAGGAACTAGCCGCGGGGCTTAAGGGAATTGTTGCGCGTCAAAAATTAGTACCCCCAATTGATCCTTCTCATATGGCCATCGGCTTTTCAGCGCTATGGGATGGGTTCGCTATTCATGGCAACTCCACCGGAGCGAAATCAGTTGATCATATCATCATAGTTTTTTTGAAAGCACTCCTGGATAGCGCGAAGTGGATCAAAAGTTAGTTTAGCCAATTAACAATGGTGACAGACATGATGGCTCTAGTGAGAAACTAGAGAAACATCCCAGAAATCTCTGGCTTGGCCTTATGGCGCTCCTGGTTTTTCTGTCATTGGAGGCCTGCGACAAACAACCTGAGTCTGAAGATGTGCGTCCTGTACGTACTATGGTTATCGAAACACATATGACCGGTGATCTCATCACCTTAACAGGACAATTAAATGCGCGCCACGAAACCAAATTGGCCTTCCGTTTATCGGGCAAGCTCGTGGAAAGATTGGTCGCCCCAGGCGACATAGTTAAGGCCGATCAGATCGTTGCCAAGCTTGATGCCGAAACGGAAAGAAATACAAGGGATGCCGCCAAAGCCGATTATATGGCCACTTAGTTTGTTGATCGATCAAAAGCAGCAGAAGCGCTATGGCCATTTGATCAATCGGAACGCCGGTATCTAACGAGATTGGAGGGCGTTGAAACAGCAAACAGCCGCGTCTCAAGTCAAAGCTAGGCGAGCAAAGTTAGATTCAGCAGAGGATCAATTCGGATACACGGTATTGAAGGCGGACGCCGATGGTGTCATTACGGCCAAAGGTGCAGAACCGGGAGAAGTTGTTCAAGTTGGACAAATGATTGTTGCGTTAGCGCACCAAAAAGGTCGTGATGCTGTTTTCGATATGCCAGCACAAATCATTCGTGATGGTATTTCGGTTAATCAGGAAGTCGAAGTTTGGTTGGTCGACAATCCAGATATCAAGACCACCGGCAAGGTCCGTGAAATATCCCCCCAAGCCGATCCATCAACAAGAACTTATCAAGTAAAAGTCGGTCTTGATGCTCTTCCATCAGGAATGTTTTTAGGATCGACCTTGGTGGGAAGGTTAAAGCTTCGGACAGGTACGCTGATTGAAATTCCGTCATATGCACTGGCTATGGCAGAAACAAAGCCAGCCGTTTGGATTATCGATCCAAAAACCAACACCGTTCATAAACGCGAGATAGAAATCACTCGCTATACACAGGACGCCGCCATTGTTGCTTCCGGATTGCAGTGGGGGAGGGGGTTACCACGCAGGCGTGCAATCTCTTTTGAAGGGCAAAAAGTGAAATTGCTGGAGGGTGGAATTGGCAGGCCTTAATCTCTCCGAATGGGCAATTCGCCATAAGTCACTCATGCTTTATTTTATGGTGATGAGTCTTGTAGCGGGTATCTACGCCTACTTACATTTAGGACGCAATGAAGATCCGTCTTTCACGATCAGGGTCATGGTGATGCAAACACTGTGGCCCAGAGCGACGCAGGATGAAACAATGCTGCAGATTACGGATCGCATTGAAAAGAAATTGCAAGAGACGCCCTATCTTGATTACCTAAAAAGCTATACGACAGCCGGGAAATCAACGATTTTCGTGACATTACGGGATAGCTCACCCAAAAAATGAAGTTCCTGAAATCTGGTATCAGGTGCGCAAGAAAGTTGGCGATATCAAGCAAACTCTCCCGCAAGGAACAATAGGCCCATTCTTCAATGATGAATTCGGCGATACGTTTGGCATTATTTATGCCTTCACGGCCGATGGCTTTACCCACAGGGAATTGCGCGACTATGTTGAGAAAGCGCGTTCGCGTCTTCTACAAGTTCCTGACGTCTCGAAAGTCGAAACCATCGGGGCACAAGATGAACGCATCTTTATAGAATTTTCTACACAGCGTCTGGCTGAACTCGGGCTTGATCGCATGGCTTTGGTCACAAAGCTTCAGGCTCAAAACGCCGTGAGCCCATCTGGCGTTATCCAAACAAAGGATGAAAAAATCCTTCTACAGGTATCTGGAAAGTTTCAGGCCGAGAATGATTTACGGGAAATCAATTTTGCTATTGGTAGAAAAATGCTGCCTTTAAGTGATATCGCGACCGTTTCACGTGGCTATGATGATCCTCCCCAACCTATATTTCGAGTCAATGGAAAAGATGCCATTGGCCTTGCCGTATCGATGCGCACTGGGGGCAATCTATTCCCCTGAAACAAATCTCCAAAACGCTATGCAGCAAATAAAGGCCAATCTGCCGATTGGCATTGATCCTCATTTGGTGGCTAACCAACCCAAGGTTGTTGAGGATGCTGTTCATGATTTTATGGAAGCATTGTGGGAAGCCGTTGCCATTGTTCTCGGCATTAGTTTTCTCAGCCTTGGTTTGCGGGCTGGTATAGTCGTTACTATTTCAATTCCGCTAGTTCTCGCCATCGTCTTTTTGGCTATGAAGGTCTTCGGCATCGACCTTCAACGCGTTTCGCTGGCGCGCTTGTTATTTCTCTTGGGCTACTCGTCGATGACGCCATGATCACCATTGAAAGCATGATGACCAGCCTTGAAAAAGGCAAGGATATGTTACATTCAGCAACATTCGCCTACACTTCGACAGCGTTTCCGATGCTGACCGGAACGCTAGTGACAATGCTTGGGTTTGTGCCCATCGGCTTTGCCAAGAGCGGGGCAGGCGAATACACTTTTTCGATCTTTGCTGTTGTGGCTGTTGCCTTGTTTCGTGGTTTGTCGCGGTCCTTTTCTCACCCTTGATCGGCACAATGGTTTTGCCGACAAACCTTGAAAAGAAACATGAGGGTAAGAGACGTTTCGTTGATCTATTCCATCACTTTCTTTTGTTTACCATGCGTCATTCAAAAATGACGATTGCCGTTACAGTGGTTATATTTTGTTTATCATTGGCGTTGTTGCCCTTGGTTCCCAGCCAGTTTTTTCCTTCTTCCGATCGACCCGAATTGATCGTGGATTTGCGTTTAAAACAGGATGCTTCGATTTACGCTACCGACAAGATTTCACAAAGGCTTGATGGGATACTTCACGATGACGGTGATATTGATCATTGGAGTTCCTATGTTGGCCGCGGTGCTATTCGTTTTTATTTGCCCCTTGATGTTCAACTGGATAATGATTTTTTTACCGAGACCGTTATCGTCACCAAAAGTCTTGAAGCCCGCGAACGTATGCGTAAACGTCTTGAAGAGGCCTTACAGCAAAAATTTCCTGAGGTGGTTGGGCGCATTTATCCACTCGAACTGGGCCCACCGGTTGGTTGGCCCGTTCAATATCGCGTCAGCGGAGCAGACTCGGCGAAGGTTCGTGAAATTGCCGACAAGGTCGCCGGTATTATGGGTCACAATCCAGATTTGGAGAAAATCAACTTCAACTGGATAGAACCGATACAAAAATTAAAAATTCAGGTCCATCAGGATGAAGCCAAACTTTTAGGACTTAGTTCATCTGATGTGGCGATGGCGATCAATGCCGTTGTATCAGGCATAACGGCAACACAAGTTCGCGATAGCATTTATCTGATTGATGTCGTGGTCAGAGCTCAAGCAGCGAAAGAATGTCAGTAGATACAATACGGGGACTGCGAATTCCTCTCCCAAATGGGCAAACAGTTTCTTTGATAACGCTTGCCAGCGTTGATTACGCGCAGGATATGCCCCTTATCTGGCATAGAGACAAGCTACCAACACTTACAGTTCAAGCTGATGTCAGAAAAGGTGTTATGCCAGCAACTGCCGTGGAACATACGAAGGCAGAGATCTCTTCCTTAAGACAGCAACTTCCTCCTACTTATGATATCAGTGTTGGTGGCAGTGTTGAAGAAAGTGCAAAATCCCAGGCGTCAGTTGCCGCCGTTTTTCCGATCACGGCAATTTTGATGTTAACGGTATTGATGATTCAAATGCAAAATGTTAAACATCTTTTTCTTGTTCTAAGTGTTGCACCACTTGGTGTTATAGGTGTTGTTCTTGCATTGCTTGCCATGCAGAAGCCCATGGGGTTTGTGGCATTGCTTGGTGTTGTTGCTTTGATCGGCATGATCGTACGCAACTCGGTCATTCTTGTTCATCAGATTGAGGTCGAGAAAGAAGCAGGTCATTCGGATTGGGATGCCGTTGTCGAAGCCGCACTTTTACGCTTCCGACCCATAATCCTAACGGCGGTGGCTGCCATTCTTGGTATGTTACCAATTGCCCCGAGTGTTTTCTGGGGCCCCATGGCCGATGCGATTATGGGCGGCTTGGGCTGTGGCTACGAATGCTTACATTAATATTTCTACCGGCGCTTTATGTCACATGGTTCCGGATACGTGAATACAGTCCTATACCAGCTGAGGGAACCGCGCCATGACAAGCAAAATTTGGTCTGTTCCTTCTGGTTTTGTCCTTCTCGGGCTGTGCATGGTTGGCGCCAAACTATGAGCCTCCAGCATTCGATATGACTCTGCGCTTTCCTTGCCACGACGAGCGATACTTGATCGGATGCACGCCCTCATGAAACGCGATGCCCTCAGAGTGGAAGATGTCCGGTATCTTGAAGCACTCGAAGCGTGTGAACAGGCCACAAAGACCAATCCAAACTGCCCGATGTTCAAGATTCTTCGCAAATCGCAGTAAGCAAAGGCCTCTCCCAGTTTGCTACTGCGATGCTACCGGAACAGGATCATCTAGCAGGATTGGGCATGATCATAGGGCTAGCGTCCCAGATCTGAGACGGTCCAGGATAGAGAATCCAAGGAAGATCACATTTGTTGATCCCAAAGGAAATCGACCGAGGGGTTCACCCCATATATCTGTGCTAATTTTGTGCTAAAACTCTGCATAACGGATGGAAACTACAGAACCTATCGAATCAGTAGAAATCCATCAAGTCAGCGATTGCAAAGATAAAACGGGGAAACCTTCGCAAAACCAAGCCCCTGTGTGCATCCATCTTTTCGAGCTTTTAAGGCGAGGGTCCTGGGTTCGAGTCCCAGCCGGCTCACCATTTCGTACTATAGACAGAACCTTCAAAACGACCTTCAGCCTCTTCAGGACTGCATAGGCGTTCCGCGGTTCGTGTTCAAAAACCCGTCTTACCCTCGTAGAGTCGATTTCCCCACTTCTTTATCGTATCCTTCCCGAGTCCATTGTGGCTCGCTTAGATCATGAGCGCGAAGAAGATACTCACCGTCGAACTTGAACTTGCATCGAGAGGCACCCAGTATGCTAGCTTCAGGTCGAAGCTATCGTTGCTTGACTGGGACATTATCCTGTTCAGGCCTGAGATCAGCGGCTTCGCGTCTGCGTACAGCGACCATTATCTAGGGAAACCGAGCTTAAACGACAGAAGTTCGTTTGAACTCAAGGAGTGCTGCGAACATTGGCGCCGCGAGATTAAGCAGGCGGTGGAGACCGGAAAGACTGTCCTGGTTTTCCTCCCCAGCCTGTGTGAGGTCTACGTCGACTCGGGCCAACGTTCGTACTCAGGAACAGGAAGAAACCAGCGAGTCACGCGACATGTCGAGCCGTACAACAACTACGAAGCGATTCCCGCATCACTGGATTCCGTTCCTGCCACCGGAAGCTCAATGAAGCTTTCGCCGAGGGGTGCAGAGGTGCTTGCCCCGTACTGGAGTGAGTTCGAATCCGTCTCCACATACCAAGTTATATTGACCAATCCCATGGCCCCCGCTTGTGTCATCACACGGACAGGAGACAAGGTGGTTGGCGCCATCTATCGTAGTAAAGGATCGCTTGGAACGCTGCTGCTCCTACCGGACATCGACTTCTCTCCTGACAACTTCATCAAAGAAAAAAAGGAGAAGCAGACTTGGACCCCTGTGGCCACACAGTTTGCGGAACGAATGGTCGCGTCGGTTGTCGCACTGGACAAGGCACTACGCGAGACCTCCGAAGTAACACCAGAGCCGGCCTGGGCAACCCAGCCACAATTTGCCCTCGGTCCTGAGGCCGAACTTCGCGTGCAATTGCTCGAGGCCGAAAGGCAAGTGGAGCGGGCTCAAAAACGGAAGGAGGGGGTGGTAGAGGAATTAAGCGCGGTCGGAGGGTATCGTCGCCTGCTCTATGAGAAGGGTAAGCCACTCGAAGCAGTGATTATTGATGCCTTGCGTCTGCTGGGCTTTAAGGCTGTTCCATTCAAAGAGTCCGACTCTGAATTCGACGTCGTCTTCGAGTGCGAAGAAGGTCGCTTGATCGGGGAAGCTGAAGGCAAGGACAACAAACCTGTGAATGTCGACAAGCTTCGACAGCTCGCGATGAACGTTCACGAAGATCTTCAGCGTGAGGAAGTCACATCACCGGCGAAACCAGTTCTTTTCGGAAATGGCTTCCGTCTGCTGCCGTTGGAGAAGAGGTCAGACCCATTCACCGAGAAATGCCAAAGCGCCGCCGCAGCGTCTTCCACTGCGCTTGTCTTTACACCTGACTTGTTCCCACCTGTGCAGTACCTCGTTACCCAAAAAGACCCACGCTATTCGCAAAGCTGCAAAGAGACAATCTTGAACTCGGTCGGTCGAGTGACCTTCCCGAAGGTACCGGAAAGTGATCGGCCGCGGGAAATTCAGGTTGAGGAAATTAAATACCCATAACTTCTGCATCGACGCTGAACTTTACGACCGCTACACTGCAGTCATGAAGGATGCTCGCCACGACTTTCGGAAGTAAATTATTCGGCATAGTTGACAGGACTTCGCATTTCCGACTGAGACTCAACCGATGAACAGCCATAAGTGGCTTCCCCGCTATAGTTCGCGCACATCAAACGAATGATTTGTGAGTGCATGAATGGCAGCGAGCACTGATGCCATCCTTGATCAATCGCTTGAGTGCCTTTCTTGGCACTTCCATCCCGAGTGGGGTGATCGATCTCGGCTGGATGTTTTCAACCGGTTGTTGGCAAAGAATATTAAACCAGCAGGATGGACGCACAATACGCATCTAGACATTCAACGGCATCAAATTACTTCTCGCGGAGAACAGTGGACCACTGAGATCCTTGAAAGACTAGCTCGGGGCCACGGTTCTTCCGATGGTCAAGATTTTGTCTGCCCAATCATCATTGTCGAATACGAAGGACAACAACTATTGCTTGACGGAAATCATCGCATTAACCGTTGGATTGCCGCCAATGACATGCGAGTTCATGACGTTAACATTCACACCGTCGTTGGAACCGCCTCGTTCATAGTAGCGCCCAGCGTCGGACACCGTTCCTAGGATTGCGTTCGAGCTGGATTTTACTAGTCGATTCAAAATCAGTTGTTTTTGAGCCTTCCGGGCAGGACCTGTAAGCCGACGGAAATTATGGTGTTGTTTTGACTGTAGAGCCTGTGGATTTTGATCACGTGGCTTCTCTACTTCGCGCCTGAACTCCTCCTTGAGATTACGGACCCCTTGACGAAGCACTCTTCCAAGATATTCAAACTCATCGACGGGCTACGGTTCAATCCTCTCTGGGATCGAACCATAGAATCTTATTGACGAGCTCGCCAGATAAGATTAAGTGACCTCAATGCTGAGGAGGTGAAACAGGGTTATCCTGGCAAGGAGCTTTTGGATCAATACAGAGCGGGGCTATTTGTCTTTGGAGTTCCTGCGCGTAATATTCCAGTACTTGACACTCCTCAGGTGTCAGCCTTCCACTCTCATGGGTGAAGCCAAATAAGCGCTCGCAGGAACTGATGAACTTTCCAACGTCTGGCCGTATGTTTTCCATGCGCGAGGTTTTACCATAATCAGGGGAGCTACGTAAACTCCCGGTTTTTCGACCCTCAGTAAGGTGCGGATCTGCATTCGTCCGATACCTCTTGGCTTATCCCAATTGGCGTGGGAGCGGACTAGGAGCTAAATCAGCAGCTCAAAGGGGTAGATGAACAGGATTTCTAACGCTGGCTATTGCAAATGACTTCTGCACTTTTCGTTGAAACCTTCGTGATGACTGTTTCTACTCTTTCCAGGACTTTCGGATGATCGAATAATTTTCCCAAGTTTTAGGGCACATTTAGCTCAGGCGGCTCTGATATGTGACGGAACTGATACCAGCCATTCGTGTTGCAGAGGTGACTAATTAAACGAGGGTTGAGACTGAGAACCCTTCGGCATCGGTATGAATGCCGCAATGGTGCCGTATAACTCTTCGGCGGCCGCCTCTTTTGAAATGAACGCTGCGGCGCCCGCCAACTTCATCGCTTCCATGACTTGTGTGGACGTATTGACTGAGAGCCCGATGACAATGGTCTCGGGCTGAACTGCCTTGATCTGTTTCGTCGCTTCGATGCCATCCATTTTAGGCATATTGATGTCCATCACGATGACATCGGGCCTCAAATCGGTAGCCATTGAGACCGCCTCTGTGCCATTACCGGCCTCCCCGATGACGGTCACGTCATCATAGCGGTCCAGAATGGTCCGCAAGCCCTGACGAACCATCGCATGATCATCCACCAGCAGCACGCGACGCACGGTGGACGCCTTGGGAGCCGACTCCACATGCAGACGATCGCGGGTGGTCATTGCCGTGGATACGGGATCCGATTTGACGGTATCCCCGAGTGGCAGTCCTAATGTGATGGTGGTTCCCCGAGCAGCAGCACTGTCTATCTGGAGCCACCCGCCCATCGCCGCCATGCGTTCGCGAATGCTGAAGAGTCCAAAATGCTCACTGGCGATATTCGCTTCCAGCGAGGCCGCATCGCAACCCGAACCGTGGTCTCGGACGACGATGCGCAATTGATCACCTCCCTCGACAGAGAGGGAGAGGCTGGCCTGAGAGGTGTTGGCGTGCTTGACCACGTTGAGTAATAGCTCACGCACCGAGTGATAGAGCAACGCGAGCTGGTCATTCTGCAATGGCATATGGTTGTGAGACACATGCACTTCGACCTGTAGGCCGTATTTCAGCATGTGTTCGCCTAGCCATTTGAGACCTGAAGGCAGGCCCAAGTCGTATAACACGGGTGGGCTCAACTCAGCCATGAGCGTGCGGGTATAGCCGAGAGATTGGATCAAGATCTTGTCGATGTCCCCGATCGTACTGACCAAGCCCGGGGCGCTTCCCTCTAGCTGGGAGCGAACATTACTAATTTTCAATCGTCCTAACACCAGCATTTGGGCTAGATAGTCGTGCAGCTCCGTGGCCAGTCGTTTGCGCTCCCGCTGCTCGGTCAGTATCAATTCGGATGCCAGGGTTCGCAATTGTTGTTGCTGCCGCACTAACACCTTATTTACTTCGTTCTGATCGAGATAGCGTTGCTCCGTCTCTTCGGCCTGTTCATGCGACTGGAGCGCCTTCAGCGTGAGCTGCTCGTTCGCATCCCGCAGCCGATCATTGGCTATATTAAAAGGCGTTGGCGTGTCTTCGCTCGGCATCGTCTTTCTCCTTCTGAAGCGTCAGGGTGCCTTCGGCCCGAAATTATGCACCTGTCTCGGGGTGCCTGTCATCAGTCCTTCATAGCCTCTGAGTCCCGCGCCAATGACGAGGCCCTCGTTCGTGATCTCATATAATCTCAGTTCTTTGCTATGTTGGCTGCCCCGCAACTTGACGATGCCGATCAGGCGCTTGAGTTGCCCGTCGAGTTCGACATAGCGCTGCAGAATGATTCCGTCCGTCAGAAAGGCTGTGCCATGGGGACTGAACCGCAGATCGATGTAGGAATCCACCACTTCCACCGTCAACAGTAGGGTAATCCCCATGGAGGTGAGCATGGAGACCATCCGGTGGAGCGTCTCGCGAAAATCCTCGCGAAAGGCGGGGGCGAGTGCCAGCTCCAAGCCCGAGAGTGAGTCAATGACGACCCGCTTGACGCCATGCGCCTGGACGACCGTGCGGATCTCTTCCAGCGTCTCATCTAAGGACAGGTCGAGTGGGCGCAGATAGATGATACGGAGGGAGCCGTCCTGGATGTGTCGTGCGACCGTCACACCTAATGGATTGGTTCTCAAATAGTCCGAGGGGCGTTTCTCGAACACGGCGAGCAGTCCGGGTTCTCCCCGGGTGAGCCCCGCGGCGAGAAACTGCATCGACAAGATGGTCTTGCCCGAGCCGGAGGGGCCGGCCACCAGCAGTGATGAGCCGGCGGGAATGCCGCCGTCCATCATCTCGTCGAGTTCGCGCACGCCGGTCGTGAGACACGGACGATCGGTGTGGACAATCCGTCCAGGTTCACCTGGTCCTGCATGCGCATTTCTTTTGGGATCGGAGAACGAGGAAACACCGTCACGCCGTTGCCGGTGATGCGGAACGTCTGAAGCCCGGGGACAGGCGCTTGCCCCCGCATTTTCACCACCTGAAGCTTTCGCACAATGGAGTTCCGCTCGACGCTCTGAGACAGCCAGATAATGCCGTCTGCCACGGTGAAGATCGGATTGTCCTGCTTCTCAGAGTCCTGATATTCGCCGACCAAAAACGTAGTGGCTTGCCAGGACGTGAGGTGCAGGGCGAGTCGCTGCACAAACGCTTCTAAGGGCAACTCCCGCTGACCTTCAACCTTGGGGGCGGCTCGGATCACCGATCGGAATGAATCGATCACCACAAGTTTTGGATTAGTCGCCTCCACTTCTCCCACGATCTGCTCCAAGACCTTTTCGAGACCTGCTGCCAATACGTCGTGGGCGACCGAACAGAAGCGAAGGCTCCTATTGATCTTGGCCTCGTCAAAGAATGAGAACTGCTGCTGATACCGGAGCAATTTCAGCGGAGGTTCACCGAGCACTGTGATGTAGAGGGCTGGACGCTCTGGGGTGGCTAAGGCAAAACAGATCTGATGCACCAAGGTAGTCTTCCCAGCGCCGGGGCCACCCGCAAGAAGATTGAAGGAAAACTCGGGCAACCCTCCGCCCAACACGTCATTCAGTCCGGGGACTCCCGTGTCGAGCTGGACGATGGGTACTTTGTCATTCATTTGGGCCTCTCCTGTGGCGGAACGGTGATGACATCTGGCCATATATCATGCAAGAACTCGCAGGTTAACCGCTCCCCGACGAACGTGGCCAGCAATTTGATGAAGGAGGTTAACAGTGCGAGCGACACCTCCTCCACCACGGCAGGCTCTTGGTTTTGCAAAGAAGTAGTCACGTCCCTCAGCAGGGCCTGGGGTTCCTGGACACGCATCTCGTTCAAATAGGGGAATGGGGTCAACCTTAGACTACTACGGAAGAGGGCATGGGACCCCTCCTCCCCCAACACGGACGAGAGGTGAACCAAGAGTTTTGCATAGACTCCGACACTCGCGCGCGCCAGCTCATCGGCAGTTCGGCTTGTGCCCAACTCATAGGTCATTACCTGATGAGCAACGTGTTCGAGCATGGGAACGCCACAGCCTGCACGTCAGTTCAGAGACCGAAGTGCGATCAGCGTTGCGCCAGGAGTTGCCGTCGCACTCAGTAAAAGCACGATTTTAATATGCTATAGAAATTTCCCGGTGGTGGTCAATACGAAGAAGCGAGTGCATCCGTATATCAAGATCGTGGAGGAACTACCACAACTGGCCGAGAGACGGTGCACTTGGTACAACAGACCATCAACCAAGCACCATTGACGATGCAGGCGCTCTCAGAGATGCTACGCGGCTAGAGGCCCTGGGGCCACAGATTCCCCGCAGCTAAAACAGGTAATATTGCCCGTCGAATGGCCAAGTTCATCCAATTCCAACTCCAGGTTCAGATGCTCACAGGGTGATCGGTCTGCTCGGTGTTTCCATTGCACTCGTATGGCAGCCGCTTGATTTATCGTCATCACGTCCGCTCCGTGGTCGCTCGCCCTGTCTATCCCGCCAGACTTGATTGCATTCCCTTCTGACTCGTTGCGGATGTGAGGTGTGCAAACTGTGAGCGGAGTGTGATCTGATAGGTCGAGTAACCGAGTTGGCGAAGCGACACCCGTCCGTCCCGCGACATCCGATCCACGGCGACGAATACCTCTCCCCAACTGAAATTGGGAAGACACGTGACGATATCGTCTAGGCAGCAGGGACCGCTTTTCTGCAGCGTTTCAACAACAGCCTCTTCGATGGACATCATGGCGTAGAACCTCCGGTTGAGGTGAGGTGCTCGTGGGCTGCCCGCATAATGCCAGGAATGCTCCGGGTGGGACCTGGGAAATGCCCTAGTATTGCAGTCAGGATTACAGATAAGAGGAGGGGTAGTGGTGGGGCAGTGTGAAAGGGAATCGTAGTGATTGTGGACATGTCCGCCGAATGGCCGGGCAATCCGTCCTTACACAGATCACGCAAGATTCTAAATCTCATCCGGCGTTCAGTCGCGCCGTGAGGTTCTTACCGCGCCACTCTACTGTAGGCTTTTCTTGGTTGCGGTTTTGGGTGCGGTTCGGGAGCGGTTTTGGTGACGATCAGGGATATGTCACAGTCGCAGATAATCACAGTGGTAGGAGAGAAATGTTGCATGACTTCAATGGGATCGTATTACTTGGTCTCACTCGATCATCTTCAGTAGTAACTGCCTGAGTAGCTCTTTTAAGGCGAGGGCCCTGGGTTCGAGTCCCAGCCGGCTCACCATTTTTCAGACAGTTAGCGCCCACCACCATAGCCGCGGGCCGTTCATCGGCCAAACCATCGACCAAAACATACTCGAGCGTTTCCAGCTATGTGGAGTCATGAACGACTGGTTGCTCTGGGGTGGTGTGCGTCCAACAATGGAACATGGGCGAGACTTTTGGTCTGTTAAGCTCAAGGGCCATGGTCTCTTCGGTACGCTCGCCACTTACCTATCTCTGAGCATCGCCCGAACGGAAGGATTTGCCATCTGTGCGTGATGTGGTCGTCCTTATTTCCCTCGGCGACAGCCAAATCCCAATAGAAGACAGTATTGCCCAGAATGTGGTCCGAAGGCAGCCATGCGAGATGCTGCTCGATCCTATCGTCGCCGACAACAATCTGCCAACAGTTCCCGGCAAGCATCGCAACGTCCTCGACATTGAAGGCTCAACTTCCTGCGACACCCGACATCGCGTCTAATCAAAGCACTGACAAGACTCTTCGTTACGCGACCTGTGACGAGGCTACTCACCCTCGCACGAACCGCCATACTGTTCTCGAACTCACTTCGACCCGTTTGCCGATCGTCGCCATTCCGAGGCCTTGTCGCCTGAGTTCGAGAATCTTGGTACAGCTCGCCGGATCCGTTTCCTCGATCGACCGTCTGCCCCAGCGTTGGCCTGCTGCTCTGACACGTTTGATACCCGACCTCACCCGTTCTTGGATCATCGATCGTTCAAACTCGGCGAACACGCCCATCACCCCGAACAGTGCTTTGCCAGCTGGCGTCGTCGTGTCGATGCCTTACTGATGAATGAAGAGGTCAATCTTTTTCGCGTGGATCTCGGAGAGGAAATTGACGATCTGAAGCAACTGGGGCAACAGCCAACCAGTTCCGGGGAGAGTAAGTCAGCGTCGTAGCCCGCTGTGGTCTTTTCCCCATGACGCGTGCTCTTTTTATTACTCATACGTGATATTAACGATGCCTAGGCTTACAAGGGAAGTGTGTTTTTTCAACCTTTTCGTTCATCGTCATCCCTGGTACTGCGATTGCACACAGGTTCCAATGTATGTACTTATGTAGTTTGCAAAAACGGCAGGAGGGAACTATGAGAACAAAACTGGTTTGGATGTTTTTCGTCATCTCCATGTTGGGGTTCACAGCACCTTCACTTGCTGCATCTACGAAAGGACAGGACATTTCACGGCACTTGTATGATCGCGTGATGGAAGAATTTACGCATGGTGACTACGAAGCGGCACTGGCCGGGTTCAGACTGTTTATTGAAGTACACCGCCAATCCGCGTTAGCTGCGAATGCGCAATACTGGATCGGAGAATGCCAGTACCGCCTAGGCCTCTATCACGATGCCCTCAATTCCTTCTACAACGTCCGCTCCTATAACCCCGTGAGCCCCAAACTTGCTGCCTCAGCGTTTAAGATTGGCCAAACCTACTCAAGGCTTGGCGATTATCACAAAGCGCGCCTGATGTTTGACCGGGTCCTCGACCAATATTCGGAAGGCGCCGAAGCTCACCTGGCCCGCAAGGCGCTTAACGTCATGCCCCCTCAAAATTGACCCATCGCTTCACCGCAAGAGTTTACAAGCCAACCTCGGGTTCAGCGCATAAAAGCAAACTGTACAACACCTCCTACAAAGACGCCGCTACGCCTGTGTGCGCAAAGATAATGCAGATGGATCGAGTAGGATCGAGCGTTTCTTCGCTCAATTCAGCACGTCATCATAGAGAGCCTTCGATTGAGACCGAGGCCAGGGATGGCGCTCTGGCGTGAACCTTGGCTTTTGCGCACTCGAAATCATCATGTCTCCACCGCACACTGCGCGCTGAGTCGGTCCTGTTCTCGATGACTCACCATCTGGGGCTGACAGCCGTAGCTCCTGATCCGATTACAGGTGCCGGTCAGAAGCCTGTCCTAAAAACCCCTTGTATTTCCCAAACCGCAGTTCCGCTTTCATGCCGGGATGACTCTCCGGTCTGCAGTGTCCTATATACAATCATTTTTCAAAACTGAGCAATATTGATCAGACTCGAACGACAGTTGTTGGTTAAACCAGAGCCTCAAATGGGCACGACCGCCTTGCTGAGAAGGCTGCCCATGCTTGAGATCATTCACACTGGGAGGATCTTTCTATGACAGAGCAACGCGCCAAGGTGCTGGTCGTGGATAACAATGAGCTGAACAGGGACCTGTTTTGCGAGGTATTAACGTCGGCTGGCTATGCGGTCCAAGCGGTCTCGGATGGACTCAACGCGATAAGTCACATGGAGAATGCACGATTCGATGTTGTCCTGACCGACTTCGCGATGCCCCAAATGGATGGTCTGGAACTCTTGGTTGAAATCCGGAACCGCTGGCCGGAGAGTCGTGTGGTGTTGCACTCGCGCGTGTTGACGTGGAGGGTAGCGCGACTCGCTCGGCTGGAGGGGGCGTATGCCTGGCTCTCCAAGCCGCACAAAGCCGCTCATCTCCTCAAAACGATAGCGGCCGCCTCGTCAGCCGCGTAAGCTCCCTCCGTTACGGAGCCGGCTGGATTTTCTGTAGATTGATGGTTTGCACTGTTCAACGAACTGTCCACAAATTAAGTGAGGCAGTGCACCTTCTCATGGCGTAAGTGGTGGACTATCAAGGATGCAACCTGTGAAACTCGCGTCACTGTTGAGGGAGCTGATTTGGCCTCAAATCAAATCCCGGCTTCGGCACCACCTAGAAATTGAGTGCGTCCTAGTTTTGTGCACGCAGCTCGTCGGTAAACCGTTGCAATACTTTCACTCTGGCGTCCACGTCACGTGCAAAGACATCATGGCTTGGAGGTACTCCCGCGAAATGCAGAGCAGACGCTGGAGGATCTCTAAATTCTTCCACATGACCAGCATCCATATTCTGCCCCAGATATTGGATTGTGGTGGCGAACCACTGTTGTCCTTCATCAACAGGCGGCCGGGATGCGGGAGTCGATAGAGTTTTGTCAATGATGCGTTTGCCTTCGGCTCGCAACTGAGCCAACTGGTTTCTCATCGCTGCCTTGCTTGTCTTCCCGGTGAGTTCAACCACATTCGTCCCAACGTCCTTGTTCTCATGAGGATGATTCTGGAGAGAGGCTATCTGGCTCTCTCTTTCTTTTACCTTTTTCTGTAACGCCTGCAGCGACTTCCCTGTATCCTTGCCGAACTCTGTTAACTGAGCCGTGAACTTGTCGAATCGTCGTTCGAGGGTTTCTACGTTTTTATTTTTGGCTTCCAGATCTTTCCTAAGGGATACTATTTCTCTGGAGAGAGACTCGTTTTGTGTCTGCAGCGGTTGGGAATTTCGGTAGCTCTCCTCCCACTGCAGAAACAACCCAAGGAAAAAACTTAACGCCAACGCTGTCAAATACTGCGCTTGACTCACCTTGTCGCCGCCAAGACGCCTCGCTGTCCAGTCGATGAGCACCATCATGGCGCCCCCAACAAGGAGGAACACCAGGGCTTGCAACGTAAATAGGCCTAAATCGGCGATCCGCTCGCCAAGAGTGAGAGTCAAGAGGTCCTCCATGCACCATCACTCTTTTTGGTGGTAAAGCATAGGCCCAAACGCAGTACCGAGAAAACCACCCTTCCGAGGGGGATCAGTGCCCCCAGGCCAGCCATTCTGGCGTCGCGGAACACGGGTGACTGTGGGACGTGCTGTTGGGATTCTGATTAGCAGGCTTTTCTTGGTTGCGGTTTTGGTTGCGGTTCGGGAGCGGTTTTGGTGATGATCAGGGATATGTCACAGTCGCAGTTGATTACAGTGGTAGGAGAGAAATGTTGCATGACTTCAACGGGATAGTATTACTTGGTCTCACTCGATCATCTTCAGTAGTAACTGCCTGAGTAGCTCTTTTAAGGCGAGGGCCCTGGGTTCGAGTCCCAGCCGGCTCACCACTTCTTTCAACAACTTCCGCGTCTCTTTTCTGTGTTCTATGGATTTGTTCTTTTTGAGGTAGGGAGAGGTTCCGCCGTCCCGAGTGTGTGGGTTTCGCTCGATGCTGTTACGAGTTCCGCATCATCGGGTTGGTAAACAGTGTTACGCCTCCTTCTATTCTCTTTTGTTGAGGCGCGCTATCATTAAACGCAAACCAATTACGACTGCCAGCAATCCCAAGCTTCCTACCAGTACCCATCCGAGCACACAGGAATAACCCTCGTTGCAGAAATCAAAAATAACCTGCCAAAACCCCATCATCTCGGTCTTGGCCATGCCCCTTAGAAACATCGTGTCCGCTCCTTAGCTCCTCTATTGGACGTTAGTATACACCTCCGCCTGTGCACTTGACAGCCTCCAAGGATTTGGTGAATAATATGCCGATCTAACTGAGTCGTTGCAGCTAAAGAAACGCGCCGGAAACTCCACGCGCATCGCGTGATGAGATGCCCGTTGCGGATAAGGCGGGCGGATATTTGTGATGCGCGGTCCTGTTCTTCGAATCTTGTCTGGGAGCCTGTGCCCGCTACTGCAGCGGCTATCCCTATCTGATTCGTTGGCTCACGCATCACCGCACCAATCACGAAAACCTTCACATAAACCAACACAACGAAGAAGGCACAACCTCGACCCTGTCGCATGGTGGCAGTCAGGTAACGAGGCCGGCCCCACTTCCGCCCAAGCCGGACGCGGTCCTCCCTGCCGCTCCTGGTTCCAGGTTGTCAGGGAAAGTTCATTCATATCATTCATTCATATAAATGGAGGTTTAGTTAAGCCATGATGAATTATAGAAACATCACGCTCGCAGTTGTCGGGCTCTTCTTGTCCGTGTCGTTCCTTGCCGCCCCCGTGATGGCCGTCGAGAAGGATGGCGTCATGATGAAGGATGGCAAGATGTGGAGGTTGCAGGACGGGAAGGAGATCGGCCGGATGGATCGCGAGACGACCTTGTCCAACGGTACAAAGGTCGCAATGAACGGCAAGATGATGATGAAGGACGGGAAAGAGACGCAGCTGCAGGAAGGCCAAATCATAATGTTGGACGGGAAGATGATGGAGGGTGGCAAGGGCAAGTAGCTTCTCAGAGTCGACGGACCTGACGACGCCCGACGTTCTGGCGGCTAGCGGAGCTTAGTGTGGCTCCGCCCCGCCAGTTCGCCAGGCATCCTTGGTCTTCCTGTGAGGTCCAGCCGGAGGCGCTTCATCCGCGTCTCCACAGCGCTCGGCCTGCTGGCGGGCCTGCAACACAGTAGAAATTGCCCTTATTGTCTGCCTAAGTGATCATGCCTATCACCAAATTGACGAGAGTCCCGGGTTCGAATCCCAGCCGGCTCACCAGTTTACAATACCCCTACATCCTGACCCAAGGCACCACGGATCAGCCGCGCATCGAACATGCCATCTTAGGCATCGCCATCCGGGTTGAGGAAACTCTGCAGTAGTATCGGGCCCTCCTTCCACATCTCTATCAGGATGCTGAAAAAGTCGCTCTTCTCACCCGCCCAATCCCGGCGCGCCGAGACGCACCTTTCACCAAGCGGCGTTCTCGCTTCGCTCAGAAGCTCAACGTACCGAAGCGTACGCCTTCTCGCCTCTTCGCTCGTTGCGGCCTTACTGGACGTCCTTTTTGAGCATCCTGCCTGGTGTCCTCCCGTTGCCTTAGACGTGCGGGCCATTGAATTTCCACCGTGCCACAATAGTTTTTCCACAACCTGCTATACAAGGAAGAACGATAGAGTAGGCTGTTCGAGCAGCCAGATATTGTCGGACCCCGCGTGCACATTGCTTTTCAAGGAAGCTGTAGGCCGATCGCGAATGCCGCCGTGTAGCCGTCAGCCACTGTCGTCGGAGCCAGCATGAGTTGATCACCACCACGGCGGAAGATCCAATCATGATGGTTTCGCGTTGTGCGCGGTCCGTTCGCGGCATACGGAGGGGCAGCATGGACGCGATCCGTCAGCACATCGTCGAAGTACAATTGCGACGTGAACTCGAAGCTCCGCTGGGCCACAGGCGCGGTGCGAATCTTGAAATGAACATGCACCGTCCGGCCCGGATACCAGCCAGGGTACACAGTGACGAACCGAGCCTCGCCGCGCGCGTCGCTTATCTGATAGCCACGTAAAAATTTCTGGCCGATGGTGTTGAAACCAGGATCCTGTACATCCGAATAGACGCCCAGCGCATCGCAATGCCAGATGTCCACCTGGGCGCCTTGCAGCGGCTGACAGTGTCCGGCGTTAAGACGCGAGATCCGTAGCGTCAGAGCCAGTGGCGTACCAGGCTTGACTCGCCCGTCGGTCGGATCTGAGCGAATGTCGGAGCGATTCAAGCGCTCGTCGACGAAATATGGACCTTCAGTTTGCTCTGGTCGGACCACACATGAGGAGCCAAGCATACCTGCACCAGCCCGCCTGGAGTTCAGACCGCCAGCCATCAGCCAGGCCACACCCGTGGCGCCCAGATATGCCACGACTTCACGGCGGGAAAGGAGACCCCCCGCAGGCGTGTCGTCATGCGTCATGGGTATTCTCCATCTTTCGAGCGTGCCAGCGTGTCGAGCAAGCCGGCAGTGGCTTCCCGGCGCGAGCGTAGCAGACGTTGTATCGCTCTATCAGCAGCATCGATGTCCCATCATACCGCTGGAACTGGTCGAGACACTATCCGATTGTACGTACAAAGTTGAAACGCCGCGCGCCGCGAATTGGGGAGGCTGACCGCGCCGAACCTCTTCGTTGTGTCCTGCCCATGTGGCGGGGCTATTAAATTGACAGAATAAGGACCCTATGCCAAGATGCCACGCGTGTACGACATTCAGTCTGCGAAGGGCGCGGAAGGCGATTTGAAGAAACTGGCGGCATGGGTGGGCTTGTAGGGAAGTAAGGGAATCATGAGTGAAGGAAGGACTGACGCTCTCTTCAAGAGAGGCTCGACCCGCTCATCAGAGGATGAATGGCTCGGGCCGGAATCCCATATGCCGAATCTGAGTCGTGAACTTCGACGTCGTGAACCGAGGGAAATGGGCCTCTCTTCTGGTTGGATAGTGGGTGTGATGTTTGCGGCGGGCGTGGCAGCAGGATGTCTTGCTTTGCGCCTTATGGACCGACGGTCTCGGACCTCCTAGCAGGATGCTGAAAAAGTCGCTCTTCTCACCCGCCCGACCCCGGCGCGCCGGGACGCGCCTTTTCCCTTGCGTCGTTCTCGCCTCGCTCCCAAGAACCGTGAAACGTGAGGAGTGAAACGTAGGACTGTCGAGTGCTCTTCCTCCGAAAGCTTTCACGTTTAACGATTCACGTCTCACGGATCACTGGACGGCCTTTTTGAGCATCCTGAATGTCCCCTCCAACCCACTAGATCTCTTTCGTCCTCAGCGCGGTCCATCTCGATACAAGAGGTGATCGGCTTCGATCTGCGAGAGTAGATCGTCCAGTGCGGCTTGGACCGCTTCTGCAATGGGGGTCTGATCTGAAGCTGTAATCCACCGAACGCTCGACCCTACCGCTTCTTTTTCCACCAGATAAGACTTGATCGGGGGCTTCTCCGAAGAACCCAGGGCCGATTCCAGGCGCAGACTGTAGCGATAGTTGCTGCCGGACCGCATTGTCAGCCAGGCTTTGACAGTCAGGGTGAGATCGGCTGGTTTGTCGCCTACCGAGGCAAATGTCTGACGCGCCTGGATATAGTCGATCACGGCTGCTCGAAGATCCTGTGCCGGCCACTCAAGCAAAGTAATGCCCGGCATATGGTCGGCTCCTTTCGCTGCGAGAAAGGGCACAATGACTTGTAGTGATTGCGCGATGGGGGCAGGTGAAACAGTTGGAGGCGCAGGGGTGACGTGAATTCGATGGACACAACCCCAGCTGAGCAACAGGAGCCCACTGAAAAGTACTCGAGAGGATTGGCGCAGGAGACGGCCGCCGTTCACGGATTCGTCGTTGTTGTGGTGGGCGAATTGAGCATGTCCAAATCCCTCATGGCGCGCAGGGCCTGTTCTCGGTATGGTCGGTCTGTGGGATTCGTATAGGTGTCGATCACGCGTCGATAGGTGGCACGGGCTTGGGGGTACTGGCGCTTGATGGCGAAGTACTGGCCCAGGGCGAGCCAGTTTGTGGCTGCGGCTTCGTTGGCGGTTTTCATCAAGGCAAACTCCCGTTCAACCGCTGTGGTGCCTTGTTGGCCGGCCCGTTTCCTGACGGTGTCTCCCATCTGGCTCGCCATCGCTTCAATCTGCTCATTGTCTCGGATCGCGGATTCCACTCGGTTAGCTTTTAGATTGTCATAGAACGCGTCGGCATGATTCTTAATCAGGTTCGCCCGCTCCTGGTAGGTATCGTGGGCACAACTGGCTCCTATCAGGCCGCAGGCGACGAGCACCAGTGATCTGTACGATGCCAGTCGGGGTCTTGCCATGAGTCGTGCTCCTTGGGTCTTCACCAGGTGAGGCGCTAATACTTTCGATAGACTTCATCCTACCGAATTCGGAGAGGAAACGCGATCGGCCGCCGTCACCCCTCCCGCGTCCTCTAGTGACACATGAGTCTGGAGTATGATAAGAGTCCAACTCATTTTTGCGGGCCATGTTTCGTCCCCATCGTCTAGCCTGGCCTAGGACATTGCCCTTTCAAGGCAGTAACACGGGTTCAAATCCCGTTGGGGACACCAGAAACGGGAAAACGCCTCTGCCAGAGCGGTGATTTGGTATGAGAGCCTACCAAGTAAGTGTAGCCGTCTACACTTGTGGGGGCTTTTATATCTACAGTTGTCTTCCAGCTACATCGTCAATCATTCTATCATCCTACAATACGCCTCCCTGCGAGGTTCCTCCATGCCCTTCATGCTTCGTCCCTACCGTCGCTTCCAGGTACTTCCAGGTACAATGAGGTAGGTTGGCAACCATTGATCGTGCAGGCTCTTGGGTAACCTCCCTGGAGACGGCGTGCCGCACAACGCCTACATTTACTCACCTGCCCTACCCAGGGAATCGGCGTCGGAGAGCCGTTGCTAGCGCCCCGAAAGAGTGATTCCACCGCTAGAACGAGGGATTCGAGGGCAAGGAGGGTCTGGCGGAATGTCGCTCGTTGCCGGGGTGCGCTGGGCGTTCCGAGGCAAGGACGCAGGGAGCGCCGATAGTGGTTGCTATCGGCGCGACTGAGGACGCAGCATCGGGGCGTCCAGCGCGGCCCGGCGACTCAGCCGATATTTCGCCAGACCCTCCTAGGCGGAGACCGCTTCGAGCACCTGCTCCGAGATGTCGAAGTTCGCGTAGACGCCCTGAGACGTCGTCGTTCTCCTCGAGCGCCTCGATCAGGCGGATCAGCTTCTTCGCAAACGGCTCCTCGACGACCTCGACGGTCGTCTTGGGGACCATCGAGAGCTCGGCCGACTCGACCTTGATCCCCGCCGCCTCGATCGCCTCCCGGACGGCGGCGAGATCCTCCGGTGCGCTTCGACCTCGAACACGGAGCCGTCGCGCTCGACGTCCTCCGCCCCACCGTCGGCCGCTGCGAGTGTCAGCTCGTCCTCGTCCCACGCCGGCGGCGTCGACGAGCACGATCCCACGACGCTCGAAGAGCCACGCCACCGCTCCGGTCGTGCCGAGGTTGCCGCCGTTCTTGGTGAAGAGGTGGCGGACGTCCGAGGCGGTCCGGTTCCGGTTGTCGGTCAGCGCCTCGACGAGGACGGCCGCCCCGTCCGGCCCGTACCCCTCGTAGACGACGTCTCGTACGCCGCAGCCTCGATCCGTGCCGGCGCCCCTCGCGATCGCGCGCTCGATCGTGTCCTTGGGCATCGAGTAGGACTTCGCCTTCTCGATCGCGTTCTGGAGCGAGATGTTCGCGGCCGGGTCGGCTCCACCCTCCTTGCGCGGCGACGATGATCGCCTTGATAGCTTGGTGAAGAGCTTGCCGCGCTTTGCGTCGGTCGCGCCCTTCTTGTGCTTGATCGTCGCCCACTTGCTATGCCCTGACACCCCTGCTCCTCCCGTACGAGTTCCAGAAACCTCTCATGGACGCGCGTGTCGCCGGTCAGCTCCGGGTGGAACGAGGCTACGAGAAACCGGCCTTGCCGGAGCAGCACCGGCGCGCCGTCGTGGCTCGCCAGAACCTCCACCTCCGGGCCTGCGTCGGTGACCCGGGGGGCGCGGATGAACACACCCCGAAGCGGCTCGGCCTCGCCCGCAAGCGCGAGGTCGGCCTCGAAGCTCGCGACCTGGCGGCCGTAGCCGTTCCGCTCGACGTCGACGTCGACGAGACCGAGATGCGCGCGGTCGAGCAGGATCATTCCGGCGCAGGTCCCCGAAGACCGGCGCCGCGAAGCTGCGGATCGCCTCCTCGAGCCCGTACAGCCGCATCAGGCGCGTGATCGCGGTCGACTCGCCGCCCGGGATGACGAGGCCGTCGAGCCCGTCCAGCTGCTCGGGCAGGCGCACCTCGACGGCGTCCGCGCCGAGCTCGCGCAGCATCGCGACGTGCTCGCGGAAGTTTCCCTGGACAGCAAGGACACCGATCTTCATGCCCTGATTGTAGGTGTGCCTCAGCGGCGGCGGAGCGCGGTGATGCGGTCTTCGACGAGCCCGAGCACGACGATCAGCAGGCCGGCGACGACGAACGAGAGCGCGACCTGCCACGGGTCGAGGCCCTCCTCGATCTCGCCCGAGCCGAACGGCAGGAACTGGCCCAGCACCGAGAAGCCGTCGAACGTGAAGTAGGTCGTCGTCACGAGGATGCCGATCGTGCCGAGCACCGCGTAGCTCGAGCGGGCGAGGAGGTACGCCGCCGCGACGTAGGCCAGCGAGAGCAGCCCGACGAACGCCCACGCCACATCGCCCTCGACGAGCGCCAGCACACCGCCGCCGACCGCGAGCCCGCCGACGACGTGCAGCCAGAGCCCGTACGGCTGGCGGCCGGCGCGGTCGACGGCGACTCCGGCGACGATCAACGCGAGCCCCGCCAGGATCGAGAGCACCTCGCTGGAGTGCTCCACGAGCCGATCGAGCCGATGTCCGCAAGGATGATCCAGAGGACGACCGCGATCGGCAGCATGAGCAGGGGCGCCCGGAAGCGCTGCAACGCCACGAGAGAGGCGCCGATCGTCAGCACCTCGAGCAGCAGCGACGCGACCTGGTAGTCGCCGAGATCGAAGTCGAGGAGCCCGATCGCATTCTCGAACGCGCCGACGAAGACCGCGAAGAAAACGACGCCGAGCGTGGCGACCAGGCCGGCGGCCACCGGACGGTTGGACTGCTGGAGCAAGAGCGCGAGCGCGATCGCCAGCCCGGTCGCAAGCGCGCTGTAGCCGACGATCGTCCACTCCCCGTGATCGTCACCGAGGATGCTGATCAGCGCCAGCGTCGCCACCAGGATCACGACACCGCCGAGGTAGACGAGCGCGCTCGCGCTCGACCAGCGCGGCCGCACGGGGTCGGCCGGCAGCAGGCGCTCGACGTCCATTGCGGCGATCGTGACGAGCAGGCCGGACGGAGGGGTGAGGGCAGAGTCCTCACCCCTCCTCCGGAATCAGCCGCCGATGCAAACGGTCGGCGACCCCGAGACGATCTTGTTCACTGTCGGGTTGACGTCATCGCCAAGGCGCGCAGCCGGGCTGCACCCTCCGGGCGCGTTCAGCCGCACGAGCCCGCCGTTCACGACGACATTGGAACCGCCTTCGAGCGTGGCCGTGCTGCCGCCTCTCACCGCAAGACCCGCGCCGCTCTCGACCGTCATGCCGCTGCCGCTCTCGACCGTCATGCCGGTGCCGCTCCCGACCGTCATGGCGCTGCCGCTCTCGACCCGCATGGCGCTGCTGCTCTCGACCGTCATCGCACCGCCGCTCTCGACCGTCATCGCGCCGCCGCTCCCGAGCTCGAGGGCTGCGCCGTTCTGCACGGTCATGGCGTGGCCCCTCACCTCGATCAAGTCGGTCCCGACGCTCTCGACCCTGATCGCGTTGTCGAGGAGCCTGATCGAGGAGTCCGGGCTCGCGAGCACGATCCCGGTGTCCGTGACGCTGATCGAGTACTGGCCGTTCGGGCTCGTGGATGTGCCCGAGAACGGCGCGCCGTCCTCGCCGTCTTCGCCGTCCTCGCCGGCGGCCCCTGCGGCCCGGGCGGCCCTTGGGGGCCCGGGTCGCCCTTCGGCCCCTCCCGATTGAAGGTGATCTCCACCTCGTTGGAAGGCTTGCAGCGGTCCCCACGGCCGGATCGATGATCCGGATCGTTCCGTTCTTCTTCATGCACGCGTGGTAGACGCCGGTGCCGGCGTCCGGAATTGCTGCGTAGGCGATGCTGCCCGCGACCACGAAGGCCGCCGACTGCCGCCAATGCCATGCGCCTGCCGCGCAGGCCAATAATCGCTTTCACCTTTCCTCCCCTGTCGTCGCACCGGACGGATCGCCGAGTGCACAACGAGAGTTCCACGGCGAACGGCGGGTTTCAATGGCGATCAGTACAGGCCGGGGCACGCTCCGAAACGCCGGGTTCCTGACGCGTGGCTGAGAGTGCGCGGCCGGAGGGGATAGTGCGTGAGCACAGACCCGGAGAGCCGCGTGCCTCTCAGGCGCGCGAGGCCGGCGGAGCCGGGCTCCGCCCGGCGGGAGCCGGCCGGTCAGGGACGCGGCGGGGCTACCAGCCGCGGGTTTCGAGCAGCT